>JANQHF010000020.1 GCA_028282725.1 Saprospiraceae bacterium
CTTTAACTTTCTCCTTGAATGCCATCGTAATATTGGTTGTAAGTTCAACATAACCAACTACTTACGCATGGCATTTATTTTTTTTGTCCTGTACTCAGCCCGATTTCATTTAGAACAATAGATTCAATAGAGTACAAAAAAGCAATGTTAATCTTCTACGAACAGAATAACATATATTCATTCAAACAAATATTCATAGATCAGTTCGAATTTGCAGTTAAGACATATTTTTAGTAAAACGACATATAGCATTGGATATGACGGTATACTTCGTACTACCATATCATTCATCGTAATCGTGCTAATACGGATTCTTTATAACTTTTACCAATAGGGACCTCCTTATCTTCTATTTCTATGTCCTGAGCAGTAAAAGCGGACACCCTGATTGTGTTGACTATAAAGGAACGATGGACACGCATGAAATCAGAAGGCAACATTCCTTCAAATTCACTGATCTTCTCCTTCGTGATTACTTTCCCTGAAATCGTGTGAATATGGATGTAATCCTTTACACTTTCTATATAAAGGATCTCATCAAATTTTACTTTGACAAACTTCTTATTCACATTTACATAGATGCTTTCTTTTGTATCGCCAATGATAGAAGGAGTATCGGCCAGTGAACTTCTATTACCCTTTTTCAAATTCAAAAATTTATCAACTGCCTTGACAAACCTGCTAAATGTAATGGGCTTCAAAAGGTAGTCAACTGCATGCAGCTCATAACTTTCTACCGCATAGTCTCTGTAAGCCGTAGTAAATATCACCGCAGGTGGATGTTGCATTGACCGGATTAGTTCAATACCCGAAAGTACAGGCATCTGTATATCCAGGAAGACCAAATCCAAATCCTGTTCTTTTAATATCCTGAGCGCTTCAACCGGGTTGTGCGCAGTGGCAGTAACCTCAAGTGTATTGATTTGAGCAACATGAGATGCTATCAGTTGAACTGCCAGGGGTTCATCATCTACAATCAGGCATTTGAATGGTATGTGCATTATTCCATCATTATTTTAATCACTATCTGATCTTTTTCCTCCAATATATGATGCTTCACGTCATCCTCAAAGTGTGTTTTGAACAGCTCTTCGAGACCTCGGAGGTCCAAAGTGCGATCACCAAATTCCGATACAGTAATTTGAAAATAGAGACATTCATCCCTTTCGAATAATAAAATATCAAGTGTTGCTTTCCGGACTTGTTTTTTAATCTCAGCATAGAGGAAGGACATGACTTTATGCAGACTTAAGACAGGTGCCAACCTACCAATATCGGTAACTTCGCGTTCATAATTTCGCATTTGAATATCGGGATATACTTGTGAAACCAACTGAAGGTAACTTTCGAGTTGATCGATTTCTTCTTCTATTTTAATAGTAGACGATCTCGTCTTATATAAGACTCCATCAAGGACATGAGACAATGCGGCAATCATCTCCGAGGTATGACGATTGTTATGATCATTGCTGCTAATAATTTTGTCCAGCGTGTCCAGGACTAAAGCTGAGTCAACCCCGGCTACAACTGAGTTATACTCAACCCTGGCAACTTCAGCCTGCAATTGTTCGATCCTTCCTTGTGACGCCCAGTGATCCTTTACAAACTTGATTATCGCAGTGGTGAAAACAACAATATAGATGTCTACCGTTTGTCTGAACAGGAATTCTCCACTAGTCAAAATTTCGCTCACTGTATGAGGTTTGTGCCAACTGATCAAATTTGTACCGATTCCAAAGTCATGATTAAAATGAACGCCCAGGTAAAAGAGATATCCTAACGCAAGAAGTGAAATTGAAAACTCAAGATATTTTCTTTTAAAGAGCAGTGGTAATTGAAAATATAGAAAAGCATAAGTAGCCAGGATTTGAAATGGAAAGTCCACCATGATCACAAAAAATGAAACAAGCAGGGGTTGGCTATGGCCAAGACCGTACAAACAGAAATACACAAAGACACCGATCCAATATATCATATGACGTGCCAGCCTGTGATTGAAAATTACATTCATATATTGAGTGAAAAGGCTCATATCAGAAATAAAGATTAGAATGAGCTTTCGAGATATCAACGGGTGACAATACCTTGTCGATTTCAACTTCTACACGATATTTGTCTTGATCATTGACTATATCATAGCGGTGAGCATCCGGATACAGTAACTCTAATTGTCGCCTGATGTTTTCCAGTCCGATTCCTTGTGTATAGCCTGTTGTATCTTTTCCCTGAGACTCAGACTTGGAATTCTCGATAATAAACTTCAACGATCCGTTTTTTCCACCCAGGTTGATATGGATATATGGGTGACCTAAATCCTTGCTGGCCCCATGCTTAAAGGCATTTTCCACTAAAGACAAAAAAATAAAAGGAATGACAACATACTTTTCTGGTGAAGTATCAACTTCCATTTGAAAATCCAAGCGATCACCATACCTCAATTTTTCCAATGCGACATAATTATAAACAAGATCGAGTTCTTCTTTAAGAGGGATGAGTAGTGCATCTCTTTTTTCGAACATAAAGGCAAGGATATTTCTCAATCGTTTTGCAACATCTGAAGTTTTCTCAGAGCCCTGGATGGAAAGAGTGTACAGGTTATTGATGGTGTTGAATAAAAAGTGAGGGTGCAACTGTCCTTGCAGGAAACCTAGTTCTGATTGCATCCTTCGTGCTTCCAATGCCGCTAATTGTCTCTGCTGTTGAAAATGCTGATAGACCAATACGAGAATAATGGTGAAGACCGGTACCATTAACACCCAAATGAAATATTGGACCAATAGTGGATCTCTTTGAATAAGTATTTCCCTGATACTCTCCTGTGGCGAATCATGTCCAATCAACGGCTCATAGAAATAAATCTTCAACGCCCGAGCCAGTACGGTAGAGACATAGAGTGCTATGATACCCATAATTGCAAAGCGCGCATATTGCCTCTTATAAAGCAGGGGCAACAGGAAATACAAGAAGACATAAGTAATTAAGATCTGGGAAGGTAAATAGCCCAATTTATTGACTATTGGTTCCCACAACTCACCTTCAACGATAAAGGAAATCAGAGGCCAGGAGATAAGGATCACCAACCAATAGATTAGATGTAATTGCCATTTGAAAGAGGGTAATCTTGATAATCCGGAAATATTTGAATGATGTGTTGCCAAATCAAAAGTAAGTTACACAGGAAACGTACACCATTGCCCATCTCATGACAAAAGTGCGATTGCGACTGACAAATGTTCAATAGTATATGCCGAACGGAATGCTAATACATTCAAAACTCATTTATCCATAGAAAGCCACCAAGTGACCTCCGTAACATGACTTCCGTCCGCACCTTGAAAAAGGTATTGTCTTCCTGCTCCATATTTAAGTCATTAAACAACTCACAAATAAAAAATACCATGATTAAAATTATTATGACTGTCCTGCTCAGTTTACTGTCAAGCATTATAGCGGGAGCCCAAAATCGCAACGACGTATATGTCGGGGATTACCAGGTTCAATTGGATGCCACTTTGGAAGTGAATCGATCACATCCTTATATAGATCACTTTACCGCCCAGGATGATCTGTATATAGACTGGCTCTATGCAACCAATAAAAAGAACATGAAAAATTCACCGGAGTACGCCTCTCCGGCAACCATCATCAAGGACCAGGACGGAAATAATACGCTCATTTTCACCTTATACAAAGAAGGCATTACTTTTTACGACACTCTGAGAAACTCTGTTCATGATCTGTCCGGAAAGCATGACAAAGCATGGTCATTTTTAGATCGTTTTAGAAGTCGATTTTGGAATAACAATGAGGTCCGTAGTATCCAGGAGCCCCGGGGAAATTTGCCGGAAGGATCTATGATGTGGCTCGAAGACAAGAATTGGGGATTGAAATTTGGCGTCCTCGTGCCTGCCCCAACGGCACACGTTCACATTGTGATCAGCAATAAAAAGGGAGAACAAGTAGCGACCATCGTCAATAGTGAATTGCGCAAAGGGTGGAACAACTTCAAATGGAAAAGAAAACGCAACCCTCACGGTATCTATAATATCCGGGTGACGATGAACGGACATACCATGACTCAAAATTTTGAAAGCTGATTACCTCCTTTGATTACTTAAAAAACTGAATAATGAAATACTCCTTAACGCTCCTGTTTCTATTACCATCGTTACTTACTGTTGGCCAGATAGAGACGATAGACAGCCTGACATTTATAAAGATCATTGAGACCAATATTGATACCTTCAAAAAGGATCACAACATTCCGGGCGCTATCATATCTGTCGTCAAGGATGGAAAACCTTTTTATACCTCCGGGATTGGATATGAAAATATTGAGGCAAACAAAAAAGTAGATACCCTCAGGTCACAATTCAGGGTTGCATCTATTACCAAGACGTTCACAGCACTCGCTATCATGCAACTCGTAGAGCAGGGTAAGTTGGAGCTACATGCAGATGTCAGAACTTATCTAGACGAAGAAGAATACCCCTGGGATGCACCTTACTCATTTACAATTCATGATCTGTTGACACATACTACAGGAATGGAGCATTCGGCATTTCGGGCAAGTCAAGCTGCAAAAGAGGCAAGAAGTCTTGATCTATTCGTAAAAACCTCAATAAGTAACCAGATTTTTAAACCAGGAGAGATCTTCTTTTACTCTAACAAGGGATATGGTATCCTGGGTTTACTCATTGAAAAGATGTCAGGGATTCGGTATGAAGACTACGTTGAGCGTTTCATCCTCCATCCTATGGGTATGAGTCATTCTACTCTTTACCAGCATTCAGAACAGAATCCTATCGACAATCCCGTACAGCCCTATTATTGGGATGGGGAGTTTAAAAAAAGAGACAGAAGATACCTCGTGAATCCGGCGGCATCGACTTTGAATACAACAGGAATTGATATGGCCAAATTCATGGCAGTTATGTTGGATAGTGCACAGGTCAATGGCAAGTCCATTATAAGCAAAGCGTCATTTGAGTTAATGACGTCCCGACAATTCGCGCCTCCGGTTGATTTTGAAAGTATGGGATATGGAATGATGATTGAAGAATACAAAGGTGTATACGGATATAATCACGGAGGGGGAATCGATGGATTCGGGTCTTATTATATCTTTTTCCCGGAATTAGACCTGGGCATCTTTATGTCACAAAGTGGTGGTGAAGAAAATGCCGCTTACGCCTTCCGTGTGATCTATGCCATACTGGGTACAATTATCGAAGAGCAGGAATTACACACTAGTGCTAAGGTGCCATTAGATGTAGCGATCAGACAAGCTGAAAAATATTCAGGCCAATATCAATTGGCCACGGTAACTAAATCCACCTTTGAACGAGGGCAGATGTTATTCGGTATAAACGAACCTGTCGTTAAACACGTGGGAGACGGCGTCTTGTCCTACGGAAACCAACTCTTCGAACCTGTCGATCATGACACGTATAAAGCTATCGATGGCAAACGAAAAATCGGTTTTACCTCCGGCCACGATGGTCGTGTGAAATATATGTCTGAAAGATTGTACTGGACATTTGAGAAAATCAATTGGTGGCAATCTGCCATGGCTTTACGCATAGCGCTGGCCCTTTCACTTGTTCTTTTAACTATAGGTGTGATCATTCGCCCGCTCGTGTTCAAATTCAAGTTTGGCCGGATGATAAGATGGAAGTCATTGCTGACCCTGAGTTTTTTCCTGCTCGTTGCCGGGTTTGGCATTCTCCTGCTCGGATACGCACTGGATATTTCATTGACCTTTTCTACACCACTGATCTATAAGGCCGGTATCTGGATGACTACATTAGGTGCGTTTGTCGCTATTTTTTATCCCGTAGAACTTTGGACACGATGGAAATCCTTCAAGCGGAAGGATCTGATGTGGACCGCGTTCAATCTGCTTGGATTGGCACTCTTACTGGCCTCTTACTGGAGAGTAAATCTGATTGGTTTTCATTATTACTAACTACATAAGAAGCGTGGCTCGTAGTTCCGACTTCCAGATTATTCGCACTGGTTCGATAGTTAAAAAACACGAAACTTTACAGACATTTATAATAGAAGCTTGGTTTCGCGGTCCGACTTCCGGTTCGGGCTGCGAATTATGAAAGGCAGTAAAACATATACCCGTTCAAAAAATGAATTAGGGATCTTTTTTGAATGACCGTACAAATCATTTTATGTTACTTTTCCAATCGCTAAAAAGTAACCAAAAGGCTCGCGGAATGAATCCAACACCCACAAGGCGCCATCCCACGACCCACCAATTCCGCTTTGCAAGCGCTTCTTTAGCCTACGACTACTCAACTATTTATCTATATCACAAAGCCTCAACAATTGATCATATATTAATTTTGCGTACAACGTAATTCAAATAGTGTCAAAAGAAGCGTAGACTGTTAGCATGAGAGGGGCGGCCATGCTGGCACAAGCTTAATATGAAGTGTCAAGAGACTCGGAGTTTAGTTCTCAGAGGGATCAATGTCAATCTCCTGAATATCTTCACAACAAAACCTTCATATTAACAGCGCATTCAGGCGAACGATTCCCGTCTGCCGTGCATGATGGACTGTGCTGCGGCGGGCAGGTTTGGGTTACCTTTTTCTAAAAAAGATAACAATTGAATAAAATAAGCTACGTCTGTAAGCTGGATTGCTATACAATCATAATTTGAAGAAAGGCTATAAAGCGGCCTTTATTATTTCGTTTTTTGGGCAGTCAAAAAATGAAAAAAGAACACCTTTGATTAATGAGCATGCCTATCAAGATCAAAATCCTTCTCTGGCTTCTTAAGAGAAAGAAAGGCCCTGAACTTCAAGAGCTCAATCCATCGGCTGTACGCAGGGAAGCCCAAGCGACAATGGATAAGGCAGGGCGTTTTCTGGATTATGGGGCGATCCCATTACACCAAGTAGAAGACAGAATGATACCCGGACGTGATGTTGAAATACCGGTAAGGATTTATCATCCGGATAATGAAACTAATCTTCCCGTTATTATGTATTTCCATGGCGGAGGATTTGTGATGCGAAGTATTGACAGCCACGACAAGGTGTGCAGACGGATCTGCCGGGACAACAAGGCCATTATTGTCTCTGTGGGTTATCGGTTGGCACCAGAGTACAAGTTTCCGATTCCGGTACATGATTGTTATGATGCTACGGTGTGGGTTGGAGAAAATGCCCGTTCATTCGGCGGGGACCCGGGCCGATTGGTGGTAATGGGTGATAGTGCGGGGGGCAATCTCTCGGCCGTCGTATGCATGATGTCACGAGACTTAGGAGGGCCCAGGATCAAGTACCAGGTATTGATTTATCCATGTACAGATGGACACCTCAGTTCTAAATCTATTGATGCATTGGGTAACGGGTATTATTTGACCAAGAAAATGATGGAATGGTTTGTCGATCATTATAAGTCATCGGACGCTGACCTGGATTCACCCTATCTATCGCCCTTGCTTGCAGAGGATCTGTCTGATCTGCCACCTGCCTTTATATTCACTGCAGAATTCGATCCGTTGAAAGATGAAGGTCGCAAATACGCAGAAAGGTTAAAAGATGCGGGTAATGAGGTAGTCTTTAAAGAGCATGCAGGCATGATCCATGGATTCATCAGCATGCCTCGTATGTCGAAGAAAATTCTTGTAGCGTATGAAGATATTCAGAGGGAGTTGGCGGGGGTGTTGCATGAAGTGTGCTTAGGTCCTTAAGTGCTTATGTGTTAGTAGACATGCTCATTAAAATGGACGATGGACGGAAATAAGGAGTAGATAAACATATATACAACATACCCATGCTCAAGTCATCACCTGACTTTAAGTCAAGTGATGCGCCCACCCGGGTGTAGACATCCTTGCCTAAACATTTTTCAGGAAAAGCGGTCGATGGCAAATCGTCCAAAGTCGAACTTAAGCTCTGAAAATAGTGAGCACAAGCCCCGTAGGGGCGAAATATCTGTAGCCCGGGGTGAGTGCGAAGCATAAAACCCTGGGCGGAATTATACCGACTAGTCCGGTTTTGGCACATATTCTTGTAGTCAAGAATTGTGGCACCCTTCGACTACGCTCAGGACAAGCAGCTCAGCGTTCGGCTCAAGGTAAACAATCCATCCATTGCCGCGATATGAATTCATCACCCAGCCTAAAAGTTGGGTGATGATGTCGCACCTAAGCACCTCTGTCATTTCAAACCTATCAAAGAGCCCCATAGGGGCGAAATATCTGTAGCCCAGGGTGACTGCGAAGCATAAAACCCTGGGCGGAATTATACGGACTAGTCCGGTTTTGGCGCATATTCTTTTTCAAAGTCAGCTACATCAGTCCTGAAGAGTTGCTCCCCGGCAGAGCTCGCTTCCGCTTCGATCTTCAATTTAAATGTAAACCTATTTCAGGACATAAATTCAAATGTAAACCTATGTCAGGATTTTAATTTCTAACTGTAAACTTATTCTAGGACGAGTCAGATCACCACCCCCCTACCCCAATCTCCCCTTCACCCGTACTCCTACCGCCACAATGACCAATGTCAATACCATCAACAATAACGCAACCGGTCTTTCAAAAAAGCTCATCATATCCCACCTCGATTTGATAGCACTGACCATAAAGTTTTGTTCGAGGATGGGCCCCAGCACCATGCCCAACACCACCTGGGCCAGGGGAAATCCACCCCTTCTCATCACGAAGGCGACCACTCCCATTCCTGCCATGACCCAGACATCAAAAAGACTATTGTTGATCGCATAGGCACCTACGATACAGATCGCAGAGATGGCGGTCAATAAGATCGAAAAGGGCACCTTGATCAAGGTAGCCGCAATGCGCGCAGTCAAAAACCCAAAAACGGGTAAGAGTAAAATATTGGCCAGTATGAAAGTAATATAGAGGGACCACAACAATGAAGGTTGCTCATCAAACAAAAGTGGTCCCGGAGTAATCCCCTTCATCAAGAAGACTCCGAGGACTATGGCCGTAATCGTATCTCCTGGCAAACCCAGTGACAAGGCGGGTATCCAGGCACTTGCAACTGCCGCATTATTGCTGCTCGTCCCAGCCAGTACGGCCTTATCTTCAGTCTTTTTGTCGTTAACCCTGGCATTCATTTTTTGCACACTACTGGCAACCCAGGAACCAATATCTGCTCCTGCCCCTGGCAATAAACCTACAACTACTCCCGTCAAAGACGATCGCAACACAATCCATTTTTCCTTTAGAAGGAAGACCAGGGGAACTATGTAAAACTCCCGAATTGCACTTCCCTGAGGTTGATTCTCTGCCTCAACCTTCTTTCTTCCCACATATAAATGCTCAATGACTTCTGCAAAACCAAATAAGCCGATCATCGCTACGATATAATTCAATCCACCTAAGAGGTTGGGGTTGTCAAAATGAAATCTTGGAAAGCCCAAGGTGGGATCAATACCTACCGTGGAAAACAATATTCCTATGAGCAATGAAGCAAGAGCCTTTAGCGAAGAACCACCGGATGCAAATACGCCAGCCGTCAAACCCAGGACAGCCACCCAAAAATATTCAAAACTTGAAAACTGCTTGGCAAGGGAAGCAATGGCAGTAGCGCCAAAAATGAGCAAGACCGTTCCTATAATTCCTCCTACGGCCGAACCCATGGCACTGATACCTAGCCCATACAAAGGCCCCTTTGTTCGGGACAAAGAAAACAACTCTTCCAAATAGGCCGCACTGGCCGGGGTACCGGGAATCCTCGCAATACTTGACCCGACATCTCCCGCATAAATAGCCACAGATGATATGGCAATGATGGCCGGCAGTGCTATAATGGGATCCAGGAAAAAGGCAATGGGTATGAATAGTGCTACTGCCAAGGTGGCCGTCAAACCGGGGATAGCCCCAAAAATACACCCATACAATCCACCCAGGACCAAAGCCGCTATGCCTTCCCAATTAAAATATTCCATCAGAGCAGGACACCCAGTAATTGAGAAAAAACGAGATATACAATTCCTACAGTAATCCCTCCGGTAAGAACAGCCTTCCACCATTTCAATTGAAATACAAGTCCGACAACAATGGTAACCAGTAACAGGGAAATTGGAAATCCGATTAATGGACTCAAGAAAGGAAAGACAATCACAATCAGCACGACAACAATTGGCCTCCAAAGAGAAACAGATTCTAATTTCAAATTAGAAAAATCGCTTTCCGTCTTCATTCTGAAATTAGAAAAAAATAAAATCAAGCCGATAAGTCCCAATCCAATAGCAATTATTCTTGGAAATAGATTGGGTCCGGGATATCCTTCATCCAAACTTGGAAAACTTCCACTTTGCCACCAAAGAAGGGCGGCAAGAATGATCAACAGGATTGAAGAAATGAAATTTGAAAAACGGGGATTTTGAATCGTATTGCCTGGCATCAACAAAGATTTTCTAATTGGTCAAGCCGGCTTCTTTCATCAAGACACCCTTCGATGCATCTTCCGCTTTCATGAATTCAGACAATTCGGCACCTCCTAAATATTGTAAACTTGAGCCTGCCTGTGTCAAATTTTGAATAAAATCCTCATCCATCGAAGCTTCGTAAACGGCGGAATCCAGTTTCATTCTAACGTCATCCGGCAAGCCCGCCGGCGCGCATACGGATACCCAACCGCCAATACTCCAGTCTATGCCTTGTTCTTTTAAGGTGGGCACGTCCGGAAACCTGGAAAGTCTTTCATCTGCCATGACAGCCAGTGTTTTTACTTGTCCCGCTTTGCGCAGTGCATCTACCTCTGACAGTGATGCAGTTACAATGTCTACCCCGCCGGCAATTAATTCCTGTAGCGCAGGTGCGGCGCCCTGGCTCGGCACCCACGGTACATCGCTGCTCGACAATCCCGCTGCATCCAGGAAGCCTACGCGTGCAATATCCCAGATGCCACCTCTTGCCGTTCCCGATGCTTGTAGATTACCAGGATCACTTTTGATTGCTTCAACCAACTCGTCGATTGTATTCCAGGGTGCATCAATATTGACGGTGATGGCAGCGGGATTATTGATGATTAAAGCCAACGGTGTATAATTTTCATAGTTCAGATCTGTCAAACCCATATGGTGCAATTGGGTGATTTCCACGGTTACAGCACCTAGGGTATATCCATCCGGTCTGGCCTGGGAAAGTGCCAGATGACCGACGACTCCTCCCCCGCCTGTTCGATTGACCACATTCACGGTTTGCCCAAGGTATTTTTGAAGAGTGACCGCCATCATCCTCGAAGACATATCCGTCATTCCACCCGCTGCCCAAGGGACAAGGTAAGTAATGGGTTTGGAAGGATATGAAACTTTCTTCTGTTGAATGCCACCACAACTTGTGACAAGCATTACAGATAAGCATAATATCAGGGTATACTGGAAATTCATCCTGGTTATCATCTGAGCAATATATGATTTTTCAATCGACAACAATATGCGTTGTTATCTTAAGTGTTTATTTCAATAATCTGGTTTTTAGGTCCATTCGTTCGTGAAGTATTCTTTCTATTACTATTGTATTCTTTCCACTTTGATTATAAAAGATGATGTGTTTGTTAACCTTGAATCCCTTCAGGTCTTCAATCAGTTTGGAGTAATCCTGCCCCGTTTCAGGATTCCCGGAAAGAATAGCACATTGAGTGATGAGATCATTGTAATATTTGTCAGCCTGTTTTTCAGACCAATGCTCATATGTGTAATTCCAAATATTGTTGATGTCATTGACCGCTTGCCGGGTGAACGAGAAGTTAGCCATTCTTCGAATGAGCTTGTTTCAATCGTTTGAGGTTTTCTTTAGGATCAAAATCTGTTGCAAGACCGCTATCGATTCCCTTTTGAATGGCATTTTTGAGCGCATAAAACTTCTGTTCTTCGTCTTCGAGGAGCCTCAACCCAGCCCTGATAACCTCACTAGCATTCTTATAGCGCCCTTCATTGATGCTTGTCTGCACAAATTCTTCAAAATGTTCACCGAGAGCGATAGATGTATTCTTGGTCATTGTTTTTATATTTAAAAGTACCAATATTTGGTAATATTTACAGCATTTAATAGTGCATAACCTTAGGTTTTAATAACATATTGGTTCGTAAAGAGTAACTCTAGCTCCACAACCGGTCCCACGATCTGATTTTATTCCATTCAGGCGTAGGTCTGAAATATCCTTCTTTTTCTTCCATATGCTCCTTCAGGACTTTTTCATTCAATTCAATACCCAGTCCCGGCAGATCAGGAACGACAGCATAACCATCCCGTACGATCGGTTTGTCTATGCCTGTAACCATGTCTTCCCACCAGGACACGTCGTATGAATGATGTTCGAGACTGACAAAGTTTTGGGTGGCGGCAGCACAATGTACATTGGCCATAAATGAAACCGGCGTGCCCGCAAAATGCATGGCCATTGCGACTCCCTTTTCCTCTGCGTAATCCCCGATCTTTTTGGTTTCCAATATGCCTCCTGCCGATGCCAGGTCGGGATGGATCATATCCACTGCCCGCGCATCGATCAATTTTATAAACTCCTCCTTCAAATAGATGTCTTCTCCGGTAAGGGTCGGCGTCTCAATGGCCTGGGTAATCTCACGCCACATTTCCGTGTACTTCCAGGGTATGAGATCTTCCAGCCATGCCAGGCGGTACGGCTCCATCGCCCGCCCCAGCCGAATGGCATTATTCACATCAAAATGACCATAATGATCGGATGCCAGTGGAATATCATAACCGATGGCGTCGCGAACTTTACTTACATATTCCGACAGTATGTCTAATCCCTTGTCAGTGATTTGAATTTGTGTAAAAGGATGTTCGGTTGCACCGTAACTCATATCCGACATATCCCATTGTTTACCGATATCCCAGAAATTAGAATTCACTACGGCCCCTTCAATTCCACTCAACATTCTAATTCCAAAATCCATTTTTAGAAAAGTGTAGCCCTGGTCTTTCTTTTTTTTCATCCGGCGCGCATATTCGTCGGCATTCCTCGACATATCCGTATCACTGTACAATCTGATCTTCTTCCTGTATTGTCCACCTAACATTTGGTAAACCGGCACATTGTATGCCTTTCCGGCAAGGTCCCACAAAGCCATTTCTACCGCACTTACACCTCCACCCTGCCGGCCATGAAATCCGAACTGCTTAATTCTCTTGAAGATCTTTTCAACATTGCATGGATTCATTCCAAGGATCCTGCTTTTCAGGAATAAGGCATACCTCCATGTTGCACCATCTCTCACTTCTCCATACCCTGATATTCCCTGGTTGGTATCAATTCGGATGATCGGGGCCCGCATGGGAGCCCCGGTTACATGTACAAATCGCATATCCGTTATCTTCAAATCATCGGGACTTGAATATCGATTCACTTTTTGAGTTGTGAAATCGATGGTTTCTTCAATATCGGCATGTATGAACCCACCGATAGACAGACCACCTAATGCAGCGTTTTGTATAAATTTTCTCCTGTTTTTCATAATTGTGAATAAGATTGCTGTGGACTCAATTCGTCATTCTAAATTTCAAATGGCTGATTCATATCCCGTACCTTTCTGACTTCGTTAGCCGTAATTTCGCTTGCCCGGTTTCCAAAATTCTTCCGGATATAGGTGAGCACCTCTGCAATTTTTTCATCACTGAGGAAGGAATGCTGTGGCATGACATTATTGTACACCTCGCCCTTAACCTTGATTTTGCCTTCAAGGCCGTGCAGGACAACACTGATGAGCCGTTCTTTATCCCCGGTAACCCAGGGTGTTCTGTTAAGGGGAGGAAATCGGCCCGAATCTCCTTTGCCATTGGATTGATGGCACGTCCCGCAGTACGTCAGGTAGGTAAATTCACCCCGGTACTTGGTGTCCTTCTGCAAGTTATCCCGGATGCGATGCGGGGTCCTGATATGTAGTAGTTTCTTTCGGTCTTCCATGGCCGCCAATTGTCCGGGTCCAAAATTTTCCTTATCTCCCTTGAATTGCACCTTCCAAATGGCCCCATGTTCCGTCTCGGCAATGTATAGCGATCCATCTGGACCCTGTGCCAATCCCATGGGTCTGAAAACGGCATCACTGACATCTTCGATCGTATCCACCCGTGCAAACCCATCGGCAAATACTTCTATCTCACAGGTGGGATGACCATCGGCAAAAGGGACGAAGGCGATAATGTATCCCGATTGTGGATACGGTGCCCTGTTCGTCGAACCGTGAAATGCGACGAAGGCACCCTGTTTATATCGTTCGGGAAATTGATCTCCGGTATAGAATAAAAGATCATTGGGTGCCCAGTGCCCTGGAAATCCCATAATCGGATGATCATAAGTACTACACCTCCCCACGATCTCTCCATCTCCTCCATATTCCGGAGCAAGCACCTTATTTTCCGACAATTGGTCATAGTAACAATAGGGCCATCCAAAATCTGATCCTTCGGTGACTCTCATAAATTCCTCGGCAGGCAGGAGGGCGCTCTGCCAGGGGGTGAAGTATTCCGGAAAGAGACGTAATAAATCATCCCTGCCGTGCTGAACTGTATATAACTCCTGGTCATTCGGATTCCATTCCAGGCAGACCAGGCTGCGAATGCCGGAAGCAAATTTCACACCATCTGTTCGATATTGATTCAATGTACCCAATTGATATTGCCATACCCCACCGAATGTATCCAACTGGGGACAGGGATCAAGACCTGGGGCACCCGGCGTTCGTTTTGGATCCTGGCAAGCATTGGACGGAGCACCAAAAGGGACATAGATATGGCCCTTATTATCAAAGGTTATGGGCTTACCGATGTGTTCGCGATTTGACTTAGGATGATCATCCATTACCACGGTGTCCATCTTTGTGGAAGGCACCATCTCGTTTTCGAGCAATTTTTGTCTGTATACGGCC
The DNA here is from genome assembly GCA_028282725.1 of Saprospiraceae bacterium. Classification (GTDB taxonomy): domain Bacteria; phylum Bacteroidota; class Bacteroidia; order Chitinophagales; family Saprospiraceae; genus JAJRXG01. The sequence continues at coordinate 14,884 of JANQHF010000020.1, forward strand.
ATCTGTGAACTGTAATACAAGTAGCCATCGTGAATCCTTATAGCCGTACCATAACGCCCATGAATTTCATAGTCCCCAAAATTCTTGATGATGTCAATCCGGTCATCCCTGTTCGTATCTCGCAAAACTGCATTACCGTGACCCCTGACCCCTCTTTTTAGTTTGACAAAGATGTCCCCGTTGTCCCTGACCGCTATATGCCTGGCCTGACCACGAAGTTTGTTGACCATCGCGACAGCCTCAAATCCATCCGGCAGCAACAAGCCTCCGTTTTCTTCCAGGTCTAATCTTATTTCCTCTTCTTCTTTTTTACAATTTGTGAATACAACTGCCGAGCAAATGAGTATGACAAACAGCGTTTGCCATTTGATGTCCCGATCCCTGAACAGATGTTGAAACATGGACTTCATAGTAAACTCAGGTCATTTTTCGTTGCATCTAATCTACTGAATATTCAACCATAAACTGAATTTTCTATCTACATACGTGCTCGTGCACATATCTGTCCTTGATTTTACAATCGTAGATCAATTCGTTGAAAAGGAATTCTGACTATCAGCTTATCCATTCTACATTTTCTATCTTTAATTAGAATCAAGTCTTCATTTATAAGCCACCTGCATGAAGATATTCAAGCGCATACTTTATTCCAGATACCTTCTTCTCGCAGGATGCATGTTAGGCTGTATTTACCCGATTTATGCACAATGCAAAATAGAGGTCGATTTAGGCGACACCTTGAAGACGTGTCGAAGTGAAGTCATTAGCCTGGACGCACAAGTCCGTGGAGCAGTTCTTTTTTTTCAATGGTCACGTGAAGAGAATTTAGACAATCCCTTCAGCCTGCAACCCATGATTACCGTACCCCATTCAGGGACCTATTCAATAGAAGTTACAGGCTTTGATCCCTTACAAAACCTGATTCAAAATGGTGACTTCGAAAACGGTGACACACTCTTTACTTCACACTATGAGCGCAATAGTACCAAGCCGGGTGGATACATCATTGGACAAGTGGGAACCGAATTATTTGATGAAGCAAAGGCCTGCATGGACCACACAACGGGGTTCGGAAATATGTTGATGGTCAAAGTGTCCGATAGCGAAAACGTCGACATTTGGTGCCACACTATCACCGTAAAATCCAACCAACAATACCGTTTTGAAGCATATGCAACCGGTCTGCGCATTAACCAGCCTCCCATTATCATCCTTGAAATAAATGATGACATCATTTCGAGCGGAACACTCGGATCCTTTGCCTGCTCGTGGCAAAAGGTCAACGGGGACTGGAACTCCGGCAATGCCACGGAGGCCACCATCTGCATTCGTGTCAGTGATGAAGACATAGGTGCGGCAACCGATTTTGCGATTGATGATTTTGGTTTCTTTGAGGTGTGCACCACGAGAGACGAGGTAGAAGTTGAAATTTTTCCATTCGAATTGAGCGTGGTACAGGATGAAGTAGAATTGCCATGTGACGGCTCCATTAATATATCCGCTTTTCCGGGTGCTACGGATATTTCTCCAATGTATAATTGGAAAACCTGTGATGGCAATATCACGTCCGATGCCAATCAATACGGGATTAGCCTGGATGAACCGGGCAGATATATCACGACTGCCGAGTTAGATATTGGTGGGAAGATTTGCCGGGACTCTGCATCTGTTTTGGTCGAGGAGGTGAGCACAATAGAGTTGATCATCGAACCCCCCGATACCATTCATTGTCATAATCCGGAAGTATTCCTGGAAGCTTCCAATGGTCAGACCTCATCAGACGTTTCGTACCAATGGTCCACCAATGATGGATTGATACTGACCGATAATCTTTCCAGCAATATTGCAGTCGGAAGCAAAGGCACCTACGGGGTAACGCTCACCGAATCAGCTACCGGATGTCGTGTAGTTGAAGAAGTAGTGGTAAAGGAGCGTGTATTGAATGATTTCGAAGTAGAAAGTCTTTCTGATTTCTGTACCGATGACAAAGGAATGATCAGGTTTGGATTTGTCAATGGTAGCGAAGGGCCATATTCATATTCGATTGATTCGGGCATGACCTATTCTAATCAACGTATTTATGAGAACCTTGCTGCCGGTACATATGTCTTGATGGTCAGGGATAAATTTGATTGTTCCATATCGAAGGAAGTAATCCTTGAAACCGGTCCGAATTTTACAATAAACGCCGATACTATCCTTCGCATCGAAAAGGACACCCCTAGTCTGATCCCTGTGGAAACTGACATTGCCGATTCTCTGATTGCAAATATTACCTGGACTCCGGACACCGGTTTGAGCTGTACAGATTGTATCAACCCCACCGTCAATCTTTCATCACCGCAGAGCTATATCCTGGAAATTGAAGACACCCGGGGTTGCGTCCTCACAACGTCCATAATGATCATTGTAGACGGGGAGACCAAATTTGCAAGTGTCAACGTATTTTCTCCTAATGGTGATGGTTCAAATGATTTTTTTACGATTCAGGGCGATCCGGGATCGATTACACGGATTGTTCAGTTACGTATTTTTGACCGGTACGGCAACCTGGTTTTTCAAAATTTCAATTTTGCTCCGAATATCGATACCGAGGGATGGAATGGGATGCTGAACGAACAATATCTGAACCCTGGTGTATTTATCTATCACGCAGAAGTTGAAAGAACAGACGGAAGGATAGATAATCAATCCGGAGAGGTCCTGCTGTTGAGGTAATCCGAACAGCATTCAGATCAGTAACCATATGTGCTCGTGCACATATTTTGAGTTTTGATTATCTTGAGGGAACTTTCCTACTCAAAATCTATCATGCGACTATTTCAAAATGGGCTGAGCATTCATCTTGTCGTCCTGTTCCTGGCCAGTTCATTTCTAGCAGGTATAAGTCAGGAGGCATCCATAAAAGTAGAAGAGAGAACGTTCAGGACCTATCCATTTTCAGATCCGAATTCCATCCCTATTTTAACTACCAATCCCAAGATTTATCCCTACCACAAATACGAAGGGTATAGTCATGAGGCCGTTCCCAAAGACTGGCAGGTCGTTAAAATGGAAAATGATTGGGTGGAGGTCTTTGTCTTGCCACAGGTAGGAGGTAAGGTATGGGGTGCCATTGAAAAATCAACGGGACATGAATTCATCTACCGCAATGAGGTCATGAAATTCAGGAATATCGCCATGAGGGGCCCCTGGACCTCCGGAGGCATCGAATTCAATTTTGGCATCATCGGTCATCACCCATCTACGGCTACTCCGGTTGATCACATCGTCCAGGAACACGATGATGGCAGTGTCAGTTGTACAGTCGGAAACATCGACCTATCCTCCCGGACACAATGGAGGGTAAAAATTGTATTGCCTCCTGATAAAGCCTATTTTGAAACACAAGCGTCATGGTATAACCCCACTTCTACCGGGCAATCCTATTATAATTGGATGACAGCCGCAGCACCTGCACTGCAGGATTTTGTATTCTATACACCAGGAGACCAATACTTAAAACACAGCGGACAGGCCTTGCCTTGGCCCATTGACGCAGAGGGTAGGAATTTGTCTTTTTACAATGAGAATAACTTCGGACCCAGCAAATCCTATCACGTAGTGGGAGCATTCAATGACTTTTTTGGCGGTTATTATAATGACGCGCAATATGGTTTCGGACATTGGTCGGAGTATGAAGAAATGCCGGGACAAAAATTGTGGTTATGGGCCCTTTCGAGATCTGGTGGTATTTGGGAGGATCTATTGACCGACACGGATGGTCAATACATTGAATTTCAGGCCGGGAGATTGTTTGTTCAATACGCTCCTGACGACCATGGCAATCCGGTCACACAGGCCAATTTCGAGCCCCACGCCTCTGATCTCTGGAGGGAAATCTGGTTTCCCGTAAAATCTATCGGCGGATTGAGTGATGCATCTGAAAAAGCAGTGATGCACGTACAAAAAGATGGTAATACACTTACGATCGGTATCAATGCATTTCAAAGTTGTTCCGGGAAAATAGAGGTGATTGCCAATGACGAGGTTCTCTTTTCACAGCCCGTGCAATTGTCCCCAATGGAGGACTACTCGAGGCAAATCACCCTTGACTTACCAGAAGATTATGAAATCAAAGTAGATGAATTGGATCTTCACTTCTATTCCAATCCCAAAGTGCTGAAATTAGACCGGCCTTTTCATCAGGGATCCTGGCCCTCTGAAATTTCTTCCGGAGAAAAACTTTATCGAGCAGGCATGGAGGATGTAAAATTTCGATTGTATGAAAGCGGTCTGGAGAAATTCAGGGAATGTCTTGTTCTCGATCCGTTTCATTCTGATGCCATGGTAGCCATAGCCGATATTTACTATAGAAAAGGATTGAATGAAGCAGGATTACGGATGGCAAAGAAAGCGCTGAAACTTGACACCTATGATCCGGATGTCAACTATGTAGCAGGCAATTTATATCGTGGTCTCGATGATCGAATCAATGCCAAAGAAGCCTTCGGCTGGGCTGCGCGCTCATTGAAATACCGATCCTCGGGATTTGCCCAGATCGCAGAATTGTGGCTAATGGATAACGAGTTGCAAAAGGCCAAAAAATATGCCGGTCAGTCATTGGATTTCAATCGCTACAATGTAAGTGCCTTAATGGTCCTGGCAATTGTTGCCAGAATAGAAGGATTACAAAATGAGGCCAACGAATATCTGAAGGAAATTCTCAAAATAGATCCATTGAATCACTTTGCTCATTTTGAAAACTACCTGAACAAGAAATCCGGGCAATCGAAAGAAACTTTTCAAATGCGTCATCGTTCTGAGTTTCCCATCCAAACTTATTTGGAACTGGCTATTGCTTATCATAACATTGGAAGAAATGTTGAAGCGATCGGCTTGTTAGAAATGGCCCCGCAGCATCCCCTTATTGACCTCTGGTATACTTTTATTCAACACGACCCGAATTCACATTATTTTGGTGGAATTACCAATCTTTCCCCTGACTTTGTATTTCCATTCAGAAGGGAAACGATGAAAGCTTTGGCATGGGCTGTTGAGCACAGCGATCATTGGAAGTTTAAATATTATCTCGCCCTTAATCTATGGGGAAAAGGCCGGAAACAGGAAGCTGCAGAACTTTTGAAAATGTGTGGAAACTCACCCGATTTTGATGTTTTTTACCAGGTCCGGGCCCACTTGTTAAGTGAAGTAGAAGAAAAAGATATGTATAATGATCTCTTGCGGGCACTCAATCTGGACAGGGAAGATCACAGGAATTGGCGAAGTCTCATTCATTACTACCAGGAGACAGAGAATGATACAAAAGCTTTACACATTGGTGAAGAAGCGTATCAGGTTTTTACGCATAACTATGCCATCGGCATGGATGTGACACGGTCATTGATCGCCCTTGAGCAATACAGCCGTGCTTTGTCCGTTCTTGACCAAGTCAATGTGCTTCCGTTTGAGGGAGCCTCTGAAGGCCGAACCCTTTATGAAAAAGCCTGCTACGGACGTTCCCTGGAACTGATTCATGAAATGAAATACGCGGACGCAATAAACCTTTTGGAGCGCTCGAAATCATGGCCTGAAAACTTAGGGGTGGGCAAACCTTACGATCCGGAAGAAAGGGTAGCAAATTTCCTGACTGGCTACTGCTATGACCAGCTTGGGCAAAGCGACAAAGCGGTACAATATTATCAACTGGCAAAAGATCAATTTATGGAAAGAATGGAAAAAAGATCCAAATTGCATCTTTTAGGTCTGAAGGCTATTGAACGAACTGATGGAAAAGCAGAAGCAGAAATTTATCTGAACAGTCTCCTGAACACTTCTCATGGAAAGTCCCCCATTACACTATGGGTACGACGATCATACAGGGGCCAGACCAGCATTCAAGATGGTGTAGCTTACAATCCCTATCAGAATGATCGGATTTTCCGCGATATTTGCAACCTCCTCAATTAATGTCTTTAACTGATGAAAAAGAAAAGGATAAGAATTAAGGATATCGCAGAAGCAGCTGATGTGTCGCGGGGAACTGTGGATCGGGTGATTCACAACCGGGGAAAAGTAGCCCCACAAGTCAAAGCAAAGGTCGAAGCCGCAATACTTTCACTTGGGTATTCTCCGAATATAATTGCAAGAACACTTGCCAATAATAAGGAATACCATATCGCTACTCTCATTCCTCTTCCCGAGGATGACATTTTCTGGAAACTACCTCAAATTGGCATTCAACAGGCATTTGAGGCGACCCGGGATTTCGGTATCCACATTGATCAATTCTACTTTAAAATGGATGATCCCGTAAGTTTCGTGAACGAGTCCGAAAAATTGGTCGAAGCCAGACCTGATGCCGTTTTGATGGCTACCCAATTCTACAGGGAAGCGATTAATTTTTACAGGCAGATTGAAAAGATCGATATTCCACTTGTTGGGATTAATACGCACATAAAAGAATTGGACAAGGTGGGATATATCGGTCAAAACTCGTACCAGAGTGGCGTTCTGGCCGGTAAGCTCTTTGATATTTCGCTCCATGAAAATGTGGATATCCTCATTCTTCATCTTGGTTCCTCTGTGTCTAATGCCATGCATATTATGGATAAGAAACGAGGATTGATGGATTACAACAATAATCACAACAATAAATTTGGAATTATCAATGTAGAGTTTCGCGAATACCGGGACCTGGATAAATTTGGTTACTTCCTCAGTGATGTTTTTTCCAGGGAAACAAATATCAAAGGAGTATTCATTACGAATTCAAGGGCTCATTACTTCATCAACGCGCTGGATCGCATGGGCATATCCAATGATCTGTGTACTGTTGGTTTTGATCTCATAGAGAAAAATTGCATATTGCTACGCAAGGGGGAAATTGATTTTTTGATTAATCAGGATCCCGTTCGACAAGGAAATTTGGGTATTCATACCCTGGTTGATCAACTGCTCTTCAATCGGTCGGATGCTACGATTACTTACCTGCCGCTGGATATCGTCGTAGCTGAAAACCTGGATTTGTATCTCCTGAGCAATACGCCTTCCACCTCTGAAATCAAGACACAAATCATGGCGAAGTAATGCAGGCAACTCACTGAGTAAAATAAAACGAAGATCCCGACACTACTCATTGAAATCTCCTGACATTTTGGAATATTATTCGTTTTATGAAAAGATCCTGGGTTTTTCATAAAATCCGGCTTTGAAAATGCGAAATATAGTTCTGAAAGAATTATTTGAAATAAATAGGATGTGCGCGCACACATTTGTCGTTTAATTTGCTAACTTCACAAGTGTTATCATAATTTGCGTACAAGTTCAATGCAATAAATCAAATCTGAGAACATGAAAAAACTAATCACCTGCTTGCTGGTATTCGCAAGCATATCTTTTTCCTTAACTGCACAACGTACTGTTACCGGGGTCGTTTCGGAGGCAGATGGAGCTCCGTTAATTGGGGTGAATGTGCTGGAAGAAGGTACCTCCAACGGTACCATTACCGACTTGGATGGGAGTTATTCACTGACTGTAGGAGACAACGCATCCCTTGTTTTTTCTTTTACTGGCTATGAATCGCAAACCATAGTTGTCGGATCTCAAAACCAAATCAACATAACACTGCAGGCAGGAGTAGCCCTACAGGAAATTGTAGTAACTGCTCTTGGAATTTCTCGAGAGAAAAAAGCACTGACTTATTCAGCTCAATCGGTAAATACCGAAGAGTTGGCATTGGCAAGGGAAGCCAATGTAGTGAATTCCCTTTCGGGAAAAGTTGCAGGAATCTCTGTCAGTCCCTCCGGAGCCGGAGTAGGCGGGGCATCCCGCGTAATCCTGAGAGGGAACAGATCCATCTCAGGTAGTAGTGCACCTCTTTATGTGATTGATGGTGTACCCATTCTGGGTGATCCGACGGATGTGAATCCCGATGACATCCTGAATATTTCCGTTTTGAAAGGTCCGAATGCTGCCGCACTTTACGGTAATCGTGCCAATAACGGTGCAATCATCATTACAACTAAAAAGGGTTCTGAAGGGGATATTAAAGTCTCGCTCAACACTACACTGATGGCAAGTTCGCCTATGATCTTGCATAATTTCCAGAACGAATTTGGCCAGGGTAATGCGGGTCAGTATAACGCTGCTTCCGAAGATTCCTGGGGTCCGGCAATAACCGGTCAAAGTGTACCTCACTGGTCAAATGACGCAAATTCAGGTTTGACCAGCTATAGTCTGAATGCACAACCTGATAATGTAACAGATTTCTACCAAACAGGTTATAACTGGGCGACTAACCTGGCCTTTAGCGGAGGTTCGGAAAGAATGCAAACGTACTTTTCTTATACCTACACAGATGCTGAGGGTGTTGTTCCCAATAATGCTTTGAAAAGGCATAACGCACATCTAAGAATAACAAACAAGGTTTTTGACAAATTGACTCTTGATACCAAGTTGAACTATATCAGGGAGGACGGTGCCAATGCATTGTCTCAAGGCGAGAGTTTTTCAAATCCCAACAGACATGCATTGAGATTACCAAGGACGATCAGGACAGAAGATGCTTCAATATTTGAATTTACAGATCCTTCAGGATCCAACAGACAGCATTATTGGAATCCGGGATCGAATGGTGGTGCTAATCCATATTGGACCATTAATAGAAATACCAATCAAAGAGATGTTGATCGCATTATCGCGCTTGCCTCTCTCAGGTATGAATTTACACCTGAAATTTCTCTGATGGTTCGAACAGCCTGGGATCGGATCAACAGACAACATGAAGACCGATTATTTAATGACAGCTATATCATAGCAGACGATGGAGTTTATAATCTAACTCGAATAGACGCACACGAATGGAATACTGACGTACTTCTATCGTACAATAAGCAAGTCAACGACGACTGGAATATCGGCGTCAGTGTAGGAGCTAACGCTCGAAAAGAACGTGGCTCCAGGTTGACCGGTAATGTAGATCGAGGTGTTGGTCTGATCGTACCCAATTTCTTTGCCTTGAGTAATACGAATGATGCTTTTGCATCCAACGATCAGGGCTTACCACGGGATGTCAACTCTATTTACGGCTTTGCCAACATCTCTTATAAAGATGCCGTCTATCTGGATATTACAGGTCGAAATGACTGGAGTTCAACCTTACCAGCAGATAACTGGTCCTTTTTCTATCCTTCATTTGGTCTGAACTTAATCCTTTCAGAATTGACTGATCTTCCTGACTTTATTTCCTTCGCCAAATTGAGAGGTTCGTGGGCAGAAGTGGGTAATGACACCAATCCATTTCAAACCTTGCGAACAGCCAGTCTATCAGCAGGAGGTAATAATGGATTCCTGAATATCAGTGGGACAATTCCGAATGAGAATTTGCTTCCTGAGAAAACCCGATCTATCGAAATCGGGGCGGATATACGTTTTTCCGGTAGCAGAGTCGGATTGGACTTTACTTATTATAAGTCCAATTCTGAAAATCAATTATTCTCGGTTGCACTTCCGGTTGGATCCGGTGCCTCCCAGTTTTTCACAAATGGTGGAGACGTAGAGAATAAGGGTGTAGAAGCTATTTTGACGTTGATCCCCGTCAGTCACGATGACTTTAGATGGGACGTTGCCTTCAACTTTACCAAGAATACAAGTACTGTTGTCAAGATCAATGATGAGCGTCCTCGTATCCAGGTGGCCTCAGACTTCCTTCGCGCCTTCTTTATTGAGCAGGGAGAACCTTGGGGTAATGTATTCTCCAGGGGATTTGAAAGAGACAGCCAGGGTAGAATCCTAGTCGGTGATAACGGACTGCCCCTCATCACCGGCGGACGAACAGTATTAGCCGCCAATTACAACCCGGATTGGTTGGGTGGAATATCCAATACTCTTTCCTACAAGGACGTCTACATGAGCTTCCTCGTTGATATCAGACAAGGCGGTAGTGTAACGTCAATGACGAATGCCATTGTCTATGGTGGTGGTCACGTGGAAGAGACCGTTCCAGGCCGTACCGGATTTGTTTTCGGAGAAGGCGAATATGCAAGATGGGGAGAAGCAGTACGTGAAGATGGAAGCCCAAACAATTTGACAACGACATCAGAGGAGTTTTGGAATCTTGTCGGTGGTCGAAATGCCCCGGTTGGTGAAGCATTTGCAGTCGATGCCTCGAATGTCAGACTTCGCGAATTGGTCTTGGGTTATAATTTGCCAATTACATCCGAACATATTTCATCATTAAGAGTTTCTCTGGTAGGCAGGAATTTATTCTTCTTTTCTAATAGCGCCGGAGACATTGATCCTGAAGTATTGGTTGGAACAGGCAAGGCGTCGGAGGGATTTAATTCATTTGCCCCTCCAACTACGAGATCCTTTGGTTTAAACGTATCAGTAGAATTCTAATAAAACAGAGAATTGAATAACATTGAAATGAAAAATATCAAACACTATAAAATTCGTTAGAATGAAACATCTAAAATATTTATTACTCCTCCTTCTGTTCACTGCAATGGTCCCTTCCTGTACAGAAGATTTCGAGGAATTAAATACCAACCCAACGGCCCTCACTGCGGCAAATGTTGATGTGACTCTTTTGGGTCAAGGATTTGCCCGGGCACAATACTATGCAATGAATGGATTGCATTGGAGATTTCAAATTTCTCAAAATCTATTTTCTGACTTGTATGCCCAATATTTTGCTACGACAGCCGCCAACTTTGACTCTGACAGATATGTAGAAGTTGGACGATGGATCGATCTATGCTGGGGATCTTTCTACGGCCAGGCCGCTCCGGATTTAAAATTTGTGGAAGACTTTGCGAATGAAAACGGACTCGTTGGCGAAGGCGCCCTTGCCAAAATATGGAAAGTACATGGTTATCATCGCGTGACCGATTACTGGGGTCCGGTGATTTACTCACAATTTGGAAATGGTGAAACCAGCGTTGCATATGATGCGCAGGAAGACATTTATCGGAGTTTCTTCCCACTACTTGATGAAGCCGTAGCTACTTTAAACGGAATGAGGGGAGGCAATGTATTTGGCAGTAATGATCAACTCTTCGGAGGAGATGTAGACCAATGGATCACCTTTGCCAATTCGCTGCGGCTGCGACTCGCAATGAGGGTGAAATATGCAGATCCTTCGCTTGCCAAAACGGAAGCAGAAAAGGCAGTTGCTGCAGGTGTAATGACCAGTAATGCTGACAATGCTTACATTTCGACCACTGGTAATTCCCTGAATCCCTTTACAACGATCACTAACTGGGGAGAATTCAGGATGAGTGCATTGATGGAAAGTATCCTCAAAGGCTTTGATGATCCGAGAATGGCAGCCTACTTCAACCCGGCGGCATCCGGTGATTCAGACGGAGACGGCATACCCTATGAAGGATTGAGAAACGGGCAGGCCAAGGTAGATAAAGTACCCGCATTGAATTCTGATAACTCAGATATGAATACAAAGTGGTTACCATTAGGTAAAGGTGGTGCCAATCCTCCGCACAAAGTAATGACAGCCTGTGAAATGTACTTCTTAAGAGCAGAAGGAGCACTGGAAGGATGGAATATGGGCGGAACGACAAAAGATTTATACGAACAAGGTATAGCTACATCTATGGAAGAAGAAGGTGGCTTTGATCCAGGCGCATATATAAGCAGTACGGCTACTCCAGCCGCTGCAGATGCAAGTTCACCACCGACAACAGATATTCCTGTTGCTTTTGATGAGGGTGGAACCAAAGAAAGACAATTAGAACAAATTATTACTCAAAAGTGGATTGGTCTTTATCCGGATGGTTGGGAAGCCTGGGCGGAAGTCCGACGAACAGGATATCCCAAATTATATCCTCTTTTGCATGTTGAGAATCCCGACTTGAGTGTAGATGACATATTCCGCAGAATGACATTCGTTGAGAGCGAATTCAGTAATAATGGTGCAGCCGTTGAGGCAGCCATGGGACTTAGTGAATTAGCCGCTGGTGACAAGAATAGTACAAGGGTCTGGTGGGATAAAAAGTAATAGATAGTTTTTTCTTACGAAGAAAGTACCGGTGTCATTTTGAGACTGGTACTTTTTTTTTCATCCTTTGTATTCACCAAAAACAGTAAGATTGCAATCCTTCAAATCTCTTTCCCGCCATGTGCCCAAATGCATTGTCTTTGCATTCCTTGTGGTCATAGTTCAAGGTTGTGACTTTCAAAAATCGAATACGCTGTTCGAAGAAGTACCCGCAAGAAGGAGCAAAATTAACTTCAAGAATACACTTGGCGAGACGGAAGAGTTTAACGTCCTGAAGTACGGTTACTTCTATAATGGTGGTGGTGTAGCCATTGGAGATATCAATAATGACGGACTACCGGATATTTACCTTACCGGGAACATGAAGGCAAGTCATTTGTACCTGAACAAAGGCAATATGAAATTTGAAGAGATTGCTGAAAAAGCAGGTGTTGAAGCTGCCGGTCTGTGGAATACAGGTGTCACGATGGCCGATGTGAATAATGATGGGTGGTTGGATATATACGTTTGTCGATCCGCCGCAAACCTTGAAATACGAAGAAAAAATCTACTCTTTATCAATAACCGGGATCTCACTTTTACCGAGAGTGCAGCCCTGTTTGGTTTGGATGATGGGGGATATTCTACCCAGGCAGCCTTTTTTGACTATGACAGGGATGGTGATCTGGATATGTATATGCTCAATCATTCCGTACAGGAATACGCCGGATTCAGTAATCTGTTAAAAAGTCAGAAGACAAAGATCAGCAGAGAATACGGGGACAGATTGTACCGGAATGATTTGATTCCTACAGAAACCGAATCCCTTGGCCGGTTTTTGAATGTGACACATCAGGCCGGAATTCTGAATACCGTTCTCGGCTTTGGACTTGGAGTTGCCATAGAAGATATTAATGGTGACGGATGGTTGGATATCTATGTAAGTAATGACTACAATGAAGAAGATTATTGTTACATCAATCAGCAGGACGGCACATTTAAAGAGTCCATCCGGGAATATTTTGATCATACTTCATTATTCTCAATGGGCTCGGACGTCGCTGACATTAATAATGATGGCCTTCCTGAAGTATATACCCTGGATATGCTCCCGGAAGACAACTATCGGATCAAGATGACCTCAGGATCCGACAACTTTGATAAAAAGGAAGCTTTGTATCAGGCCGGATTTCACTACCAATCGATGAGAAATATGTTGCATCTGAATAATGGTGATGGCAGCTTTAGTGAAATCGGACAGCTTTCAGGCATATCAAATACAGATTGGAGTTGGGCTGCATTATTCGCAGATTTTGACCTGGATGGATGGAAGGATCTCTTTGTCACCAACGGCTACAAATCGGACTATACCAATATGGAATTTATGTCGTATGCGACCGATCAGATACAGGCAATGGATCCCGGTGATGAGCCTGGCTTTTCGGATCTGTTGGCCAAAATCCCATCCATTTCCCTGGCCAATTACATCTACAGAAACAATGGAGACCTGACATTTGAAGACATGACTTCAGAATGGGGATTGGGTAAGGAATTGTTGTCCAATGGGGCAGCATTTGCAGACCTGGATGTCGATGGAGACCTTGACCTCGTGATCAATAACGTCAATGAAATTACCTCCGTCTATCAAAACAATTCCAATGCACTCATTCCACACCATTATTTGAAACTCCAGTTCAGAAATGCTCCCCTGAACAAATTTGGTGTTGGTACTTCAGCCAAAATTGTAGCTGGAGATCTGATACAATATCAGACATTGATGCCGACGAGGGGTTACCAATCAGCGGTGGAACATATCCTTACATTTGGTCTTGGAGACAAATCCAGGGTTGACCGGATCGAAATCACCTGGCCGGATGGAAACAAACAAATTCTCGAAGATCGGCAGTCTGATCAACTGATTACCGTTCACTACAACCCGCTTAGTGAAACAGATGACGAACCATCCTCTCAGGAAAAGATCTTCACAGATGTAAGCGAGGAATACGTTTCTTCCATTCGACATACCGAAAGTTTATTCAACGATTTCAAGATAGAACCATTGATTCCTCATATGTTATCTACCCAGGGTCCGGCTTTATCCGTAGGTGATGTAAATGGTGATGCACTTGATGATATATTTTTAGGAGGGGCTAAAGGATATGCCGGTCAGATTTATCTGCAAAATACTGATGGTTCATTTCAAAAGCGATCACAATCCGCCTTCACGAATGACAAGGAAAGTGAAGATGTTCAATCCATTCTCCTGGATGTCGATGGTGATGGCGACAATGACCTCTATGTGGCAAGTGGAAGTAATGAAGAAGATGCACCGGATTTATACCAGGATCGCATTTACATAAATAATGGAAAAGGCGATTTTTCCAGGATGGCTACAGCGCTACCCAGGATGGAAATCAGCACTGGTGTGGTTAAGGCCGATGATATTGATAATGATGGTGATCCGGACCTGTTTGTCGGTGGGCGACTTGTTCCGGGCGAATACCCGGCTTCACCCCGCAGCTTCCTTCTGGAGAATGATGGAAGAGGAACATTTAAGGACATAACTGCGGAAACCAATCCCGAATTGGGTAAGTTGGGCATGGTGACTGGTGCGCAATGGGTTCATCTGAATGATGATGATCATGTCGACCTCGTAATTGCAGGAGAATGGATGCCCATCCGATTTTTTATCAACGCAGAAGGAAGATTTGTCGAGAAAAGAGATGTCCTGTATTCAGAATCCGACTCTTTAATGAATACTAATGGATGGTGGAATTGTTTGCATAGTGCAGATATGGATGGAGATGGTGATATCGACTTTGTTGCGGGCAACTTTGGATTGAATTCACAAATCAAAGCTGGCCAGGCTGAACCTGTCAGTGTCCTTGTTAAGGACTTTGATAATAATGGCACCCTGGATCCCATTTTTTCTTATTTCAATCTAGGGAAAAGGGTCCCCCTCGCACCACGGGATGACCTGCTTTCCCAATTGCCATCCCTAAAAAAGAAATTTGAATCTTACGAGGACTACGCACGGGCAGGGACGGATGATTTATTCGATGCAACGGAAAGAGAGGGAGCAACGGAGCTTCAAGCGCATCTGCTCTCCAGTGTTTACATCGAAAATATTGACAATGAGTCGTTCCGTATAATTCCACTTCCCCTTGAGGCGCAAATGTCCCCGGTTCACAGCATACTGATTGACGACTTCGACAGAGATGGAAATCAGGACATCTTGCTCGGCGGAAATTTTACAGATTCCAAGGTGCAGTTCGGAAGATATGATGCCAATAAGGGTACCCTTCTTTTGGGGGATGGAGACGGGAAATTTCAGTTTGCTCTAAATAAAAGTTCGGGTCTGTTACTGAAAGGTGATGTCCGTGAGATAAAACAAATTGAAATCAATAATCTGGGAAAGGCCATTGTTATTGGAAAAAACGACGATCAATTGCAATTATTGGACCTCCTGGAGCCAGATGAACTTTGAATGAAAATGGTGTAAAAGTATCCCATGAAATGGAAAGATGATTCGGAATTGTTCGCCTTGATCAAGGAGCAACTCTTTACGGCAGTTGTTGGAGATATCATGGACACACTTGGATTATTGCATCAATTTTTACCACCGGAAATCAGACCGTTAAAGAATGATATGATTCTAGCCGGACGCGCCATGACGGTCCTCGAAGAAGATATAGACAGAAATGATTCTTCAAAATTGAATTCCGATTTGGGAAAGCCTTTTGGTCTCATGCTAGAGGCTCTGGATGATCTCAGACCCAATGAGATATACATATGCACCGGGGCCTCGCCCAACTATGCTCTATGGGGAGAATTAATGAGCACACGTGCGGCCATATTGGGGAGTACGGGTGCCGTATTAGACGGTCATGTACGCGATACTCATGGGATCCTGAAGCTTGGTTTCCCTACTTTTTCAATGGGTCCTTATGCCCGGGATCAGGGCCCGAGAGGAAAGGTAATCGACTTCAGGTGTGCGATTCAGATGAAAGGAGTACAAATTTTACCCGGTGACATTGTTTTTGGAGACATCGATGGAGTTTGTGTTATTCCGCAAAGTGCAGAAGATGAAGTGATCCGAAAAGCACTCGAAAAAGCAAATGGTGAAAAGCTGGTCGCAAAGGCCATTCGATCAGGGATGTCCGCTTGTGATGCATTTGATAAATTTGGAATCATGTAGCATATGGTAATGGATCTATCTAATTTGACAGTATTGATTACAGGAGGTGGAGGCATCGGTGTAGGCAAAGGTGTCTGTCAGGTCCTCGATGATTACGGGGCTAAATTGTGGATCAACGAATTGTCAAAAATAAAGGCGGAAGAAGCTGCTCATCAATACAAGAATGCACAACCGGTCCAGGCGGATGTCAGCAAGGGCCAGGAAATTAAAAATATGTTCCGTCTCATACAAGAATCCGGAGATAAGCTGAATGGACTTGTTAATAACGCCGGTGTCGGGTTGAACAAAGCCATTCATAAAATCGATGAGTCAGAGTTTGACCGTGTGTTCAATGTGAACATCAGGGGAATGTGGATGGTCACAAAAGCATTTGCCGGCCAACTGTTGGCTCAGATGACTACCGGCAATATTGTCAACGTTTCCTCGGTACATGCACATTCCAGTCAGCCCAATTACTCCACATATGCATCCACGAAGGCTGCTGTTGAGGGATTTACCCGTGCGACAGCTTATGAGTTGGGACAATACAATATTCGATGTAATGCGATCGCACCCGGTATGGTGCATGCAGAACAAAATCTAGATCTGATTAAGACATGGGCCCCTGATCCACAAAAGTGGGTGGATGACCATATCCGAAATCAACAAGTTCTTCATCACTTTATTCAACCGGAGGATTGCGGTAATGCCGTGGCCTTTCTGCTTTCCGATCTTAGCAAATCCATAACGGGACAGACCATTTACGTCGATGCCGGAAAAACAATCATGCTTTTTAATAAGGACTACATTGATCAGCAATGAGAAATTGAAGAATGGCGATTATAAAAAGAATTACAGCTACTGAGGTCATCGTCCCGGCAAGGGAGGGGATGATTGAAGGAAAGGGAATCGATAAGCCCCTTCACAAATTGCCGAGTGGGGCCCAGGCAGGTTGGAGCATTCAGTTTGACCAACTTCCAAAACTCATCCTGAAAATGGAATTGAGTAATGGAATCGTAGGTTGGGGAGAACTCTACAGGGACCACAATTGGAATATGGTCGAAGACATCATAACCAGGATTCTGGGAATGGATGTGAATTCAATGAGTCTTCAAAAACTACCTTTCTCATTCTGCCGTGAATACGACGGATTTGAGTGTGCCATTTGGGATGCTTATTCCAAGTGCCTGGACATCAGAGTGGTAGACCTTTTGGGAGGACCTTTACGGAATAAAGTCAAGATCGGTGCCTGGTCGAGCCACCGTCATTTGAATGAAATTGGTCCGCTCGCAAAGCAATTTGCAGATCTAGGCTATGATTGTCTCAAATTCAAGACTGATCTGGAGGACGATGTGGAGGCCTGGTGCAAAGCCATTTCACAATCAGCTCCGGGAATGCAGGTAATCCTGGATCCGAATGAACGCTGGATGCATCCCGGTGAAGTCAGAAAAAGGGCAGATCAACTCGCTCCGATCGGCAACGTACTCTGCCTGGAGGATCCGTTGCCCAGGTGGATGCTGGATGAATATGCCTTACTTCGAAGATATACATCGGTACCGATTGTATTGCACGTTTCGCTTCCCTATATCTTGCATGGACAAAAGATCAGTGATGCAATAGAGGCTCTGAAACGAGGTGCCGTCGACGGATTCAATTTTAATTGTGGTTTAGCTAATTTTCAACGATTGGATCACATCGCATCAGCTGCGGGTCTTCCAAGCTGGCATGGTTCAGAAATTGACCTGGGTATCCTGGAGGCCATGTATGTACATTCTTCGGCCGCTGCCGCTTCCTGCATCTGGCCCGGTGATATATTTGGAAGATTAATCAGAGAACACGATTTGTTGAAAGTTCCACTTGAGATCAGACCTCCATATGTAATGATTCCTGAGGGACCCGGTCTGGGGATTGAACCCGATGAGGAGGCAATGGATCATTATTCAATTTCAAAAAGGGAATTTTTTTAATGTTGGAGAAGATGGATTTCACCCTGCCCTCAAAGGGGATAAAACACGACTTTAAAATTTAGATGTGCTAAAGTGTCAAATACACATTATTAACGGCTGAAGAAAAGTTAAAACTCTAATGAATAGTAACGACTTCTTGGTTAATCTGATAATAGACAATGAGAAAAGAATTTTATAAAAATCCATTTCCGGAATCAGACCCGGATCGATACCAGATCTGGGAAATGTTGGTTGTCAGGGATATTGAAGCATTTTGTAGTCAGGATTGGAATATGGTCGCTGACGATTTTATCGAGGAGAATTTCATGGGTATTGACGGGCGCGGATCTGATAATCCTGATAGTTGGCGAATTTCTTTTGATGATCTGGACGCATATAAAAATGAGTGGCTGGCTCAAGCCAAAATTTTCATGGAAACTGAGTGGGCTGAAGATCCCGAAGAAAGAATCAACCGGGCTACCACATTGAGGGACATAGAAATCCTGGGCAATAGTGCCCTTGTGCATAAAAAGTTTGACGGAAAGATTAAGAAAAAGGATGGAAGCTCCGAAACACTGAATTGGCAAACCCTTTACCGGTGTCGAAAAATCAACGGTCGGTGGAAGATAGCAGGTTTCACAGGTTACATCCCCCACCCCATGGGAGGAATTCCAAAGACCATGATCGGTAAAAATATTCCAGCGGGAGCGAGCCAGCACAAAACGGCAGGACCTTATTCTCCGGTACTCGAAGTAACACCAGGAAAAATTGTCGTGATTTCAGGTCAGGCAGCGATTAGCCGGGAAGGTGAAGTCATTGGGGAAACGATCGAGGACCAAACCAGGAATACGCTGGAAAATTGCCGTCATCAATTGCAAAGTGCCGGATGCGATTTGAACGATGTATTCAAAGTGAACGTATTCCTGACTGACCTGGACAACTGGCCTCGCTTCAATGAAATTTACAAGACATATTTTGATGATCCCAAGCCGGTAAGAACCGCAGTACAGACACCGTTACTTTTTACTTTTTTAGTGGAAATTGAAATGTGGGCTGTCAAAAGGTAACATAGACAAGGGGGTTTATACCCCTTGAAATGTAAGACAATAATAACACCTCCGAATAAACTCTATATTCCAACTAAATCGTAATTCATGTTCTGGGACCAAATTACATCACCACAATTAGATCAGGTTGACAGGAATACCCCTGTAATTTTTCCGATTTCGGCTACTGAACAGCACGGTGCGCATTTGCCATTGGCAACAGACCGGATGATCGGTCAGCATTTTTGCAGTATTCTGAACAATGAAATGGAGGATCGCGTCCTGATCCTGCCTATGTTAGGTATTGGATGTTCAGAACATCACAAAGACTTCTGCGGAAGTTTATCACTGGAACATGTACACTTTATGCATCAGCTTACAGATATCGCCAATTGTATTGTCCACTACGGATTTAAGAATATCCTGGTTCTGAATAGCCATGGAGGCAACCAGGCCATCGGACAGACATTTATCGAATCATTCGGGTACAGGAATCCGGGTGTGCGGATCGCTCTGGCAACATGGTGGAAAATTGCATTGAGGGAATTGATAGAATTAAATGAATCAGGTCCCCGAGGAGCAGGTCATGCCGGTGAATTGGAAACGTCATTGATGCTCTTGATCGCACCCGAATTGGTGCATTTGGATCAAATCAAACCCAAAAGCAATATTCCCACCTTCGATTGGGCTGAAGGAGACATGTTGTATGGGGCGGATGCAAGTTTATACAGGACTATGAAAGAGATGACAGGTGAGGGAGTCTTTGGTGACGCATCTCATGCGAGTAAAGAAAAGGGTCAGCAGATTACGAAAGTTGTCGTGAACAAGTTGCTGAAGATGATCACCGATCTGTCAACTTAATATCGGGACACAACAATCTTCAATATCAATGTCAATCTCAAAATTCACCCTTAGGCACCCTTTGACAGGCTCAGGATTCAACATTCACTCAATCAATCATGGACCCAATCATTCAATCATTCATTGACTGACTAAGACTTCGCACATGCGGCCTGATGTGCCTGCCCGAAAGAACTCATCCCGCCATAGGCGGAGCAAGTGCCCACCTTAAAAGTTGAGCGATGGATACTTCAACTGAAAATTCAAAACTCAGCATTCAAAAGTTGCTGACGTCATCCCGTACTTTCGCAATGCGAATTGTCGGGACATAATTCACCACAGATTGACACAGATTAGCACAGATATCAATCATTTGCTCATGAAGGCTTCGCCTTGTATAACCTGATATGCCTGCCCGCAAGAACTCATCCCGCCA
>JANQHF010000012.1 GCA_028282725.1 Saprospiraceae bacterium
CCTTTCTCAGCTTAGACATACCTTTTAATGCCAAAGATAGAAATGGAATTTATCGCTCTGAAAAAGCGAGGTTTTTGACCTATTATTGAAACCAATAAATGTCGTGTGTAGTTTTTGGTAGATGCTTATATCACAACATCCCGCATCCCTGAAGTGTCATACCCTCCTTGGTTGCATAAGAGGATATATCATTCGTGTATGCGGGATGTTCGCCTCATCATGAGTTAATTCGGAATCTCAAATTGATACTTTTGAATGGACGACCTGTTTTCATTAAAGGTATATAAGAAATTCTGATCTACCGCTATGGATGAATAGGAGTAACCAGTCACCAGCAAACCAAATTTTGAGAAGGAAACATCGCCATTTTTTACATCAAAGACCATAACCAAATCAGAGACACCATTTCTACTATGATCGTTTACGAGTAGAAAGAGTCGGTCACTATCTAAATAACTGTCTTTCACGTACATCATCATTGTATTCCCATTCGGTTTAATTCCTCTTTCATTTTCAATACGAATGTTTTCTTTAAACAGATATATCTCTGAGAAGTCAAAGGTCTTTATATGATCATAAGTATTTTTATCAAATACAGATATACTTGGACGAGTTGTACAAACCGAATAAATAAACCCCTCATCAGAGTGTAAATTGCTGTACCTGCATGATGTCGGTTTTACCAGTAAACCTGACTGGAACGTACTATCCTGGTCAACTACGGTAAAAGAAAATCTATTTGATGGATTGCTGAATATATATGAATCTCCAAGTACTAGAAATCTTGATGATGTGTGTTTAAGCGGAATTGAATTGGGCCTTAATCTTAATCGTTCTAAACTTCTATTCAATCCCAATTTTGACAACTGGGGAGGACTCTGATTGAAGATATACACCGAATTGTTATTAACAGAAAATTGTGTCGGTTCAAATAATTCAGAAGGGCCTTGACCGGATTGATTAAAATCATAATTGTATTTAAGATTGGCACTACTTAGGGATATGAATTTATCACCATATTGATCAACAAATGAGACCATGTCGTCTGAAACATGAATAGATGGCACCTTGGACAGGTAGATATTCTCTGAGTTAAGATTGTTTTCGGTCTCAAAATCAAAATAAAAAACGTTGGTTTCACTCAAGCTACTTGTAGGACTTTTTGAATTGCATGAACAAAAAATTAAGAGCAGCCAAAGTGAAACCGACAATATGGTTTTATCAGGCATAATTTTCCAAGCTCGAGACAATCAATTGAACATTTTGAGACTAATTAAAGACTCTGAAATTAACATAATTGAGAAATCTCTATTAACATTCTGTTCTGATACCATCACATTCCACCCATTGATGCCCCCTTGAACAAATTGTTCCCGTACATGAAACTGAACCTGAGACATGTAAAGAATGAAGCTGATCATAACAATTAGAGGTCACGGTGCAACTTGTCTGATTTCCACCGCTTCCGTTGCCTCCTGTAATGGCTTGGTTAGGATCGGTATCACCCCACGGATCATCTTGTCCCCAACAATTGTGACAATTCGCACCTATACACCACCAGCAGTTCATTGGGCCTTGTGAATATAGAGCGTTGTTAGAAACAAAAAAGAAAGAAAATAGTAGAACTGTAATTACTGCATTCGTTTTTGTCATAATGAATCTTTTATTATAGTTTTTACAAAAATATAAAAATATATGGCCAGTTTTGAAATTGTGTATAGTTTTGGTAGATATTGATCGATTTTGTTCAAAGACCTGACTACAGGACACAAAGAATGAATGCCATACGTAAGTAGATTGGGTCATCTGAGATCGTGAGTGACGTTCATGTTGTTGCCTTTTTGTCTGTAATTGCCTATCCTATTACCCCTTTTCCACCACCAAAAAACACGACACATGGAAACAAAACAAGTCGGCATCTGGATTCGCGTATCCACGGAAATGCAGGTTGATCGTGAGAGCCCTGAGCATCATCTCGAACGTGCCAAAGCATATGCTAAATTCAATCACTGGAACGTAATGAAAATCTATCGTCTCGACGCAGAGAGCGGTAAGAGCATCATGGAGTATCATGAAACCCAAGAGATGTTACATGACATCCGCACGGGAGTCATTTCAGGCCTCATCTTCTCACGTCTTGCACGACTGGCACGAAATACCCGAGAGCTTCTTGAAATAGCGGACATCTTTCAAGCGCACCAAGCTGACCTCATCAGTATTGGCGAAAAGATAGATACCACCTCCCCTGCGGGCAGATTCCTCTATACCCTTATCGCCGCCATGGCAGAGTGGGAGCGCGAAAACATCGCACAGCGCGTACGAGAAAGCATACCTGTACGAGCAAAGCTTGGAAAAAGTCTTGGTGGAGCACCTCCCTTCGGCTACCGTAGAGAGGATCACCAGTTAGTACCTGATCCGCACGAAGCACCTATTCGAAAACTGATGTTTGATCTGTTCCTCAAATATAAACGAAGGAATACGGTAGCCAGAGAATTGAACAACTTAGGGTATCGTACCCGAAAAGGTGCTAAGTTTTCATATGCAACGGTTGACCGCTTGCTGACTGACCCTGTGGTCATCGGGAAGCAGAGAAAGAACTACACACGCTCAAAAGGTAAAAACAAAGCATGGGAGATCAAGGATGAGAAAGATTGGATTATTGTCGATGTGCCCGCTATTGTCCCTGAAGCACTCTATACACACGTCAATACCATTATTACCGAACAACAAGCAAAGAATACAAAGGTATCAACACCCGCAAAGCACCTCTTTACCGGATACTTGTACTGTCACTGTGGTGCGCGCATGTATGTCAAGAAGAAATTAGCAAAGTATGTGTGCAAAAAATGCAAGAACAAGATACCCATGCAAGACCTTGAAGACATTTTCATGGAACAACTGCACGAGTTTGTGATATCTCCCCACGACATGAGCGGGGTAAAAGAACAAACGAAACGAGCAATACATGCACTTAAAAAACAGTGTGATGATATCAAGAAGAAGAAAAAAGAACTCTATGAAGAAATCTCCACCCTCATTGACATGTACAAAGAGAACCTCCTCTCCAAAGAAGATTTCACCGCACGATACGAACCAATAAAAGAGCAACAAGACCAGGTAGCAGGGGCATTACCCCGCCTTGAAGCCGAACTAGCATCTAAGACGATACAGGTACAATCTGTGGACGATATCACAACCGAAACACAGACCATCTATACACGGTGGCCAACACTGGAACGCGCGCAAAAGCGCGCGTTCATCGAACTGACCGTAGACAGGATTATCATCCACGAGGATACGATAGACATACGCATCAGCTATATGCCGTATCCAAAAAACCAAAAACAGAGCGACCTTAAAACTGAGTACCCCCCTTCACCGCATCAACACCCTTGTGTTGATGCGAATAACGTAAAATTTGCAGGGTAATATTCAGATATACTCTTAACACGAAAGTCTTCTTTGGATCTTACTCCATTGATCGAATGATCTGTGTTCATCTGTGGTGTAAATACCTGGATTACAGGAGCTCGCACAGGCTACAAATTCATGTGGTTTTAACCACCTGGAAGTCATTTGAATCTTCATGATCAGCTCACAAAATCCAGACTCTTTTTAATAAAGTCTGACATTTCGGGGCCTTTGAGCATGTTTTGATTCAAGCGGGCCAGATCATAGAGATAAGAAGCAAACTTCTCTTTTCGTTCCTGTCCCTTCATCCTGATCAGTTTCTCGGCAACCATCGGATGATTGGTATTGATTACTACGTTAAAAAACTCAGGCATATCATTGCTGCCCATCGTCTGAAATTGCTGCATTTCCTTCATGCGTCTCATAAACTCAGGCTTGGTAATGATGACCGGATAATCATTGGGTGAAAGGGCCTTTAATTCCATATGAGGTCCTCCACTCTCCGGAAGAATGGATTTAAAAATTCCTTCTACTTTCTCTTTTTCTTTATCACTCAGGACAGACTCCCGCTCATCATCTTTTTGTACGAGATTATCAGCAATATCACTATCGACCCTTACAAAGGTGATATCTCCCACCTTTTGCTCCAGGCGTTGCATGAAGTGGTTATCGATCACATTGTCCATTTCCAATACATCGTATCCCAGGCCTTTTGCAGATTCTATAAAACTGTGATGTTCCTTCGTGGCATTTGAATATAAATGGACGATCTTATCGTGTTTGTCCTTTTGCAATTCCTGAACTTTCTCCTTGTATTCGTCAATTGTGAAGTGATTTCCATCAATGTTTTTGAGCAGGGCAAATTTGACGGCCTTATCATAAAACTTATCCTCAGAGATCATTCCGTATTTTACGAATACACTGATCTCTCCCCACTTCTCTTCGTATTCATCACGCTTCTTTGTAAATGTCTTGTTTAATTTTTCCGCTACTTTCTTGGTAATGTAGGAGGTGATCTTTCTGACATTGCTGTCACTCTGAAGATAACTCCTGGACACATTCAATGGAATATCCGGACTGTCGATTACACCATGCAATAAGGTTAAGAACTCAGGAACAATCTCGGATACATCATCCGTTACATACACCTGGTTGCTGTACAGCTGGATCTTATTCTTTTGTATTTCTATAGAGTTATTAACCTTCGGGAAGTACAATATTCCGGTAAGATTGAACGGATAGTCTATATTCAGATGGATCCAAAATAGCGGTGGCATGGAGTAAGGATACAAGTGACTATAAAATTCTTTGTAGTCCTCATCTTTTAAGCCGGAAGGTTTCTTTTTCCACAACGGCTCTATATGATTGATGATATTATCCACTTCGGTCTTGATCTCGGTGCGATCCTCCCCTTCTCCTTCCCAGGTGGATTCTGTCTTGGTCCCAAACCGGATGGGATATGGTAAAAACTTACAGTACTTAGTCAGCAATTCTTCTATCCTTTCCTTTTTCAGAAATTCCTTACTGTCTTTGGAAATATGCAAAACGATCTCTGTTCCTCGTTCTGTCATTTCATGAGGCTCAATCTCAAATTCAGGATCTCCGGTACACGTCCACCTGACAGCAGGATCCTTTTTGAATGATTTTGTAATGACTTCAACCTTGTCTGCCACCATGAACGCCGAATAGAATCCCAGTCCAAAGTGTCCTATGATGTTGGCATCATCCTTATATTTTTCAAGAAATTCCTCAGCCGAAGAAAAGGCCACTTGATTCAGGTACTTCATCACTTCCTTCTCAGTCATGCCTATTCCCCTGTCTTTGATAGTCAGGGTCTTTTTGCCCAGGATAATGTCGATGGTCAAATCTCCAATGTCTCCTTTGACTTCTCCTTTTGAAGACAGGGTTTTCAACTTTGAAGTTGCATCGATTGCGTTGGAAACCAGTTCTCTAAGGAATATCTCCTGGTCTGAGTACAGGAATTTTTTAATGATGGGAAATATATTCTCGGTTTGTACGGATATCTGTCCTTTTGCCATAATTCTATTGCTTTTGTAAGATATCAAGAGAGGACAAAGGCTATGCCATGACAGCAGAAGGTGACAAATTGTCGGAATGACCGTTTCTAATATGTCATTTCGTACTTTCTACCGGTACAATCTTCTGATTTTGATATTTCTGAATTGAATTTGATTGCCGTGGTCCTGAATGCCAATATGACCGGATTGATAGATGCCGTAATCCGGAAAACCCATCCATTTGCTCTTTTGTTTCAAGGATTCCCATTCATCAGTCCATAAAGTATAGCTGACGACCAATCGATCGTTCAGCCAATGTTGTACGTGTCCTTCGTCAACGATGATCCTGGAGAGGTTGAACGTTCCTCTTGGTTTTTGAACATGGATCTTTGGCGCATGCATTGCATAGTTGGCCGCCGTACGTTGCCAATCCTCGATTTCATTCAGGTAGGATTCTTCGTCCAATATTTGATATTCAGGTCCGGTATAGTAGACAGCTTTCATCCCCTCCCCTTCCCGGACATTGTAGAATATTCCGCTATTCCCCCGTTCGGAAACGCGCCATTCCAGGGACAACTCGAAGTGATTAAAGGTGTCCCTGGTGATGATATCTGCGGATGGAGATGATGTCCCGAGGGCGGTCATCAATCCTTCTTTCACCTCCCATCCCCGAATCCCGTCTTCATTAAAGACTCTCCATTCGTCCATGCTCTTTCCATCAAATAGCAATTCCCAGCCCAGGGCTCTTTCACCCGGCGATAAAGTATTGGGACCTCCTCGATATGTTGATACAATTTGCTTTGACCGGCAAGCAGTCAAAAGAAGTACCACCACAAAGAGGACAAAAAATCTCATTCTATTGATTGAAGATGGAAATATATAGAAAAAGGAGATGTCTGTATTTAAACACCTCCTTCTTTCGTGATCCTAGTGATCTAATATACCTTACTTGGTCTTGTTCCTGAAATTGCGCTTTACATCCTTTTCTCTATTCACCATCCGGGCACTTCCATTTTCTACACAAAACTGAATCAATTCATAGTATCCGAATCGTCCGTCAGAATGCGCCAGCAATGACCGGTTGTCCCCAAATATCTCAAATTTTCCATTGCCGTAATCACAACATATTCCGTCGCCAAAGGAATCGTACAGATCAATCTCATAACAACCATCCGGAAGTGTCAGCGTGGCACTTTCCAAGGACCCTGCACGACCGTCGGTAAATGGACCGGCGCGATGCAACTGTGTATTTTTTTGGTCATATAATTCCCACTGTGTTTCTGATCCATAGTTATCAAGCGTCACTTCAATTGTGATCGAGCCACTTTGAGTGGGAGCAGTGGTAGAAAGATCGAAGGTATTCATTGACGACCAGGTAGTCCAACCATCGGGGCACCGGCTTCGCAATTGATATTCATATCTGGCGGCGGCAAGACCGGTAATTCTTTTTTGAGATTGCGCACTTCCCCTTACTGACCAACCACTACTTCCCTGTATTCTGTATCGAATTCTATATCCGGATACATCGCTGATGTCTTCCCAATCAACCAGGACAGTCGCAGGGTCCTGTATGACGGCTGTTGGAGATTCAGGTGCGGTACAGATGGAATTATTTCCGCCTGTCGGATCTCCACCACCGGTAGGATCCCCTCCTGTTGGATCTCCGCTCGTTGTGCCCCCGCCTGTCGTATTCGTGTTCCCACTATATGCATTACTAGTATTGGCGATCACATGAGACAGGTTGGCATTCAAATAATTCGTCATCCTGGTGACCTGGCCCTGGCTAAACATATACATACAAGCATCATCTGTATAATCCATGAAGTTCATATGCATATCCACAGAACCACAACTTGATGATCCGGCAGATGGACAGCCGGAATAATCGAATTCCTGATCCGGAGTGTCGGTAACTTCATCATCAGTTCCACAGCCATTGCCCCAAATATGATCAAGAAAGAGATAGTGACCCAGTTCATGTGTCAGTGTCCTTCCAAGGTTGAAAGGTGCCTGGGGAGCAATGGATCCGCATCCGGAGCCTGCGCCAAATCCCTCAGCATCGATGACAACACCATCACCATCACCAAAACCACCTAGTGGGGCATAACCCAGGGCACCCGTGTTGGTCTGTACGATGATATTAATATAACCCGACCAATCGTTGATTTGATCTCCCTGAGTTTGATTGATCGTAATGGCCAACGCACCATCAGACAAGCCGTATCCACTGGGATGATTTTGATCTGCTATGACGAATTGAACACACATTTCACCATTGGAAATTCCCGGAAAAGAGGATGATGCGCTATTCGTCCAATTGGAGATGTCAGAATTATGGCCTCCAAAATCTAGATTCACCCGCTCAATTTGATCAATGGCCATTTGGGTCAGACATGACCTGTCCGAACTGCCCACATTTTGGAAATGAATGGCTACCGGCAGTTGAACGGGACTGGCACAGTGATTTTTGAGAGAATTGCTCTGTTTCATCTTTGCAAATCTCGATAAAGCCTCTTCGCACTTTTTCCGGTAAGCATCGTTCAACATCAAATGCTGATGATGCTCCGAGGACAAACAAATCCTTTTGTTCGAACTCTCTACGGCAGAATCAACCACAGATGGAGAAGATGCCCATTCTTCTTCCTGGCATGAAAAGAGTAAGAGAGCACAACCCAATACTACAAGTGGCACAAAAACTCGATGTAATTTCATTTTGAAAGATTAAGAAGTTAAGAATGGTAATGCTGTATTCATCCGTTTCGATTTACAATCAAAAGAAGGGTGATGAACTCATATATTTCTAGGGCTTTCTACTTTGACCCATGCTTATTATACTTTTACGGCCGTTTATTATACTTCTGACCAATCGGTAATACAATGTTCGGACTACCTTGCAATCCAAATCATACTTGGTGGAGGAATTCTTTCAAAAAATACTGTTCAAAGGAGGTGGATGGCGATTAAGTAGACATCTACTGTTCTGGATGCTCATGTATCTGGATGAGCTTTTCTTCACTGTAATGTATGAGGATGGCATGTTGGATATTGATTACGCCGTCGTCCCACTCATCCTGGACGTGATCCTCGTTTATATTAATCTATATGTTCTGTATCCTCGATATTTCAAATCCAAAAAATACATTTCGTATTTTATTTTTTCCATTGTCCTCGTCATAGCAGACGTAGGCATAACATTGTTGTACATATATTTTGGTGAATCCGTAGATCCATATTTTGAAGACTTAATTGCTTCCCTCATCGGCACAATAACTCTTCTTGCTACTGCCGTAGCTATTAAAATTGGAAAAGACTCCTATGAGCAAAGAAAAGTAACAGAACAATTGAAGCTGGATCAGACCAAGATGGAATTAAATTATTTGAAACAGCAAATCAATCCTCACTTCTTGTTCAATATTCTAAATACCATCAACATACAGTCCATATCACATCCCGAATCGGTTTCTGACACCGTCCTCCAATTATCCGACATGCTGAGATATCAAATCTATGAGGCTGGCAAATCGGATACGGTTACTTTAAAAAAGGAAATAGAATTTCTGAATAATTATGCATCACTTGAAAAAGTAAGAAGAAATAATCTCAAACTCGAGTGGAACGTTCATTCGGCCATACCCAATGTCAGAATTACTCCTTTTCTTTTCCTGCCATTGGTTGAAAATGCTTTCAAACATTCCGTTTCAATCAGTGAAGAGGAGGTCCTGATAAAGATTGATTGGATCTTTCAAAGTGGAAATCTTGTACTTTCGGTTCAAAATACGATTGGTACTTACAAGAATAACGAGGGGGGATTTGGAATAGACAATCTTAGAAAGCGCCTGGAATTACTTTATCCTAAAAAACATAATTTAGAATTTTCAATATCAAATAATACACATAAGGCAATACTTGAAATGACCATTAATGAAAGCAATAATTATTGACGACGAACCCATTGCCCGTAAAGGCATCAGATTGTTGGCTGAACAAATTTCAAATCTCGATATTATCGCAGAATTTGGAAATCCGCTTTTAGCGCAGGAATTCATTGTAAACAATAAAGATCAATTGAAGCTTGTATTTCTCGATGTTGAAATGCCAGGTCTTACTGGTATTGAATATTTAAAATCCATGCCGCCACAATGCCATGTAGTACTCACTACGGCATATCCACAATATGCATTGGAAGCTTTCGAACTTGATGTAGTCGATTACTTATTGAAACCGATCAGCATCGATCGATTTGCAAAGGCCATAAAAAAAGTGCGGGAGATATCCGAATTACAAAATCACGATTTGGAATTTAAGAGTTCCGATGATTTCATATTTATAAAATCCGACAGAAAATATATTAAACTGGCACTGAATGACATTCTTTTTATAAAAGGGTTGAAAGATTATGTGATCATACATACAAAAGATCAAAAATTCATGACTGCCATGAACGTCGGTACGATTCACAAGCAACTTCCTTCAGAACAATTTGCCAGAGTAAGTAAATCATATATTATCAACACCAATTATGTAAACAGTATTGACGTCGATCTCATTTATATCGGAGAGCACGAAGTTCCGTTGGGGAATACGTATAAAGAAGGATTTTTAAAAAAATATGTGAAAGGAAAATTGCTAAAACGCTAAGCTATTTAACTACTACTTCCTCTGAATCCGCTATTGCTCCTGCACCATTTGAATTTACATTCTCCTCTTCTTCCAGGACTTCCTCATTTTCATGTGGTGGTTCTTCAGCTACTGGTTCTTGTTCAGCAGGGGATTCTTTCTCTTGTTCGGTTTCTGCAAATGGTCCCTGCTCCGGCCATGGTCTCGGACCAATTAATTCTTCCAGATCTGATTTGACAAGAACTTCTTTCTCGAGCAGCTTTTTTGCTAACAAATGAAGCTCTTTGATATACTTCTTTAGGAGATCCTGAGCTCTCTCATATTGCTCTTCCACCAGATTTCTGACCTCATCATCGATTAAGGTAGCAGTATCATCGGAATAGGGTTTGTTCCACTGATCCTGAGACATGCCGTAGAAGGAGACATTTCCTACCTTATCATTCATTCCATAAACGGCGATCATACTGTAGGCCATTTTAGTAACCTGATCAAGATCGTTCTGAGCACCGGTAGAAATCTTATCAAATATGATTTTTTCGGCTGCCCGTCCACCAAAGGTCATACAAATCCTGTCCAGCATTTGTTCCGTCCTTGTGATGTATTCATCTTTGGGCAAATATTGAGCATACCCAAGCGTACCGATTCCCCTTGGTACGATGGTCACTTTGACCAGAGGAGAGGCATGTTCAAGGTACCATCCGCAAATGGCATGTCCTGCCTCATGGTAGGCGATGATTTCCTTTTCTCTTGGAGAAATGAACTTGTTTTTCTTTTCCAATCCACCAATGACACGATCCAGGGCATAGTTGAAGTCTTCCATTTCAACCGCCTTCTTATCCCTGCGCGCGGCGACAAGGGCAGCTTCGTTACAAACATTGGCGATATCCGCTCCAGCAAATCCCGGGGTCATTTCGGCAAGAACATGGGGCAAGACATCTTCATTCACCTTGATATTTTTCAGATGAACTTTAAATATGGCCTCCCTTTCCTTGAGATCAGGACGGTCAATTCCAATTTGTCGGTCAAATCTTCCCGGGCGTAACAATGCGCTATCCAGGATATCTGCCCGGTTGGTCGCAGCCATCAGTATTACCCCTTTATCCGTACTGAAGCCGTCCATTTCAACAAGCAATTGGTTTAGGGTATTCTCACGCTCGTCATTGCCTCCCTGTACGGCCCCTCTGCCCCTGGCTCTTCCAATGGCATCGATTTCGTCAATAAATACGATGCATGGGGCTTTCTCACGAGCCTGGCGGAACAGATCCCTAACACGAGAGGCTCCAACTCCAACAAACATTTCAACGAAATCAGATCCTGAAATCGAGAAAAACGGTACCCCGGCTTCACCAGCAACGGCTTTCGCCAATAGGGTTTTTCCAGTCCCCGGAGGTCCCACGAGGATTACACCCTTGGGGATTTTGCCTCCCAGCGAGGTATATTTCTTCGGATTCTTGAGGAAATCGACAATTTCCATCACTTCCTCCTTGGCCTCATCGAGACCTGCAACATCCGCAAAGGTGATTTGCTCATTTGCATTGCTATCAAATAGAGTCGCCCTGGATTTGCCAATATTGAATATCTGGGCTCCTGGTCCGCCACCACCACCACTGACGCGGCGCATGATAAAGAGCCATATTGCTATAAAAAGGATCAACGGCAACATCCAACTCAGGACCGATGATACCCAGTTCACTTTTTTCTTATATGCCGGATCCAGCTTTATTCCCCTTTCCTTTAGATCGTTCAGGGTTGCTACCCATTGTTCCTGGGGACCCAGTTGCATGACGAAATGCGGAGAATTCAAGTTCAAACTGTTCGAGAATCTATTGTCAGACTTGATGTCACTATAATTCTCGATACTTTCTGGTTTGAGATAAATGTTGACATACTCCTCGTTGACCACCTCAATTTTCTTGAAGTCCTCGTTCAGAGCAATTTCCTCAAATTTTTGATAGGTAATTTCTTTTGGTCTGCTGACCACACTCATAACCGTATTAATCCCCAACAGAACAACAATGAGGATAGCGTAAAACCAGTATGAGCTGAGATTGTTCTTCTTCTCCGGTCTTTTATTTTTCTTATTTTTTTTGTCAGCCATAGTAGTCTATGTACTTTTTAAGAACGAACAAGCATTCAAAAAGGTTTTAAATGTCCTCATAAGTCGTTATCTGCGCGTCGCTCCAAAGATTTTCAAGATTATAGTAAGAGCGCGTTTCCGGATAAAAGATATGTACAACCAGATCAAAAAAGTCTACCAAAATCCAATTTGATTCCTTTATTCCTTCTACGTGCCTAGGGATCAGCCCTAGTTCTTTCTTAGCTCTTCGATAGATGTTGTGTGAAATAGCCCGAATTTGCGTATTGGAATCTCCTTCACAAATGATAAAGAAGTCGGTGGGGGCAAAGTCCAATTTTCGCAAGTCCAATTTGACGATTCCCTTACCCTTAATATCCTGTATACTATCTATGATTAGATCCGTTAAAACCTCGTTAGATTCTTTTATTTCAGGTAATACTTGTTTCGTATTCAAATTGTTTTCACTGGTTAATATGTACTACAAAAGTAGTAATAAAGAAGTTACGATGTGTTCGTTAAGAAATCATTAAAACCATGGGGGCCTGATGGTTGTCGCATTCGGCAGGCCCAAACATTGGCAACAAGTCGGGGGCCATCTGTTCCGTGAAAAGAAAGAGCATTCCTCCGTAATGCCTGTGAATTCAAAAAATTCTGAAGGTAAGAATGCCGTCCTTTCAATATCTACTGAAGCGACTTCAAAATAGCCCAATACAGGGATCTGGTCGTTTGATTCATTGTACAAATTACCCAAAACCCTTGCAGGAGGTCGGTCGAAAACCGTTCCATCCTGGTTGATGACTTCCCTGATTCTTTCCCAATATTGAAAGGCCGCAGGAGTAATGGACAGCTGATAAACAGTGAAATAATGCTTCCCCCTGTAGTGAGAAGGATTTAAATCACCCTTTTGCAGCACCACCAGGCTATCTACCTGGCCCCTGCTCAGCACATCACTGGTCAGTAGTGTAAAATCATTGGTAAATGCTGCAGTGTTCACATAGCAGGTCTTGGGCTGATGAAGACCCCCGCAAGCCTGCTCCGGATATGAAAAATCTTCTTCAATGCCATACCGGATATAATAGGGAATTTCTCTACTGGGATCCGGGAAGTTAGCATCTATGGAAATTTCTACAGCATTTTCTCGTCGAGGCAGACCCGTTCTCGTCAATACCTGGAGTCTGACGAATTTTGAGCGCGCCCGGGTCATTTCCAAAGGCTGAGGCATGACCTCAGGAGTACTTTGTATCACAACCCCGTCTGGTAATTCAATTCGAACCGAATACTGTTCACCTGGTTTGCCTGTCAGAACGCCCTTCTTCAGAACATGTGTGCCAGGAGATTCCTCCTCATATTCAAAGGTACCTTCAGGACTGTTCAATACAACCCTGGCTCCGGGAATCGGGTCAATAAATTTGTCGCCAAAGGCCAGGGCATTCGAAATTGTCAGGATGTGGGGACCATCGTTATTTCTCAAAAATCCATCAATGACAATCGCGGGATCCATATCTTCTCTTTCAAAGGAAAATGGATCAAGGCACGATATCGCAGTGAGCAATACCAACAGGATGGTTGTATGGGATTTACTTACTTTCAAAATGAAAAATTATAACTTATTGATGGTATAATGGTTCCGATAACAGACAATTTAAGAGCATTAATTATTGAACCCGTTTCTTGTCTGTAAAATATAGAAAATGCATTCTTGCGTGCATAAAAATTATAAAAGGAAAAGGTCAGCTCACTTTGATACCTGGCACTCTTTCTTCTGTTTACCCTGAATGTGTATCCAATATCCAACCTGTGATAATCCGGAAGTCTGAAAACGTTTCGATCTGAAAAATTGGAAACCACCACCCCGCCGACTATATAATTACCGATAGGTGCGGTAATTGGCCGGCCTGTATTGTAAATAAAATTTATATTTAATCGATCTCTTCTCGAAATCTGGAAATTGAAAAATAATTTGATGCTGTGTGGTTGGTCAAAGTTCGATGGAAACCAGGCTCCTTGATTTATCGTCACATTTTGTCCGTCATATACCTGGTGTTCACTCTTTGAATAACTATAACTGAATCTTCCTGAAAATTTTTCACCTTTTTTAGCAATTGAGATTTCAGCACCGTAATTGCGACCTCTACCCGCCAGTGTCTCAGTTTCCAGATTTGAATTGAGCAATAGCCTGGCAAAGTCGC
Organism: Saprospiraceae bacterium; assembly: GCA_028282725.1. Taxonomy (GTDB): domain Bacteria; phylum Bacteroidota; class Bacteroidia; order Chitinophagales; family Saprospiraceae; genus JAJRXG01. The sequence continues at coordinate 14,313 of JANQHF010000012.1, forward strand.
GATAGTCCAGGGTATTTTCAAGTGTTTTGTAATAGACATCAATATTGTAATCTACGCTTCCAAAATTATGAGCGATTCCCGCCGAATAATTGTTGGAAGAAAGAGGCTTGATGTATGGTGTGCTGACTTGCCAAATATCAACCGGCGTCGGTGTAGCAGTATTGGAAAGCAGTTGCAAATATTGATAAAGCCGGTTATACGATGCCTTAATTGCAAAATTTTCTTTGACATTATATCTGATGGCTACTCTTGGTTCAAGCCCGCTATAAGATGTTACTGTGCCAGGGCCAAACTCTTCAGTCCCTATAATTTCGAGGGTAGACAAATTGTTCTCGGTATTGTATATGTTGGCCAAATAAGGTCCCACTTGACGATAACCGGTATACCTTAGTCCGAAATTCACCGACAGCTTATCCGTAATATCATAAGCATCATTTACATATACGGAAATCTCCTGACCTCTTTCTTTGTTCACTTCATCAAAAGCGGTATTGCTGTCGTTTAGAGGTTCAAGAATTTCAGGTTGAATATCGTAGTCGATAAAATCAGCACCAATCCTGAGTTCGTGATTTCCGGGCGACCATAATATCCCCGCCGAATGTTGAAAATAATCAATCCCCGAGTTCAATTGAAATGCAAAAGTCCCCTTTGGTTGAAACTGACTATTCGCCAGTGAAGAAATTGAAGACATCCAGGATAATGAAAGTCGATCGTTTACGATATGTCTCAAATCAAATTGACCAATTTGATTTTTCCAGGAATACCCAAACTCTTCTGCAAATGTGAATTCGTCAAAACTTTGAAAATAAGATACACTGGCCTTGGTATGGTCTGTGAAGTTATGCGTGTATTTTCCATTAAAATCGTAGAAGTCGGCATTGCTATTGCGGATATCCGCATTCTTCACTGTATTTAAGAGCCACTTTGCATATGAAATACGCCCGGAAGTGAGTAAAGATCCTTTTCCTCCGAATAAGGGATTTTCAAAGTTTATCTTACTTGAAATCAATCCTAACGATCCCCCACCTTTGAACAATTCGGTACTTGCGTCTTTGATTTTTATATCCAGAACTGACGATACTCTTCCTCCGTAATTAGCGGGAATATGACCTTTGTTCAAAGTTGTATTTCTGACGATGTCCGGATTAAAAGTAGAAAAGAAGCCAAGGACATGGGATGGATTAAAAATCACACTTCCGTCCTGAAGAATCAGGTTTTGATCAATAGATCCTCCCCTGACATTAAAGCCACTTGCCCCATCACCGGTCGTGGTAACACCAGCAAGAGACAACAGACTTTTGACGACATCAGCCTCTCCCATAAACAAGGCCAGCTGTTTGATCTCTTTCCGGCTAATTTGCTCCACACCTATTATGGTTTCTTTAGCCTTTTGTTGAGCTGAAACTCCGGTAATTACCACCTCATCAATCAAATAAGCCTTGGGTTCCAGGAGCAACTCCCAGGTATCAGATCCCTTGACATGGACAGCAACATTGTATGGTTCATGAGATATGGATGTAACCTGGAATACATACCTTCCCGTATCAATGGAAAAATTAAATGTCCCCTGTTCGTCAGAAGTCAGGTAGGCACCTGTTGTATTGTTGATGACGAGGGCACTGCTGATTGGAGTAAAGTTCCGTGCATCAATAATGCTGCCAATGATCCTGACCTCCGGACCAGAGGGCGGATTCTGGCCCAGCACTTGTCGTGCAATGGTCTCTTCGTCGATGGCCACCTTCTGTACAGTCAGTATGCTGTCTACTTCGATCATTTCAGAGGGGACCACAATAACCTTGTCTGCCTGATATTCTTTATAATGGAGATCTTTGTCATTCAAGAGAATACGCAGTACATCACGCATGGGCGTACCCTTGAAACTATAGGTATATCGATTTTCCGGAAGAAGGGTTTCGTTATATCGAATATCTACCTGATGCCTTTCACTCAGGTTGAACAGGATATAGGACAGCTTCTCGTCTTCATAGTCCCGGTTGACCTTTTCATCAAGAGCGGTTTGGCCAACTGTCGTGAAAGTACACGACAGGCAAATGAAAAGTAACCAAAATGACTTTTTGAATTTCATTGAATACTCAGTTCAATCGGCTTAACTTATTGATCCGGGACTCTGGAATTGGGATCTTTTTGAGTTGGACATAATCATAAGGAATCATGCTTTGATACGAAAGCGCAGAAATTTTGGAGTGACGTACTGAGTAAACCTTGGATACAATCATAAATCGATCTGTCTTGATTTCCTGGATTCGTGCTGTGGTAATGGCAGTATCAGGATATGTCATCGGAAAAATATACTTGCAATCATGCCATCCCAGGATCAGACCCAACGATCCTTGAAAACTTGTCTCCATAAATTGCCCGAACAACTTGATCCGCGCAGACTCCGTCCATCTGAGATAGACCAGGTTGTTGACATGACTGGCGCTATCCATATCTCCCCATAAGACAGGTATAGACATGCAGACCGGCATTTCCTGAATCTCAGGATACTGCGCTACCAACGATGAGGGTAATTCCATGATGCATTCTATTGACATTCAAAGAACGCAAAAGTCTTAGCATTCGCTTGTACTTACCCCGATGATTTCTGATATTGAAAGCTGTGGTCAAGAATCCAATTGCAAATATCTTCTATAATCTCATCTCTTTCAGGTTCGAAGATCAACTCGTGATAAAGTCCGGGATACAATTTTATTTGCTTGTCCGCAGACGCGGCCTCATCATAAAGCCTTTGAGATCCACCCGGCATTGTTAAGCGGTCTGCACCACCATGTAATACAAGCAGAGGTACATTCAGTTCAGCAAACCTATTACTAATTTGTTTGATGGTCTTGATGAGCTCGGCCCCGGTCCTGGCCCTCGTCCCCTTTAAATAGATCAAGGGGTCGTTCATATATTGTTCGAGATTCTCCGGATTACGCGTTAAATATGTCTTATCCAAAGGTTCTGTTGGCAACTTAGGAAATAAGAATCCCAGAACAGGAGCAAGTCTTTGAAGGAGAGGGGAAAGATTGGGGTCCAATTCAAGAGCTCCACTCGAAGAAATGATTCCCTGAACGCGTTCATCTTTTTTCTCGATCATATACTTGGTCACCACGAGGCCTCCCATACTATGTCCCATTAATATCAGTGGACGATCCGTTGAAATAAAGGAAATCACTTGCTCCAGATTCTGGACCAAATCATCAAATCTGCGCACATATGCTTTCAATCCATCTGATTGTCCAAATCCTCTTTGATCAAAACTTGAAAATGAAATTTCTCTTTTGTTAAGAATAGATGCAAAATCATGGTATCGCCCGGCATGTTCGGCATAACCATGAACGAACAACAAATGAGCTCTTGGCTGATTCACAGGAGAAGAGTACAGATGGAGTTGGGCACCATCTTCCAATTTCAATATTGATTCGGTCATGAACCGAAGGTAGTGATGGGTAAAGGATTACCCTCCAAAATCGTCGAATGAAACATTCTCTTCAGGCACTCCCAGTTTGTCGAGAGTAGACAAGACCGAGGCATTCATCATGGGAGGGCCACAGAAGTAATATTCGATTTCTTCTGGTTCCGGATGATCTTTCAGATACTGTTCATAACAAACGCTCATGATGTATCCTCTGAATCCATCGCCCGGTGCGTCAATATCTTCCTTGACCTGCCAGTTGTCCTCCGGTAAGGGATTGTCAAGGGCAACGTAAAATTTGAAATTGGGGAATTCGTTCTCAATTTGCCGGAACAAATCAATGTAGAAAAGTTCTCGTTTTGTTCTTCCACCATACCAATAAGATACCTTTCTATTGGTCATTTTCAATGTATGGAACAAATGAAACAGGTGTGAACGCAACGGGGCCATACCTGCTCCCCCTCCTATATAGACCATCTCTTTCTGCGTATCCTTTATAAAGAATTCGCCATAAGGTCCTGAAATGGTACACTTATCTCCGGGCTTCAGTGCAAATACATATGAAGAACAAACGCCTGGATTGACATCCATCCAGCCTCCCTTCGCCCTGTCAAAAGGCGGAGTAGCAATCCGGATGTTCAGCTTGATAATATTTCCTTCCGCCGGATGATTAGCCATGGAATATGCCCTGAACTCAGGTTCTTCATTGACCATCTTCAAATCCCACAATTTATACTTATCCCATTCTGACTGAAACTTATCCGATTCATCATGAAAATCAGGATGCGCCGCAATGTCCATATCCTTAAAATCAACGGTTATAGGAGGAACGTCAATCTGTATGTATCCTCCGGGTTGAAAATCCAACGTTTCGCCCTCGGGTAGCTTCACTACAAATTCCTTGATAAAAGAGGCGACGTTATAATTGGAAACTACTTCGCACTCCCACTTCTTAATCCCAAAGATTTCTTCTGGAATGGAAATTTCCATATCCTCACGGACCTTGACCTGGCATGCGAGACGCTTGCCCTCTGCAGCTTCCTTCCTGGTGAGGTGATTCATTTCAGTGGGCAAGACATCTCCGCCACCCGAGTGCACATGGCATTCACACATGGCACACGTCCCTCCCCCACCACAAGCTGAAGGGAGAAAGACATTCATGTCGGACAAGGCAGATAACAGAGAACTTCCCGGTTCTACCATAAGTGGTTGTTCTGAATCACCATTGACCACCAGGCGCACTGCTCCCTGTGGGACCAATCGTTTTCTTGCATAGATTAACATCATTGACAGAGCCAGGATGACTCCACAAAAAACTATGAGTGCATATACTACGGGTAATACAGACATATCTTATTATTTAAATGCAGCTGGGTCTATGCCCATCAAACTCATAAATGCCATTCCCATCAGTCCCGTTAAAATGAAAGCCATTCCAAGCCCTCTCAAAGCAGGAGGAACGTTACTGTATCTAATTTTCTCACGAATCGCTGCAATGGCAATAATGGCCAGAAACCATCCAAATCCACCACCCAATCCGAAAGCCACAGATTCTGAGAAATTATACTCCTTCGAAACCATGAAAAGTGAGCCTCCCAAAATGGCACAATTCACCGTAATCAGTGGGAGAAAAATGCCCAGAGAGCTGTACAATGCAGGAGAAAATTTTTCGACTACCATCTCCACTAACTGCACCATGGATGCAATCACCGCGATGAATAGTATCAATCTGAGGAAGGTCAGATCAGTGGCAAAGATCCCATTCTCTCCCAATAACCATGTATTGATTACCCAATTGATGGGCATTGTTATTCCGAGAACGAAAATGACTGCCAGTCCAAGACCAAATGCCGTTTTTACGGTTTTCGAAACTGCCAGATACGAACACATGCCCAGGAAATAGGCAAGAGCCAGATTTTCTATGAAGGCAGATTTAATAAATATGTTTACGAGGTCCATATTCTATATCTTTTAGGAAATGTCTACAAGTTTAGGGTTCCATGCTCTGTGTACCCAGATCACGATTCCGATGACAAACATGGCCGAGGGAAACAGAACCATCAGGTTATTATGTTCGTACCAGCCGAATAGCCAGCTCGTCTGGGTATTGATCAGGTATTCACCTGTGTGACCAATGATCTTATAGTCAAATAATGACCCCTTGCCAAAAAGCTCTCTGAAAAAAGCTACGACAATAAGTATGAGTCCATATCCTATGCCATTCCCCAATCCATCAAGGGCAGATTCGTATGGTTTATTTCCCATGGCAAAAGCTTCCAGACGGCCCATAATGATACAATTGGTGATGATCAATCCAATAAATACAGATAGAGCCTTATAACTTTCAAAATCAACAGCCTTTAATGTCAATTCCACGATGGTGACCAAAGTGGCAATGATGACCAGTTGGACGATCATTCTTACTTGCTTTGGAATTCGGGTTCTTAAGATCGAAGTAGTGATATTGGAGAATAAACAAACAAAGACAACCGCAATAGACATGACGACTGCATTCCGCATCCCTGTGGTGACTGCCAATGCTGAACAGATCCCCAATACCTGAACGGTAATAGGGTTATTGTCATTCAGAGGATCAGTGATTAATTTTCGCTCCTTCTTCCCAAATTTAATAGGAGATTCCTGTTTGGCTACAACTGTCGTTTCTGCCATAATTATCCTTTAATCGATTTTAAATAAGGCTCATAATATTGCAATCCGCGCGACAACATTTCGGAAACACCATCAGCTGTAATCGTGGCTCCCGAAATTCCGTCCACTTCATAGACCGGGTCCCTTGCTCCACCCTTCCTTACCAAAACGGAGCGAAAGCTACCATCTTCATCGTATACTTTTTTACCTACAAATTGCCTGGCCCAGGCAGCATTATCCTTGATCTCTGCACCGAGACCCGGTGTCTCCTGTACGTGGTCAAAAGATACGCCGGCGATTGTATTCAAATCATCTTCAAATGCAATATTCCCCCATATTTCATCCCACAGACCTTTACCCCTTGTGTATAAAATGTAGAATTGTGTTCCGTCATCTTTTGCAAAGAGGAATACTGGAAGAATTTGATCAGCCACGTTTCGTTTTACCTCTTTTTTCATATCAATATTCTCCGCCATTCCACCTTTGTATCCAAGGGCCAAAACGTCTTCCCGGCTCACTTCTTCTCCCTTCATATTGACTACTTTTTGTACAATTTGGGCATCAAAGATTTCCTGGATTTGGTCGTTACTCATTTTCGACAAGTCGGAATCCAGGTGATTTTGAACTGCAGAAAGAATTGCTTTCTTGTTGTAAAGAGCTTCGTTCCTGTCATGTGTCGGCTTCAGATATGTGTACATACCCGCGAGCACTAACGCCACCACTGCCGTCATGATCAAAACAAAAATGATGATTGACCTGGTACTATGCACGTTTTAATCTTTTTGAAATATTCGCCTCCAGGACGTAATGATCGATCAAAGCTGCGAATGTGTTTAAAAATAGGATTGCCAGCATCCATCCCTCCGGGTAGGCAGGATTCAGAATTCGCACAATGAGCCCGATTACTCCAATGAGAAAACCGTAAATCCATTTTCCCGTATTGGTTGAAGCAGCAGTCACCGGATCCGTAGCCATAAATGCGATTGCGAAGAAAAAACTTCCCATCCATAAATGATAATACCATGGAACCGTCATAAATGGAGTTGCACCCCAAAGATTCAAAACCATACCCATCAATACTGTGCCCAACAAAGCACCGAACATGATTCTCCAACTCGCGATCCGGGTAAATAGCAAAAACAAAGCACCCAGGATGATCAACGGCTTACAAGTCTCTCCTATCGAACCAGGGATTGCTCCCCACCACATTTGAGCAGGAGAATATACATTGATTACAGCTTCCCATCCTCCCTGATACGCCAGGGCCAATGGGGTCGCACCGGTAAATCCGTCAACCACCGCGCTTCCCGGTGTAAATTGATCCAGTCCCATCCAACCAAACAGAGAATTGAAAAAACCCGTGTGCCACCAGCCATAATTGGCCTCCGCTCCGGCAGCTATACTGTCAAAACCAGAGACCCATACATTATCACCGGAAATCGTAGTGGGATAGGCAAAAAATATGAAGACCCTTGCCAGGAGGGCCACATTCCAAATATTCATTCCTGTGCCTCCAAAAGCCTCCTTCCCGATGATTACGGCAAAAGCTACAGCAATGGCCAAAATCCAAAGTGGGATGTCCGGTGGCATGATCAGGGTGATCAGGGGACCAGATACCAGGAATCCTTCTTCTACAGAATGTCCTTTTTTAGCGGCAAAATAAATTTCAATGGCGAGTCCGACAACATGAGTTACGATGAAAATCGGAAGTAATTTGATCAGCCCGTGTGCAAGCTTTAAATGGAATCCTTCAATAAATCCCATGTGCTCCCCCATGGCAACAAAATGCTGATGTCCTACATTGTACGTTCCGAATAAGAAACATAATTGCAGGGCTATCATCACATGGAACATGGTTCTTTTCAAGTCGATTCCATCCCTGATGTGGACGCCATCCTTTGTCACTTCATTGGGACTGTACAAAAAGGTGAAAATGGCATCCAGGAGTGTATGTCCAAACTTTCCCGCCAAGGTCTTCGGAGGATCTCCGTGTACTTTATCTTTGAAAAAATCGAGTAATCCCATTCTCTATTTTATCGTTTCTTTCTTTCAAATTTTATCCTTGCTCGCGCATCATGTCCAATCCTTTTCTCAGAATCTTTTGCACAGGAATCTTAGAAGTGCATACAAATTCACATAATGCGAGATCTTCTTCCGTCAATTCAGTGATCCCCAATCCTTCCATTCTTTCATAATCATTGGCCATTATGGCCTTCAATAAATGCTGTGGGAATATATCCATGGGCAAGACAGATTCGTATTGACCAGTCATTACAAAAGCTCTTCTTTCACCATGGGTATTGGTTTCTCCATCAAATTTCATGTTCGGCACAAGGAAATTTGGAAACGTCTTCGATATGGTAGGTCTCAAAGTCAGCGGGAGTAACCATCCAAACATTTCGTATTGATCGCCTTCTTCGATGACAGTGATGTGAATTGTTTTATGACCGATAAAATCCTCCCCTGAACTCTTTTTGCCTGAAAGTGGATTTCCATCGATAATCCTGTTTTTTCCTTCAGACAACTGATCTTTCAAAAGCTCACCAATATTCGCTCCCTGGTATGTTTGTATATAGGCAGGTTGCTTGACACATGCACCGGTAATTGCCACTTTTCTTTCAGCATTGTAAATTCCCTTGTGCATCAAATCTCCCAGGATAATTACCTCATCAACAGTCAGCGTCCATACCGTATCTCCGGCTTTGATAGGAGCGATGTGATGAATTTGTATGCCCACATTTCCAATTGGGTGTTTTCCCCGAAACCAGTGCAACTGACAATTTTGGGCATGGGTAAATGCCTTTGCAGGAGGTTGATCGCTTCTTGCGTCCAGACCCAAATGCACCGAGTCATTTGAAAGCCTGGCTAACGTATCAATACCTTTTTGAAAAGCATTTTCGCGACCCTGAACCACAAAACCGAGATCAGGTGCGAGAGGAGCGCTATCAAATGTTGAAATGAATACTCCCTTGGGTATAACCTGAACGTCCGGTACGATATCATATGGACGTTGATTGATCAATGTCCATCCTCCTGACTCACATAGGTAATCCACGATTTCTTCACGACTTGACCCAGTCAAGCTTGGTGGATCAAATTGCTTATATCTGATTTCCTTGTCGGCCAGAATGACAACGTCGGTGATGGCGCGTTTGTCACCTCTCCTGATTTCCACAACCTCTCCACTTACTGGTGCCACATATTTAACCTTCTCGTCTTTTTTGTCATGAAACAGTACATCTCCAGCCTTTACTTCATCTCCTTCCTGAACCTTCATTCTTGGTATCGGAGCAAGTTCCCTGAAATCTCCGGGTTTAATCGAAAATCGTTGTATCGATCCTGATACTGTTTGTTTGTTAGCTATTCCATTTAATAAAATATCATGCCCCTTGTTCAAATCGATAACTTCTGCTCCATTGGTATATGCCGGTCCTTTGGGTGTCCATATTTCTTTGAACGATTGCACAAAGGTTCGATTCGACTCATTGAGATCTAATCCTGCCTTCCTGGATTCGATTTGGATGAAATTTTCGCTCAACAACATCACGGCACTGACGAGAATCAAAGAACCGATGACGATCAACATCGCGATCACATAAAAATTCGCCGATGGGCCAGTACCCTGGGCGCTTATGTGAGAGACGGAACCGATTGTAAAGAAAAAACCAAGAATTATGGGAGCAATTCGCCTAAGTGATTGCATTAGATATAAACGGTTTCAATTTCGCGCAAAGATAGAAAGCTTTGGGTACTTTGTACGGCATAGAAAAGCGTTCGCCAAGCCGAATTCTTATTTAGATTTGATATACTTTAACCCTGGTAGGAAATCCTGTAAATCACATCCGCAAAGTCGTCAGAAATCAACATGGACCCATCAGGAAGGAATTCCAGATCCACTGGTCTGCCCCAGGCTTCGTCCTCTTCTTCATCCAGCCATCCATCAGCAAATATTCTATATTCTACGGCATTATAGTCGGCATCCAGGGGCACCATTGATATTCGGTAGCCAATCTTTTTGCTGCGGTTCCAACTTCCATGTTCCGCAATCAAAGCAGTATTTTTGAATTGGGACGGAAACATTTCCGCCGTATAAAATTCTATGCCCAAAGGTGCCGTATGCGGACCAAGATTTTGAGCAGGAGCAACAAAATCTTCACACTTTTTATTTCTTCCGTATACGGGATCCAATAAGTCTCCCTGGTGACAATATGGATAGCCAAAATGCTGGTTATTCCGCGTGGCCCTGTTAAGTTCACAAGCGGGTATATCATCTCCCAACATATCCCGCCCATTATCCGTAAACCACAATTCACCATTATCCGGATGCCACGTGAATCCTACCGTATTTCGCACGCCTCTGTGTACGATTTCCATGCCTGATCCGTCGGGATTGATTCTGGTAATGGAATTGAAGATGTCATCCCTTGAATCACATATATTACAGGGCGCCCCAACCGGCACATATAATTTGCCATCCGGACCAAATGCTATATACTTCCAGCCATGGTGTTTCTCTGTCGGATATTCGTCATAGATCACCTCCGGATCTCCAGGATTCTCAAGTTTGTTTTCGATATCTGAAAACTTGAGTATCCTGCTAACCTCAGCAACATAAAGGTCTCCATCCCTGAAGGCAACACCATTCGGCATGTTGCCGTCCTCCATCAGTACAAACTGCTGATCCGCTTTCATATCTCCATCAAGATCCTTCAAAGCATAAACTCTTCCATCACCTCGCGTTCCTACGAATAGCGTCCCCGAAGGACTGAGATCCATTGATCTTGCATTCATGACATTTTCAGCATAAAGCTCGATTGTAAAACCTTCGGGCAAATTAATTCTGTCCAGATGAATTTCGCTATCCTCCTCAGCACTTTCTTCCGAGGTCTCTTCTTTGGTTGGTGGGTTTACCCTGGTACAGGAAAACAAGAGGAAGAAGGCGACAAACCAGAGTGTATTTTGCATAGTTGGAAATCTAATTTCCCAATAAAGAAAAGGAATGTCCTTGATATTTGCTATCGGTAATCATTACCCTTAGCGATTTCAAGGTCTTAATGGGATCATCAATAGTCTTCGAGTTGACGATCCATGCGGGTGCTTTTCCTGCAGGATCAACAATAAGCGAATGCATTACACGCAATCTTCCATCCTCCAGATCCCTGAATATCCACTCTCCGTCACAAAATTTAATTTGTATCAGCTTAGGGTTGGTTTCAAATTCATCGTTCAGACATTGTACATCCACCTTCAGTTCTTTGGTATCGTCATTATATGAGAGATGGTTATCGAAGACAGCGTCCCGATCCCTTGCCGGGAAAGGTATGTTGAACTTTATATATGTAATGTGATGGGCAGGCTCATTATGCAGTACTTTGACCTGTTCTGTTCCAGGAAACAAATCCGTATAGACCTCAAAATCCTTGAAGATGGCCAGCACCTGGCTCAAGGTTGCATTCAACATCATCTCAACCTTGTATTCATTGAATTTAATACCCTCCCGTTTACGGGTAAAAGCCATGATGCCATCATCGACTCTTTTGAGCTCCCATTCGGTCTGCCCATATGAACAGATGCAAAAAACCATTGTAACCAGAAAAAAAATTAATCTTCTCATAGCATTATGTCCATAAATATATCAGTTCAGAAATCATCATCGCCGTAGCTCCCCATAAAATTTCACCTTCAATATCGTAGTAAGGAACAGATGGCAATCTGTATCCCCTTACTTTTAACTCCGTCGTTTTTATAATGGATTTATTTTTAAAATGAGAAAGAGGCGTTGTAATGACCCGGTCCACTTCTGCCGGGTCCTTTATAAACGGCAATTCTCGTTCCAGATAACCTACGAATGGAAATACCAAATTGTTGCTCGCATAAACATAGAGTTTTGTTAAACTTCCAATGATTTGCACTTCTTCCTGAGCAATCCCGATTTCTTCGTATGTCTCTCGTAAAGCACACTCCTCAAATGATTCATCCTGACCCTCCAATCCTCCACCCGGAAAGCTGATTTGACCAGCATGCAGATCTCTCGGATGTGACGGCCTTTTGATCAATACGATTTTCCATTCATCATTGACTGGAACCAATAGGGCAAGGACTGCAGCCAATCTGGCCGTCTTGGGGATTTGGTAGTACATTTTGGCATCACCTCTTACGGGACTCATAGTCGACTGAACCTCAAAACCGGGCAAGGGTCCTTGAAGACGTTCTCTCAAATCATTGATGTGATCAATTAATTTGATTCGAAATCTATTTTTTCTTATTGGACTTTCGCAAATAGTTTTCTATTGCCATCGTCATAGAAGGCGTGTCGGCAGTAGGTTGAATATTGATTTGCAGGCCGCGTTCTTCCACGGCTCTCTTGGTCGTACTACCAAATACTGCCAGTCGAGTTTCATTTTGCTCAAAGTCGGGAAAATTCTCATACAGAGAAGTAATTCCCAGGGGACTGAAAAATACAAGGACATCGTAGGTGACATCACTGAGATCCGACAGATCACTACTTACTGTCTTATACATCATGACATCCTTGAAATTGAATTCATTCTTTTTCAAATATTCCACTACTTCAACCGCTCCCAAGTTGGAGCATGGGAGCAGGAATCTTTCTTTTTCTTTATGTTTTATAAGGGCGGGACCCAGATCTTCGATCTTTCGCACTCCTACAAAGACCTTTCTTTTTCGATATACTATAAATTTTTGCAGGTAGTCCGCTACGGCCTTGGTCAGACAAAAATATTTGGTGCTCTGGGACATTTTGCACCTCATTATTTCACAAATGCTGAAAAAGTGATCTATGGCATTTTTACTCGTGAAGATCACTGCCGAAAACTCATCGGGACGTAACCGATTTCTTCTGAACTCCTTTTCTGTAACAGGCTCAACATGAATAAATGGCCTCCAATCTATTTGGAGATTCCATTTCTTGGCCAAGTCAAAATAAGGGGACCTAGCAGGTTTGGGCTGCGATATTAAAATTGATTTGACGGGTTTGTAGTTTTCTTCTGGCTCAGCCTTACTTTCTGAAGACATACACACAATTTACCGAGTCTACAATGCTCCCATCAGTATCTTATAAGCTACCATTAAGGGTGCAATTTCGATCGCGCAAAGATAGATAAAAAAATAAAATGGATTAAAAGCCCTCATCCCGATGCTCATCAAAAGGCTTTTACCCTGACGCAGGGTATAAATCAATATGACGATGGCAGCAAGTGTCAAAAGGGCCATTCTGAATGTAGCAGGTGAAAAGAATTCCATGACCAGGACAAAGGGCAGAATCACAACCCCGATGATTACATTATGCAGGACAATGGAATAATTGTGCATATCCGGCTCATGACCGAAATTGTAGATGTTGGACATCGCCCACATCACTATATGACGGATCAGGTAAAATCCAATGAGACCCAGTCCGATAGACAACAAGCCAAAAGGAGGGCTTTCATATGTTTTTATAAGGACGAGCCATAGCACAAAGGAAGTGTTCAGAAAGAAGAAGATATACAGAATGATTATTTGACCATTCGTCCAGGCATTGTTTTCCCTGTGTAGTGTTCTGAGGTGGTTAGAGTTATAACTGGATTTCAATATTTTACCAAACCTCTGTCTGTTCATGCTAATGGCCAGGGTCAGGATGATCAGCATGACCAGGAAGTAGACCAGGACGATCAATTTGGTATCCGTTGAAACAGTTGGTTCGAGAAAATTTTTACTCTCTGTTGTGGAGTTCGGATCTGTTACTTCGGGTTGTACTGTCCTCTGTTGACCAATTTCGAAAGGATTGGCATTTAAAGGGGCTGTTGCAGATTCTCGATCATCTATACCGGCAACAGGCAGGGTATCAGCATGCGTCAGCGGAGTGTCTGAAGAGTCTTCGAGAAGAGTCTTGCCGGGTCTGACGGGGATGTCAAACGGATTGGTGGCCTGACCGAAGCACACAGCACAGCACAGAATGAATCCGTATGACAGAAATATTCTTTTCACCTGCTCAAAAATAGGATTATACGGGATAAATAATTCGGTATCTGTCAACAGCTCTTTCGCTGTTAACAGTGTGTTAAGCCATTTCACTATGAAGTATCTTTGTAGCTGATATTGAAATATTTGTGATATGCCAAATCATCTGATCAGAAGATTGGCCATTCTGGGAGCCATATCGATTATTGGTATTGTACTCATTCAAGGTTTTACCTTAAGCAAGAATTACAGCTTACAGGATGACGAATTTGATCAGACAGTGCGTGTATCTCTCTACCAGGTCGCAGAGAAACTCTCAAGGTTAAACAATACAAGACTTCCGAAGAAGGATTTGGTGCAAAGAAAGTCTGCCAATTACTACGCAGTCAATATCAATGACGTAATTGATGCCAATATATTGGAGGACTACCTGATTCGTGAATTCGAAGTACGGGGCGTCAACACAGACTTTGAGTATGCTGTTTACGATTGTCAATCGCAAGAAATGGTTTATGGCAATTACTGCAAACTTAGTGATTTGGAAGAGACAAAATCCACGCAGGATGTTCTTCCTAAATTTGATAACCTGATCTATTACTTCGTCGTTGGTTTTCCTTCAAGAAAAAGTTACTTACTGAGCTCAATTTGGCAACATATACTTTATAGTTTCATAACGCTACTAGCCCTGGTATTTTTTATTTATTCTATGTGGGTAATCCTTCAACAAAAGAGACTTTCAGAACTTCAAAAGGACTTTATAAACAATATGACCCACGAATTCAAAACGCCTATTTCCTCAATAAAAATTGCCGCCAATGTTTTAAAAAACGAAACGGACATTCAGGGAAATGAACGGATGAAAAAGTACGGGCAAATTATCATAGATCAAAATGAACGGCTGAACCAACAGGTTGAAAAAGTATTGAACCTTGCTAAATTGGAACAGGACAATTTCAAATTAAACATTCAAAAATTTAATGCTATCGACGTACTTCAGAATATTGTAAATTCTGAAAATTTAAAAATTCACGAGGATAGAAATGGCTCTATCCGACTGACCGGACTGGAAGGGGAGTGCATGATCAATGGTGACAAATTGCATTTTTCAAATGTAATTTATAATGTAATTGATAACGCATTGAAATATTGTTCCAATGTGCCAGATGTATTGATACATACTTATTCAAAAGGTAAAAACCTGATTATTGACGTTAAAGACAACGGGATCGGTATTAAAAAAGAACACTTCGAAAATTTATTTAAAAAGTTTTATCGGGTTCCTACTGGAAACGTCCACGATGTAAAGGGCTTTGGCTTAGGTCTCTATTATGTACACAATATTTGCATGGCTCATGGTTGGAATATAAAGGTGGACTCACAACCAGGATCGGGTTCTATTTTTACAATTACAATACCACAAAATGTCTAAAATTCTATATGTCGAAGACGACGAAACACTGGGATTCCTGACTCGTGACAGTCTTGAACAGGAAGATTTTCACGTCGATCATTTTTTAGATGGAGAAGTTGCAAAAAAAGCTTTTAAAACAGGCTCATATGACATTTGTATCATCGACGTCATGCTTCCAAAATTGGATGGATTCAATCTCGCTGAATATATACGTTCAAAAAATACGCAAATACCCATCATCTTTGTAACTGCCAAATCGCTTCAGGAAGATAAGCTGAAAGGATTGAAAATAGGAGCCGATGACTATATCACCAAACCTTTCAATATCGAGGAATTGGTATTGAAAATCAATATCTTTTTAAAGCGGAAATATATCAATGCGGATGATCCCAAAATTCAAAAAGTTGGGAAATACGAATTTGATCTTGCCAATCTTACATTAACCTACGATGGGCAAAGTATTAAAATGACCCAACGGGAAGGAGAGTTATTGCACGAACTTGTGGTCAAGCGCAACCAGGTTGTCAAGCGAAAAACATTGCTCGAAAAAATTTGGGGCAAGGAGGATTATTTCCTGGGCAGAAGTATGGATGTCTTTATTTCAAGACTTCGAAAACATATTTCCCAGGATGATACCTTACAAATTGAAAATATTCACGGTGTAGGCTTTCGTTTAAAATGCCCTTAAGTAACACCCGCTACTATGCAGACAGCTTGCTTCTGATCGTCGATAGATTACCGTATTGTCTTTGAATTTGACTTTTCAATTCCTTTCTGGCAAAAAATATTCGACTCTTTACTGTTCCGAGCGGCAACTCTAATTGATCTGCAATCTCCTGATATTTAAATCCCGTGTAATGCATTTCAAATGGAACTCTGATTGAATCATCCAAACTATTGATCATTCCACCCAACTCATCCATCATTAGATTGGTCCCTGCACCATTGTTAATGGCAGTGTCAGAGGAGTTGAGATAATACATATTATTGGTACTGTCAATTATGGTACTTACTTTGGACTTTTTGCGATAATTATTGATAAAGATATTTTTCATTATCGTAAACAACCACGCCTTAAGATTGGTCCCCGCCTTAAATTTTTCCCTGTTGGTAATTGCTCTAAAGGCTGTTTCCTGATATAAATCCTTAGCATCTTCAGAATCCTTGGTAAGGTTCAAAGCAAAGGATTTTAGTGAAGGAGTAAGCGTATTCAAACTTTTGTTAAACTCTACTTTAGACATAAGTTCCATGGCTGTTCAATTTTGATTTCAAATATATAGCCTTGTTTAACAAAATGCAAGAAATGATTAAACAATATAGCGATTTTTGTGGATATGTAAATAATCAATTTTCATAAGTAATTGATATACAGTTATTTGTGAATTTTTGTGAAGATAAACATTTTCAAAAAAAAATGAAAATTTATTTCTGTGCCCTCTGCAAAAGATAATAGGACAGTAGGCCAAAGAGAACATTTGGCATCCACACGCCCAGGATTGGAGCGAAGGAAAGGTTGTTTGCAAATGTTTCGGTGAATTTACTGATCAAGGTGAACAATGCTCCAAGAGATACTCCGATAGCCAGGTGGATGCCCAATCCTCCTCTTACTTTTCTCGTTCCAATACATGCCCCTATCAAAGTAAGAATCAAAATAGTAAATGGGGCGGCAGTTCGCTTGTACGCTTCGATTTGATAAGATTTGGTATTGTCCAGACCCTTTGCTTTTTCTCTTTCTACAAACCTTCGCAAAGAAGGGGTAGTCATGATCTCCATTTGCTTACTATGTCTGATGAAGTCACTGGGGAGCATGGCCAGTACAGTGTCAAGCTCCTGTCCCTTCCCAATTGTCAAATATTCATCCTCCTGGTCAAGTTTTCGAATTTCAAAGTCCTTTGCTCTCCATTTATTTTCACCAGTCAGATATTTTAATTTCTGAGCTTTAAATATGGTAATCAAATTTCCATTATCATCAAAGGTCTCCAATCTGAATGCAGTCAGGGTGGAATCATTCTTCCGAAAATAGCTCGTGTAAATTTTTTCATTGGGTGAAATGAAAAACTGAACATCATTTGCAAGTACGGTCTTCAAACTTCTCTTGATATACTTGCTTTCGAATTCGGTTTTATAGAAAGTACTGTGGGGAATGACGAAATTCTCGCCCAGCCAATGTAAGGCTGATATCAAAAATCCGGCAAGCAGCATAGGTCTAAGTATCCTCGTATAGTTCATTCCCGTCGATAGCATGGCAATAATTTCGGAATCCCTGGCCAACCTCGATGTGAAAAATATCACCGATAAAAAAGCGAACAACGGCCACAACTCTCCATTGATCCATGGTATGAAATACAGATAATAATCAAAGGCCACCTCAATAGCCGACAGGTCACTGTAAATAAACTTGTCAATGTATTCACTCAAGTTCATGACTACAGCAATCGCCGTTATCATCAATACAGCAAACAAAAACGTAAACAGATATTTCTTAATAATATATCGGTCCAGGCACTTCATCAGAGTTCTTCAATTTGATTGATCAGGCGCTTCATCTTTGCATTCCAATCCAGGTGTCTTTCCGCGAAACTTCTCATCTTAGGAATGATCATGTCCATCTTCAGGTTTTTATAAAATTCCATGACCTTATTAAGGTCAATAGAAGATTCGTCTTCCGGAAATTTCAGTACAAACTCCTGAAGATGCAGATTGTCGGCATCACAGGCACTCATAATAAACGGCAATCCTCTTGCTGTATATTCCCGATGTTTCAACGATGCGTCAATTTTTACCCTTTTTCTATGCAAACCCAATGTTCCAACCCCAATATCAGCTTTATCAAAATATTCATTTAACGCAAGTCCTGCTTCACTGCCCACAAGATGAACAAATTGCTCTATTTGCAAGTTTTTGATGATTTGGACAATCTTAGCCATTTCGGGACCTTCTCCAATTATTGTTAATCTAATATCTGTTTTCCCCGATTTGAGATATTGAAAGATTCCTCTTAAGAGACGATCCAAACCGTGCCAGTATTGCCATTTACCGATCGCAAGCATACGCATTTCACTTGTTTTGTCAGGATTTCTGGCCAGCAAAGAAGAAACTTGAATACCATTAGAAAATCCAATAGTCGGAATTCCAAAAATTTCATGTTCAAGTCCGGAATGCAAAATCCCGTCGACGTATTTTTTCAATTTGCCACGTAATGAGAAATCAATGCCGTAAATGATTTTTCCTCGAATTCCCTTCCACTCCAGACGATAGGGATAGGTAGGCATATCAATCAAAATGACACTTTCCGGGTTCTTAGACCTCAATAGCTTCAACCAATGTAGAAAAGGCCAGGTCGTCAGTCCATACCTAATGATATAAAGGTCATATTGTTGTTGTAAGATAAAATGCAGAAAATTGAAAAAATTCCATTTAAAGGAATTCGATCCTTGCCTCGCTTTCCACATGACCTCACTATTCTTGTAAATGGTCTGGTTGCCGTGTATTATGTAATCGGTCCGTATACCGAGTCCGTTCAGGCTTCGTACCTGCCCGTTGATCTTATTGACCAATCCCGCATTCGCACGAATGTTTTTATCGATCCTGTATACGATGAGCGCCTTATGAATCAATCTTCTATATTCTGTTTAAAGCGGTAAACAATAATCTCCACCATCTATTTTTCGTTCGGATCAGCCTGTTGTAATTACTTTGTGTCCCACCGAAGGATCTGAAAAAGCGCTCAATCGATTCAATCATACTTCCTTCAAAGTCGAAGGTATCGAGTCCTATTGCTTTTGATTCTTTTATGGATTCCCAAATCAGAAGTGCCATGCTTCCTCCAGGGTCATCGTCTGCCCTGCCCGTTGCCAGGAGATAGGCGGTATGATTATCGAATGCAACAAAGGTGTTGGCTACATTCTTATTTGCAAGCTTTGCACTGAAAGAAATCCTGGAGTTCCTCTGGGTGAGTGCAGAATTCAAATTTTGCAGCACTTCCTTCCCATACGGCACTTTCATACGTTTTCTTTCAAATGACTTTTCAATTAAGACAAGTATCTCATGCCATTCCTTTTCTTGTACAACATCCATTGACCGTTCTGCCTTCCTGATAGAACTCCTTGTTTTGGTAGATATATTTTCCCAGATCAAATCTAAGGGTTGCGTAAGATCGATGCGGTAGGTATAACGGGTTGATTGTACGAATCCCTTCCATACCAGCGGCTGCCAATTATACCATTCCGGGCGGCCATGAGTCAAATGCAAAACGGAGCCAGGCAATTCATCTGCTAGACGATGTAAGATTTGCTTTTCAAACTGTAACCGGGAATAACCCTTTTGATGATGTAATTTCCCTTTGATATATGGGCCCAGGTATGGGGTGAGCGGAGGATGGGTTAAAATGGAACATCCGAATTTACTCTTCTTCAGAAATGGCCATACCGCAGTAACGCCTCCCTCATTACTCACAACCACAGCATCCCATTCGTAGGGTACACTCACCGCATCAAGGTACCAAGGCTGAAAAAATATAGGAAGGCTATTTCTTTCTACAAATGATGAATATGACTCTTTGTTCCCTATGGCGTTTTGGATTAACCTAAGACAAATCGAATATAGTAAAATGCCATTCTCAATTTTATTTGCCAAATTAAAAACCATAAATGAATCTTATTTTTAAGCGGAAAATGCAAGAGTCCCCGATATTTCAAGGCTTCACGAAAGTTTGAAATGCGCATTGGAAAGAGATAAAAGAATATATTCTTGATATGTATGATCCCTCGTTGAGGATGAGTATGATAGCGATGGACAATGCCGGCAACGTATTTCGGTATTGATTGTAACAATTGATCGTACGGCTGCCCGGGATAACTAACCAAAAGCTCTGGCAAATAGGTCAGTGAATATCCTTTTTGATTCGCCCGACGGGTCCAGATGATATCATTCCCTGACCTATGCTTATCTTGAAAAGGTCCAATTTTTTCAAAGGTTTTTTTCGCTACAATCAAATTCCCAGTGGTCACTCCATAATCCCTAATCACATTCTTTTCATTATTCAGATAAAGCAGTCCATAGACCAAATCGCAAGTCTTTATCGTGGCAGGGATGACATGATATCTCCCGGATAGGATCCTGTCAGATCCTTTCTTCATTGAGGTTACTGCCACTTCGACCCATTCCTTTGAGGGTACACATTTAGCATCCAGGAATCCTACAAACTCACCCTTTGCATGTTGTACCCCTTTATTTCTGTTTGTATATGGATTCATCACGTCACTATAGATTCGAGTATAGTTGTTAAGTCGTCCAATGCAATCTTCAATTTCAGGGTTCTCTTGATGATTATCTACAATGATCACTTCAAACGAGTACTGAGTCCTTTGACTTTGAATTGCTCGAAGACAAGACTTGAGATGATCATGCTGATTAAAGTGCGGTATGATAATGGTAAGTTCTATGATCTTAACTTAGCGCAGGATAGTGAATGGATAAAGTTAAAGCGAAGATTCGATCATCGATGCCCAGATCAAAATATTAGTGCTTCCAGGCTGGTATCCCAGTAGTATTGAACCTCTGAATGGAGCTTTTATTCGTGAACAAGTCACCTTGTTGCGTCGTGAAAAAATGCGCATGGATTTGGTTTATGCAGACCTGAACATAGCCTATTTAGTGAAAGGACAATTTACAAGTCGTCAATATTTGAAGGTGGATGATCGCGGCAATCTGGATGTATTGGTCCGGGGACCCTTCTGGCCAAAAAATAATTCCTGGGGATTTGCCAGGTGGATTGAACGCTTTGTTGATTTTGTAGACCACTATTTAATCCATAATACGACCCCGGATCTCATACATGCCCATACATATCTAGGAGCGATCATAGCGCATCAGATAAAATTCAAGTATCAAATCCCTTTTGTTACCACCTTGCATTACAGCGGATGGATGGATGGCTCCATAAGAACATTGCATCAAAATCTGGCTATTAAAGCACTCAATAATTGCAATCACATATTACCGGTCAGTAGAGCCCTTTTTGATCATGTAAAAGACATCTGCACGAGTGACCACCTGGTGATTCCCAATTTCATTGATCAAGACTTATTCACTTTGCCGGAATCTCCAATTCCTCCCGCCCCCTTCACTTTATTATCTGTCGGGGATTTAATCGAACGGAAAAACTGGATCACTCTGATAGATATTTTTGCCGGATTCGCACAAGAAATCCCCGAATCGAGACTCGTAATTATCGGAGAGGGTCCTTTGCGCAATAAGCTGGAAGCCCGGATCGATCATTATGGACTAAAAGATCAAATTCATTTGCCGGGAATGGTTCATAAATCACGAATACCCTCCTTTTATCATCAATCCCACGCATACGTTCATTCGAGCAAGATAGAATCTTTTGGAATAACTCTATTGGAAGCCTTGTATTGTGGTCTTCCGGTAGTAGCATTCGACAACGGACCTACCCCGGAAATTGTGACAAAAGAATCAGGTATGATTGTTCCTCCGGGTGATAACGCATCATTCGTAAATGCATTGATCCACCTGCACGAGAATCTAACGGTATATCATCCTGCAAGAATCAGGAGGTCTGCTATCGATAACTTTGGAATGAGCAGCGTGATCAGAAAACTGAACCATGTTTATCAACAGGTCTTAGGTACTTCGATTTGAACTTACTTATTCAGGATCTTATAAGGCAAAAACAGGTTGTAAGTAATTGTGCGACCACAGTTGATTGCATCTTCTCCTTCCCCGGTTGGTGTTGTTCCATTGATCGTAAGATGCAGTTTATCGACCCTTGCACCATCTTCCCTGTAGGCAATATCTATGGTATGATTTCCATTGGACAAATTCCACTTGAGCAGTGTATTTCCATTATCGTTGTCCGTCACATCTATCCAATCCCAGGTAGCCGCTGTATTCCAGTCGTTCCATTTGTACCATGTTCCTTCATCGACCCGAACCCAAAACGAGTCATCCGCTCCATCTTGGGAATATACCCGACCCAAAATCCGATACAGGCCGGAAGTAGTCACCGTCACAGTAAAGCGCACCAGATCCGCTGCTGCAGAAGGTGCCACGTCTAATGAGTTTAACCCAGGAGAAATGGTCAGGTAATCATCATTAGATGCCATAGCATCGAAGCCCCTGTCCCAATTATCCCCGGGGAAGCCACATTCGGCTTCCAGGTAATAGTTGGCACAGTCTTCATCTTCTTCATCGATTTTGCCGTCTCCGTCATCATCAATCCCATTATCACAATCCTCAAGACATGTTAAGAGCGAGTCCTGCCATGCTGTGGACGGAGGAATATCATAGACGATAGAAATGACCAGACCGTTAATATCCACACTGGGAGTACCCGAACCAGCCACACCATCTACGTCCGTATCTGACACATCGGCTTCTTCTGTATCAAAGCACCCATCATCATCCGAATCTCTGTCAAACGGATCTTCCACACCACTTCCATCCGAATCACTATAGGTATAATTTAAAACCCCGCTTTCGGGAGTCGTCTCAATATCATCAAATATTCCATTGGCCCCTGAGTTGACATCAGCACTGTCTATTCTGCCATCATCATCCTGATCCAATTCGGAATGTCCGGCCTCATAGAGATCAAAAATACCGTCGTTGTCCAGATCAAGATCTATTCGGTTAGGGATTCCATCGTCGTCCCTGTCACACTCCTTCTCACCTGATAGGCCTGTCAATCTTGCCCCTCCGGTACTGGTGGCTCCCCCGGATACTCCATATGACATTCCAATGCTATCAAAAGTATTGAACAACAGGAATACAGTGTTTTCGAGATCCTGGTCATCTGAGTTTGGGTTAGTCGTCCAGTCGTTTGGGCTAGTCGAATTAGGAATCAGTCGATACTGTGTGTATCCCGAGGGACCCCCGCCATTATCATATCCTGCCTGTTCCAGAAACGTTGTTGTATGAAACCAAACAGAGTCCGGAGGGGTAGAATTATTGTATCCCGTTAATTCAGTGAAATTGGTTGAAGGATCAGTCGAGTCAATATCGCGCATTTTAAGAATAAAATCAGTGATAGATGCAGGTGTACCGGAAGGGTCCATAACAGTAGCAGATCCCGACTCCACCACTTGAAAAGTAAATGTGAAGTGATCATCGCTTGAAGGATTTCCCATATTAATCCATACACCACGATCAGTTGCCTGGACTTCTGCATTGGCCCCATCTATATCTGTAATTGTAATGACAACATCGTACTGTATATCATCACAATCTCTAATGGCATTGGCGTAGAGTACTTTGTCATCTATTTCGAGGTCATCTAGATCAGTTCCTACAAGAAGAGTTCTGGTTCCACTAAAATCAATAGAGGCAGGACTTTCATCGACATCTAATATTCCGTCATTGTCATCATCAAGATCATCGTCATCAACTATTCCATCTCCATCCGTATCCAATCCAAAAAGTACAGGACAATTTGTAGCTGCGTCTCCTGTGCCCGAAGGGGTCGAACCATCAAGTGTGACAAATATTTTGTCCAGTTGAGCACCTTCTTCACGATAGGCAAAATCGATTCTATTTACTCCAGCTATCAAGGGTAAGGTAAGCAACGTATCGGCGTCACTATCCTCCGCCTGAAGCCAGGTCCATGAAGAATTAACAGAGAGACCGTCCCATTTGTACCACGTTCCATTATTGACCCGCAACCAATAAGAATCCGTGGAATCCGTAGTGGCAATGACTCTTCCAAAAATCTTATAGTTGGCAACACTATCAGCTGTAATCAGGTAGGTAAGATATGCTGAGGTATCAGCAGGTGCAGAAGCTAAAGAAGCCAATCCTGATCTCGGTTCGACATACGTACTATTGGAGGCATTTGTATCATCATCCTCAAACCAGGAGCTTCCGACATATCCGCATTCTGCTTCCAAATAGAAATCCGTTTTGGCGGACCCCTCATAACAAACTTCAACGTTATCAATACGCAGGATTTCGTCACTTGCCCCAAAGTATCCCTTGATGATAAATCGAATTCGCGTGTTGGCATCTGCGAACTCGGTTATATCAATTGTTGCAGTCTGGGTGGTTGTTCCAAAGTCGTCAAACATCGTAAATACGGTGTTCCAGGAGCTTCCATCATAAATTTCAACAGCCCATTCATCCGTAGATTCCATATTTCCTGCTTCTGAGTAATCAAAAGTCAACGATGCAAAGGAAGCTCCGCTCAGGTCGACATCCCTCGTAATAGCTGGTTGATCACCGCTGGCATATCCTGGGTTATTCATCTCAATTCTACCGCCGGTTATTTCAATATTCCCGCTGCTCGGAGAACCGTTGTCATCCGATTCCGTCCAGCTGTCCGAGGTCCAACTGATCGATCCGTTACTGTTGTTATAATTAGCCGAGGCGAACTCGTCTTTATAATTATCACCATCTGTACAATAATCTGAAGTAATGGCAAAATCATCCACACAATGGTCTAACCTCCAGTCCGCAGATCCACGGACCCATCTGAATTTCACACGCATTATGCCGCTACTGGCATATGCGGAAATATCAATAGTATACTGTTTCCAGTAGTTGTCATTGGTGTCTCCTATGATCAATAAATTCGTCGCAATCGTGCTGGTATTGGCAGCGTTTACCAGGTCGATTTCCAGATCGTGATCTGCATCATTATTGCCATTATAGCTGTGTGCCCAAAAGGTAATTTGAGCGCGATCATCTCCAGCCAAATCAAAAGAAGGAGATAATACAATAACCGAGTCATTGGCATTTCCTGATCCTTCTACATATATATAATTGTCATTACCCGTCGTATGATCTCCGATTGGTCCTGTGTTAGAAGATGGTGTGGTTCCTGATCTGACCCCCCATTGATAGCAAGCGGTATTGCCATGTCCGCAGTCATCTGTGGTACCCTCGGCTACCTGTTGCCAATTGGTTGGCAAGGTTCCCGGTGAGCCTGTTGTTCCCGAGTCAAAGTTTTCGGTGAAGGGTAGCGTCACTTCTTGCGCTTTGAGGTTGCTCAGGGAGAAAGCGTTCAGCACAAGGCATACCAGTAGTATGTACTTTAACTGTCGCATCATTTGATCATGATTACCACATTGACAATGGTATAATTATCAAAAGGCACACTTATGACATCATAAGTCAAAACACCGGCAGCAGAAATGGATATGTTGTCCAGGACCGTATTGTCATAAAATGTAACATAGTAGTATAGTTCATCCTCCTGGTAGATCGGTATGTTGTCCGGAGCTCCCGTACTCCTTTGAGCTGCGGGGATGGAAGTGAATTGATCTACATATTCTTGATGAATATCCACAGTGGCGTTACTGATCGTATCGGAAGCATCAATCGTAACGGGAGGAGCATAAAACCACCTTGTATTAGTTACTGTATTCAGTTCAACGACATTTCCTGAAGTATCCACAGCAAGAATGTAATTGGCAGATGTGTCATCGTAAGTGCCCACACCATACTCATCGAAGATGACTGATCCTCCGTCTACTTCCAGTCTAGCCCCGGGTGCAGTAGTACCGATGCCAACATCGCCATCGGGTTCTACTATGAAGTTGCCCCCACTATAAGTACCTCCGTCGGCACCACTAACACCCAAGACTATTCCTCCTTCTGACCAGAAGTCATTATCTGTAATATCGACGCCCCAAAGGGGGGCGCCTTCGTCTGTTTTGCGTCCTGATATCCAATACTTGTTCGCCCCCGGATCTGCTCCTGTATTGGCCAATTCTACCAGGCTGAAACCATCA
This sequence comes from Saprospiraceae bacterium, assembly GCA_028282725.1. Classification (GTDB taxonomy): domain Bacteria; phylum Bacteroidota; class Bacteroidia; order Chitinophagales; family Saprospiraceae; genus JAJRXG01. The sequence goes on from JANQHF010000012.1 coordinate 40,501, forward strand.
TCACCAGAATTAATAGTCCCGGATTTAATGACTTTAAGTACTGAACTCTCATCCTGGCCCCCTCCTCCGGCGTCTTGATCGTCAATGGTAAAGACATCCTTTTCTCCGGTCGTACCATCTTGCTGGGTGAAATTGAATGCATTTTGATCTTCAGAACTCACCGCTTGTAAGTCTCCGGATGGAGTGGTCGTCCCGATTCCCATATCTCCATCCGATTCAATAATGAGATCCCTCGTACCCCCATCAAAGGTGAGGCTGTTTCCATCCATGGTTACGACCCGATTTCCTTCCAGGGAATCACTTGTGTTATAGATATTTTCAGAACTTCCCGTGATCGTACTCAAATCCACACTTTGCAACCCATTGATGTCTCCTTCAATACCCAGATTTAAAATATTTCCGTCCAGGCCAAATGAATCGATAATTTGATCATCTGTACCGGTACCATCCTGTAATGAAGACAAGTCAACCACCTTGAGCGCTTCTCCATCGTCTTCCAGACTGATCTCCAGGTTCGTGCCCGTCAAGGCAATGGAATCAATGACCTGGTTATCTGTATCAAGTGAAGAAAGATCTACACTTTGTAACCCGTTAGCATCTCCTTCGATGCCCACCTCAAGGGTAGTGCCCGTCAAGGCTAGCGAATCCAGGATCTGGTCATCCGTACCCGTCCCGTCCTGTAATGAGGACAGGTCCACTACCTTGAGCGCTTCCCCATCATCTTCCAGACTGATCTCCAGGTTCGTGCCTGTTAAGGCAATAGAATCAATGACCTGGTTATCTGTTCCGACAGCGGTCACATCTGTTTCCACTATATCACCATCGGCCTGCACAGCCAGCAACTTTGCCGGACTGTTATCGGAAAAGGTGTTTACTCCATACTTGAGAAACTGTACCTGACCGGTTGGCTTGATGGTGGCCTGGGTATCATTATTTGTACCAAAGGAAAGATCTGCATTCTCATAATTCCAAATCCAGCCTATGGCATCGGCATCTGTCATTCCGAGATAGAGTCCATCCGTTGCGGTATTACCAATAGTCGGAGTGGTAAGCAATATGGCTGATTCCGTGTTATCGCCATGAATTTGTATTTCGGCATTAGGACTTGTCGTCCCGATTCCGATGTCTCCATCTGCTTCAATCAAAAGATCTCTTGTTCCCGATGCATTAAATGTAAGTGTATTGCCGTCCAGGGTGACCACGCGATTTCCTTCCAGGGAATCACTGGTATTGTAGATACTGGTATTGATCGGGGAAAGATCAATTGACTGAAGACCGTTGACATCTCCTTCAATACCAATCTCGAGATTGGTCCCCGTCAGACCCAGAGAATCCAGGATCTGGTCATCCGTACCTGTACCATCCTGAAGACTGGAAAGGTCTACACTTTGCAGTCCATTGGCATCATCTTCCAGACCGATTTCGAGTGTGGTCCCTGTTAGTGCCAGGGAATCGATGATCTGATCGTCTGTATTGACGTATGCATCCAGTTCGACAAATTTGAAGGACTCTCGATCGCTTTGAAGCGAAAGTTTCAACGTGTCGTTAGAAATTAAAAAGGTGTCGATAGCTGGAGATGTTTCAATAACATCCCCATTGCTATCAACACCAAGGAGATAGCTCTCAGAACCACTATTCGTACCTGATCCATAGTCCGAGAGCCGTACGGTACCCCCTTCAACATCCAGCTTTGCATCGGGTGTAGGGTCGCCTATCCCTATAAAGCCTCCATCTGTGATGACTACATCACCCGAACCATTAAAGGTGATGCTATTGCCATCCATGTTGATGGTTCTGTCAGAAGACAAAGTACCGTCATACTTATATATCGTTGAATCTATTATGATGAAACAGTCCCATGCACTGCCGCTGTAAATTTGCAGGCAAGAGTCTGTGGTATTGTAAATGATGTGTCCCTGATCCCATTCAGTTTGGGCATCTCTTTGGGCCGTGGTAAGTCTTGAAGGCAGGAATCCTTTGGAAGTACTTTCTAATTCGAGAATCGATGCGTCATCTATAGTGAGAGTGTTGTCTCCGATTTTCGTCTGTGTATGTGCCACAGTGTATAGCAGCATGCAGGCTGCAAATATCAGGATGGTTCTTAACATTCTCTAGCACGCTTAATAAACGTACTGCTCTCTTAACAGAGAGAGTATTCAGGTACGGTTATATAGGCGCTAAAATATATATATTTTTTTATAATTTATTCTTTTTTATAATATATATATGACTGAGGTTAATGAAAATAAAAAAGGCCCCAGATACGATGATGGGACCTTTTTTAGACTTGGAAATAGAAGACTATTCCTCTGACATGGTTTGATTGCTTACTTCTTGCATGGTGGCTTTCAAATTTGCTACTTGTGTTTCAAGCCCTTGATATCTTTCTAATATGGAAGCGATCAGATCACTTTGTTGATCAATGGTCTCCTCCTGTGAATTTATTAGCTCTTGTTGCTCTTTAATGGCTTCCGTCAGAAGCGCCGTGATCTTGGCGTAGTCAACGGCCTTGTAACCATCACCTGCTGTCATTACAACTTGTGGCAGGACTTCTTCCAGATTCTGTGCTATGAATCCTACCTGCTGTGCAGATGGAAACGCCCGATTCCTAAATTCATCCGTTCTGAAGTCATAGGTGACCCCATCTATTTTCATGACCTTCCCCAGGGCTGAGTCGATAGGTTTGATATTTTTCTTAAACCTTCTGTCTGAGCTCGAATGAACCTTAACTGCAAGGATATCTCCGTTTACTTCTAGTTTCACATCGGAAAATGCACTGTTGGGTGTAAACGTTCCGGTGCCAACCGCCACTCTACCGTCGTTCGCAATGACTGTAGTATCAGTCCCGTCAACAAAGTGCATGTTGAATCCAGCCATGGTCATGTATCGCTGAGCGACCAACGTTCCGTCGTGTCTGTAAATAACACTATCCGTTTCCGTTCCGAGGATGGTAGCGGCATCTATGTTAATGACGTTTCCTGCCGCATCAATTCCCAGAATGTTGTTGAATACTGTTTCTGATGGCTTAGCAGGATATTCATCCAGGCGTACAGTACCGATCATCGCAATACTATCCGTAGATGCATCAATCGTAATGTCTGAACTTGTAGAAGTTACCGTAACAGCCTGATCTGCGGATAATGAAGCAGTTCCCGTTGAGCTTGATATATCAACATTTCCACCTGTTGAGGTAATTGAAGTATTGGCCGAAGAGGTGAATGTCGAATTGACTGAACTTATATTGAAGGAGTCCACCCCGGTGAATGTCAGGTTGTGTGATGCACCTGTCACCGTCCTGTCTTCATCCAATGTTCCGTCAATTTTATAGAATATGAGATCCCTGAGCGCCTGAGCAGTATCAGATAGTTGTATATCCGTAGCAAAATATGGGCCCAGGTCAAAGTCAATAGAATCCCTTTCGGTATCGATGGTTTCAAATCTGTCTTCCCAAAATCTCATTACCGTTTGATCTCCGAAGGCGTTGTCCACCATTCGTATTTCGTCGATCAGCTCGTTGATCTGGATGGTATCCAGGTCATTTGCTTTGTTGTCATTGACCAATGTCCGCAAGATGTTAACAGAATCGGTCAGCTGTGTATTTGTAGTAAAGAAGCTGTCTAGTAGTGTAAGATCAACGGGTCCAAAAAGACTGGTGCCATTGTTCAAAGAAAGAGTGGCCGAACTCGGACTTGTGACTAAATCTAATGTCAAAGGAAATTCCATAACCTGTCCATTGGTGTTGGTACCGAGAAAATAATCTTGAGATCCGCCGAAGTTTCCAAGTCCGTATCCATAAAGCTTCAGCATCAGTGCATCAGTGTTTGGGTTGTTTGTTAGATCACTTGTCGTAATACCAATTTCAAGGCTGTCTGTCACGATCATCAACTCCCCTAACTTGCTTTGCATCTCCAGAAGACGTTCATTACCCATCTCCAAATGACGCTCACCAATTTTTATCTGCGCTTGAAGCAATTGTGTAGTACATAGTGTAAGCCCCAGAAACAAGATGATTCTTGTAGCTTTCATCATCAGTCGAAATTTAAAAGTTTTAGCAATCAAATAGTACCTGTATCAAACAGGACATCTTTACTGCCTTTATGGGATAACTTACTGTAGATGGGCAAAGGATTAGACTCCTTTATAAGTGCAAGTATAAACAGTATTTTACATATTAAGAAAATATTTAATATGTTTTTTCTGAAAATCAAAAAAAACCCTTTGCCAAAAGACAAAGGGCTCCTTCATAGTAGAACCTCAGATGATCCTAATCCTCATCTGAAATAGCGTGATTGCTAAAGCTTTTGATCATTTCCTTGATTGAAGCTATTTCCCGGGCCAATTGACCATTTTGGTTACTGGCCATACGTAGCTCCTTGGATAAACGATCAATTTCTTGCTGTTGTTCTTTTATTGCTTCATTGAGCAGTGCGGTAAGCTTGGCATAGTCTACGGACTTATAACCACTGCCATCTGTCTTTACGACCTCAGGAACTACTTCTTCAACATTTTGTGCTACAAAGCCTAGCTGTCTGGATGAAGGGAAGCTGCGATTCGCAAATTCTTCAGTCCTGAAGTTATAGTTCACTCCGTCCAGCGACATCACCTTATCTAAGGCATTTGAGACTTTGGTAATATCCTTTTTGAATCTTTGATCTGAACTTGAATGTACCTGTATAGCGAGGATATCTCCATCTACGTCCAATCTTACATCCTCGGTCGTTCCTGTACCCGTTGTGACAAAACTTCGGCCGATAGCCATTCTTCCGTCAGAAGTAATAACTGTTGTATCCGCGCCACCCGGTGAAACAAAGAAAAGATCGAATCCGCCGCCGGACCCCATAGTCATCGTACGATCAGCAGTCAAGGTGCCGTCATGTCGATATATGACACTGTCCATCTGTGTGCCCAGGATGCCCTCAGGCCCTACCTCAATCACATTACCATCCGTATCCACAGCAAGGATCGTCGTGAATGTACCCGTGATCGTTGAGTCTCCATAGCGCTCCATCTGAAGCGTGTCT
>JANQHF010000043.1 GCA_028282725.1 Saprospiraceae bacterium
CCTTTCTCAGCTTAGACATACCTTTTAATGCCAAAGATAGAAATGGAATTTATCGCTCTGAAAAAGCGAGGTTTTTGACCTATTATTGAAACCAATAAACAAAGCCTTCACCAAAGTAGCTAAAACGACTGCCCGGTCCAAAATTGATATGTAGGCTGTCAGAATTCCTGGGTTTACGCCAATTCCGAAACCCCGTTGTATGTGTTAAGACATACCTGGCCGTAATCAATTTTCTCAGATAAGGGGATGTGCATGAGGATAGTCCAATATGTTTCTAAGGGTGCGTTCAGATTAAACTTACCCTGTTCCACGAATCGACAAATGGTAAAGGCAAAAACCGGTTTTGTCAAAGACGCTGCCACAAAAATGGTAGATTCATTCAATCGATCGAAAGTTCCGACATCTTCCAATATTTCTGTTTAATTTTTAGGATACAAATATTAAACAGAGAATTAACTAGATTTATTCTTGATAAGATTTTGGCACAAGTAAAATTCTTTCCTGGAAACCATGTGTATCCTCCACTATTTTGAATAAATTCAACCTGCTTATTAATTGCTTTATGGAAGTTGTCGTCGGAATTGATATTGGAGGTACCAAGACCAAGATCGGGTTGGTAAATCGAGAAGGGCATTGCCTGGAAAATACTTTTTTCCGAACCCGCGATTACCGGGATTTCGATCAATACCTCGACAAGGTCGTCTCCACAATTGATGATCTCACTTCAAAATTTCCCCAGGATCTGCACATCCGGGGATGTGGTATTGGGGCCCCCAATGCGTCCAGTAAGGATGGAACAATTGTTCACACTGCCAACCTCTTATGGAAGGGTACTCTGCCCATTTTGGCCAAACTTCGCGATCGCTTTCCCGTGCGATCCAAAATCACAAATGACGCCAATGCCGCCGCCCTGGGTGAGATGCTATTTGGAAATGCCAAAGGCATGAAGGATTTCATCGTGATTACACTCGGCACCGGATTTGGAGCCGGCATAGTGGCCAATGGGCAACTCATTGAGGGCTATGATGGATTTGCCGGTGAACTAGGTCACGTCGACATGACGATAGGAGACGGACGAAGGACGGGTTTGAATGTCAAGGGCGGGTTGGAGGCATACGTATCTGCTACCGGGCTGAAACGGACCATTCTGTATATGATGAGTCAGTATATGGACGACAGTAGATTCAGATCCATTGCCTACAATGACCTGCATGGCGAGGAGATCACCCAAGCTGCAGAAGAAGGAGATCCTATTGCCCTGAGGGCATTTGATTTTACCGCCGATATCCTCGGCATGGCGTTAGCTAATTTTACCGCTTTTTCACAACCTGAGGCATTTATATTATTGGGAGGTCTCGTAAATAGTGGTAAGTGGATATTCGATCCTCTACAGACTTATTTCGATTCCTATTTACTCGAGGTCTATCGAGGTAAAGTAAAGATACTACGTTCAGGTATGCCTGAAAAAACGGCAGCAATATGTGGAGCTGCTGCATTGATCTGGGGGGATTATGATTTGGAACAAGATTGATGCTTAATTGAAGTCTAAGCTCAAGTTCAGTTCAATTCATCTGCAATAAATTGATCGATTACTTCACCGATCGATTGATCCGCAATGAAACCCAACTCCCCCGCCCTCTTGGGTTCAAAGTTGGGCGGCCAGGTCAGTACGATGCTCCGGATAAAGGCATCGGGCTTCATTTTGATTAAATCACCAATTTCCTCCCCTCTCCTTTCGATCAGTGAGTCGATGATCTCCCGTACTGTCGTCGTCAATCCCGGCAAAACAATGACCCTGTTTGGGCCCAGTTCTGATTGTGGAAGTTGAGCAGCATGGATGAAGCAGTCAGTCACCCGCTTCGGAGACAATATCCAAATCTTGGTTTCGTCGGAAACCGGGCATTCCACAGATCTTCCTTGCAATGGTTCGCGTATTATGGAACTTGCAAAAGAGGAGGTCGCAGCATTTGGCTTGCCTGGACGCACTACGATGGTGGGCAATCGCAATGATCTCCCGTCTATCCATCCCCGTCTTGAATAATCATTGATCAGTAAGTCTGCCAAGGCTTTCTGCGTACCATAAGAGCTCTGAGGTGTTGCGGCAGTGTCATCACGTATAATATTTGTCAAAGCTCCGCCATAAACACCACAACTGCTTGCAAAAACGAAGACCGGGCAAGTGCCCGATGATCTGCAATACTCCAACAGCTTCAGTGTGGCATGTAAATTGACATCCATCCCTAACTCAAAATTTTGTTCAGCCTCCCCGCTGACGATGGCGGCCAAATGAAAAATGACGCCCCCTTTTTGATCAATAAAACCGGACCATGAATGTGGATCGCAAATGTCGCCTTGTACGATCCTGAGTCTGCTGTCTTCTGGCAATCCTTCAGCCATATGGTGATCAAAAACGATAAGTTCAGAGAGCTCTCTTTCCTGCTGTCCACCCAGGTCAAGCACATTTTGCTCAAGTAGCTGCAGCGCTAATCTCTTACCCAGAAATCCTGCACCACCTAAAAGAAGTACTCGCATCTTCCGGAAATTTTAGTTGAAAAAGTAAGTTATGAAAATGGCAACTGAAAAAGAAAACACGGTTACCTGTAGATCGGGTCGTATAAGGAAAACAGAAACATCAAGGTGACACGGTTCTCCTGAGGTGCCAGATAAGGCTGCTCGTTGTCAAGATTACCCCAGGCATAGGCTAGGTTGATTCGAAGGATTTCCAAATGCAAGCCAAGACCTGCCTGCCACAGATTACCCCGCCCCATTTTGATATTGGTCTTAGATCGATGAAGGCCATACGCCCCGTGGACGATGACAGGTGTTCCGGGAACGCGTTGTTCAAGTCCCACATTCATAAAGGAGAAACGATAAGGAGAAACAGTGGTCGCAGGTGACAACTGGTAAGCACCAAAGATGCCTGTTTCCGTAGGAAGATTGTATTGTAACCGGGCCTCCACGAGAAAGGGACGAAAACCTGAGAATTGAAACGTCTTGAAGAATTCCTCTTCTATATACGAATCCGCATGTTCGGAAAATCCAAAACCTGCACCAAACATCAATGCAAATTGACTATTTGCAGGCAAGGAGACGATCCAAAAGCCAATAATTAAAACAAATAATTTCACCATGCGCATTCCTCGTCCTGTCATTTTATACAAATGGAAAAATGGATGACAAGATAACCACCTGGATCAAACCCACAACAGAAATCGCTGCCAAGGTCGTTGTCCATGTCTGTAATGTTTCCTTTTCAGTAAGTCCCGACATCTTTGCGACGACCCAGAATCCACTGTCGTTCATCCAGGAGATAAATCCCGAGCCAAATCCTATTGCCAGGAGCAGATAGACCGGGTGATAGGGAAGTTCACCGCCTGTACCGACCATGGCGAACATAATGCTTGAGGTGGTAATCATTGATACTGTGCCTGATCCCTGCGCTGTTTTCATCACTGCCGCAATGATCCAGGCAAGGACGAGCGTATGAATCTGAAATCCTGCTGTTGCCATTTCAATGGCCTCCCCTATCCCTGAATGCTTGATCATGGCACCATAGGCACCCCCTGCACTGGTGATGAGGATGATAATTCCTGCAATTTCCAATGGTTTCCCTGTAGCTTCCCACAGGTCCTTTGCCTTATAACCCTTTTGTTTGGCCCATAACCATAAGGCAATAGCCGTACCCAGGGCCATGGCTACATTTTTATTACCTAAAAATGCTACCCATCCGGGAGTATCTGATCGAAGGACATCCACCACAGAAGCACAACTGATCAATATGATCGGTAAAACGATAGGCATAAGAGAGATGGCCAAGCCGGGTAATTGAATACCCCCGGCGTCCGTTTCATCCATAATCCGGATCGGAATACTGAGTTTTCGGTTCATGATCCTTGCGACCCACAATACGACTATGGCTGGCAGGATTCCTGCTGCGATACCACCAAGTATGGTCAATCCCAGGTCTACGGAAAGTGTATCTGCCATGATCAGAGGGCCCGGTGTGGGAGGAACGATGGAATGTGTGATTACCGCCCCACCTGCAATTGCAATTACATACAACAGATAGTTCTTCCCGGTCTTTAGTGCGAGGGCTATTGCAAGCGGAATCAGTAAGAAAAACACAGTATCAAAAAATACAGGTATGGAAAGTACAAAACCACTGATGAGGAGTGCAACTGGTGCACGTTTCTCTCCCATCAGCGAAAGCAAACTGGTCACTATGCGCTCAGCCGCGCCGCTCTCCATCATGGCAGAACCAATAATGGCCGCCAGTGCAATGACCCAGGCAATTTTTCCTGCAACGATTCCAAATTCTACCATCGGTAGTTCAACTGCCCGTACGAGTTGATGAAAGTTGCTTAATTCGGGAAGATCATAAGAGATGAGCCCCACAAAAACTGCAGAAAGTATTAAAGCTACGAATGGGTGAAAGCGCAGTCTTGATATCATGATGACGACAGCAATTATGCTCAATAAGAGGACTAAGAAAGGCCAATAGGGTGAAGTCATCATTTCGGTCATTATTGTATTATTAAGGTATCCTGATCAGTTCGCCATAGAATAAGGCATTCAGAAACAACTTGTTGGTGCCGTACCATGTGCCTCTGAAGTTTGGGTCAGAGGCAAACATCACGACCCTGCCTGATCCTATCCTTGACACGATGACCGGAGACGATTTTTTCAAATATTCATCGAGTAATTCATCGGTAATGAAGCCATCGATGTGTGGGTCACTGCTGTAGACGGCGACATTGCTGAATTCATTTTTACTCGGTTGCAGCCAGACGGTATTGTTGCGATAGGCAGGAATTTTGTCATCCGAGTAACCATATGCCACCGGGTGGGACCGGTCGAGCTCTATCTCAAAAATCGCCCCGCCCACTTCATCTTTTCCGCGATGTTCTCTTGCCTGGTCGTACGGAATCCTCTCGATCGTCGTCGTATCATTCTTAGTCTCACCTTTCTTGACCAAGGCTTCCTTTACCAATTTTTTATCTATAGCCCACTGACTACCTCTTCCGATGGTTATCAATGTCTTTCCCCTGGCGACCCATTCCCGGATTCTTTTGATATCCGTACTATCGATCGTCGAATAACTACCCGAACAAAGCACCAACACGGTATATTTTTCTAGATCAGCCCTTCCAAATTGGGAAGTTTTGATTTTGGTAATCGGCATCTTCACCCGCTGGTCGAGAAGGTGCCACACAAAACCGGTCTCATAGCCGCTTGTACCATCTCCAATCAACATGGCAGCCTTGGGTTTTTGGATGACATCAATGTACCCGCTCCCTAAATCAATTCCAGATGTGCTGAAACCTGTAGGCGTCGAATAAAAATCGATATTCCATTTCGATGCAGCTGCTCGTACGAACTCGTATAACTCTTCATCATTGACATCCTGGGCCTGGACCGGAATAACCAATGAGCCATAGCTGAACTCCCTGGATTCGCCATTGACGGAAAGACTAAAGGGCTTTTGTGCAACCATGACCCTGACATTGTTGGACTGCAAGTCATAAATGAGGGAATGTATATGATAATCCTCTGATGGGACTACATATGCATATCCGGATGGACTGGCAATATGTTGTTCGACATGAAGATCCTCAACATTGATCCGATTCCCCATCTGTATTGATCTTTCTGAGGGTGCATATTTCATATTGTATGCATTGGCTAAAGACCATGCAGACGCGTCATAGAATACACTGTCCTTATACTGATCGTAGGTCTCAAAAATGGTTTGTACCATGCGATACTGCCCTTGCCCTGTCGGCACTATGTAGGCGTGTCCTGCATTGAATTCATAGTCGTTAAGGATTACGTTATCTGTCAGTGCATATACTTCTATATTGTGCCGAAGCAATAAATGAAGAAATGCCTTTAACCGGGATTGATCGTAATTATCGCCAAAGACATAGCAATTCACAGGATCTGACTGGGCGTTTGATAAGGCGGATTTAAAGAAATGTTGTTTATACCAGTGTAATAAATCCTTGTGATCAACAGCAGCTTCCACCGTTGCTATACCATTTACCAATTGATTGCGGATAGTGAATGGGAAGGTAATTTTCCCAAGCGGAACATCCTGTATGTGCCCCCTGGAACTAGCCTGCTCGAACAGAATACCCAGTGCTCCCTGGATATCGGGATATGAAGAACCGTAGCCCGGATAAGTCCCGTCAAATGCTTCTTTCGTAAAGTAAAGAGAACCGATCTTATCCATTTCGCGCTGATAGTATTTGGCAAATGTGTCATTCAGCATGGTATAGTTTTCCTTAGGCATAATGGGAAGCAAAGAACCATTTTCACGCATTGGCTCGAAAAAATAGGTACTGCGCGATCCCATTTCATGGAAGTCGGTTACAACATTTGGATACCATTGATGATACCAGTTCAGCTTACCCTGGCTCTCGGGATGTACGGCCAACAACCAATCCCTGTTGAGGTCAAACCAGTAGTGATTGGTCCTCCCCCTGGGCCATGTTTCATTGTGTTCTGCATCCATTGGATCTGGTGACAGAATCTCAGACCTGTACGTATTGACCCATTGCGTATGTCTTTCTCTTCCATCCGGATTAATGCATGGATCAATGAATACGACTGCATTTTGCCTCAAGCGTTCAATCAGGGGATGTTGGGAAGCCACCAAAATGTAAGATGTCAGAAGCGCGGCTTCAGAACTAGAAGCTTCGTTACCATGTACGCTGTATCCGAGATTGACAAAAGCTGGCAAATCAGAATGAGTACCTTCTGAAAAAGTCATTTCGGGATCCGTCATTGCGACATGTCTTTGCCTGAGGGACTCAAGATTGTCTATATTGGCTACATCGCTGATTTGCAAGATCACCAGTCGCCGTAATTCATGTGTCCGACCATATTCGACGAGCTCTGCCCGATCAGACAGTTCATCCAGCCGCTCTAAATAGTCAAGAATACGATCGTGACGGCTATGGTAGTCTCCGATTGAATACCCTAAGAATGCTTCAGGGCTGGGTATGGACTGATCATATGGTTCGTATGCCGATAGAAAATATTCCTGGGCAATCAAATTGGACATCATGAATATGGCCAGGACGGAGGTCAAAAACTTTTTCATCTTAAAAGTGCCAATAATGAGTTGGCTAAAATAGCATAAATGCTCAAAGAGACGAGGCCGGGGTGAGAGTTTACACAGTGGAAAGAAATCGCCGGCTAAATTTCAATTTCCAATCCCTGGCTCGCCAGTTTTACGGAAAGTAAAGGATCATCAACTTTCTTCTGTGCCTTTGTAACCATATCCTCCAGGAATGCGTCAGAGTGATCGGGGTCATGATGAAACATGTAGACAGTCTTGACTTTGGAATGTTCTGCTAACTCAATCATGTGTTTGACAGAGCTGTGTCCCCAGCCATATCGCGATTCGTATTCCTCTTCGGTGTATTGAGCATCATGGATCAGGACATCCGCTTGTGCACAAAGTGAAGAACCCGAAATCCACCTGGAACCGGAGTATAGTTCCTGGCTGCCGATCATAGGCTCATGATCAGGAATATAGACGAAGATCTTCTCTCCCCTTTCAATTCTGTATCCAATCGTCGGCCCCGGGTGAATGACAAATTCAGTTTTAATATTCAGACCGTCAATAGAAAAATCGCTATCTGCCAATTCATGAATTTCCAGTTCACACGGCAGATCCCGAAGAGGAAGCGGAAATAGCGGTGGGGATAGATACCGGTTCAACCTGTTTTTCAAAGAGTGGGTCGACCCTCCCGGCCCCCAGATATGAACCTCTTTGCCGGGGACAAAGAGTGGCTTAAAAAAGCCCAGACCCTGGATGTGATCCATGTGCAAATGAGTCAGGAAGATATCTATTCGCGGCAAGTCGAAATAGTCTGAAAAATTCAGGCCCAGGATGCCTGTACCGGCATCCAGGATCAATCGTCGACCATCATGAATGACTTCTACACATGAAGTACTTTGACCATAAAGGGCATTTTCCTTTTTAGCGGTTGGGTAGGAGCCGCGACAACCAAGTATTCGTATTTTCATACATCTTCATTGTCCGTCCAAAAAATGGCAACAGCCCCGGAAAATTTTTTGCTTCTACCGATTATTGGATAGGAGGTCACATTGATTCGATGTCTATCTCCATTATAATTCTTGATGAAAAAACGCTTATGCGCAGGTTTCTGTTGAGTCAATGCAATTACAAGAGGAAGTTCTTCCGGGGGAATGGGACGCCCTTCTCCATCAATGGGTTGAAAGATCGTTGACCACTCCATTCTCTTCATTTCGCCCGTTTCCTCGAATCTTTTACCCAGGATGCTTTCCGCGGGTTCATTATAGAATAATAACGTTCCTTCCGGATCTACAATAAATACAGGGACAGACAAACAGTCAGCAAGTTGTCGGTTTAAAATTATCTCTATTTCTGGAGCCGCCATCTCCGTCCCTTAAATGAACAATAATGAAATTTACTAAATTTTCCCTCATTACCTTATTTTAATTGAATTAATCCCATAGAGGGCGGGCACGCTCAGATTTCCCACACGTCTTAATTGTCAGAAAGCAGATAGTTTTTGTTTATTAAATGTGCGAACTTTATTACTCACCCAATACCCACTCTTATGAAACGCTTAGCTCTTCTCTTTCTCTCGATTATATTGTTCTCATTGGATTTTTACGCGCAGAAATATGAGCTCCCCATAGATGCCGCACATTCGGTGGTTTCCTTTTCTGTCGGTTTTGCAGGTGGTATTTCATCAATAGACGGGAGATTTGATAATTACAATGGGGTTATTGGATATCATGATCAGAATGACAGATCCAGCCTCTATTGCAATGTTACGATCGATGCGACCAGCATCAATACAGGCAATAAGATGCGGGATAAGGATTTGAATGGAGCTGGTTGGTTTAACACAGAGGAGTATCCCGAGATCACCTTTGAATCCACAGGCTCAAAAAAGACAGATAAGGGCTACGTCATAACGGGCGATTTCACCATGATGGGCATAACCGAAGAGATTTCAATTCCCTTCGAGTATCAGCATGATCAAGACATCGTTTTCGTTTTTGGCGAACCTAGAATTGCAGCCCTGGGGACATACAGGATTGACCGGACAGAGTACGGTATCCCGAAACGGGGATTTGACAACATCGTTCCCTCACTGGGCACTATGGCTTTGTTAAAAGAGGTCGATGTGAAACTGATGGTCATGGGCCGTGGTCCAGGCATAGGAGGATTGATTTCTTCTGCCATAAAATCGGATGGTGTGGGAAAGGCACTGGAAAAGTATGAGATGCTTGAAAAAGAGCATGAGGGAAAAAATACCTATGCGTTTGGTGAAATGTCATTGGCAGGGATTGCAAGTCAATTGGTTCGCGGAGGTATGAACGACGAGGCCGTAGAGGTCGGCTCCTACATGATTAAAAGATATCCCGGGTCAGCTGTGGCTCATTATACGGAAGCGGCGGCATTGGATAAGACAGGTAACAGGGAAGGAGCAATAAAGGGGTATAAAAAGGCTCTTGCCCTTAATCCTGAATTCGGACGAGCCAAACAGGCTCTTGAAAAGTTGATGGAAGAGTAGGTTAAGCTAATCTGACTGGGAGGATTCTATGTTCCTTTTAACCTTGGAAAGAATGTCCTCGGCTTGTTTGCGGACAATGCCACTTACGATTCCCGATGCTACCCTGAACATCCCGGATAGCTTAAATTCCAGTTGTATCGACAGTGTTGTGAATCCCTCCTTTTTATCAAGGGACAAATTTGCCTGAATCGGAAATATGCTCTCAAGGGTTTTGGCTGTGAGTTGCTTGTTGATTTCAAAATTTGTGACCTCGTAGGTCATGTTGAGTTTTCGTCCGGCAATATTGGCGACTTCAATATATCGACTTCCTTTTTTGATGGGAAGAGGATCAAGCATGATGACTTCGTCCAACGCAGGGATGTACTCTTTGCGATTGTCAATATCCACGAGGTAGCCGAAAATTTCCTCAGGAGAAGCTTCAATATTTATTCTTTCTTCAATGTTCATCATACGGAATATACGCATGAAACATGCAAATAGCACCATGCATATGCATTCTCCTGATTAACTTGGTTGAAAAATACGAACCCTTGAGATTCTATTCCTTAATATTTCTTTTCATCAGTTTATCATTCTACGGATGCAAAAGCCTGGAGCAGTTGGACAGCTCCAACAGTGAACCTCTCTTCGGTCCCGGTGTCATTGATTTCTCTTTAAAAGGAGATACTGAATGGTCCTTTCTCAATGAGGGATTCACAGGAGAAGGAGGAGAAGGCTATATCCTTTCGCCGGATCAGTATGATGACTTTATCCTGACACTCGAATTCATGCCGGACGAAAATGTCAATTCAGGAGTATTTATCCGATGCCCTTCGGGAATTATAACGGCAACCGATTGCTATGAAATCAATATTTGGGATGATCATGTCAACCAGGAATTCAGGACGGGTGCCATTGTAACACATGGCCCCCCATTGGTAAACGAAAATTCTGTGGGCAAATGGAATCAATACCGTATTCGAACAAGGGAGAACAGGATTGAAGTTTGGTTAAATAACAAAAAGACGGCAGATCTTACCAACAATAAAAGTAGTAAGGGTCATATCGCACTGCAGGCCATGAATGGAACCATCCAATTCAGAAATATCTTTCTGAAATCTCTCTGACCCTTTTGAAAGTCAAGCATTATTCGCAACCTTTTTACAATGTCAATTGTATACATTACGAATATTGAATACTCAGACATCCGAATTAAGAAAATCTCTGCGATGACTCACATTTTAAAGTATGTTTACCTTCTATTCGCTATATCCTTATTGATCGGTTGTAGTGACGATGATACCGGTTTTCCTGTGCCAACGCCGGGTGGCAATATTGACGGGAACGCCAGAATTTGGACTGGTCCCACCGTGGTTTTTTCAAAAACCAATGGTTCTGATCCGGACATGGAAACCAACCAGGACAGGATTACGGACAACGTTTGGATCACCAGGCGAAACAACGGAGGTCAGATTTACAATGCCAAGGTAGAAGGTAGTGCCAACAAAGATGAATCTCCAATGGGCACTACGTGGGCTGTCGGCTCGATAGACAACCTCGGCAACCTGGCGTTCAGACCCTTTCGCATTGCAGTTGGTTCTCCAAAGGATGTAGTAGGAAAATCGCTTGTCATGCATTTGATCCAGGACGGTGTATATGTAAGTGTGAAATTTACCGATTGGTCACAGGGTAAGGAGGGCGGATTCAGTTACGAACGCAGCTCAGAATAAATCTGGCACCTTATTCAATTTTAGTGATATAAACATAATAAACTCCGAGGTCAGTCCCATTGCTTCCTTCAAACCAGGATTGCAATCTCTTATCACCTTCGTTAAGATCTATTCCTATGTTAACAGAGTTACTACCCGGAGGGATATTCACCATATGCTCTTCATCGTCAATTCGTATTTTGGCTCTTTCTACTGGGAGTTTTCTTCCCCCAGGCAATGCACGGCCACCATCAACAGCTGATTTCCCGGGAATACCATCAGCAATGCCAACATCTAATTCTCTTGGCCAACGACGAAGTTCAAAATTATAGATCCCGGCTTCTTCTACATGGATTTCCCAAAAACCGTTCACCTCTATGCCGTTTCTGATATGTGTCTGATTCCAGGGAGCATTCGTCTTTTTACCATTGGCATCATGTGCCTCATGCCAATCATGAGAATAGAGCGTATTGGAATCATTCGCACTGCCGAGTATTGCCCGGGTGTATGTCTCAAAAGTGGGTTCTATATCGGTCCACCAATCTTCATAGGCCACTTGTAAAGAAGAAACGATTTCCGGGTATTGCTTACTGACATCGACCAATTGACCGGGATCATTGCTTAAATCATAAAGTTGATCTTTGTTAATCAGGCGCCACTGATCCATCATTACACAGGATCGCTTCCATTTGACCGGATGTTCGTCTCTCTGGGTGTCCGTGATCAGGATCCTGTTTTCCCAACTTGCTTTGTCCTGCCTGGGTTCAAATAATAGTGAACGAAGGGATTTTCCATCAAAGTCGAGCTCCCAGGGATCCTCCAGGTCGCATAGTTCGATCAGGGTCGGCAACAGATCAATATGGGCAGTCAACGTTGTAATATCCGTTCCACTCGAAAGCGCTTGCGCCGGCCATGACAAAAAACAGGGTACCCTGTGACCACCTTCATATTCACTCCCTTTTATTCCCTTCATCCCGGCATTATATCCACGTACGAGCTGCCCGTCTTTGTCAAAGCTGGCTCCTCGTGCTGTACCATTATCCGTCATAAATATAAGAATGGTATTATCAGTCAGCGACAAACTATCCAGGTGACGTCTGAGTTTACCAACATTTTCATCAAGGTTGGTAATCATGCCATTGAAGTTGGGATGGACACCTTCTAAACCGAGATAGGGTCGTATATACGATGAATCTATGTGAAACGGACCATGTGGGGCATTTGTGGCGATGTATGTAAAGAATGGTGATTCCCTGTGTTCAGAAATAAACTCCATGGCTTCTTGAAACCAGACATCAGTACAATATCCTTCATGTTTTTGAGTACCCGAACTGGTAAAATACGTGTCGCCAAAATAATCATTATCCCAGAAGTCAGGCATTTGCCATACCCCACCCCCACCATGATAGAGTACCTCATCAAAACCCCGGTCGTGTGGACGAAATGGATAACTATCACCGAGGTGCCATTTTCCAAACATGCCAGTGCGATATCCATTGTAATGAAATACGTCCGCCATAGTTTTTTCACGCTGAGAGAGTTGTGAACGTCCGCCAATAGTGTGCCACACACCCACGCGATTGCAATTCTTACCTGTCATCAGGGCTGCCCTCGTCGGCGAACAGGTCGTCCCCGCATGAAAATTCGTAAATCTCATGCTCTCTCTATGTAGCTGGTCCAAATGAGGTGTTTGAATGTGTGGATTTCCATGACATGCAAGATCACCATAGCCCTGGTCATCTGTTATGATCAAGATCACATTGGGACGAAAAGCAGATACCTCTTGTGCAGGCTCACCTTCAGGACCTTGCCCACAGGATCCCATCAAAACCACAAATACAACAAGGAAGAGAATGCACAGAGGAGCATTAAAAGTTTTCAATTGATTTTGATTATCTCGAATAGTCATGACAGATTCTAATATCAGGAGAATTACACTGGCATTCAAATTATAATCTTTAAATTTAGAACAGCACCAATTCAGGAAAAAATGATTCTAAACAATACGACCAATTCAAAAGCAAAATTTGCAGTGATGTCGACGAACGGCAGACCGAACCATTTTGAAGTAGCTCCACACACATTTTCAGACTTGAATCTGAAACAGTCTAAAGCTCCGTTCACCGTTTCTGCAGAAGTTCAGAAGACAATAAGAGGGCTGGTTGAAAACATTCGAAAAGAAGATTGTATGACCGTTTATCCGCAGGGATTGGAGTTTCATATGGATCATTCTACTGCAGGTACGAACGTTTAATCCAGAGATTTATCCATGAAGAGAAGATTGTTTGTCAAGAATGTTTCCAGTCTGGGACTGGCTTACACCTTCGTCAGGAATTATACAAGCTCTGCTGTCATCAGAGATTCTAGGATTGAGGTC
Organism: Saprospiraceae bacterium; assembly: GCA_028282725.1. Classification (GTDB taxonomy): domain Bacteria; phylum Bacteroidota; class Bacteroidia; order Chitinophagales; family Saprospiraceae; genus JAJRXG01. Next base: position 13,647 of record JANQHF010000043.1, read on the forward strand.
ATTCTGGATGAACCAATAGCTACTATTCAACCCGAGGTATATGGGCACTTTGCAGAGCACATCGGTGGTGTCATTTACGACGGGATTTGGGTAGGCGAGCAATCGAAAATTCCAAATGTAAATGGTTTCAGAAAAGATATCATTGATCATCTGCTTCGAATACAACCGGGAAGTCTTCGATGGCCGGGAGGATGTTTTGCGGATTCCTATAACTGGAAAGATGGCATTGGCCCCATGAATACACGACCCAGGCGAGCTAATTTTTGGATCAACACTCCATTCTTACAGAAAGCACCCGACGGTCCTTCCAAATATGAACCCAACCATTTTGGTACGGATGAATTTCTAAAATTTTGTGAATTAATCGATACGGTCCCTTATCTCGCTGCCAATGCACGCACCCTTCCTGCACAGGATCTCATCGACTGGGTGGAATATTGCAATGCTCCGCCTGGCACGACCAGCTATGGAGATATGAGGGTGGCCAATGGCCGTACGGACCCATATAATGTATCACTATGGGGCATTGGCAATGAGTCCTGGGGATGCGGTGGAGATATGATCCCGGAGGATTATGCTGAAATATTCAGAAGATTCACTTCATTCATCCCGAGCTTTCAAACGAATTTAAAACTGGTAGCAGTAGGTCCCAGTGATGGCTATAACAAAAGAGATCTTGATTGGACCAGAAGATTGTTCACGCGGTTAGCTGAACCGAGTAATAGTTGGACCTACATTCCGGACCGCATTGCAGGATATTCCGTGCATTTTTATTGTGGTACGGCGGGTGAAAGCTCCATCAATTTTACAGATGATGAATGGTATCAGTTGTTATGGCAATCCGATCAAATGGAAAAGGTCATTACAGAACATTGGGATGCGCTCGGAGCATTTGACCTCGATCGAAAAATCAAATTATATGTAGATGAATGGGGCGCATGGCATAAACAAAAAACGGAAGTCCATAACACCCATTTATTTGGACAAACATCAACAATGCGGGACGCCCTGATAGCCGCGTTAAGCCTGGATACTTTCAATCGCCATGCCGACAAGGTTGCGGTCGGAAACATAGCCCAATTAGTGAATAACCTGCAGAGCCTTTTTTTAACCCATGAGGACCGATTTGCGGTGACGCCTAATTTCCACGTATTTGAAATGTATAAACATCATCAAAATGGCCAATCGGTAAGAGTAAAATTTTCGGCACCCGTCTCTTCCGCTGACAAGGGTCTTTGGGGACTCAATGGATCGGCTTCCTTAAAAGGAAAGACGCTGTATATGACTGTCGTAAATCCAAGTCTCACAGAGGCTCGTGAAACCGATATTGTAATACCCGGAGCAAAGATTCAATCCGTGAGGACCATTACGTTTACAGAAGATGACGTGCGCGCGCATAACAACCTGAAAAATCCGAACGCAGTAAAAGACCCTGTTGAAAAAATTATCGAATCTTCAAATGGACAACTAACAGTTCAGTTCCCAACTGCTTCAGTGAACGCTTTAATTTTAGAATTAGAATAATTGCAAATTAGTATTCAAATATTCTTTTTACTGACCTTATTTATTGCAATGAGTCATCCGGTCAATGGACAGCACGAGATAAATTACAGTGAGGAAGATGTTCCTGCCTTTCAATTACCCCAATTGCTGCAACTGGAAAATGGAAAAACCGTTTCATCTGAAGAAGACTGGATCCGCACTCGTCGTCCGGAGATTTTGAAAATGTACAAAGAACATGTATATGGCCACAATCCTGAGGTCCAAATCGAAATTACAGCGCAACTGATCGAAGAAGGCATTTCTAAAGCATTCACCAACACAAGGCGCAAGCAAGTGCGTTTGAAATTTGAAAATCAGGGCAGGAAGTCAGAGGCTCTTCTGCTCATATTCCTTCCTTTACAGTCAAAGAGTGTTCCAATATTTGTGGGTTATAATTTTTATGGAAATCATACCACTTGTGATGACAATGAAATTATACTCACATCCGCCTGGATTCCAAATAAACCCGAATTCGGAATCAGGGAAAATAAAGCGACTGAAGAATCTCGCGGTGTACGGAGTCATCGATGGTCGGTACAAAAAATAATTGACTCTGGCTTTGGTTTGGCGACCATGTACTATGGGGATATAGATCCTGACAGGAATCATTTTGATGATGGCATACATCCATTGTTTTATAAAAAAGGACAGGAAAAACCAGGGGATAATGAATGGGCATCTATTGGAGCCTGGGCATGGGGCCTTTCAACTGCATTGGATTACCTGGAAACCGATGAAGCCCTTGATCATGATAGAGTGATCGTAATGGGTCACTCCCGACTAGGTAAAACATCGTTATGGGCAGGGGCCCTGGACGAGCGATTTGCAATAGTCATTTCCAATAACTCAGGTTGCGGCGGCTCGGCACTCTTCAGGAGGAAATATGGTGAAACAATACGGGCAATCAATTCAAATTTTCCGCATTGGTTTAATTCAAATTTTAAAAAATTCAATGACCGGGAAGATCTTCTGCCTATTGACCAACATATGCTTATTGCACTGCAGGCACCCAGACCTGTTTATATCACCAGTGCCTCCGAAGATCTCTGGGCGGACCCCAGGGGAGAATACCTGTCTTGTTATCACGCTTCTGATGTCTACCACTTATTTGGAAGAAAAGGTATTGAAAATTCTGTTTTTCCGGAAGTCAATACTCCGATACAAAATGACATCGGCTATCATCGTAGAAAGGGCAAACATGATGTAACCGACTATGACTGGCAACAGTTTATTGCATTTGCAAAAATTCATTTAGATTGATTTTTTGTTCAACAGTCTTCAATCATAGTTTCATAAATTATAACCAACGGCATCTTCCTTATTTTTGGATGATTCGTATTCACTTCGATAGAAATGCAAAAAAAAATTTATTGACAATTCCACTCATTTTCAAGTATATTTAAAGGTACAGGTTATACTCATAAAGTCTTTTTACACTGACACAGGGAATGATTAACTCACCCCCGGAGTCCTTAAGACTTTATCGATTACAATCTCCTAAGTGGTACGTTAAAATTCGATCCCAAATCCCGGTTTCAAACCATTCAATCTCATCTGCCGGTCTCAGCAATGGAACCCGATTCTAACAGCACTATGGTAATTCTATACTAACTTTCAACCGCCATGAAACATCTATTCAATTTACTACCACTGTTGTCCCTGTTACCTGTCAGTTTGTCGGTACGAGCACAGGATGGAGAATCATTGTACATAGAATGGGCCGGGGCCAATCCTGAGTTGGGTGAACTTTACGAAAAACGTAAGCATACGGTTACTTCCGTAGAAAAGAAACGATGGCGTCACAGTCCAAAATTTTCCCATGTGCCGGAGAATTATACAGAAGTGGCAAATCCTTCTTATGCCCGCGTTTATCAGGGCCATGTAAAATTCGGACACGAAAAAGCGGTGAAAGAATTGATGAAGGAATTCAAAGATGCCTGGGCTACAGCTGAAATTTCTTACCCATTTAATACCTATTGGAATGTTTATGGAGAGGAAGGACCTCGTGTGGTGTATCGTTCAGTCTATAAGGACGTCGAAGATTGGGCAGCTGAACAAAAAGAGGTAAAGGAAAAAATTGGTGAGGCAAAATTAAATGATTTGATGACGGGATGGAATGAGCATATCAGGGAGTGGAAGAGCATTGAGAGCTTTCCACAACCGGACCTGACACATATCAAAACACAACCACTTGTTACAGCAAATGACTAACCTATCTTTCATTCAAAACAAACCAACTATAGAGGCGATCGAAATTTGATCGCCTTTTTTATGAAACAGATCCATGAGCAACCAGACCGTGTCGGAAGAAAGTGATTAAAAAAGGAAGTCCGAAAACACATAAATTGACGACGTGTCTTATTTTTGGCTTCCACAATCGGAATTTGAGCTCATCACTTTCGATTTGTTGAAAAAGGTATTTACTAGTTCAAAAAGAATTTTTATGGCTAATATTAAAAAGAATAAAGGCGTCATTGCAATATTAACAGGAGGAGGAGATGTCCCGGGGTTGAATCCGGCGATCAGAGCCATTACGATCCGGGCACTCAGAGAAGGATATAAGGTGATCGGACTCCGAAGAGGATGGGGAGGTGCTATTGATATCATTAGGGATAAGAAATACGACAACAGCAATAATTACAGGGTTTTAACCAAAGAAATCGTGAATAAGGCGGGAAGAACAGGGGGGACTTTCCTGCATACTTCCCGTACGCGACCCAGCCATGTAGCAAAAGAAGACGTACCTGATCATTTGAAGGATTCCTACAATGAAGAAATGAATGACCTGACCGATGAGGTAATTAAAAACCTCGGTTGGTTAGGAGTAGACTATTTGATACCTATTGGTGGAGACGATACGCTCAGCTATGGCGTACATTTATTCAGACAGGGATTAAAAGTGGTGGCCATTCCAAAGACCATGGACAATGATGTCCCAGGAACGGATTACTGCATAGGCTTTAGCACTTGTGTGACCAGGACCATCAGCCTGACCAATAACCTGAGGACGGCTGCTGGATCCCATGAGCGCGTAATGGTGCTGGAAGTATTTGGAAGATATGCCGGTTTTACGGCCATGTTACCAACCATGGCCGGTGCTGCCAACCGCTGTGTAATTCCGGAACACACTTGTGATCTTGAATTATTGACTCAATTGATCCTGGAGGATAGAAGGGACAACCCGAGTAACTATTCAATCTTGTTGGTTTCCGAAGGGGCGTCTCTGACCGGTACTGAAATGATCTACCAGAGCGCTGAGAAAGATGCATATGGGCATGCGAAGCTTGGAGGGATCGGGGACATGTTTGCTACGGGTATCAAAGAACTTTCTCCCAGGTATAACAATGGAAAAAGAGTGAATACAATCAATCAGAGATTGGGCTATATGGTCAGGTGTGGAGACCCGGATGCCATCGATTCCATTATTCCCATGGCATACGGAAATCTTGCTCTTGACCTCATCCTGAAAGGCATAGATGGCAGATTGGTAGTGCTGAAAAACGGACGTTACGATAACGTACCCATTGATGTCGTTACCAGTTCAAAAAAGATTGTAGACGTCAACAAATATTACAATACGGAACGGCTCAGGCCATTTTTCCATAGTTTCGAAATGCAGCCCATGTTCATCATGACCAGCGAGGCGATCTAAAACCGGACATTGAACGCTAATTCCTGGGTTGTGTCTCTGATGGAGGACTGATCATGATATGAGCCCGATGTGTACCGGGATCCATGATCCACGGGCCCCCTGGAACGAGTGGTTTCAAAGGAAGACCTGTGGATTCTGCTGTTGCAAAGGGGATATATACTACATATCTGTAGATGGCATTAACCACTTTCCCACTGGAAGGATCATACCTGCCTTCCGGACCTTCCAGTAAATGTAGAGTAGCACCATCTTGCGGCATTTGAAGAGTACCTTCTTTGGCCTCTTTTTCGCGAATATCAAATACCTCCTGGAAGTTTTTCCCTTCTGCTCTTAATTCCCTTCCTCGATCCATGAAGGGCTGAAGGTCCTTGTGATAACAGACACATTGAAATCCCTTGCGCGATGCGTCATCTGATACGCAGATCAGACTGTTCGTTCCCTCACGCAACAGGACCAATTGTCCTTTCGCGTCATAACCGTAAACAGTGGCACCTTCACGATCTTCTTCCGGTGCAGCCATCACAGCAGATGCCAATTGTACTTCTTTATCCGGTATGTCAACCTGGGAGCAACTTGACATGCTGAACAATACGAGAATGTTCATTGTGAAAATCGATTTATTCATATCTTCTCAATTTTGATTTTGATTTTAATTCTGCCATCAACGAGCCTCCCCTTCCTTAAATGTCGAACGACCGGGTTCAAATCCATCCGGATAACGCGCCCTTAGCTTAGAGATATTCCTTTCCATGACCTCTTCCATACTGATGTCAAGGTTGGTGCATAATGCGGATAGATACCAGAGCACATCGCCCAATTCCCTGATCAATGCTTCCCGATCAAGCCCTCTTTGATGAAATATACCCTTTTTCACAAGGTCAGCGACTTCCCCGGATTCTCCGGCAAGGCCCATGGCATTCCAGGTAATCATCGTTTCCTCATCCGAGAGTTGAAAATCGGGATGATCGGAAAGCGTTCGTTCTGCCAGTTTCTGATATTCATTTGCCTTCATCTCACTATCCTTTATCCTAAGGTAGTGACAATTATGAAGTCAGTTTCCGTTCATGGTCTATTTTTCACTTCTGTCTGGCAGTTTTTAATCTTGCCACCTGGATAAATCATTACCTTGATCAGCAGATTGAACTATGGACTACAACAAATTTAAAATCAAGAAGAATATCTGGTCGCTTAAGGGAGACTATAAGATTTATGATGAACACGAACACGTGCAGTATTATGTCAAGGGGGAAAACCCGTTTCTCAGATCCAAATTTTCATTTTGTGACAGTGACGATGAAGTCCTTTTCAATATCAGGAGAAAGCTGTTGTCTCTTCGTCATACCTTCTATATAGCCAAAGATGGGATTGACGTGATCAAGATTGTAAAGACCTTGGGTATACGACCTAAGATATTCGTAGAACATCTCATTGACCCTGATGCTTTTTACGTCGAAGGAAACATCTGGGGCCTCAATTACAAGTTCTATCAAGGTGGTGAAGAATTCGCCATGGTTTCAAAGGATCTTTGGAAACTCATTGATACCTACGGAGTTGTCGTAAAACAAGATGCTGATGAAAGTCTTGTACTGGCCGTCGTCACCATTATCAACATCATTAAAGATATCCAGGAGTCGCGAGGTTGATTAAATCAATCAATTCTTTATGGATGAATAGTGGAATCCCTCACCACATTTCAAAACCCGAAAAGCCTGTCCCTCGTCAATAGCGATTTTTTCAAATTCGTCAGGGTCGACCGTGTTAAAAGTGAACATATGGTAATGACAGGGTACAACAATCCTGGCTTCTAGTGTCTTCGCGAGTGAAACGGCTTCCTTCGCCGACAGATTTCCAGCAACCCTGCGTTCGGGAAGATTCCCGTTGATCGGAAGTAGGGCTATGTCGATGTCAAAGCCTTCAAGGGCTGTGATCAACTCTTTATGCATGAGCGTGTCTCCACTGTGATAAACTGTATAAGGACCCAGTTTAAAAATGTAGCCCATAAATACATCGTAACCATTTTCGTCTCTCTTGATTTCATTATGTGCCGCCGGAACCCCGCAGACCTGGATCCCACATCGCAATGATACGAGCTCGTTTCGTTCGATTCCGGTGGGAAATGAAGACCGACAACCCAGACGATCAATGGCAAATTCCAAATTGGCCCTGGGAACAATAAATTCGATATCCGGATTATTCCTGAAAATCGGCTTAAGCGTAGCCGCATCCAGGTGATCCGTATGATTATGACTCGAGGTCACCACATTCACAAAGTCCAAATGAGCGGGATCTACTACTCTTTCGGACATCCTGATATGTGGTTTATCGGTTTGGGAGTATTTTTCCGTCAGAGAGTCGGAAAGATACGGATCAATTAAAAGATGTTTGCCATCCCATTGTATAAGAAAGCCACTTTGTCCCAACCACCACAGATGTAGTCCTTCCCGGTCTTCCATTCTCTCATTTACATCCTTTCTAAAGTTGTCGTCTTTCTGGTAGGCGGAAATCACGTAGTTAATTTTTTAGTCTTTCTCTCACTTTTTTGGCTCCGAGGACCATGTTGTCCAGTTTCTTTCTGGCGGCCCATCTGGCAGTCTGACTCAATCCGCAATCAGGTGCAATACTCAATTTTCCTGGATCTACATATTCGAGACATTGGATGATGCGCTCTTCGATATCCTCTACGGTCTCTATGTAATAACTCTTGACATCGACTATGCCAACAGCCACGTCCATCTTACTGGCGATCAACTTTATAATTTCCAATTCTGAAAACTCGCGATTGGCCATTTCCACATGCATTTCATCCACCTTGAAATCCAGGAAGTCGGGAAACATCGGGGCCATTTTACGATAACCAACGGCATGTCCTTTGTAATTGCCAAAACACAAGTGGGTTGACAACCGGCATCTTCCTACAACCGGTTCAACAGTATCATTAAAAATATGTACAAATCGTTTTGTGTCCGACTTATAGGCATAACAACTCATAGACGGTTCGTCGACCGTAATTTCTGTACAACCTGCCTCAACCAAATGAACTAACTCTTTACGGACGATGGGAATAAGTGCCATGGTTATGGCATAACGATCGGGATACTCGTCATTCGGAAGTAGTCGCCCACTTAAGGTAAAAGGACCAGGAATACTTGCCTTGAGGACGGGTCCATCAGGTGCAAGTCTCTCCAGTCTTCGAAATTCATCTACCACTCCCAAACCACCAGGAGCTCTTAATTCACCGGTGATAAGATGTTTGGCTCTTTGATCGTGGGCAGGAGGACCCCATTTTCTCGGATCCAATGCATTCTGCTCTATGCCTTCCAAAAATCCGTAAAATGACAAATTGAAATCCAGCCTGGTTTGTTCTCCATCGGTGATCACATCAAGACCGGAAGCAAGCTGATCGTGGATCGCTACCCGGACTGCGTCATCTTTGATTTCTTCAATGTCCGCAGGTCCAAAATGCTCAAGGTTCACGGAAGCAAACTCGAGCCATGATGGAAACGGATATGACCCGATCACGGTGGTTCTTATGGGTTGACTATTCATTATTGTTTCTTTTTAATAACCTGGAAAGTTGATTGCTGTATTGATCATAAGCATTATCAAAAAGTGCAACAGAGCGTTCTTTACCAAGGATGGCAGATGCTGTCAGGACCTTGATCGGAAAACCGGCCTCAACCAACCTGCTGGCCACTTCTGCCTTCAGACTATTTATGATGACGATCCCTCCCAGAGTAGACCCAGGGGAAACAGGCGATTCCAGGTTGGGAATGCGAACCATTGCATCTCCGACCGGTGCCCCGGTATCGAGGATTACATCTGCAAAGTCACTTAGCTTTTTTCCATCCGACCGATTACTCGTACTGGCATTTGCGTGAGCTTTGGAAATTATGACAGAAGTAAATATACCCCTGGATTGGAATATTTCCGCCATTTCGATTGGGACCACATTACAACCACTGGACGAAATAATCAAGGCGCTATCTCGTTCATCCAAATTGAAATTTCTTAAAATCCGCGACGCAAATCCTTCAACATTCTCGAGATACATAGCTTGTCTCTGGCCATTGGCACCAACAACCTGGTTGTGATTGGACAAGGACAATTCAACAATGGGATGAAAGCCGGGAAAAGAACCATATCTGGGCCACATTTCCTCCACCATGATCCGGCTGTGCCCGGATCCAAATAAATGTACCACGCGATCCGAGAGAATGCTGGAGGCAAATTGATCGGCCGTCTTCCGGATCAAATCATCCTGGGCTTCGATTCTATCCAATATTTCCCTGCTTTTTGCCAGGTATTTTTTTCCAGGTGTCATTATAATAAATTTTGATCTTGGGCAAAGAGTGCTGCTCCGATGGCTCCGGCATAATTGCTGAGTGCAGCAAATTCAATTGGAGTTTTGTGGCCTTTGGGCCTCCATTCATAGATATCCATAAAATCCTCCAATGGATCCATTAAGTGTTTTCCTGCCTTGGCAATTCCTCCACCCAGGATGATCACTTCAGGGGATAAAATATTGATCAAAGAGACAATTCCCCTCGCCAATGCCTGAATGGAACATAACCACACCCAGGAAGCAAAGGGATCATGCCGGGTATAGTCAGCGACCAAGCCCCTGGTAGTCGTATACCTGCCCTTTGACCTTCTGGCCAGAGTGCTTTCTGCAAACTGGCTTTCAAGGCTTCCCGGGGTGTCAACAATACCGAGAAAGGAGTCATCGGATATCGAAGTATGCCCGATATGCCCGGCGCGCCCCAGGGTTCCCTGGATCAACTTCCCATCGATCATGATCCCGCCACCCACACCTGTTCCCAGGGTGAGCATAATTATATTTTTAAAATTTTGAGCATTCCCCAGTTTACCCTCAGCGTATAAAGCGGCATGAGCATCGTTCAGGACAGCCACTTCGCGATCGAGATAATCAGGCCATTCGAAATTCTCAATTCCCAACAACTTGTTTCCGTTAGAGACCACACCTGTATTCAGTGCATTGACGATGCCCGGAGAAGAAATTCCAATTGTCATGTCATTGGATCCTGTGATTTCTTCTATTTCCAAAATCAGATCCTTAATTGCTTTTTTCCAATATGCACTATTGTCCTGACCCTCGACATCAAGGGTGGGTTTTGATGACTCGTAATGTATCCGCCCCCCGGAATCGGTCAATACCGCTTTGATATGAGTTCCCCCCAGGTCGATACCTATCATCTTTCGGATTTCTTCATTCATGTTTTCAGAATTCAATACTGACCCTCACTTATAGACCACCCGCCATCAACACCTAATACCTGTCCTGTCGTCGATGCCGAGTAATCGGACAAGAAATAGACTGCCGCACCATCAAGATCGGCAGCTTTCAACATTCTGCCTCCGTCAAGCGGTTGTTTGGTCCTTATAAATTTTAGAATATCCTCATTTTCTGCAGCTCTTTGGGCCATTGGTGTATCTACAAGCCCTGGAGACAACACGTTGATGCGAATGTCAAATTGGGCATAGTAGGAAGCAACGGACTTCGAAAAACCAATTATTGCCGATTTAGCCGCGGCATAAGCATGAGTATGGAAATGTTTAGGAGAAGGATCCGTAGCCAGTAAAGTACTCAAGTTCAGAATACTGCCTGCTTGTTTATGTTCCAGCCAATAACGTATAATCAATTTATTGGAGACCATCACTGAGTCAAGATTCAGCTCAAGGGTCTTTACCCAGGCATCCTTGGTCAGCTCATGCAAGGGGCCATCCCCCCACTTGCGTCCGCTTCCACCAGCTACATGATACAGTCCGTCCAATCCCCCATACTCTGATATGCACTTCTGTAAGGCTGCTTTCACTTGATGTTCGTCCCGGGCATCCCCGATGAGATATGTGCAATTTGAAATCTCAGGATCCTTCTCTGGCTCCAATCCAAAGGCAACGACACGTGCTCCGTGATTCACGAAAGCCTTTGCCGCAGACAAGCCTATGCCTGAAGTTCCACCAATGATTACTATTTTCTTGTCCTTCAGCAAGTTGACTTGTTGGTTTCAGATGAATCGTTGAATAATTTCTTCGGTTTCCTTGACTTTCAGAATCACCTTTGTCTTGCCATCCGGCATTTTTTCCTCCTTGATCATCCAGTGTTGGTCATCGTATTCACGAGGTTTGATTTTTTTAATGTTTTCTTCACCACCTCTCCATTCCGGCAGTTTGACAGGCTCCCACTTTTTGCTTTTCGCGGAAGCGTAACATGCATCCATAATAGCGTTGACAATGTAGCCATCATAAAAAGATTCCATAGGTGACACACTTTTATCTATCGCATCAAACATATCCGTGAACATATGGGTATAACCCAAGGCGTGGACTTCGTCCCCGACCGGAAACAACCATCCGGATTCCGATTCCGCTTTTTCGGCCACATAATTTCCCGTATCGCCGGCAACGAACATTTCAAAACCGGTACGTAGCCAATGATCACATCTGATCGTACCTTCGGTACCGGCAACCTCATCTTTCAATTCCATACCTCCCCGGAACGTCCATGAGACTTCAATTTGGCTGATTGCGCCTGTTTCATATTTAATCAGGGCAATCGCATTATCTTCTGCTTTTATAGGTTTGACAAGGGTGTCCGCCCAACACATAACCTCTATGGGCCTTACATTTTTTCCGATGTAGTTACGACCGATTTCAATACAATGACAGCCCAGGTCAATAATGGCTCCTCCCCCACTTTGTCCCGGGTCCCAAAACCAATCACTGTGAGGCCCAGGGTGTGCTTCGCGCGCCCTTGTCCACGTGACCTGTCCGATAGAGCCTGCCTTGACTGAGGCCAATGCCTTAAGTGTCTTAGGAGTATAGCACAGGTCTTCCAGGTAGCCATGAAATACACCGTATTTTTCCACGGTTTGTAAAAGCGCCAGTGCCTCTTCTCCATTCATAGCAAGTGGCTTGGTGCATAAGATTGCCTTGCCGGCAAGAGCGGCTTTTTCTATGGCTTCTTTATGTAAATGATTAGGTAATCCAATAACAACAACATCTGTATCGGGATGATTGATCGCTTCATCCATGTCGTCGGTATATCTAGGAATGTCCCAATCACCGGCAAACTTCTGAGCCTTGTCTCTCGAACGGGAGTATACACAAGTAACCCGATCCTGTCCTCTGTGCTGATGCAAGGTTTGTGTATAAAACATACCAATCAGGCCAGTACCTAACATGGAAATTCTGTGTCTTGTCATTTGCGAAAACTTCTGCGGATTATTCATCGAAAGATAAACCCTATTTCGCTTTTGGCAAAAACGAGACTATTTCAACCGTAGAGCCGCAAAAAGAGAAAACCGTGTGAAATTCTCATTGATTCACCAAAAAAGGGGATAATATATAGATTGGTCGTCTTCTCGACATGGACAAGAAATCAATAAAAATCCCATTTACGAACATCGTCTAATTCTGCCGGGAAACCACGGCTCCTGACTTGATCCGCTCCCTGTAAAATGATTCGGTCAACAGAGGTTCATCCAGAGAATTAAAGAAGGATTGTACATAGCGCTTTACATCATTTCGCGCAGATCGGCCTATATGTTCGAATGACTTGACAAGGTCAACAATCTGATGCTCCTTTTCCCTGAAGGATTCAATTGCCAGCGCCAGATCCTCATCACTTGCTTGTCCCAGGAATATCCTTTCCTTTACACTGGTCATCCCATACTCTGTTACAGCATATGAGGCATTTACCAGACCACTAAAATCAAAGTCATAGGGAACGACAAAAACTTCTCCGGTAGAATAGTTCTTGACAAAGTGAATGTTTTTATTCATTTCGAGATTCCAGTCTGCATTGCCGATCAGGTACTGAAACAGTGCATGCTGGCTTGCACTTTCAGAATGTACATCATTGTGGCTTACACCAAATTCATCATATATCCCTCCTCCAAGTCTCAATGCCATTTCATCATCATTCTCAATAAAGAATCCCCACTTCTGACCCAAGTCATATTTGCCACTGGTATCTTCCCAATTGATCTTGACGAGCTGTACGCGCAGACTTCGATCCGTAATGAGGTTATAGATCTTATAAGCAAGATATTCTCTGACCAACAATTCCTCAGACTCTTCATTTTCACCACAATGGGTTACGAGGTTCAAAGATTTGAAAGGTTTGAGATGTTCCGACTTAAAAATGGAGTGATTGAACTTAATTTTGATCGGTGGGAAATCACATATCTTTTTCCGGTATTTACCTCGTGTACGAAGCTCGACATTCCATTCCGGCCGCAAATCGCTTGAGTCGTCAAAAGACATAACAGCACCCTGGTAATTCTTGGATTTCCTTTTAGTAAGCAGTTTATCGATGTCGGTTTTAACCGAAATCGTCAAGACCTCTTGTTCAGCCAGGCGGTCAAAAACGCTTTTTAAGCCCTCTCTACCATCATTTACTACATCTTCATTCGCAAATGAAGTAAATGCAATTCCCGGGATAATAATGAGAAAACAGATGATGTTGTGCAATGAATTTCTCACATTCTTATTTTTTCTAATGATGAGATACAAAGATTTATCCCTTCTTACTTTGAGACATTAGTTCTTAGATTTACCAAGAAGCTTTCTCGACGAACGGTAGAATGTTGCCACAGAACATACATCAGAACTTTGAGAAAATCAAGCATGTGTTGTTGCTTGGTACCATCAGCTTTGGCGTAGAATCGATGGAATCATCACGGACTACCCAAATATCCTGGTGAAGACATCTTTATACAATTGATGATCCGTATGATCAGACGAATTCATTTAACTTTATCATAAGCTGTTGGACAAGAATTTAATTGCGAAGACATCAGAGCTCTTATGATCATCTCAAAATTCCCGGCTGTTATTCTGATCTCCTTTGTACTCTTTATACATGATATCAATGGTCAGGTTCAATCTACCTTTCACCTTGGTAATGAGTTTCAGAGATTTAATATCCAGGAATATGATTTGAAATTACAGCAACCAAATATTGAAGACCGGATGATGTGCAAACACTGGTGTGGTAATCAACTCATCACCATGATGGACACTTTGGAAGTAGAATTCAACTTTGATTTATCAGAATCTCTTTTCTACATCCATATGAACGAAAAGATATTTACTGTCAAAAGCCACTTTATTAAATCGTTCATAATCGATGGTCGGACGCACATCAACTACAGAAAACCTTACTCTGAAAAAGCAATGATTCTCGAAGTCCTGGTGGATGGGAAATACACCCTGTACAAACATCACAACCTGATCTACAAAGAGCCGGACTTCAACCCTGTATTGAGTGTAGGGAGCAAGGAAGGCTCTTATAAAATGAAATATGACTACTATGTCTTTTGCGATGAACGGTTAATTCCAATATCGGCAAAGGGGAAGAAGGCATTAAAAAAAATGCAACGAGAGTGTCAGATCCCGTCAGGAGTAAAGGTAAAAGGAGATATCATTGACCTATTTCATCAGATAAATACCACCCATTGAACTGTACGGTGTCGCAGGCTGGAAAAAGAACTGCGGTTTTACCCTTTAATCCAATTCAAAATCCCAATTACCCCTGTATGTCCGTCGCACAAAGTTGTTTGCCGGTTCGAAGTTGGTAATTTTCATTGCTTCTCCATCCCATAGCAATTTTTTGCGCCCCGGATATTCGACCCCCGGCCATCCTTCTGTCTTGACGGTATAGTTGTAACTCAAGACGGCAAGATTACCCATTAAGACGGTCTCTGTCAACGGACCTGATTCTGCAAATGATGAGCTCGTGCTTGCACCATATCCCTCCTTACAGGCTTTCACCCACTGCTGCTGATGTCCCTCGGGACCGCCTTCTACAAGGGGTTTGGAAGGTTCGGGAAGATTGATGTACTTCATTTTTGAAGTCGGTAGTATCGTTGGGTCATCGCCAAATAAGCCAGCCATCAACTTTCCTTGTGTGCCTTCAAACAGGATTCCTCCGTCCCATGTACCCAATTCTTCATCGGGGCCCAATTCTTCAGGACGATCCGGCAAAATGCCACCATCATACCATATGACTTCGACAGGAGGCATTTGATCCCTGGCTGGAAATTGTATGTGGATCTTCGTGGCTGCGGGATAACTGTCCATAGTGTGATCCGGATCGAAAAATCCACTCCACTTAGCGCTTGCACTACAGTAGGCTGATACAGGGTATTTTAGTTTTAAAGCTCTAAAGGGAACATCCATAATATGACATCCCATGTCGCCAAGGGCCCCCGTACCAAAATCTACCCACCCGCGCCAATTGGCCGGAATATAGATTGAATTGAACGGTCTTTCCGGGGCTGTGCCCAGCCATAATTGCCAATCCACTTCCTTAGGTATATCATGGACTTCCTTGGGAAAGGGTATGCCTTGTGGCCACACCGGGCGATTCGTCCAGACGTGCACCCTGGTCACGTCACCGATCAGTCCGCCCTGGATCCACGACTCAACATAACGGGTACTGTCTCCACTGCTACCCTGGTTACCCATCTGGGTCACGACACGGTATTTCTCTGCAGCCACGGTCAAAATTCGGGCTTCATAAATATCGTGGGTAAGGGGCTTCTCGCAATAGACGTGTTTTCCCATTTTCATTGCTGCCAATGCCTGGACACCATGCATGTGATCGGGACTACTTACAAGGACTGCATCAATGTTAGCGTCTTCCTTTTCAAGCATCTCCCGAAAGTCCCGATAATAGGGCACTGAGGGAAACTCCCTTCTCGCCCATTCGGCCATCCTGTCATCGACATCACACAATGCGGTTATGTTGTCCGATCCTTTGTTATAAGACAAGTTGATGTTGACTCTCCCTTTTCCCCCAACTCCAATGGCTGCAATATTGAGTTTATCACTAGGAGGAATATACCCCTTACCCCCCAGGACATGACGGGGTACGATATAGAATCCTGCGAGTGCTTTACCTGTAGATGAGACAAATTTTCTTCTTTTCACAACTTGCTTTTAAATTGAACATTTATCAAAGACCCCGGCAATATACTGTAAATTATAAGTTTGTATCATATCGCAGCACATCCGCTGAGCTGATACCTGGAGATGAGCATAATGAAATGGAATCGGGTAAAAAATTTCTACAGCCTATGGCGGTGGCTCCTTACAGCCAAGACCATTCACCAGATTGATTCACCTGCTATTTATGACTTTTACAAAACGGTAATTGATCCAGGCGAACCACGTGCTACAAACCGTTACGAGAAGAAAAGTGATGATCATCCGGGTAATGATGTGCCGGATCAATCGAATACAAGCAACGGGCTAAATGATCCGACCGGACCCGAATTCTCGAGCAGAAGAGATCAACTGCTCAGTAGAGTCATACTGTACTTTCAACCGAAAAATATCCTCTATATCGGTTCATCTTCCGAGCGATTTGCCTTTTTACAAGAAGTTATTAATGGTGACATTCCAATCGTTTGGATGAATTCCGGTCAAACGATTTATAAGAATGAAGATAGTACTCAACGCGATATAAGTGGTACGTTACAGATGCAAAGCAGGAAAATCGGAAAGGAAGATTGGGATGTATCTGTCACACGAGGGTTCGACCTGATCTATATAGACCGTTGGAGCGTGGCAAACACACTCTTAAGTGATGACTCCCCGATGACAGATGAGATCTGTAAAGCCAGTGTGACAATATTGGACAACGTACAAGTATCAACAATGATGGACGATGTCTATCAGAATCTCAAAGATCAAAACAACCATCAATTATTTCTTGATCTGTGGTACTTCGTGATCATTTCAAAAGATCAAAGGATCCATCATCCGCTACATATTAGGATGAGCCCTTTTAAGACCAATTGGCAACCAGGACTGTTCAGAACTTAAGGGAAGATTCGACTTGTAGTTGACTCATCCATCGCTGCATTTGAAGAGAAAGGGTTTTGATAGACTCGTTTTGTTCGCTTAACAACTCATTGATGCCGCCCCCCGGATCCTGCGGCTGCAGATCCATGAGTACTTTATTCGACCACTTCGAAATAGGCGACCATACCTCGCAAATCTCGTCATAAGAAATGAAGGAAGGTATATTTCTGTCATCAGTTCTCAGCGTAATTCCTTCGAGGTCCACATTCTCTATTCCGACGATGTAGACATTGTCAACAGTTGTCAAAATATAGATTCTCTTTGAGGACAAGTTGGACTTCCAGGAGTCTCTTGGAACCATCCTGGAAAACAAGATGTCCCCCCTGGAGATGCATCCCGAGACCCTGTCCGTGTTGCATTGAAAGGCAATTTCGACCGGATCGTTAATTAATTGTGCAGGCATGGACCATTTCGTCCAGTTCAAGTCTTTAAAATATTCCTGGCTCCTGGCCTGGGCATATGAAGAAAACTGGTGGGCCTGTATAAAAAAGATCTCCCGGGCACTGTCGTGATCCAGGGAAAATATCTCGTGATGATGCTGGCTCCCCTGACCGGTCAACAGGTAATGGGCGCTGATGCCATATACTTCGACGATTTTTTGCACCATGCACAAAGTAGCCTCCCTTCTTCCCTTTTGAATATCGTTGAAACTTTGGGGGTAGGTACCGATGGATAAGGCGAACTGACGCGCAGACCGTACTCGGCCTTCAGTTTTCAGACAATCATATACCTCTAAGAATCTGGTTGTAATGGGGTCTTGATTCATTCCAGTTTCCTCTTACACCCAAACATATATAAAAAATTCTTAATATTAAAATCTAAGAAAGTCTTACTTGCATAAAATCTATTTTTTGAGAATGATTCCCAATTCTTCCCCCAAATACCGGGCAAATCTTGCAAGGTCATTAGAGATACGATCATCCCGGGTCGCCTTGTAATACGTATCGGACATTCCCTTTATGGAATAATACACCATCCGGTTGATTTCGCCTATTTCAAATTTTTGATTCCAAAGATCGATCTGCAGAGTTTCCAATTGATCTTCGTCAAAAATGGTCAAAAAGAATGCCTTCGCTCCTGATTCCTTACCATTTGACGGCGGATCATCGCTAGACCATTTAATGGACTGAGGGATATTGTTTTCATCCAGGTCTACGGTTATCTTAATATCAACAGTACGTGTCTTGCTCATAATTTCGGTTTAATTCATGATGGCAGTTACAGTGGCTCCAAGTCGTTTTAAAATCCGCAGTACACCATGTCCACCTGCCAGGTGTCCTGCTCCAAAACTAAAAAAAGATGGACTCCTGAGATGGGCATCCCATATCCTCCTTGCCAGCAATTCATTTCTTTGCGCGATCAGCCTGGACTGGTCCTTGCCAAGGGTTGATTTACTGAGTCTGTAAAGTCTTACGATGTCTTCATTTCCGTATGCCCTGATCAGATCGTTTAATTTCTTCCTCGTGTTCGATATGTTTTTGGACATTCTGACCAGAAATCGATAATGACCTGCAATATCCAGTGATTTCAGGATTTCTACTTGTTCATGCGGACTTTCCAGACCGGACAATTGACATTCATTCTGAACTGCATGATCCCAAATCATTTGATCAATCGGTGGACTATCCACAGCATTCATCAAGGACAATTGTAATTGTGTAATGATAAAAATAGGCCGATACATTTTTAAATAATCAATATCAATACCGCAATACTTTATATAGATATTCCTGATTTTTTGCCACTTTTCAGGAGTAATGAAGTCAAAGACTTTCAATCCTTCTTCGAGCAACATAAATGGACGTACAAACAAGGCAGCTTCCCTGTCCAAAGAGGATTCTGTAAATACGTGATCATATCGATTCAGATAGTCCTCTACTCTGGGCCAATGGATGGTACATGAAGCTGTACTCAGGTGTATGGTGCCGTAGACAATGGAGGGTTTAGAATCTGATGAGGAGGTAATCTGCCAAAACAAACTTTTTTCAATCAAGCTAAATCCGGATAATCAATTATTCATAAGGATAAGGAAGCACCTTTGATTTCTTCACTTTGGACAATGTCATCAGAGTACGTAATCTCTCCACTTCCTCAATTTGAGACAGTTTCTTGAACAACAGTTGTTCATAGGCAGGTATATCACTGCAAATGATACGCAGCAATGCATCACCATCACCTGTGATTATATAACACTCGGTTACTTCATCGATCGCCTTGATCTTCTCAACAAAATTATCGAGTGCATTTTCTTTCTGCCATGCCAGAGAAACCAGGACAAATGTGCTCACATTTAATCCCAGCTTACTACTGTCGACTTTGGCATGATAAGACTGAATGATTCCTGATTGCTCCAGCTTCTTTACACGCTCCAGAGTCGGAGCAGGAGATAGACCTATTCGCTTGGAAAGATCGAGATTCGTTATTTTACTATTTTGCTGAAGGAGCTTTATAATTTTTAAATCTATACTATCCAGTTTCATTCGACGATTGAATAATTTGTAAAATAAAATTTTTCTATTTGCAAGATTATTCCGTAATAATTTTACGACTGACAAAAATAGAGAATTTTTATTCTAAGCACAAAATATAATTTGGATTTAAATAAAGATCGATTTATCGGATCAAGACGATGATCGCTCCAATGGCCGTTACGATGAGCAGAAAATATCTGTACTGCAGTTCATTGATATAGGCGACAATCTTCATCCCCAGGAAAAATCCTAAAAAGATGAATGGTATATATTGCAGATCTGTCAATAAGGTCTGGGGCGAAATCGTTCCCCACACCCAATAATGGAAGGGAAACTTAAAGACATTGATGATGAAAAACAACCATGCCGATGTTCCAATAATTTCGTTTTTGGGGATCCTTGTAGCCAGGAAGAACATGTTTGCAAATGCTCCGGCCAAATTTCCGATCATCGTCGTAAAGCCGGCTGCAACGCCCGCAGATCCGACGAATGCCCAATTATCAGGGAAGGTCTTTCTTCCATGGTAATCCCACCAAAACATGATGACTACACTGATCAAAATGATTGCTCCCATCCATATCTTAAACTTTTCCTCCGGCAGATCTTTCCCCGCCAAAACCGCAATCAAAACTCCCACGACCATGGCAGGCAGGAACTTTTTCAGGTATATCCAGCGACAATGCCGTTTGTAATAGATTACTGCCAATATATCTCCGGCTATTAGTAAGGGCAGAAGGATGCCCGTCGAATCTCTCGCTCCATATGCCATTGCCACCAATACAACTGCGACAATTCCAATCCCTTTCAGACCCGCCTTGGAAGCACCTACAAGGATGGCAGCAAAGCCTGCAAGTAAAAATTTGCCGATCATGGAATATTTATTTAATCCGGATGTGATACACATCCTGGCTGGTGCGTTTAATATCATTAACCCGAAAGGCACCAGGCCCTCCATTACAATTTTCCACGAGGTCAAAAAGTGTACAAGACCCTGGCAAACCCGAAAATATCAGGGTAAAGTAATTCCTTCCCTCTTTAACCCAGGTCCACTGGGGAAAAAGAGAAATATTCTCCGCATGAACCAATTCAGACCGGTGATCAGAATGATGATCATTCAGGAAGGTGCTCGGCCAAATCCTGATGGCTTCCATACCTGTTTCCGATATAAAAAGACAATGAATGATCACCTGACCCTGTTCGACTATGATCTCCTGTTCGACCTGCTCGACATCTTGTGGATCAAGTACCTTGGGTGATTCTGACTCCATGGACATAGTGTACAAACATCCACATTGAGCACTAAAGCAACAATTGTTGTACTTAAATCGAGACCGTAAAATGTCTTTTCTCTTGAAAATGAAGGGATTGGAAGACAGATTTGCTCCTCAAAAGTTGGCATTAGTGGCAAAATTTTATATATTTTTGCAAGCCGATTAAGAGGGTAACACGAAATGTTTTTTGGAAATCGGGTCAATCAGGGCAATTATTTTTTATCATAAAAGGAAATTATGCGACGAAAAAAATTTGAAATGGGTGTAGGTAAGTATTACTTCAATGTTCTATCCGGCCCACAAACAGTAACCATCCACCGAATTGAAAAAGAAAAGGCGATCAATACGTATCAAACGTATGTCAAACTAGGAAAAAACTGTGAGTGGCTTGGTAAGTGGAATGGCAAAACATTTGATGAGTCTACCGAACCGGTATAAATTTTTTTGATCTTATAAAGACGCCGTCAATATCTGTTGATGGCGTTTTTTTTTGAACTCATTCTTATTCCAACCATTATAACCCGGCTTGCAGTGAACAATCCGCCACGTCAACTGAGTCACGAACTCAAATATGCTCTGGATCAATTGGAGCATTCGGATCGTCATGTATTTATTTCCGGAAGAGCAGGCACCGGCAAGTCTACCCTACTGCAATTATTCCGGTCCACCAGCCGAAAGCGTATCGCCGTTGTCGCACCGACGGGTGTTGCGGCCCTGAATGTCAAGGGACAGACCATCCACTCCTTTTTTAGATTCCCACCAAGGCTCTTGACCCCGGACAGTATTCGACGACTAAAAAATCGAAGACTTTACAAGAATTTGGAGATCCTGATCATTGATGAGATTTCAATGGTACGGACCGACCTCTTTGAGAATATCGATGCCTTTCTCAGGATCAACAGGAACAGCCCAAAGCCCTTCGGCGGCGTCCGGATCATTTTATTTGGTGACCTCTTTCAACTACCTCCTGTGGTTGCCGGTGAATTCGAACAAAGATATTTGCAGGAGCGTTATAAGACTCCCTATTTTTTTTCCTCCAGGGCCTACAAGTCAATTATGCGGGAAATGGAAACGATAGAATTGAGCACTGTTTATCGACAGAGTGAACGCCATTTTATCAATCTTCTCGATCGGATCAGATCCAAGTCATTTGAATGGGACGATCTTGAAGACCTGAACAATCGGGTTGTACGGGAAGAAGATATCCAGGAAGGCAGCGTTACCCTAACTACCCGGAATGACACGGCTCACTCCATAAACCATCGCAAACTGCAGGAGTTGGAATCCGAATCCATAGCCTTTCACGCAGTGATCCGGGGACATTTTGACTCAAAGGTATATCCCACAGATGCGTCGCTGAACTTAAAAGAAGGTGCACAGGTCATGACGCTCAAAAATGATCCGCAACGAAGGTTTGTAAACGGATCTATAGGTCAGATCGTAGAGTTGGATGTAGACAGGATTGTCATTTCAATCTGGGATGAATACGAAGATTATAAATCCGTAGAATTGGAAAAGGAAACATGGGATATGATCAAATATGAATGGGATCCTGGTAAAAAGGCTATCGAGGCCAAGGTCATAGGTTCCTTCGAACAATACCCGCTCAAGTTGGCCTGGGCCATAACTATTCACAAAAGCCAGGGTAAGACATTTGAAAAGGTTTTCATTGATATGAGCGGTGGTGCATTCGAATTCGGTCAGACCTACGTCGCACTGAGCCGATGTAAAACATTGAACGGTGTTCAACTAAGACAACCATTGCAACCAGGGGACATCATGGTCGATGAGCGCATCATAGAGTTTTACAATTACTGGAATCGGTAGGATAAAATCTTCATCCTTTTTATATTCGAAGTGATTAATCAACTGCTATGGTTAAGAAAAGAAGAAAAAGACAACTTGAAAGACGAAACAAGAAGGAGGCCCGGAAGTTAATATTGATCGGAATAATCATGACCCTCATTTTCATCATTCTGGCTTATCTGGCATTCATGAGCACTCAATAAAGAAAGGATCTCACACTTTTGTGAAATCCTTTTGTAACCTTTTTTCGATTTTTGATGAAAACGTATGAAATAAAAAGCAAGTTTCATGCCAATTCAAGTATCCCCTTGTTATGAAGTTAAATTTGGATCTGAAATCTGAAAGTAAACCCGAGTGGTTGTCAGCAGTCATGGAGAGCTTTGACGATTTTCTCCAGGACCATGCTGATTGTGAGCGCAAGGCATCAGCCATGGCCATGAGTTTTGTGGCCAAATACCCTGACCGGGTTGAAATCATTCCAGAGCTTATCGAAACCGGTATCGAAGAATTAGAGCATTTTCAGAAGGTATATGAATTGATGCAAAGCCGAGGAGTCCGTCTTAAACCTTCTATGGGAGAAGATATTTATGTATCGCGTTTGATTAAGCAGTGTCATTCAGGACGCAATGAAAGATTCATGGACAGGCTGCTGATCGCCTCGGCATTGGAAACCAGGGGCGCTGAAAGATTCAGGTTAATTGCCAATGCCCTTCCGGAAGGTGAAATGAAGAAATTCTATAAAATGCTCTGGACTTCAGAGGCCAAACATGGACACATTTTTGTTAAGATGGCGTTGAATTATTTCCCGGAAAAGCAGGTATACGAACGGCTTGATTGGTGGATGGATCGGGAAGCTGAATCATTGGAAAGTCTTGAGATCCGATCAGCCTTACATTGAGATAGCTGCCATCTCCCGGGTAATCGAATATCAGTCATCAGACATTTACAGTAATAATCCCCATATGCAAGAAGAAAAAGCTAAATTGTATGATCCATAACTGTAATCGAGAATCATGAAACATTATACACTTGTGTTATTGGCATGTATATTACTTTGTGCCTGTACCCAGAAAAAGGAGAATTCTGCCGAGGTCCGGGCATCCGTTCCTGCTCAATCCGAACAAGTCCAACAGGATTACACCAGCGAATTTGGAGTCCAGGCTTATTCTTTCCGAAACTATTTTCCCAAAGACATGTTGGGCACCCTTGACAAGATCCAGGAGATGGGAATTACCAAAATAGAAGGAGATGGAGGAAGAATTCCTCCTGAAGAATTCAGAAGGCTTTGCGCAGAACGCGCTATCACCATACCCTCTACCGGCGCGGGATTCCAGGAACTAAAGGATGACCCGATGGCCATCGTCGATAAGGCGAAAAAATTAGGAGCCAACTATGTGATGTGTGCATGGATCCCTCACGAGGAACGTGGGAATTTTACCAAAGAAGATGCGGACAATGGTATAGCAGTGTTCAACTCTGCTGGAAAAATACTTGCCGAGAACGGAATCACCCTGGCTTATCATCCTCATGGATATGAATTTCAGCCCTATGAAGATGGCACTTTATTGGACTATATCATTAGCAATTCTAACGAAGAGCATGTGGCCTTTGAAATGGACATAATGTGGATTCATTTCGGAGGTGGAGATCCTGTTGCACTCCTCAACAAATATCCCACTCGCTGGAAAATGATGCACTTGAAAGACTTAAAAAAAGGTACACCAAAGGATCTCACCGGGGGCACAGATGTCGAGAATAACGTTGTCCTGGGAACAGGTGAATTGAATATGCCGGAAATCCTGAGTACGGGTAAAAAAGTGGGTGTCGAACATTTTTTCATCGAAGATGAAAGCAGTGTGGTTATGACCCAGGTTCCGGAAAGCATTGCCTATCTTAAAAGTTTGAAGACTCAATAAATCACAGTTGATATGACTGACTTAAAGACAATTCTTGGCTTATTCTTTTTTACCCTTGGAGCTACTATGATAGCTCAACAGACATTCGCACAATCGGGTAATGCCCTGACCGGAGCCTGGAAAAGCAGTGGTACTGATGATGCCGGAAATAGATACGCCATAACCACGATCATCACAGATGGCTATTTCAGCACCACCAAGTACAGCATGCTCAATCAAAAATTCTATGGTACTTCAGGCGGTCAAATCGAAATTCAGGGAAACAGAATGACCAAGACCTATGAATATGATACCGAAAATAAATCCAGGGTCGGGACATCAGAATCCACAGAATTCGCTTTGGATAGAAAATCTCTTTCATTGAGTGCTGACGGTAGTAAATGGAACAAATTTGATGATCAGAACATGCGGGCATTTTCAGGTGCTTACTTAATAACCGGAAGAAAGCGGGACGGACAAATCCGTACGCGAACCCCAGGTGCAAGAAAGACCATGAAGATACTTGCAGGTCCGTACTTTCAATGGATCGCGTATAATTCGGAAACCGGTGATTTCTTCGGAACCGGTGGCGGCACCTATACAACGGTCAATGGAAAGTACACAGAGCAGATTGAATTCTTCTCAAGGGATCCCTCCCGTATCGGTGCCATCCTGGAATTCGATTTTGAAATCGAGGATGGCGACTGGCACCACAGTGGCTTAAGCAGCAAGGGAAACCCTATCTATGAAATCTGGACCTTACGATCAAAGTTATGATGAGCAATAACATACGCTAGTCCGTGCTGGTTCCTTTTTTCATCTCAAATCTGAACATTTCCCTCATTTTGTTGACGGTGAGCTCTTCCACACTCAAATCGCCTCCCGAAGCAAAATGCTCATCGAAGATCTGACCAATGATCTTGGTAGAGAAATAGGCAAATCCGGAGATAGCCGTACCACCGATTATGGGTCCGAAAAACGGAACTCCCTTGAAAATGATTCGTGTGAATAATCCAAGTTCAAATGAAGTAAATCCACCGGTAATCGCTGCAAGGATGGATTTTGCCTTTGTCTCATCAAAGGAAACATGGTTGTATGTATCAGCCAGTTTTTTTATCATCTTATACTGGACTACGGTGATCCCGGCCAGGTCAACAATTGGAATGGGAATAAACCCTAGACCCGCTGCATATAATGCATGGTCATGGATGATGGTATCAGTAGATTTATGATTCATTTTCTGATTATTATGTGAATGAGATTTTTTTGATTTGTTCGTTTCTTTAGCCGTCTTTTGCTCTACGGGCATAAAAACCGCTTGTTTCGAAAATCGCTCGACCAGGAGGTAGTAAAAGACTACCCTGTACTTATTTCTATTTGCACTGCCGAATGCTGCGCATACCTCTTTTATGGCTTCATCCAAGGGATTTTCGTCCGACAGGCCTAATTTCTTGATCAGGAAGTTTTGTCTGATCTTTTCCAGTTCCTTTTTGTCCGAACATGCAACTTTGGAAGCATCGGCCTTATAAATAGACGGGCCGCAGGATTTTGCAACTGCTCTCAAAAGATCTTCGTCAATTGATTTTTTATCAAGCTTTTCAGTTAGACTCTTTTTGTACGTCTCAATGGCTTGTTCAAATTTGCTCATGAAATCTTTTATTTATTTCAATCTCGAATTAAGATCCTTCCGATCACTTGATACGATTCGATTAGATCAAGCCACAAAATCTTTCGACAAAGAAAGATTTCCCGATCCATTGCCTGTAGAAATATACTCTCTGGATCAAAAGAAAATGATCCACATTCAGATATCCCAATGAACGTAGACAGTGCCCTCATCAACGACGGCTCCCAATTGCGCATAGAAGCTTGTACCGATTACGTTGGACTTCCGTACCAACCATTCAATTCTGGAAATTCCATTATCCAATGCATAGGATTTCAGAGATTTAAATATTTTATTTCCGATACCTCCCCTTCTGTTCTCCTCCCGGATAAATACATCTTCCACCCATATCGTCCTCTTCAGGCTGAACGATGAATAACTATAGAAGAAGTTGATAAAGCCTACGAGTTCCGCATCAATCTCTACCACCCAAATCTCCATTTTCTTCTCTTCCCGGGACACGGCCATTTGTAGTTGATCCAGGGATATATTGAATTCGTCCAATGATCCATCATAGATTGCAAACTGTCTCATTAATATGTACAGGCTCGGAATGTCCTTTGCTTTGGCAGGTCTGAGCATCTTTATAAAATTATATCCTTGCTAAATTTGACTATTTTGGATTTGAATTATGTCTATGCCTAGGTTGATCGACAAGATAGTAAGACCAGTGAATACAGCAATTGATTCGACCACAAAACGAATGGGTACCTCAAACGATGCTGAGTCAAATAATGGGCACAAAAAGTTTGGCACCTTTCAAGGTGTATTTACACCGACCGCATTAACCATCCTCGGGGTAATTATGTATCTGCGCGAAGGTTGGGTCGTAGGTAATGCCGGAGTGGGAGGTGCCATCCTGATCATCTTGTTGGCATCGGGAATCACTTTTTTCACATCCCTGTCCATGTCTTCGATAACGACAAATATTCGCATTAAGGCTGGAGGAGCTTTTTCAATTATTTCCCAGTCACTTGGGCTTGAGGCAGGCGGTGCAATTGGTATTCCCTTGTATTTGGCCCAGGCATTTGCCGTGGCGCTCTATATCTTTGGTTTTAGAGAGGGCTGGTTGTGGGTATTCCCGACACACTCGGCACTGATCATTGACTTGCTGGCATTCGGACTTATTTTTGGAATTGCCCATATCAGTGCTGACTTTGCTTTCAAGATCCAATATGTTGTGCTGGCCATTATTGTAGGTTCGTTGGTCTCCATCGGGATGGCCTTTATCAATCAGCCTGTCAATACCGACATTCAAATTTTCGGCTCTTATAAAGGCTCTCCTGAAAACAATTTTAGCGGTTCTAATTTCTGGTTGGTGTTTGCCGTCTATTTTCCGGCAGTAACGGGTATCATGGCCGGGGCGAATATGTCGGGAGACCTTGAAAATCCGAGGCAAAGTATACCAAACGGAACCCTTTCTGCCGTAATACTCTGCACCTTCATCTATATTGCTCTTGCAATCCTGCTGGCATTAATTGCTACTCCCGAAGAGTTGATAAGCAACTACAACATTTTGATTGAAAGGGCCTTTTGGTCACCAATTGTCCTCGCAGGTCTCCTGGGCGCAACATTCTCCTCTGCTCTATCTTCATTAGTCGGGGCACCAAGGATCATGTATGCCCTGGCGGAAAACAATATTCTGATTCAAAACAAGGCCCTGTCCAAAATCGATCACAAGGGTGAACCTAAAAACTCTCTGTACATTACCTCTATTCTCGTATTGCTCGCACTTCTGGTCAGGGACCTGAATGCCATTGCGCCCATACTGACGATGTTTTTCCTGATTACCTATGCCATGATCAATGTAGTGGTGCTGATCGAACAGGGATTGAGCCAGGTGAGTTTCAGACCGACTTTCAAGGTGCCAATAGTTGTTCCGCTCGTGGGTGCAATCGGATGTCTTTTTGCCATGTTTATAATCAATGCTACCGTCTCATTCATTGCAGTGGGACTGGTAATGGGAGGATACATTCTACTGATGCAAAAGAAGTTTTCATCGACTCAAGGTGATGCGCGAAGCGGGCTGTTTAATGCGATGGCCGAATGGTCAGCCAAAATTGTAAATAAACTTCCCGAGGCAAAGGAAAGATCCTGGCAGCCGAATATGGTGGTCCCGGCCCATCATATCACAGACGTTGTCAGATCATATAAGATTCTGTTTAGCCTCGCCAAACCCAAAGGCTCCATTAAGCTGATCGGCTTTGCTGAGAAAGGGAGAAAACTAACAATGGACAAGAGACTGGAAGAGGTAAAAACACATTTTATGGAAGCAGGTATTTCCTGCACACAGGCAGTTGTAGAAGGTCAAAATTTCTTAACGGGAATGATATCGAGTATGCAGGCAATGAAAGCTACATTTTTTACTCCGAATTCCATTTTTCTCAGTCTTACGGATGACAAGAGTGATGATGAAGAATACCAGGTATTGATCGAAAACAGTCAAAATCTCGATTATGGTGTCTACTTGTACGTACCCTACGAAAAATTGGGTCTTGGGCTGGAGAAAACCATAGATCTCTGGATCAATTCAGAAGAATTGTCTGAGCTGAGTGAAAAAAAGCCTAAGCACTTAAACCTGGCCATTCTTACATCATACCTTCTTCAGAAAAACTGGAATGCAACCTTACGGATCAATGTCCTCCTGAAGGATACGGATGACGAGGAGTATTATAGAAATCAGGTAAAGAATTTGAAGATTCTTGCGAGGATACCAAAATCAGCAAAGGTCAATTTATGGCATGGCGGATTGGATGAAGCCATTAAAGCGGGTCAGAGGGGCGACATCAACATTACCTACATAAAGGCCGAAGAGGTCAGTATGGCCGAATTCAGACAAAAAGGACAGCATCTTCAGGCATCAATTCTCTACACCCTGGATTCGGGTATAGAAAATGCCTTTGCTTAATCCGCGCTTCCGGAATAGTACCGGATCATCTCAGCAGATTTACAGAACCTGTCTTCGTATATTGTTGGCCCTCACAGATGTACTCCACGCGATAAATATACGAATTCGGAGGGGCCGGACTACCCTGGTAGAGACCATCCCAGGTATCACCCGGCAATTTTGTTGAAAAGACCCTGCCACCCCACTTGTTGAATATTTCAAAAGAAAGTAATTGACTGATCAGAAATTGATTGCTGATCCCGTATCTGTCATTGATCCGGTCGTTATTTGGTGTGAATGCCGAAGGAAGAAGAAGGTCCTCGCATGTCAGACTCGCAGGATCCGCTACGCGAATAGTTACCTCATCAGTCGATGTACATCCCTCTCCATTGACAGTAAATGTATAAGTTACATCAGAAGATGGTGAAGCAGTAGGATTCAATACGGAGGTATTCGATAATCCCTCGGAAGGTGACCATTGAAAGTCGGATGAACAGCTTCCTCCCGTTTGAAGTTGGATAGATGCCCCGATAAATGTGGTCGTATCCGAAGTGATGATCTTATCAGGCATGAAGTCAGCATCCAAAATCTCTCTCGAAGTCAAAACCCGGCTAAAAAACCTGATTTCATCGATCAAGCCGACAAAGTTCACATCGGGACTTGTTGCTATATTTTGGCAGGGACTATTGCTTATACCCAAATTAGTCGTTGCTTCAAAAGCCAAATCGGAAACTGCGGCACCCTGATCGACCAGGATGCCATTAATATAAAGGGAGACAACAGCCAATTCCTTGGTGATGGCAATGTATTGCCAACAACTATTATTATCCGCTAACCCGTCCAGTTGAACAGAATTATTTCCTGAGCTCGATACTAACAATCGAAACCGTTGTGAGCCCGGCAAATACCGCAATGACAGAACCGAATCCCTTGAACACGTATTGCCCAGGTACAATAGATCAACGGATTCTGTACCCGAATTTCTTATCTGTATATAAAAACTCATGGACCAGTCCCCTCGAAAAATGTCATTCACCTCTGTATCAAATTCCGCAAATCCGTTATTGCCATCAAATTCCGGAGCATCTTCACTTACACCACAAGAACATTGGGTGCCACTCACGATACCCCGGTCATTTCCCAAATGATCCGTCAGGGTACAGTCATCGAGATCAAAGGCAAATGTGGGAGCTTCCTGGGAGAAAACCATTGAGCCCGCCAGTAGCAAACACCAGATCAGAAATTGTTTGAACATCACGCTTTAATTAACGAAGCCTAAACGGAATAATTCTGCTAGAAAAAAAATATAAAAACTCAACAGCATGCCTGCTTTCCAAAAACTAACGCTCTTTGAATAGCACACAAGGCTAAACAGAATCGTGGTAACGATCATGAATGGCAAACTGAAGGTCAATATGGATTCAGGTATGACCAAATCCCCGAAGAGCGAAGGAATGGCCATGACGGCGTATGTATTGAATATATTTGATCCCAGGACATTTCCCACAGCAATGGCGTGCTTGCCTCTTCGGGCTGCAGCCACACTGACAACAACCTCAGGCAAGGATGTGCCCAATGCCAACAGGCTGAGTGAGATAAAAGATGGATCGATCTTAAGGCTGAGCGCCATTGATTCTATGGATGAAACCGTATACCTGGCAGAAAAGTAGATGGCCACACCAGAAATAATGAGGACGAGATAGGTACCAATACCCGTTTTTACCCGCTTCTGTCCATCGGATTTTCCTGACTGGATCGTATAAAAAAGAAATCCTCCCATTCCAAAGAGAAACAGGATGGTTTCAAAAAAAGAGAAGTTGAGATCGGCAAGCACAAACCACATCAGGATGGCAGAACCGATGAGTAAGGGTACATCTTCACTCATGATGTCCCTTACCACCTGCAGCCTCCCTACCATCATGGATGTTACCCCCAGCACAAGCAGAATGTTGGTAATGTTAGACCCCACGACATTGCCAACAACGATTTCCGAAGAACCTGAATAGACCGAAATGATCGAGGTGGTTAATTCCGGCAGTGAGGTGCCAAATGACACCAGGGTTACACCGATGATGAATGGACTGATTCCTATGGAGAACCCAATCTTTTCGGCACTGTCGATAAACTTATTTGAGGCATATATGAGAAATGCCAGACTAATCACGAATATCAGCAAACTCAGACTCAACTTGTATTAGTACGTTATATTGAATGAACAATATACAGATACTTGATACAAGAGGTAATCGGTTTTTCGACGATCGAAATCACTTTATGCCGTCATACATTGTGCCCGGACTATGATCAATAATGAAAATGTTACACATTTGTAACCGTAACGTAAGTACATTTGCCGGAAGAAATGTTAAAAAGTCTGACTAAGAAAGGAGAACAGCAAAACGGTCAAAAGACGGATGAGAAGGAAATGTCCTTTATAGAACATCTAGAGGAGTTGCGTTGGCATATCATTCGATCCATTGCTGCTATAGTAGTCATTGCTATTGTTATATTTCTCATGAAGGATCTGGTGACCAGGGTTATATATGCACCAAGGTATTCCACATTTTTCACCCATAAACTAGTGTGTAATCTTACCGGGATAAATTGTGAAATACCGCAATTCAAGATCATTACCAGGGCATTAGGAGAAGAGTTTTTAACGCACTTGCGGACTTCTCTGTGGTTGGGATTCATTTTTTCCTTCCCTTACATCTTCTGGGAAGTCTGGCGTTTCATTAAACCAGGCCTATATGAAAACGAAAGAAAAGCTGCGCGAGGAGTAGTTGCAATCTGTTCGTTACTTTTTTTCTGCGGCGTGCTTTTCGGCTATTATATCATGGCGCCTTTCGCCATTGATTTTCTCGCTGGATATTCCTTTGGAGACACCAACGATCAGACGGTGATGTTGTCGTCTTATTTGAGTTATATGACCATGTTGACGCTACCCACGGGCATCATCTTCGAATTACCTGTCCTGGCTTACTTCCTTGGCAAGATTGGTATTCTGACCTCGGGTTTTATGAAGACATTCAGACGACATGCAATCGTTGTGATCTTCATTCTTGCTGCCATTATTACTCCGCCGGATCTCACTACACAACTCCTGATTGCATTTCCACTGATATGTCTTTATGAGTTGAGCATTTCAATCGTGAAACGCATTGAGAAAAAAGAGGCAGAAGAATCCTGATCGATCCTATCTCGGTACCAGCTTGATAAAGGGACAGATCATTTCCTCCAGTGAAATTCCTCCGTGCTGGAAAGTATCCTGGTAGAGATTATTGTACCGGTTGTAATTATTTGGATACAGGAAGAATTTGTCCTCCTTCGCAAATACATAAGAGGTGCTGATATTTACTTTTGGCAATCCTGCAGTTTCCGGCACCCGGATCTCAAAAACATCTCTTTTGTCATACTTCAGGTTGCGTCCACTCTTGTATCTCAAATTGGTAGTCGTCTCCTTATCTCCAATAATCTTGCTGGGTTTATGGACACGGATCGTCCCATGATCAGTCGTTATGAAGATTTGGACATCCTTGTCTTTGAGTTTTTCAAAGGCCCCTCTCAGGGGTGAATTCTCAAACCAAGAAAGTGTCAACGACCTGTAGGCCTTTTCATCGCCGGCAAGTTCTTTTAACACTTCCATTTCCGTCCTAGCATGAGACAGCATATCGATAAAATTGTATACGACGACGGTGAGGTCATTATTCATATAATTCAGAATATTATCATTCATGCTTTTGGCCTTGCTGACGTTGGTCACCTTTATATACTCACATGAAATCTTATTCCGCAAGATCCGGTCAATCTGCCTGAGCAATAGCTCATATTCAAAATTGTTCTTTCCTCCTTCGTCCTGGTCATCCCGCCAATATTGAGGATAGTGTTTTTTAATTTCCGCCGGGACCATACCCGCAAAGATCGAATTGCGGCTATATTGGGTACTCGTAGGTAAGAGGCTGTAAAAGCATTTTTCTTCCTCCACCCTGAAAATTTGGGAGATCAGGGGTTCGATTATTTTCCATTGATCATAGCGCAGATTATCCAGAAGGAACAGGTATGAGGGTTTTTCCGGATTTAAATCCGGAAAGAGCCACTTTCTGAACAGGTTGTGAGACATGACCGGATCCTCAGCATTATTGGAAAGCCAGTTCAAGTAGTTTTTCTCTATAAACTTGTAGAACTCCGCATTTGCTTCGGTCTTTTGCATTTGAAGAATGTCCTGCATTTCAATTGTATTGGATCGGTCCATTTTCAATTCCCAGCTCACAATCTTCTTGTATATATCCGTCCATCCTTCCCTGTCCAAACCACTATTGATTTCCATGAGGATATTTCTAAATTCAACCTGGTAATCCGTCATGGTTTTTTCACTGACCAGTCTCTTGTTATCTGTCAGCCTTTTAAGTGTAAGCAGGATTTGATTTGGGTTGACCGGCTTGATCAGATAATCATCAATTTGAGAACCGATTGCTTCTTCCATCAGGTTTTCAGCTTCGTTCTTTGTGATCATCACGATGGGCACATTGGCATTTTTATTTTTTAATCGCGACAGGGTTTCCAGTCCACTGATCCCAGGCATGCTTTCATCGAGAAAGACAACATCGATATCATTCAGTTCATCAAATACATCCAGGGCGTCATGGCCGTTGCTAACCGTCACAACATCGTATCCCTTCTTTTCCAGAAAGAATAATTGTGGCTTCAGCATATCAATCTCATCATCAGCCCAAAGTATCTTCACACCTGTCATAGCAGATTATTTTCGTTGTAAAATTCGTAATTTATGAGGAGTAAATGTGCCTAATAATACAGCTTAAATTGGGATTCCCTGAGCCGGCATGTTGCGGATGGGGAAAGACATTGTCAAAACGCAGATGGCTTTTTCTTTATTATTAAAGGGCGCAAATTAGGTATGATATGTGCAAGAAAGATAATTGAATGTCAAAAATTAAGATTTTTAATGACCCAATCTATGGACTGGTCAACTTTCCATTTGAGTTTGTCTATGACCTGATCGACCATCCGTATGTCCAACGGCTTCGCAGGATACGACAATTGGGTCTGTCCACACTTGTCTATCCCGGTGCTACTCATTCAAGATTTCATCATGCCCTCGGTGCGCTTCATTTGTGTGATCGACTGATCAATAATCTGCGCTTAAAAGGAGTCCATATCAGTGAAGAAGAACATGAGGCTGTACTTTGTGCAACGCTTCTTCACGACATTGGTCACGGACCATTCTCTCATGCTCTTGAAGGGGAACTCCTTCCTGTTCATCACGAAGTGCTGACCCTTGAGATCATGAAAAACCTCGATGAGGAATTCAATGGAAGACTATCATTGGCCATTGCCCTTTTTGAAAAAAAATATCAGCGCAGGTTTCTATCCCAGATTATTTCCGGTCAACTGGATGTGGACAGAATGGATTACCTGAATCGTGACAGCTTTTATACAGGGGTCGCCGAAGGCATTATCGGATATGACCGTTTGATAAAAATGATGAACGTCGTGGATGATGAGTTGGTGATGGAAGAAAAAGGAATTTATTCTATTGAAAAGTTCTTATTCTCAAGACACTTCATGTTTCAACAGGTCTATCATCATCATGCTGCGCTTGCCGCTGACCACATGCTCAAGACATTTTTTAGCTACTACAAGTCTTCTGCATTTCTAAAAGACCGTCCCATTGACCGCTTAATTGCTCATGATACGGACAAGAAGGACTACCTCCCTCTCTTTTTATCCATTGATGACAGTGACGTTATCATGTTATTAAAGCAGTGCATGAGTATCGATGATTCCATCCTCCGGACTTATTCAAGCGGAATAATCAATCGCAGGATATTTGCCATTAAGACAATGGGGAAACCATTGGAAGATTCGGAA
This sequence comes from Saprospiraceae bacterium, assembly GCA_028282725.1. Taxonomy (GTDB): domain Bacteria; phylum Bacteroidota; class Bacteroidia; order Chitinophagales; family Saprospiraceae; genus JAJRXG01. The sequence goes on from JANQHF010000043.1 coordinate 48,618, forward strand.
ATTGATGAACTAGCTCTGCTCGAAGCGAAAAAAAGGCAAGTAGATGTTGAGGTCTATAGGAAATATGTACATACTGGTACCGAAATGAGTGAGCTCTATACTTACGAAGATGAGATCAAGGTGTTGACTAAATCGGATCAGAAAGTGGTGACTTTCGGTCAGATATCCCGTCTCAACTCATACAGGACGGAAAAGGACATTTATTTCGTTACGTACCCAAAGCACATCGGGCAGTAGACGAGATTTAAATATTAATTTTTTCGTCCCGTAAAATCAAGTCCAAATTATTATTCATTAAACGCTTTCAAAAAATGAGAAACACTAATTGTTTTTTAACTATTTGTCTGCTCTTTGCCTTCTCTGGCATCTGGGCCCAACCTGAGGCAGGTATGCCATCCGAGCCTGGAAAATGCTATGCAAAATGCTTAATTGCAGATGAATATGAAACAGTAACCGAACAAGTACTTGTAAAGGAAGCCTCTTCAACAGTGGCAATTTCTCCTGCGCGGTATGAGACGGTTACAGAACGAGTCCTGACAAAAGAGGCAGGCAACACACTTTCCATAAATGCTGCTTCATTTGAGACAGCAACAGAGCAAAAAATAGCTAAAGATGCAGGCACAACGATTGCAATAACTCCTGCGAGATTCGAAATGATGACCGAGCAAAAGGTCTCCAAAGAAGCCCCAAGAGCAATTGCTGGTGCATTAGTCGGCGGATCGATCGGTGAAATGGGAAAACTCTCTTCATCACCTGCACGATTTGAGACCGTATCGGAAAGAGTATTACAGAAAGAAGCGTACACCGTCTTAAAGGTGGTGCCAGCGACCTTTGAAACGGCAACTGAGCAAAAATTAGTACAGGAAGCTTCAACAAGAATTGAACTGGTACCTGCAGTCTATGAAACGGTGACAGAACAAGTCCTGGTCAAAGAGGCTTACTCAGTACTCGAAGTGGTGCCGGCTGAATATGAAACCGTGACGGAACAAGTCCTTTCACAGGAAGGATATTCTACAATTTCAACTACGCCTGCCGTATACGAAACGGTAACTGAGCAAAAAATTGCACAGGAAGCCGGTACAACGATTGAGCGCATTCCTGCTCAATTTGAAACGGTCACTGAAAGAATTCAGACGGCAGCAGCTTCGACCCGATGGGAAAAGAGAAAGGCGGACAAGAACTGTCTTAGCGCCAATCCCGATGATTGTCTCGTCTGGTGTCTTGTCGAAGTACCTGCACAATATAGAAATGTCACCAAGCAAGTGAGGAAGTCCTGCCGGACAGGATATACAGCAACCGGTGATGATTGTGTTCGTACTATTGAGGTGCCGGCACAATACACCACTCACACCTATCAAAAACTGGCATCAGCTGCTTCCAGTGAAAGAACCGAAGTGCCCGCTAAATACACAACACGTACCTACAGGAAATTGAAGAGCCCCGCAAGAACCGTAAAACGTGAGGTGCCGGCACAATATGAAACACGCACTTATGAAAAACTGGTAACGCCAGCGCACACGAGAACAATTGAGATCCCCGCCAGGTATGAGACAGTTTCTTATCAGAAGCTTGTAAACCCTGCAACTACAGTTGTTGAAGAAATTCCAGCAGTATATACCACAAGGACCTATCAAAAATTGGCTGCTCCAGCCATGGCAAAGATTGTTCCTTGCGGTAAGAGTTCTATTTTGAACGTAAACTTCGAAACAGCATCTGCAGTCCTGATGGCTTCTTCAAATGCTGAAATTGACAGACTGGTCGCCCTCTTGAAGGAGGAATCAGATGTTACAGCAAAATTTGTAGGACATACGGACAATATTGGATCGTCTTCCAGCAACCAGGCTCTTTCAGAAGCAAGGGCGAAAGCTGTCTATGAGGCTGTTGTCAATGCAGGTATCGGTGCGGACAGATTGGGATATGAAGGTATGGGTGAAGATCAACCGATTGCAACCAACGCCTCTGCATCCGGCAGAAGCCAAAACAGAAGAACTGAGTTCATCACTTACGGTGATGGCAACAATGCAGATTGCAATGTCTATGAGAATATTTCTTATCAGAAACTGGTCAGTGATGCAACACCTGTCACGACAGAGATTCCAGCGACTTATGAGACTCATTCATATCAGAAATTGTCAGCGGATGCAAATGTGTCATCTTCTGAAATTCCTGCTGAATACATCACAAGATCTTACCAGAAGCTTGCTGCAGCAGCATCGACTTCTGTAACGGAAACACCTGCACAGTACAATACCATTTCCAAAAGACAATTGGTCAAAGCAGGTGGTTTTACCGAGTGGAGAGAAGTGGTCTGTGGATCGGATATCACACCTGATCTATACAGGAGAATACAACAAGCCTTGATCGACAAAGGATATAACGTTGGCCGATCCGGTGCTGACGGTGTCTTTGGCGCCGCTTCAAAAGCTGCTCTGGTTAAATTCCAGAGAGACAACGGCCTTCCAGTAGGCCAAATGGACCTGGAGACTCTGGCTGCACTTGGTGTAGAACAATAAAACCGAAAAATATTTCATTTGGGGAGTTCGGATTCCGGACTCCCTTTTTTGTTTAGAAACATTCTATTGAAATGTCCACAGGCAGTTAAATTTCATTTTACGTATTAAAAAAATAAGTATATCATACATTTGTGCCATCTTAAAAACAAGCAAAACATGGATAGTGTTTTTCACCTGATCAATAAAGAATTAGAGCGGCAACGCTCGGGAGCAGAACTCATCGCTTCCGAAAATTTCGTCAGTCAGGCAGTTCTGGAGGCCATGGGTTCGTGTCTCACAAATAAGTATGCGGAAGGATATCCCGGTAAAAGGTACTACGGCGGATGCGAGGTGGTTGATGAGATTGAGACTTTGGCCATAGACCGATTGAAATTATTATTCGGGGCCTCATTCGCCAATGTGCAGCCGCATAGTGGTGCACAGGCAAATGCTGCCGTGTTTCTCGCTTGTTTACAACCCGGGGATCCCATACTTGGATTTGATCTTTCTCATGGAGGTCATCTTTCCCACGGATCTCCTGTCAATTATTCCGGCAAGGTTTATCGACCCTTCTTTTATGGAGTAGAAAAGGACACCGGAATCATTGATATGGACAAGGTCTCTGACCTTGCTGACCAACATCAGCCCAAACTGATCATTTGCGGGGCATCCGCATACAGCCGGGATTGGGATTACGTTCGTTTCAGAGAAATTGCCGACCGCGTTGGTGCGCTCCTGCTTGCGGATATAGCACATCCCGCCGGGTTAATTGCAGCTGGCTTGTTGAATGACCCTCTGCCCTACTGTCATATTGTTACCTCCACAACGCACAAAACATTGAGGGGACCAAGGGGTGGCATCATCATGATGGGCAATGATCTTGAAAATCCATGGGGTAGAACAACAAAAAAAGGCACACCAATAAAAATGTCTTCAATTCTCAACAGTGGTGTCTTCCCGGGAATGCAAGGCGGACCACTCGAACATGTCATCGCCTCCAAGGCTGTTGCATTTGGTGAGGCCCTTCAACCGGATTTCAAAAAATATGCACGGCAAGTGATTGCGAATGCCAAAGCAATGGCCAATTCATTTAAAAGCAAGGGATACCATGTGATCTCGGGGGGTACGGACAATCACCTCATGCTGATCGACCTCAGATCCAAAAATGTCACAGGAAAAGAAGCCGAAAAGGCCCTGGTGAGGTCTGAGATAACGGTCAATAAAAATATGGTGCCTTTTGATGACAAGAGTCCATTTGTGACATCAGGTATCCGGATCGGCACAGCAGCAGTTACAACGCGGGGTATAAAGGAAGAGGAATGTCTTCAATTAGTGGAGTGGATCGACGAGGTTATCACAAATCACGAAGACGACGGACTCATTGCAACCATTGCAGGAAGGGTCAACAGGCTTATGGAAGAGTTTCCATTGTATGCTCTTTCGAATGCTGCTGTTTAGAGTGGGGATATTTGACATCACATAAAAAGAGACCCCTGGCCGGGGCGCTTGACATATAATGGCTCCTGGTACCACGCGAGATGTGTTCGGCTACCTCCCGGACACTGATCCTGCCAAGACTTACATTCAATGATGTACCTACGATCAATCGCACCATACCTCTCAGAAACCGATTTGCTGTGATTCGGTAGATCATGACATCTTTTTCCGGGAACTGCCAGGAACTTTCGAGAATGGTACATTTCATTGTTTTTACATCCGTATTTGACTTGCAGAACGAGGTGAAATCACTGGTCTCAATGATTAATGTTGCCACCTGGTCCAAGGCACCGGCATTGAAATCTCTTGCCAAAGGAAAAAACGTCGAATACTGTCTCTTAAATGGATTCGGGGACATGTGAATGTTGTATTCATATGAACGCTGTACGGCGTCATACCTCGCGTGAAGGTCTTCAGGGACATCATATACTCTGTGACAAACGATATCCGGCGACAAGATGCCATTTAATTTATAGATCTGATTTGAAAATTCACTGATGGGTTCAGTCGTATCAAAATGACAAACAAAGTTCTTTGCATGAACCCCCTTATCCGTCCGGCCACATCCGATTACTTCAATTGAAATTCCGGCAGACATGGACAAGGCCTTTTCAATTTCGCCCTGGATCGTACGGACATTGGGTTGTTTTTGCCATCCGGCATAATTCGTACCATCATATGACAATTCCAAAAAGTACCTCATGGGGTGCAGGTGATTTGAGGGCATAAAAAAACCGCTCACCAAATATATTGGAAAGCGGTCGTATAAAAATGGTACGTTAAAATTCTTATACGATGTAAATATAAATTAAAATCTCATTTATCAAACAAATTTGCCATCATATATAATAATTAAAGATAATCTAATAATTTATGAAATTTTATGAAGTCTCCAAACAAGAGAGCCAAATGAAAGGAAGATCCCTGCATTCATTCAATAACTAAGCGACGCGCAGTTGGTTCAGTTTTGACTTATCCAGCTGTCTTTTTGCGTATGCCTCTGTCACCATAAAAGACTTGGTTTTAGCATCGGAAGGTAGCTCAAACATGGCATCTGTCAGGATCTCCTCGCAGATTGAACGCAATCCCCTGGCTCCCAATTTAAATTGCATGGCTTTGTCCGCAATGTACTCTAAGGCAGTTTTTTCAAACTTCAAAGAAATACCTTCCAATTCAAATAATTTGGTATACTGCTTAGTCAAGGCATTCTTAGGTTCCGTAAGAATCCGAATCATCACGTCCTTGGTCAGCGGCTCTAAATAGGTCAGAACGGGAAGCCGCCCTATTAATTCAGGGATCAGGCCAAAATTCTTAATATCCTGGTGGATGATATGCTTTAATAGTGAGGATTCGTCGACGCTATCCTGTGATTTATTCTTAAAACCGATTACATGAGTATTCAGCCTTTTTGCAATGATCTTGTCGATACCACTGAATGCACCTCCACAAATGAACAGGATGTCAGATGTATTTACAGGAATCAATTTCTGCTCAGGATGTTTTCTACCTCCCTGGGGGGGCACATTGACTTCGGTCCCTTCGAGCATCTTCAATAAGGCTTGTTGCACACCTTCTCCTGAAACGTCCCTTGTAATCGAGGGATTATCACTCTTCCTTGCAATTTTGTCAATTTCATCAATGTAGACGATACCTTTCTGAGCAGCTTCCGTATTATAGTCACATACCTGCAATAACCTGCTCAACATACTCTCGACATCTTCTCCGACATATCCAGCCTCGGTAAAAACAGTGGCATCCACAATGGCAAACGGCACGTCCAGAAAACGCGCGATTGTTTTTGCGAGTAGGGTTTTGCCGGTGCCCGTATCTCCTACAAAAAGTATGTTGGATTTTTCCAGCTCGACTTCATCAAGAGCCCTGTTATATTTCAGTCTCTTATAGTGATTATAGACAGCAACGGAAAGATATCTCTTGGCCTCGTCCTGTCCGATAACGTATTCATCGAGATAGTCCTTGATTCCCTGGGGAGTAATTCCTTCCGGAAGGTCGAAAGAAGAAGACTCTTTTGTAAAATCAGCCTTCAGTTCTTTGACCACAATATCATTCGCTTGCTCAACACACGACTCACAGATATGACCGTCAGTACCGGCAATGAGTAATAAGGCGTCACTTTTATCCTTGCCACAAAAAGAACATTTCGGTGAATTGCGCATACTCATAATGGTAAATTTACGAAGATTTCTTCCTTGTCAGCACTTCATCAACCAATCCGTAATCCTTTGCCTCTTCTGCTTTCATCCAATGATCGCGATCGCAATCTTTTTCTATTTGATTCAGTGTCTTTCCAGTGTGTTTCGCAAGGATCTCGTAAAGCTCTTTCTTCATATCCTTGATTAGATTATAGGATATTTCCATATCGGAGAATTGCCCCTGCATTCCACCTGAGGGTTGATGGATCATGATCCTGCTGTGCGGAAGACAACTTCTCTTTCCTTTTTTACCGGCACAAAGCAAGACGGCACCCATGGAAGCAGCCAGACTTGTACAAATCGTATTGACATCCGGTGTCACATACTGCATGGTGTCATAAATACCCAATCCTGCGATCACGCTTCCCCCGGGACTATTAATAAACATTTGAATGTCCATCTTTGGATCTGTGGATTCCAGGAATAACAACTGAGCTTGCACCACATTAGCGACATAGTCATTCACTGGTACACCCATAAAGATTACCCGGTCCATCATCAACCTGCTGAAGACGTCCATCCCGACTATATTCATTTGTCTTTCCTCGATTACCTGCGGGGTAAAGCCATCTATTTGCGGAACACGTACTTGTTCCATATATTTTTCCAGGTGCATCGAACTTAAGTCGTGATGCTTGGTTGCATATTTCTTGAATTCATCCATTCTATACATGTACAATCAATTTTTCTCTTATATAATGACAATTTAATATGTATATAACACTATTCCCCTACCCTTTGTTTTGCCTTAATTCTTCAAGAATCTCCTTGTATTCTTCAGTGTTTAGTGTCTTTTCGGTCATTTTAACACGTTCCATGATGCCATCTAACACCTTATCCGCCAGAATCTCCTCGTATTCCTCTTGCACAGATTGCTGATTTTGCATCATGCGTTCCACTATTCCGTCATATTCATTCCCTCCCATCATTCCATAACCGTACTGTGCAAATTGTGCCTTGATCTTCTCTTTCATCGCCGCCCTTATTTCTTCTGGCGCAATTTCTATTCCATATTCCCCACTCAATTTTTTCTTGATGAGCGTCCACCTGAGATTTTTGCTAAAGTCTCCGTATTCATCTTCAACCTGATCGGCGGATAACTCCTCGTTGGAAGCCAGCAACCACCGCTTGAGGAATTCATCGGGCATTTCGACCACATTGATCTCGATCAGATGTTCAAGAATCTTGCGTTTCGTCAGGGACAAGGCCTGGCTTTCGTAAAAGGGGGTGAGATCTTTTTGCAACATCTCCCGGGCTTCTTCTTCGTTTGCGACCTTGCCCGGCCCAAATGCCTTTTCATAAAATGATTCATCCAGTTCAGCGGGTATCAATCTTTTGATCTTGACAATCGTAGCCGTGAATTTTGAGGCTACGTTTTCCGGGGCATCTTTTAAGAAGTACTTATTAATGTAGTCCCCGGTAGTGTTCTTTTCAAGGTCGTACAAGTCAATTTCAGTGCTGAATCCAATCGATTGACCAAGAAATGTCTTCTTGGAGGATTCGGTCATCCGATCGGGCATCACATTGATTTCAGTTTGAAAAGGCGTTTCATTCTCTGACCCGATCTCAATGCAATCCAGGGCAATGATATCCATTTCTTCCACTTCTCCCTCCACTTCTTTTTGTTCTCCCATCCTTTTTCTCAAAGCCTCAATCTCTTCATCCAGATCAGTATCCGTTATGTGGATGGCAATCGATTCATATTCGTCAGTCACGTCTACTCCCTTCACTTCAAAATCAGGAGCCATTCCAATATCAAACTTGAACTCAAATGACCCCATATTTCTGAGGTCAAAATCAATGACCTCCTGGTCTTCAGAGGGTAGTGGATTTCCCAGGATGTCCAGTTCCTTTTTGACAATATACTCTTCAAGGGATTTATTCAGCGTGTCGTAAACTACTTCGGCCAAAACCGTCTTTCCATACATTTTTCGAATGGCTGTCATGGGTGTTTTGCCTTTTCGAAATCCTTTTAAGTGAGCCTTTTTCTTATAGGATTTGATTTGTTCTTCAAATGCTTTTTTATAATCATCCGGCTCAAGGACAATAGTCAATTCGGATGACAAATTACCCTTATCATTAAGTTCAGTCTTCATACTTCAAGTCATTAAGGATTCTTTTTCACCTGGAGCATACATGATTGCGATGCCTGTTATTCCCGGCAATGATCACAATTTGATAATGGACAAGAATTTCTCAAATGTGCGGGTGGAGGGACTCGAACCCCCACGCCGTGAAGCACTAGATCCTAAGTCTAGCATGTCTACCAATTTCATCACACCCGCAATGGATTAGCGCGCAAAGATATATTCTTCCCTAATAAATGCGACAAAATTTTCAACATTAATATCCCTGTCAAAATTCTGCAAAATGATGTAACTTAGACTCGGTCTAAGTCTAATTAAGGTATATGCCCCATACTACAATTACATATAACACCGAGGAATCGGTCATTATAAATCATACCTTCGAACGTCTGCTGGAGTCATTAAAACCCAAATTGAAAGGAGATGACGAGCAGAACCTTCGAAAGGCTTTTGAACTAGCATTTGACGCCCATGAATTCCAGCGTAGACGATCAGGAGAGCCCTATATTCTTCATCCGCTCGAAGTAGCCAGGATTTGTCATGAAGAGATAGGTCTGGGGCCAACGGCAGTGATCTGCGCCATCCTGCACGATGTAGTGGAAGATACACCCGTAAACCTGGAAGAAATCTTCGATATTTTCGGAGCAAAGGTGACGAGAATTGTGGACGGGTTGACCAAACTGGACGGTCTTTACAACCTGGGCAATGAAAATGCTGAAAATCTCAAAAAGGTACTGAGCAGCCTGGTCTATGATGTACGGGTTGTCCTCATAAAGATGTCCGACCGGTTGCATAACCTGAGAACCATCGCCCCCATGCCCCAGCACAAGCAGCTTAGAATCGCTGCGGAAACCATGTTTATTTATGCACCTCTTGCTCATCGCCTGGGATTGTATCAGATTAAGACGGAGTTTGAAGATATCTGCATGAAGGTCACCGATCCGGATACCTACCAGGGGCTGGTCCAGAAAGTGGAGGACAATGAACAGGAGCGGGAGAAATATCTCAAAAAATTTCTTGCACCACTAGAGAAATCCCTCAAAGCCCTCGACGTCCCATACCGGATTCTGGCAAGACCTAAATCCATTTCATCTATATGGAATAAGATCAGAAATAAGAATGTCGAGTTTGAGGAAATATACGATCTATTCGCCGTGCGAATCATCATTGACGTCCCACTGACATTTGAGAAGCCCGTTTGCTGGCAGGTATATAGTGTGATTACCGATCACTATAAGCCCATACCGGAACGGCTAAAGGACTGGATCACAAGTCCAAAAGGGAACGGATATGAGTCTTTACACACTACGGTAATCGGACCTGGCGGACGCTATGTTGAGGTGCAGATCAGAAGTGAAAGGATGGATGATATAGCGGAAAGGGGATTTGCCGCTCATTGGAAATACAAGGGGAAAAAGGGAGACGAGAATGTCTATGAGAAATGGTTGGATAATATTCGCAACCTGTTGGAAAGTCCAAATGAAGATGCCGTTGAATTTCTGGCTGATTTTAAAACCAACCTGTTCAAGGAAGAGGTATACGTATTCACTCCAAAAGGAGATATGCGCATATTGCCAAAAGGAGCCACGGCCCTCGATTTTGCATTTGACATTCATTCTGATGTCGGAGCAGGGGCCACGGCTATTAAGGTGAACAACAAGTTGGTTCCCATGGGAAGGGAACTCCAAAATGGCGACCAGGTAAGCGTGACGACATCCAAGAATCAGACTCCTTCCGAGGACTGGCTAAAACTGGTAATCACAGGGAAGGCAAGATCCAAAATTCGTTCATCAATTAACGAAAAGACCAGAGAACTTGCCGGACTTGGACGTGAGGCCCTGGAAAGAAAGCTGAGAAATCTGAAAGTTGGATTTGAGGAAAATGTAGAAATATTGGTCAATTACTTCAAACTGAAGAATCGGAAAGAACTCTACCTAGCCATTCAAAATGAGGAAATCAAACCCAGCGAACTGAACAAGAAATTCGACATTGAAAATGGCAATTTCATACCCAAGGTCGCCAAGAGGAAAACAGTACATGAGCCAAGGCGGACACCTGTTGCTCCGGAAAAGATTGACAAGGATGTCCTGATCAGAATCAATGACGAACCCACCGACAATTATCAGTTTGAACTAAGCTCATGTTGCAATCCGGTGCCTGGCGATCAGATTTTCGCATTCCTGACTTCAAATGCCGGAATGAAAATCCATCGAATGAATTGTACCAATGCGTCCAATCTCTTCACGAATTATGGTTACAGGATTCTAAAAGCAGAGTGGACCAAACATTCCGGGAAAGACTTTATGGTGGAACTCAGGGTAACCGGAATCGATACAGGTCCGGGAGTCATTCAGACGCTGACCAATGAAATATCCAATAATTTGAGCATCAATATTCGATCACTGGCCATCGAAGGAGAAGAAGGTATTTACGAAGGAAGAGTAAAGATTATCGTAAAAGATAAAAACCAATTGAATCACGTGATTAAGGCATTAAAGGCATTAGATAATATTTCCACCGTGGAGAGGATTTCAAGTTAAAATTGCAATTATGTCACAATTTTCCACAAAAGAACTTGAATCCAGGTTTGAGAAAGCCAGGGTCAAATTCAAAAACTTCCTGGAAAAAAATAGCAACAGGAAAACACCTGAGCGATTTGCCATACTACAGGAGATTTATTTAAACCAACATCACTTTGATGCAGAGGCCTTGTACATCAAAATGAAGCAAAATGCATATCGCGTTAGCCGTGCAACAATTTATAATACGCTCGATATTCTCGTGGAATGCAATCTGATCCGCAGACATCAATTTGGCAACAATAAAACCCTTTATGAACGATCATATGGCTTCAAAGATCACGACCATTTGATATGTACGAATTGCGGGAAGATCATTGAATTTGACGATCACCGGGTCTATGACATCGTCAATAATCATACGAATACGATAGGATTTCGTGTCGACTACCAATCACTGAACATCTACGGCAGATGTGAAGGTTGTCAGACTCAATAACGGGGAGGGACTTTCATTCTCAAGAATACTTCTCAGTATTGTGCATTTTATTCATATGTGTCTTTACCTTTGTCATTTAACAGAAACGACCACCGGACAGATGCCACGATTATGCGTGCGCTCTGTCGACGAGAAAAAATTCGGAAGATAAATGATAGATGTACTTATAGGTCTTCAATGGGGCGATGAAGGCAAAGGAAAAATTGTCGATTTTTTGGCGGATCAATACGATATCATTTGCCGTTTTCAAGGTGGTCCGAATGCTGGCCATACCATCTATGTGGATGGAAAAAAAGTCGTTCTGCATACGATTCCATCCGGCATCTTCAGAGAGGGCGTTCAGAACGTAATTGGAAATGGAGTGGTTATCGATCCGGTTACACTCAAAAAAGAGATTGAGCGGATAAAACAACTTGGCATCCATGTGGAAGAGCGCTTATTGATTGCCAGAAAAGCTCACCTCATCTTACCCTCTCATCGATACCTGGATGGCGCATCCGAAAAGGCCAAAGGGGAAAAGAAAATTGGCTCAACACTTAGAGGCATTGGTCCCACCTATATGGATAAGACGGGTCGCAATGGATTGCGCATCGGCGACCTCGAATCCGGTGACTTCGCCAGTAAGTATGCTGAACTGAAATCCAAGCATGAAAATCTGGCCAAAATATATCCCCAATTTGATTTTGAATGGAATGAAGATGAGTGGTTTGAAAGTATAGAATACCTTAAGAAATATCCATTCACCAATTGTGAATATTATCTGAATCAACAGTTGGCTCAGGGTAAAAAAATTCTGGCTGAAGGAGCTCAGGGAGTTATGCTCGATATCGATTATGGAACATATCCTTTTGTCACCTCGTCCAATACGATCACTGCCGGTGTCTGCACCGGGCTCGGAATTGCCCCTTCGCGAATCGGCGATGTGATCGGAATCAGCAAGGCGTATTGCACTCGTGTTGGTGGAGGGCCGTTTCCGACCGAACTTTTTGATGAATATGGTAAACGACTCCAAACCTTAGGAGGAGAATTTGGCGCGACTACAGGCAGACCTAGAAGATGTGGTTGGTTGGACCTTGTACAGTTGAAATACAGCATCATGATCAATGGGGTAACTAAAATTGCCCTGACCAAATCTGATGTTATGGATCATTTCGAACAGATTACAGTTGCTCATCAGTATCAGATGAATGGGAAGACTTCAGACGAACTTCCTTACGACCTATGTCAAAAGAATTATAAACCGATCTACCAATCGTTTAATGGATGGCAAACTCAGTTGTTGCCCGGAATGGATCTTCCCGATCAGTTCCTTCATTATATTTCCTATCTCGAAGAACAGATACAAGTACCAATTTCCTTTGTATCGGTGGGACCGGAAAGAAATCAGTTGATCGTCAGATAATCGTCCTGAGACAGTCATCAGCCAGGCTTATTGGCCATGACAATATATTGATAGTCCAGACTGCGGTCATCAGCCACTATATTGACATAACCGCTCTCTGCCAAAAGATCTTCCAGTTCCAGCAGACTCATCCTGAATTCAGACGGGGGTGCAATATCCTGAGAAATCCGTTTCATTTTAAAATCGACGATCATAATCTTGCCGGACGGTTTTATCTTCTCACGCAGGTTTTTGAGGTAAGAAGATACATCAGAAATATATCCTATAGTATTGATGATGACCACCACATCGACTTCTTCAAATCGCAATTTCGGATCATCAGGCAAAGCGAGCCTGGTCTCAACATTCAACTGCTGTATGCTATCGAGGTTTTGTCTGAATAATTCGATCAGGTCAATCTTATTCTGATCGATGTCAATTGCTATGACGCGCTTTGCGCGCTGCATCAACCTGAAGGTAAAGTAGCCCGTCCCTGCTCCTATATCGGCAACGATCTTATCGTCAAGATCTCCTAATTTGTCCATGACAAGAAATGGTTTTTGCCATGCATACCGATCTTCCTGAAAGGAAGGAACAGGCTGCTGTACAGAGATGTCCGGATCTTCTATATCGTCTATACCGTCTTTCGTATTATTTGACCCCGGATCAGTGCGACAACCCATCAACAGGGCAGTGGCCAACATGGTATAGATGAAAATGAATCGTGTCATTGTCATAGTTGCAAAATTAAAAAACCACCCGTAACCTAATACTGCTGATAGATATGTTCGATGATTTTTTCTATTTGTGCCCTGACCTTTCTGTTAGAGCTGTGCCCGTTGGCCATGACAGCAACGGAAAGATGTGCTCCGCTCCGGGATTGAATGATGCCGGCATATGCCAGAACACTATTGATAGATCCGGATTTCAACCAAGAGAAGTCCTGGCTGGGTCGTCTATTCAACAAGTTTCGGACGCTCCCCTCCTCTCCTGCTTTTGGCAGAACTGATTTCATCCGTTCCAGTCCCAGTTTTGAACTGTACAGATGTACAAACTGACTGAGAAAATTAGGTGTGACGCGGTTACGACTGGATAATCCGCTTCCATCCTTTATGACGATTCCATTGATATCAAGACCAAGGGTTTTCAGATGATTCCGGATCGCTTTGCTACCGGTATCAAAGCTTCCTTCTTCAAATTCATGAGCTCCGAGGGTCCGGAAAAAAGCTTCACAAAAGAGGTTGTTTGAGATCGCATTTGCATAGTCAGCGAGATCAAACAAATAAGGCGATTCAAAATGACCCAGGGCATTTATCTGACCCTGCTCATGCCGCGCTGCAAATCCTTTCGATACGATACCTTCTTCCTCCAGCTTTTTACTCAAATGAAACCCGAAAAAGGTCATAGGATTGGGTATGGCTCCCTTGATTCGAAAATTCCCGTTTCCTGCCGGAATAGTCCCTTGTACCCATCTGGTAAATTGATAAGGATCGCCGAAGAGATAGGCATTGTCACCTGAATTACGGGCTCCTGTAGTCACGAAATTTTCAATTTTCAGACCCGGAACTTCAGGATCCACCCGGTCAATACTGGTTGGCCTGTCTGATTCAGGGCCCCTGGAGAAATAGAGGTGGTACAGGTTTTCATGCACATTCAATCCCCAGGCACCGGCGGTATAATAATTAGTCAGATCATCCCAGGCCCAGCTTCCGTGGACAGGTGATTCATCAAACAGAGTCCCGTCCAGTAAAATTTCACCGTCAATACATTTGATACCTTCGCCGGAAACCCAATTCACGATTTTATCCAATACCTCATCGAAAGAATCAACATCATCAAATTCCGGTGAACCCAACGAAGGATCCCCGCTTCCTTTAATGACCAGATCACCATCGAGAATGCCACCTTCGATTATGTCACCTGTGTACCCGACCTGAGTAGTGTAGCGATAGTTTTCTCCAAGAATATCCAGACTGGTCAAGGTGGTCACTAATTTAAGCGTAGATGCCGGAATCATCCTGGTAGCACCGTTAACATTGATCAGGCGTTCTCCCTGTTCATTCAAAACGCTGATGCCAAAGATAGCTCCCTCTGATTGAGGATCATTGGTGATCTCAGCTATCGGATCACTGTTTTGAGCTTCCAGGGTCATGAAAGCCAGTGAAAATATCAGACATATGACTATGGTTCGTCCTGCACCCAGTATTCTATTCATATGCTATATTGAAAAGTGCGTCTCCATTGTACACTACGGATGCATTATTGTGTCCAATAATGTAGCCATTCCTGCGGGCAAGAATTCTCTTTGTACGATCTGCCTGCGGCGAGTCGATGACACCCAGTTGTTCCCCTTTTCTTACGAAACTTCCCGATTCTTTGGTCCAGGTAAATAAACCGGCCTCTGATGCCCTGACCCAACCTGTCGTCTTAAATATCTGACAGTCGTGGTTGGCAACCGGGGCAGTATCGATCATACCCAGGGCCTTTAAGGTCCTCTTAATACCAGCGACGCCTATATCTATAGAAAATCCATCCAGTCTGACCGACTCACCCCCTTCATATACCAGGACAGAAATGTCCATCTGGTTAGCCGTTTTTCTGAAGGACTTGGTGATCCATGGCTTTTCAATGATATATGGCGCACCAAAAGAACGTGCAAGCTTTTTCGCCTTGACGTCTTTTTTGCTGTATCGGATCTGGGGATAGTTATATCTCGACGCTCCTCCTGTATGCAAATCGATCGCAATATCGACATGCGGAAGTATCTTTTTTGTAAGAACTGAAGCCGTCCTGGATGCAAGAGAGCCGGAAGAGGAACCTGGAAAGCTTCGGTTTACATCTTTTCCATCGGGAACATCTCTGCTGAAATTGATGAATCCAAAGACATTGAGCAGGGGAATCGCAATAATGGATCCACTTATCAGCCGATCAAAAACCCGTTCTTCCAGCGTTTTCCTGACAATCTGAATTCCATTGATCTCATCCCCATGGACACCTCCCATGATCAGCACGGTAGGTCCCGGATTGGCACTGGTAAACACATAAGTCTGGATGTTAATCCGGTTTCCGGAAGGAAGGCGACTTACGTACAGGTTTAACAGATCGCTTTCACCTCTCTGAAATTCTTTCCCATCTATATTCAATGATTTAGCCATCTTTTCTCCTGTCCTTTACTAATCGCTCCGCAAATTGAATAATTTTTTTGGCAATATCCACCTTGGTGGTGTTCTCGATACCCTCTAAACCAGGAGATGCATTGATCTCCAGGACGAGTGGTCCGGTATTGGATCTCAGGATATCAACTCCTGCAACATGCAGACCCAGGATTTTACAGGCTTTTACAGCTACCTTTCGTTCTTCTTCCGAAATATCCGTTTTCTGCGCATTTCCTCCCCTGTGCAGGTTGGATCTGAACTCTCCTTCTCGCGCACTCCGTACCATCGAGGCTACCACTTCACCATTTACTACAAAGATCCGGACATCCTGACCCGAGGACTCCTCGATGAATTCCTGTAAGATCACTTTTTGCTTCAGACCGTAAAATGCCTCCATCATGGATAATAGCATATGTTCATTATCAGCTTTCATCACACCCAGGCCATGGGTTCCGCTCTTGAGCTTTATGATCTTTGGAAAGTCTTCGATCTTGTTATGCAACAGATTGAATTGGCTGGAATTATTGACCATCATTGTTTTTGGCACCGGAATTCCTTCTTTTGACAGGATTTGCATGCAACTCAATTTATCCCTGGTGCGAAAAAGTGATTCAGAAGGCAAAATGCTGGCTACTCCCATACTCTCAAACTGTCTGATTACCGAAGCACCATGGGATGTCACAGTATGCCCTATGCGCGGTATGATAACATCGTATCCCCTGAGTGGTTGCCCGTGAAAATAAATGGAATTTCGTCCGTTTTGGATCAGGAAGTCACAATTCATGTGATCTACCACCCGGACAAAATGATTGCGTCTCCTCGCAGCATTATACAAACTCCTGGTACTATAGAGGCCTCCATTCCTGGAAAGTATGACGATTCTCATATTTGACTACAAAATTCGCGATAAGTTATTATATAAGAAGCATCTTCCAATCATTTGTCACTACATTACACGGTATATTTTTCTCTTTGGCTAAACCGCTCCGCACCCCTTTGAATTCCGTAGTCTGATGAATAGTAGCAATCCGAATCCTTTGAACGATAAAAAGGTCATCAGGGCCTGGGCCTTATTCGATTGGGCCAACTCCGCTTATTCACTGGTGATTTCGACTGCCATTTTTCCGATTTACTTTATTTCGATTGCACCGGATTCCATCCCCATCCTGGGCAGGGACTTCTCCGACTCTTCCCTACTGTCTTTTTCCATCAGTGCGGCACATATCATCGTTGCACTTTTTGCCCCACTACTGGGAGGGATGGCAGATGCAGGTAGCCGACGTCTTGGCTTCCTGAAGTTATTCACCACCATCGGAAGTATTGCTTGCATGATTCTGTTTTTTTACAGCGATGCACCTCTGGTATGGTTGGGATTGACTGCATATATCATTGCCACCATAGGATTTGCGGCGAGCCTGATCTTTTACGATGCCTTTCTCCCGTCCATTGCCAGCAGGGAGCGATTTGATGCTGTAAGTGCCAAGGGCTATGCCTATGGCTATGTCGGTAGCGTTCTCCTGCTACTTGTGATATTATTCATCAGTCAAAAACCCGAGTTATTCGGTATACCGCCTGATACCACTATTCCCTACCGGATCGGATTTGTAATGGTCGGTCTGTGGTGGTTGGGGTGGGCCCAGTATTCCTTCAAGTTTTTACCATCGGACAAAAAGGACGAGACTCAGAAAGGACTATTAAAAGCAGGTTACCTCGAAATGCTATCGGTCTTTGGAGAATTAAAGTACAAACCCAACTTACGTAAATTTCTCATTTCGTTTTTCTTCTACAGTGCCGGCGTCCAGACAGTCATCTATTTGTCCACAGTTTTTGCTCAAAAGGAATTGGGTTTTGAAAGCACCGAGCTCATCCTCATCGTTTTGATTCTTCAGATAGTGGCCATTGCAGGCGCAATATTTTTTGCCAGGTATGCTGAACGAAATGGAAGTAAGCGCGCTATATCTCTGATGATCATCATATGGGGTGGCATATGTATTGCCGCAGCCTTTGTCACCTCAAAGATTGTTTTCTATATCCTGGCATTTTTCGTGGGATTGGTACTCGGTGGTCTTCAATCAAGTTCGAGAGCAAGTTATACCAAGATGATTGAAAGAGAAGACGAGTACAATTCATACTTCAGCTTCTACGACTTATTGTTTTACCTCTCCATTGTATTCGGGACATTTGCCTTTGGCTTCATTGACAGCCTGACCGGGAATCTGAGGTACAGCGTAGTCGTGCTGGCATTCTTCTTTGTCATTGCCCTGGTCATCTTTATAAGGGTAGATATCATCCATGAAGAGGTCCTTCCTCAATCCAAGAATTCATAGCAACCAATATCCGGTGTGTTCATGTCCCGGATATTACCGATCAAATCAATACTCAGTCCCGGGATGGGGATACCCTGGTCCCTGGCGACACTCATTGTATCGAGGGTATAATCATCCTCAAGTTCATTCAGAAAGACGGGTTCTCCATTGTGCTCCAGACAATCCATACAAGCCATCGGGTCGAGTTCATTTCGTACTTCGTCGATCTTGATCAGGCTATTTTCAAAAGTCAGATTGAAAAAATCCGGTTCCATACCATTGGTCGCGTCATTCAGATCGATTTCGTCATCATTCGAACCCATGATGATGCTATTGATAAAGGTAGCATTGAGCGCATTTACCAAAACAGTCGAGCATTCTGCATCCAGGCAGTTGAAATTATCCATGTACAATGCAGGAGATTGATTCTCAAAATTGGCAATAGAGGTATAGGTAAACGTATAATTACCTCCATAGGCCAATGCCACACTTTGCGGTCCATTGCTGTGAATGAGAGAATTTTCAACTTCTAATGAAGCATGGACGCCAATCAATCCAATATTGGTCGTATTCGAGATAATGACGTTTTCCAATCTTGCTGAAGAGGCACTGTCTGCCCTTATACCCACAATACTATTCCTGATCTCAGTAAATTCCAGACTGTGACCGGTGCTATTATCAAAAAAACGGATTCCTGACCATTGCCCCGGAACGTCGTCAAATCCACTTTCAAGCCTGTCTCCCTGGAAAACCACCGGCTTGTCTGCAGTTCCCCGGGTGGTCAACTTGCCATCCGGTAAAAAGATCAGTCCACCGTCATTGAATATCGTTTCTTCGATTCGCGCCAAGCCCCCATGAACGAATACCTGCGTACCGGCCGGCAGTACGAGTTCACAACTATCAATAAAAAGAAGACCGTAGATTACATAAGGTTTTTGATCGTCCCACGTGATTTGGTTGGACTGGCAGCTCAAGCTGATCAGACGTCCCTGGCTGTCTCTTGATGGAAAGTAATTTGCATTCTGACCCCAGGCTTCGAGTTTGACGATTCTTTGGTTTTCTCCTGCGCGGATCAAAAGATCTTCGCTGATAATAAACGGACTGACTGAAAGAGGTTGATCCGGGTCCACTGTGACCTCAATAAAGACGTGCAGACTATCCCGCGCCAGGACTGGCACCTCCAGAGACTCAGGGCCTGGAATGCCATCGACATTGAGTCTGAACATAGAGGATTCCCCATTCGCCAATGCAATAGACGATATATTTACATTTTCATCCGTACGATTATAGATGACCAACGACCTCGTAGCAGAACCCACCGTCGTAAAGACAGTATCAAAACGAACGGTATCCAGCGATACCTCAATAGGAATACTGACATTGGAAACAAACTTTTCTTCAAAACAACCTAAAGTCATGAGACTTAAAGCCGCGATCAGGACAATGGAGTTGATTGCTTTACAGATTATACCTTTGTTACTCAAAGAATTATGCAAATTTGTAACCGCTGAATCTGATTTCATATTGAGGGGCGAATATACAATATCCGACTTCATAAATAACGACCGGAAGCACCAGGACTAATATTGATATGACACATAATTCAGATGTAATTATTGATGTGATCATACCAGCATATAATGAGGAAGATCCTATCCAAAATGTAATCAGAGACCTGCCTCAAAGTGTGCGAAATATCGTTGTCGGTAATAATGGAAGTACGGATCAAACAAGAGAAAGAGCCCTTGAAGTCGGAGCGACC
>JANQHF010000077.1 GCA_028282725.1 Saprospiraceae bacterium
TATGGCCAACTTAAGATGTTACAAATACAGTGGAGCTTGGGATATTGTCAAAAAGGTCATAGCCTATGCCGCTTAATAGTGCAATCTGAAATACACACGCCCAGGCTCTTTCATCAGAGAAGTTAGAGGGTCCGCCACCACTGCCAGAGGGAGACTTGTGATGTTCAGGATGAATTTTCAAATCCAATGCCAAAAACATATCGTCTATTCTCATATCCTGTTCTTTTGCAGCCGTCCTCCCGGAGTAGTCATCGTAAAAATTGTCCGGCAGAGGCAAGTCTACGTCCTGCAGAAGACCAAAATATCTCGGAGGAGGCATCCAATTCCTGTGAGGTGCTTTGTGATGGTATAAGAGACAAAAAGGCCGATCTGTCTCCCTTTCTTCAAGGAATCCAAGGGCAAAATCGGTGATCAGATCAGTCGTATAACCAATATGCAATGAGGTATCTCCCATTGCAATCATCCGGGGATTATAATAATCTCCCTGGCCAATGAGAATATTCCAGTAGTCAAATCCGGTAGGAGTTGTTTTTAAATGCCACTTCCCAATAAGACCTGTTTGATAACCCGCTTGTTGTAGTAGTTTGGGAAATGTAATCTGATCACCGTCAAACCTGTCTCGATTATCTCTTAATCCATTCAGATGGCTGTACAAACCTGTGAGCATCACCGCTCGACTCGGAGCGCAAATTGAGTTGGTGACAAAGCTATTTTTGAAACGGACACCTTCTCTTGCTATGCGATCGATATTTGGAGTATTAAGCATCTCATTACCATAGCTGCTAATCGCTTTTTCTGCATGATCATCGGACATGATGAATATGATGTTTGGTTTTGGTGCTTCCTCGATACTGCCGGTGCATGCCAACAGCCAGAAAAGGATGAAAAGAAGAAAAGGGTATTTCATAATTGATCATTCATTCCGTCAATGCAAACGCCAGATATTGATCTCCGGATTTGGTATTTAACTTACCTCCACCACAGGCAATGACTACAAATTGCTTTCCATTAACAGCATATACTGCAGGCGTCGCATATCCTGCTGCGGGGAGTTTATATTCCCAGAGTAACTTGCCATCATCCGCATCGAATATTCGAAATTTTTCATCTGAAGATGCTGCAATAAAAATGATTCCGGAAGCAGTCAGAACGGGACCACCATAATTTTCGGTTCCCGTATTTTGTAAACCCAGTTCTTCCAATTCAGAATAAGAACCCAGGGGTATTTGCCAATTGATTTCAGCTTTTTCAAGATTAATTGATGTGAGTTGACCCCAAGGAGGTTTTATGATTGGAAAACCATCAGAGGCATACAGCTTTTCATATCCTCTCATTCGATAAGGATAAGGCCAGGTATTATCTATTATTTTTTCATTTGGATTCTCTTCTCCATTGATGAAATCAAAGATTGCCTCAATTCGATCCTCTGTTATCCAGGAAAAGCCAGGCATAGCTCCTTTTCCATTTTTGATAATTTCCGCCACACCGGATACATCATATTTCATTTTTAAATTCCGGATAGATGGAATATTTCCAAAAATTTGGTTTCCTTCAAAATCTTCGCCATGACACGATTGACATAAAGCCTTGTAAAGTCCTTCTCCCTTGCCCATTAGAACCACCTTGTCCATCGTACAAAGCCACGGTATCTCATTGGAGTTTACGATCAAATCATTATTGACTGGATCATAAGCTGCACCGCCCCATTCTCCTCCGCCATCAAAACCTGGAAATATGATCGTCCCATTTTCACTAGGAGGATCAAACAGGCCATTGTGATTGGTAGTTTCAAAAATATGCCTTGCAAATGTTGCTGCCTCGGAGTTTCTTATTGCCAGGTCTTCCATTGTGATATCCGTCCTTGAAAATGCTGGGTATATCGTGGGTACTGGTTGGCTAGGTGAAACGCTTTCCCCCTCCAATATGGACGGAGGCACCTCTACTTCTTCAATAGGATAAATCGGTTTGCCAGTTTCACGATTCAGAACGTACAGCAAACCATTCTTAGTGACCTGAACAAGGGCATCAATTTCAACGTCGTCGATATTAAGTGTAACAAGATTAGGTGCAACGGGAAGATCTTTATCCCATAAATCGTGATGAATTACCTGGTAATGCCAAAGTCTTTTACCATTATTTGCATCCAGTGCCAATATGCAGTTAGCAAATAGATTATCTCCTTTGCGATCTCCTCCATAAAAATCATATGCGGCAGAACCAGTAGGACAATACACGATTCCCCTATCTTCATCCAAAGAAAAACCACCCCAGACATTGGCGCCTCCACTGGATTGGTATGCATCCTCCGGCCATGAATCATAGCCGTATTCGCCTGGATGGGGAATGGTATGAAATATCCATTCCACGTCAGCGGTGTAAACGTCTATCGCTCGTATATGGCCAGGAGCAGCACCAGTGGATTCAGAGACCCTTGATCCAATGATCAGCAGGTCATTATAAATGAGGCCCGGCGTACTGGAATTGATAAATAAGTTGGAAACATCCCGGTCCAGGCCGGAATGAAGATCAAATCGTCCATTTTCACCAAAGGATTCTATTAACCCTCCTGTCTCAGGGTTCACGGCATATAAATACGGACCCGCAGTAAATAATATCCTTGCACCTGCTTCATCTTGATGCCAGGCGATTCCTCGGTTCACACCAAATCCAAATTGATTAAATGATCCGTTCCAAGGGTCAAAAGACCAAAGTTCCTCTCCCGATCCGGCATTCAATGCAAACAATTTCAACTGGGGGGAAGTGCCATATAACACTCCGTCAATAATCAATGGATTACATTGAATCTGAGAGCGATTGTTCGTATCGAGATCATGCGAAGAATAAGTCCATGCAAGCTCTAACTCACTGACATTATCTTTAGTGATTTGAGAAAGCCCGGAGTATTGCGATTTGGTTGGATCTCCTAAATACGTACTCCAATTTTGATTTTGCACTTTTCGAAACTGAGTACATGAAGAATGACACAGAATTACGATAAGCGCTCCTAATATGGTTCTCAATTGTTAGAATTTTGCTTCAAACGAATGTAATCAATATTCGTGTGGAACTTGAAATCCTTATCATTGTACTTATTCTAAAAACGAAAAATGAATTATCCGATCCGCTTTGTTGGAACTCTTGAGAAATATGAAAACAACTTGTGGAATTATCACATAAAAGTACCTGCGGAAATTTCAAGTTTTATAAGGGACCAGGATCGAAAACGATTCATGTGCTCATTAAATGAACATCCCTCTTTTCATGCATCATTAATGCCTGCCGGAGAGAATGTTTATTTTATAAAAATCAATAAAGAACTCAGGGACCTGCACAACCTGGTTATCGGTACTTCCGCAACAGTCATCCTGGATGAGGACAACAGTCAGTATGGTATGCCGATGCCGGAAGAGCTACGGGAATTATTGGACCAGGAACCTGAAGGAAATCATTACTTTCACCAACTGACCCCTGGTAAACAAAGGAGTTTGATTTACATTGTAGACAAGGTCAAAAACGTTGATAAACGATTGGGGAAGGCAATGATCATCACAGCACACCTGATTGAACAAAAAGGAAACCTCGACTTCAAATTGCTCAATCAGGAATTTAAGGATAACAATAAACTCCCGCGTGGTCTCAACTGATCATCCTTCTCCCGTCCTCTCGGATCAGTTATTCAAAATCAGGGGCAGACCCTCATCTCCTCCCCCAACTATGACTACTTTGCTATTAGGTGATTGAGCCAGCTCAAGTGTAGCTTCAATGCCTTTATCCCTCAAAATGCGATCAGTAATACTTGCGCTCAGGATTCGATTGGCATCTGCCTTTGCCTGGGCCTCAATAATTTTTCTTTCTGCTTCTTTGCGTTCTCTTTCAAGACGGAAGTCAAATTGGAATGCCAATTGCTCTTCCTCAAGCTTCTGCTCAATTGCAGCTTTCAATTTGTCAGGTAGTTGTACAGATCGAATCAGAATTGCATCGATATCGATAAACTTTTCTTCCACTGCGTTCCTGGTCTGGGTATAGATTTCATCCTGAATTGCTTCTCTCTTGGTCGAGTATAGCTCTTCCGGAAGGTACTTACCAATTACTTCCCTGGTAGCGGATCTGATTTCCGGCTTTATGATCCGGCCTATATAATCTGCTCCAATTCCATCGTGGAGATATCCAATTTTGTCCGCCTTGGGCTGAAATCTGAAAGACAATTCAACAGCAATAGAAAGGCCGTTTTTGGAAAGAACGTCCATTGTCTCAAAAGCTTCATTCAGACGAATGTCATATACAATCATACGATCCCACGGCATTACGATATGAAATCCTTGATCATAAATCTTGTCCTTTTTAATACCTCCGGCAAATCTTTTAAACTTGACTCCTTTGTGACCGGGAGAAATAGTAATAAACGAAGTATTTGTCAGTAACATGAAGAGCAAGAATCCTATAAATCCAAATATGATATATCTCGATAAATTTCCTCCTTCAAAAGGATTCTTCCTGGGATTAACATTAATGGTAGCCATATTTATTTTGATATTTTAGTATTAAACAAATTTCGATGTACGAAAGGTTCGGTGATCTTTCGTTTGCTCGTCGATAAAATTTAACAGCTAATATAATTAGCCACAACTATGATAGGAGGATATTGTCTATTTCTTTAATTAATTGAGAAGAATGCAGGGCTTTGAGACAATTCATATGTCCTTTAGGGCATGACTTCCTTCCATATTTGGAACAAGGTCTGCATTCGAGTTCATTGTTTTCAATAGAGACATAACTCATATTACTTAACGCCCCGAAATATGGATACATCCCAAATATGGGTGAAGTACTACCCCAGACTACTATCAGTGGTTTTTTGAGCGCCGCAGCTATGTGCATCATTCCGGTGTCTCCACTGATGATCAGATCAGACTGTCTGATGATTGAAATCGACTCCCGCAAAGACGTTTTTCCGATCAAATTAAGAACGTCATGGGGTAAATTAGGATGGTGTGGCAAATCGTTTCCACCTAGAAGAATGATACGAAATACCGAATCTGCGAGGATTGGAAGAATCAAAGGAAATGGAACTCTTTTCGATATATAAGTACCTCCCATACAAATTGTAATGGTCTTGCGATGCTTTGCATCGATAGGCAATTTATAGTAAGTATCAGTATAAATCTCTAACCCTTTTCCATCATTTTGGATGTTTAAAGAACTGATTCCTTCTATGTACCTGTCAACAACATGACTGCCCTTCAAAAAGTCAATTCCTGTAAATAAGTAGAGCCATTTTTGCAAGGTTAGTTTTCGGAATGACAGATATTCCGATTTCAATTGGAACCTTAGAATGAACGTTCTCAAGTTTTTATGAAGATCGACAATATGATCAAATTGCTCCTTCTTTAGTTCATCAACTATCGATGATTCAAGAATATGTAGTTGATCAATATGTGGATTGTCCTGAAGAAGTGGAAGCCAACGGCGTTTTGTTAAAAAGTGTATAGTTGCATGGGTCTGCTGCTTAAGCATTCTTATCACAGGAGACGTCATGACAATATCTCCCATAGATCCAAAACGGATCAGCAATAGTTTACGCGATTCACTACTCAAAACTTCAACGTACGGGAAAACTATCCCTGCATAACTTATTTAACAATACATACGATTTCAATAGTTGATCATGGGGTTCTTCATTTCCTCCTCCCCAAATACATTCGAAAAGGACCGTTCCGTTCTTTGTGTAGGACAGAAATGATGTCAGATTTCCGGGATCATTCGTGCTTAGGCTCAAATCATTTACCTCGTGAATGATATCAAAAATATGCTCAACCTCTTCTTTGGATAATGATTCCATTACTTCAAACCCTCCCTGGTATTTGCTCTTTTTAAAAAGAGAACCATCCGGCATTAATCTGAATTCTTTGTATGTCCCGGCGAAACCTCCCAGAGAACCGAATGTTATGAAGGTATGATGGTCCAATGCCAAAGGTTTACTTCCGCTGCATGCCGAGAGCGAAACAAGCCATATGAATGTCATCAATCTGTGCATTGAATTATTGTAATGGTTTGCGAGGTAAGATAACCAGATATATAGCTCGAATATGTATTACTTTTACTTCAAGGATTGTAAATGGCAAATATTGAGCTCATAAAGGAAAAAAGCATTTTTGATAGGGTGCGGGATTATTATCGGGGTGAACGCATTAGTAATGCACTCATCGTGCTTATCGGCGGTGGAGGTATTGTATGGACCCTTCTGTTGTATTTATGGAGACAGGGTCAGCTATCTACAGGCCTGTTCTACAGTACATTTCCTTTGGGCATCTTTTGTATCGTGACAGGATTTTACCGGTTCATGAGGTCTTTGAGGCGCTATAAGAATGCGCAGGATGAATTTTCGGGAATTGCATTTCTGATCAAAGAAGAGACACCTCATCTTGAAGGCAGATTGGAGCGGTTTATGAATAAGAGAAAAGTCGATATGATAGGAATTTTCACTGGATTTACCTTACTGGCTCTTTCGATCTTGGGATCGTGGAATCACTTGATTTTGGGCACAGCCGTCAGCCTGACAATCTTTTCCAGTATTCTGCTTGCGTTTGATTTATTCGGTCAATTTCGCACCTCGGAATTCATTCATCATGTAAAAAAGTTAAAGGACAGCTAGCCGGTTTGACCCATCCTGATCTCAATAGCATCCAAGAATATTTGTCCGTACTATACGGACAACTTCTAACGATTCCCGAGGAAGAGCTCTATCATGATGACAATGATAAGAAGTGGAGTGATCAGCAGATTATGGGACACCTCATTGACTCCGCTATCAACAACTATAGAAGATTTGTCATTAGTTCGACAGAACAGACATTGACCTTTGATGGATATGATCAAAACGCGTGGGTAAACTGTCATCAGTATAGTCATTACGATTGGAAGGAACTGTTAGACCTTTGGTACATGATCAATAAACATATGTTCAGGCTTGTCGGCAATATTCCTTTGAATTCTTTTACACTGAATTATGAACAACACAATTACAACGAATATTCCTTTATTCCAATGAAGGAAGGGGTTATGCCTTCTCTAAAACTGGTTTTCATTGATTATTACCGGCACATGATACACCACCTGAATCAAATATTTGAACATCATAATATGGAAATAGATGAATTGGACATTGATTGACCAGAAATATTTATTTCAGAGATCTCCCTGGCTCACGATCAGGGAGGACAAGTTGATGGCAGAGGATGGATATATTAAGGAGTCATATTATGTGTTCGAATATCCGGATTGGGTCAATACAATTGCCTTGACACATGATGAGCAATTTGTATTGGTCCAACAGTACAGACACGGACTGGGAAAAACATCTTTCGAACTTTGTGCGGGTATTTGTGACCCGGATGACCTTCATCCGTTGACAAGTGCAAAAAGGGAGCTCAAAGAAGAAACCGGATTCACTGGCGGTGAATGGTCATATTGGATGTCGAGTTGTGCCAATCCCGGCACACACACAAATATGGTGCATTGTTATCTGGCTAAAGGAGTTGTGCAGACCGATGCACCTGAATTGGAACCTTCAGAATATCTGACGGTTCATGTCCTGGATCAAACTGAAGTTTACGATTTACTCGTCAATGATAAGATCGTTCAATCACTCCACGCTGCCGCGCTCTGGAAGTATTTCGCTTTAAAATAGACTAATCTGCTAATTGCCGGGATAGCAAGGAGATATGGCGTTGCAGATATTTGCCGAGAATGTCATATTCAATGTTTACAGATTGCCCAACATCCAGATAACAAAATGTTGTGTGATCATATGTATAAGGAATGATAGCCACCCCAAAACGATCTTTTTCAAGACTGGCTATGGTCAGACTCACACCATTAATACAAATAGATCCTTTTCTTACCAATAATCTTTCGCTTTCTGCGGGAATCGAAAACTCGAAAAACCAACTTCCATCTATAGTTGTTTTGCTCAGGCATTTCGTCTGATCGTCAACATGGCCCTGCACAATATGACCGTCAAGTCGATCTTCTAATTTCAAACTTCGTTCAAGATTAATGTAGTCTCCCTCACCGATATCACTCAGATTGGTCACCTGCAATGTTTCCTCGATCGCGATTACCGTATAATAGTTGTCCTCGAAATTTATTCCCGTTACGGTAAGACAAGCACCATTATGCGAAATGCTCTGATCAATTTTTATTTCATCCAGGAATGAGCAACTTATAGCCAATTCGAGATTGCCCCGGATGCCCTTGATCGAAACAACTTCCCCAATCTCCTCAACAATTCCAGTAAACATATTTATCTAATCAATTGAATGGTACCTTTTAAAATGTCGGCTTCTTCTATTCCTGTCACACGTCGTTCAAAAACCTTACATGTATAAAAATAAGTGCCTTCATCAAGATTTCGATCACTAAGATTGGTACCATCCCAATTCAAAGCCGGGTCCTCAGTTTCGAACACTTTTTGGCCCCATCGATTGAAAACATTAAACTCAACGCGATCAATAAATCTGTTTTGTCGCGGCACAAAAAGGTCGTTCGCGTTATCCCCATTGGGTGAAAAGGTATTAGGCAATATGTAAGAAGGGCAGTTGTCGACACAGATACGTTCTATCAATGCGCTTTCGTTTCCGCTTTGATCTGCCGCCGTTACAGAATAGCAACCGGATATATTATCTATAAGCCTGTGATCAAATGTCAGTTCATCAGGATCCAATTCAACCAGAAGCTCCAGCGATCCTGTTTCATCAGAAGCAAAAAATATCTTGATTGATCTCAAATCAGGGGCTGCCTGGCATGCTGAAGAACTGAAATGTAGAATGATTGTGTTGATTAATTCCTGGCCGGGTGAAATGGAGTTGGACTCGCACACTGAAGATACTGTTAATGCTGGAGCGCATGGGGCCATATCGTCCATTGCGGTCGAACAGGATTCATTGCTGAAGTTGATCAACGGCTCATTAACTTCTCTAAGGCCATAACGGCCGTGGCTCTCGACAAGATAACAGTACTCTTCTCCATTAGTTAACCCTGATATATCCAAGCTTTGTTCGAATGTCGAGTCACGCAGGATCAACGAATTATCCCTTACCTCATGAATATAGTATATGAAATTATTCCATGGTACGTTTTCCTCCCAACTGAGAGCGACGCTTTGATCACGTCCTATTGAAGAAAGATAGACGGAACTTGCCACGTCACTCAGTCCCTTGAAGGAATTCATTCCTGTACCGGACTCAAACGTCACCTGAAAGCTGTGGGGGGTATTCCGGGTATCCAAATTAGTAAATACGTCAGTGGTGTCAGTAATTGAACCAAACTGCCCCGATGCATAAGAATAGGAAGTTATAGGAAGGAGTCCTGTTCCTGTGAGATTGTCAATTCCTTTTACAATAATATTGTATGGACCAGAAAGAATAGTAGTATCCACTCCCTCTGAATTTGGATTGATCCAGCGTAGATCAAGGGATCCATTCTCATCCGTATTAAGTATTGATACATTGGTAATCAACGGCTCATCACCACTGCTCCTTATACAAAATTCTTCGGATGGCAAACTCTGGGTTCTATTGTATAAATTGCCATCATCTGTGAGTAAGGCAAACTCAGCAAGTACACGATAACAATAAATATGACCAGGCTCCAGCTCTGCATCAAAGGCAAAATACCGCCCATTTTCCTGTGCATCTGTAAGGAATACAATTTTTTCGAATCCCTGACCTTCCAGACCCTCCTGGCATGTATCTATTCTGACATTTGAGCTACCAATCCTTCTCCAAACGGAAAAACCCTGGAATAGATCAGTAGTCTCACATGCATACGGGCTCGACCAATTAATATTGACAACATTATTAGTATTCTCGGCTTGGACGTCTTCAGGTGAAGGACCCATCACCTTTATCTGTAATGTCTTTAGCGTAGCGAGACCTGACATAGGATTGGTGCGATCATCCGTTACTCTCACTACAATTTGGTAGAATTCTCTTGAGATATCATCACAGGAAGTCTGCCATTCAATTTTTCCCTCCAGCATTGAATTGTCTAGGGCTAATCCGGTTGTAAGAACGGCTGGATTTGCGTCCAATTCAAAGGGACCACCGGAGGCGGTAATTGTAAGTACCTCATTAGAATCGATATCTGTCGCAAATATGTCTATCTCCACATTCTCTCCAGCAATTACACAAATCAGATCGATCGCTTCCAAATCCGGAGCATTGTTTTCATCCAGGCAACCTCTCACGAGGATCTGCATATCCCGCAGTAGTGAATTGATCAGAGTACCGTTTCGGTACTCATTAATTCTGTATGTTATATTATACTCACCTTGAGTTTGAGGAGCATTCCAAATGAAGTCCCCCGTTTCCTCATTAAGAAAGATTTGATTTTCAGGACCTGCACTAATCTCGTCCGGGAGTTGGTAATTGGGTACTTCATTATCTCTGTTTGCACGGGGCACAACCAATTCATAAGAAAGACTATCCCCGTCCGGATCATATGCATTTGGATTATAGGTATACACTTGTCCGACACAGGCAAGGTCTATTGGTGGCTGCAGCAAAACGATTGAATTGTTCCTTCCCTGAAATCTGGGTTCCAATAGGGTAAATGTCGTTTCGATATAAAACCGAATATTCACAGAATTGGGAAAATCTATGTTTAATATTCCAGCAATTCGATTTGGATCCTCAACAGACATCGTGTAGGTGCCCCTGGCAGGATAGGTATGTTGACTTACATATTCATTTCTTTTTATGTCATTGGGAAGCTCCAATCCGTTTCCGTTGCTTCTGAGAACAAAGGTGCTATCGCCATCACCCCAATATAAGGTAAGGCTATCCCTGTCAGCTGCAAAACTGCTCGTTCTTGTATAAGTGACGATCGTTGCCCGAATCGTAAGATCGCCAATTTGCTCATAGGTAATCTCACCAGCTCGATTGTGGGTCGCAAGTGCCTCATTTGAATGGGACAAGAACAATACAAATAGAAATAGGCCTGAAAAGAGTTGGATGTAGTTTATCAATTTGTTCATACCGATAATCGATAAAGAATTATAAATATAACGGATTAATCAATCTGAAAGTTGATGGGAGAAAAGGTATGCTTTTTGTCATAATATAAATATGAGGGATCTAATACTTGATTATCAGATAAAGTCCCGGTCACTGGAACCAGAACTAGATGTTCGTAGATTTCTGATTGATCAGATGATTCGGTACTCCGAAGAATTTCTCGAGACAATATCTGATCGTCGCGCATATGATGTCCCGGTCGAATCTGCTCAAGGTGATACGCTTATAGGACAAGTTGAATCCCTGGAGGACATGTTGTCATACTTACGCAATAAGGTAGATAAAAATGGAATCAATCCTGCTTCACCGGGGCACTTGGGATATGTACCCGGAGGAGGAATTTTTACAGCGGCTATTGGAGATTTTCTCGCTGCAGTAACGAACAGATATTCCGGGCTGAAATTCGCGAATCCGGGAGCAGTTCATATCGAAAATGAGTTGATAGAATGGTCAAGGTCAATAATTGGTTATCCGGATACGGCCCTGGGTAACATAAGTTCAGGAGGATCAATTGCCAATTTGATAGCAATAACCTGCGCCAGGGACAAGATGAAAATCAAAGGCGAAAAAATATATAAGAGTACCATCTACCTCACTCAACAAACCCATCATTGTATCCAGAAGGCCATTAGAATTGCTGGTCTGGAAGATTGTCCGGTTCGTACAGTGGCACTTGATGAGCACTACAGAATGGACACCGAAAATTTAAGGTATTGGATCAACAAAGACCAGAAAGCAGGTCTACAGCCTTTCTTAATCATCGCCTCTTGTGGAAGTACAGATACCGGAGCAATTGATCCTCTGGAACGTATTGGCGGAATTGCTCAACAGTCAGGTGCATGGTATCATATCGACGCTGCCTATGGAGGATATTTTTGTTTATGCGGGGAAATGAGAGAAAAGCTCATTGGAATGGATTCCTCGGATTCCATAGTGATGGATCCCCACAAAACGTTGTTCTTACCATATGGAAGCGGTGTCGTTATCATCAAAGAAGGCAAATATTTATTTGATTCTTTTCACTATACAGCGAATTACTTACAGGATGCAAATCCCGGGACTCAAAACATTTCACCGGCAGACTTATCACCAGAGCTGACCAAGCACTTTAGAGGACTGAGAATGTGGATTCCTTTAAAGTTACATGGGACCGAGGTATTCCAATCTGCATTGTATGAAAAACACCTGTTGACGAAGTATTTCTACGAACAAATACAAAAGCTAGGATTCGAAGTTGGACCTCCGCCAGATCTTTCTATATGTATTTACAGATATGTGCCAAAGAATGGTAGAGCCAATGAATTCAATACACTGCTGGTTAAGATGATCCAGGAAGACGGACGTGTATTCGTCTCATCCACTACACTGGATCAAAAGTATTGGATCAGGATTGCTGTGGTATGCTTTAGAACTCATCTTAAGACAATTGATCTGTATATATCAATCATTAAAGAAAAGCTAAGTCAGGTTGAAGAGTCTATGAATTAAACCAGAGGATCAAAGAAGGGATCTGGGAGGTATTAGGTATTGGAGGCCCTTAAAAGGAAAAAGCCCCCTTTCTGCCGAAACAGAAAAGAGGCCATCCCAAAAACCGATTTTATTCTACGTCTCTATTAGTCGATTAAAATCATCTTCTTAGTAGCAGTAAAGTCACCACTTTCTAATTGATAGTATAGTACACCTGATGTTCCAAGGTCATTCTTCGTCAATGTGATTTCGTTATAACCAGCGTTATAAGTTTCAGTCATCACTGATACAGTCTTACCTGTTACATCAAATACTGTCAGTGTTGCAGCACCAGCTACTGGTAGTTCGAAGCCAATACGAGTTACCTTATCAAATGGGTTAGGATTGTTTTGTAGTAGTACAAAACCAGCTTCACCAATTGTGTTGAACTCAAGGGCTACGTCTAACCTGTCTTCATTAGTGTTATAAGCAGCAGCTTGTGTGATTCTTGAGCTTATTGCCAATGCTTCACTTAGCTCTATGCTTTCAGTAGCTCTAAATGTCATTGTGAACAAGTCATCACCTGTGCTTATACCTTCTGGAGTATGCCATGCTGTAGTAACAGTTCTTGCATCGATTCTTCCAAAGTTAACATCGCTAACTTCGATAGCTCCTGATGTTGCTCCTACAAATTCAAGACCGCTCAACTCCATAGTAAACTGGTAAGCAGTAATTGCGTCGAAATTAGATGATCCGATCGCAACATCGATCAATTCACCTGCATTCACAGACTGATCTTCTATATTAAGAGCAAGTCTTCCTACGCTTCTGCTTCCTGCAGATATAAGACTGTTGGCTATTGCATTGCCATTAACATCTCCGATCTTCACTCCAATGAAGTTCTGATCCAGCTCATTCTTACCTAAGCTTGAGATACTCAAGATTTCAGTGAATGGGAATGGATTTTCAGGATCGTCGAATGTCTGAGTGGCATCTATAAATCTCCAGCTGTCATTACTTGGGAATTCAGAAATGATACCCAGGATCAATCTTCTAAGATCTGCAAGGTCAGTGGCTGCTACCCTTCCATTACCATTGATATCAGCGGCAATGATTTTGTAAGGATCATCCAATGTTTGCAATCTCAGGATGTGCTTCTGAATCAATACTAAGTCAAGAGTGGTAACTCCGTTCAACGGATCATCATTCTTCTTAGCTGCGATTTCATAAGACTGGAACATGGCATTTCCGTTGAATGCATATGTACCTTCAACACCTGTCAAGTCTTTCGCACCCACATTTAGGGCAATTTCTGCACTTTCTACACGATCTTCTGTTCCATGCAATGAAACAATTCCTCCAATAACTGCAGCTGTAGAATTCAGATCACATACTTCTGCTGCACCATTTACATTTAATGTAATGTTACAGAAGTCAATGTTGTCTCCAGCATCTGTTACATATAATCCAAGAACTAGTGTTTCACCTTGTCCAAGTTCAGAAAGCATATCACAAGTCACATTCAAGTTAGCTGAAAGTGTTCCGTTCTCTAAATCATCAGTTGGATTACCAAGTGAATCAAGTAGGAACCATAGATATACATCACTACAGTTGTCAAATGAACCATTGTCATAGTCAGAGGCCCAAATTTCAACTGAACCGGAAGTAGGCATAATAGCTGTACTTAGGTCCTGAATACATACAGGAGTAGGTTGCTTGTCGTCCTGGAAGTAGATCAGGGTCTCCTTCGTACCTACGTTTCCACATCCGTCTCTTACGGACCATACAATCAGGTGATAAGTACCAGGAGTACCTTTCTGACTATTCATGGTCACGTTGGTTCCAAATTTGGTAGCTGTCTTAGCCAGGGCAACTTTGTCACCATCTTCATTTGAAACATATACTTCAATCCACCAAGCTGCACCTTCGGTAGCAAGATCAGTCTCACCACACATATCGGTTACACTTGCAGGAATGTCCTCACTTGCATAGCAATCATCATAATCATCACCTTTTGCCTGAGCTCCGCCTGTAACTGAGATAGTTACAAAGTCATCAGCGTCAACAACTGGTGCATCTTCATCGATTACCTTGATCACTTGATCAAATGTGTAGTATCCATCCTCATCAACAGAAGTATATCTGAAATATACGTAGTCTGCTTCAGCGTTTGTCTTATCACAAGCTTCACACTCAAGCTTTGTTACTTCTCCAATACCATCCGGATAATTCACTGGAGCTGGAGGAGCATATCTCTGTCTCCAGTCAGTAAACCATTTACCCGCTTGATCAGGATCGTAAGCGTCTAACCACTCATCATCAACAGCCTGGAAGTTATCCGTTGCTGTGTCATTATCATCATCAGGATTCGTTGTATTTGGATCCCAGTAGCACCAGTCAATAACTGTCCATCTTCTGATGATCTTCTTACAAGCATCAGCAGCTTCTACCTCAAGAGGTTCGAATGTTGATCCAACTAAGCTACATTCAGCCTGACACCAAACTGGCTCTCCAGTGTCACCACCTTCAGCACAATCAAATGCATCACCCATGTATACTCTGCCAGTATATTCAACGATTCTGTACTGCTCATTACCTTTGCTATCAAGAACCGGATCACCATCGGCATCTAACCATAGTTCACATTCCCTGACAACACCAATTTCATATTCTCCGGTGTAATGCTTAGGCCACTTAATTTCATAAGGATTGAAATTGTTCTGACCTCTGACATATACATCAGATTCACAAACAACTTCTCCATCAGCATTCGTCCAGATAATAGTATAGTATCCTTCTCCACATGCGTCGAGATCTTCAACTACTGTATAATCCAATGGATAGTCAGAGCAAATACCTTCTCTTACATGTGGCTTGAAGTCATTTGGATCAAATTCATCTGTACAATCGATGGCTCCATCCCTACAAATGATCACTGGATTGGATTTATCTTCAACCCAAACAGTTGACCATGAGTGAGCTGTTCTTCCTCCTTCATTCGTAACGAGAAGTGCAACTTGGTTCTCACCTATATCAGAACAACAGAATTTGACATACTCCTTACAGTATACGTATGGAATGTCTGGAATGGCAGGGGTCAACTTAGTAGCTGGCTTACCTTTCAATACACCGTCAGCCAAACATTGTGCGGCATGATAGATTAACTTTCCATTTACAGATACGTGTACACCACCTATGATCACTGGATTTTCTAATTCTTCTTTAAGAAGTAAACAAGAATATACAGGACCACAACCTGCGTTGTGAGAACCAGCATCAATAGCATTAACGAATACTTTAGCTACACCACCATCAGGTGATACAGTTCCGGTTGGATCTCCCGTTAATGATACATTCACTTTGTCTTCCGCTACAGGAACAGGATAAATGCTGTTGAACGGACGAGCCGTAAATGTGAATGTCACTGGGTTAGCCAAACTATGGCAACCAAGTAATGTCGCTGTCACTACCGCATCTTCTCCTAGCCACAGACCACGTAAGACGAGATCCTTTCCAATGGAACCTGCTGTGGTAGACCAAGCGATCTCACCATCTTCGATACAGCTCCAATCAACCATAGCACTCAACTGCAACTGAGCAGCACAAGTCCATGGCGCAATAGGTACAGGCACTATCTTATTAGGCCACATCTTATAAAAGTCTACAGAACCATCTCTGTTCTTAGTTACTTTCTTACCCAATACTTTCGTAAAGTAAGGATCGTCTGGTTCTACGACTATCCACTGAGTGCATTCCTTAACACTTCCATTACACCAGTCAAGGATTTGCCACTGACGCATGATCTTAGCATCAGGTCCGGCACATCCCGGGAACTGCCAATCAGTGCACTTCACACTTAAGTTACACGTAACACCTTTTGGAAGAGGAATAGCCAACGGATATGAAGCATCTCTGTAGAACGTGTCATAAGTAGTATCCTTAACAACGACGTCAACGATTACCCAAAGACCATTTAACAAGATCTTTGTTGGCACTACAGTAGAGGTAATATTCCTGGTAATTCTATTAATTACTGAATCCGGAACAATTCCTTTAGATACATATGGATATGCTTTCTGAATAGCTAAGTTCTCAGCTGCAGCAACTTTGCGGCCCTGAGCTCTGTATAAAGCATAGAAGTAGTCATACACCACATCTGGTGAAGGATACTCTCCATCCAGGACTTCACAGCGAAGCTTTAATGCATTTGTGAAATCAGGTCCACCCATTGGACAAGTAACCATACTTGTGTCAAGTGGTGTCTGAATAAATGTATCTATCCTAAGGGTAATTGTCTGCTTCTTACCGTGGATATCGGTAACACCGGTAATAGTTCTGATCGTTTGAAGACCTGAACAAACATTACCTTCTGTTCTTTCAGAAGCAGTTATGTTATAAATGTCAGCTTGACAAGGTCCGGCTTTGTATTCTGGAATCTTTGGAAACGGCTGTCCACACATAAACATTTGTGTAGAAGTCTCAGTTGGAGGAGTCATCTTGATCTCGAAGTTGATGTTACCCCAACAAAGCATCGTTCCTGTTCCATTCGGTCCAGACCATAGTTGGTACTGCACCATGCCACCATCAGGCAGGCCGATACCAGGACCCATAGATCCTGTTGCAGGTCCGGTCAAAGATCCTGTACCCGGAAAGGGAGTACCTGAACCCGTCCCTGTATAAATGATGGACTGTGGCATTTCGGTACCTGTATATCCCAGGCGCTCCTTATCCACATGCCATCCACAATTCGCATCTACTCTGATGTTCACCTTGTCAATACAAGACGACCCTTGAGCACCAAGATTAACAGAGACGAAACTCAGTAGAGCGAAAAGAAACAGAAAAGTAAAATTCGATCTTTTCATGAGATTGAGTTTAGTTATTAAAAGTTTTTGAGTTAAATAAATCGGTTTGATTCTCTGATCCATTAATTAAGATTTCGTCGAGGATCTTCAAATCGTATTAAATTTCTTTAATACTTACTGCAGCTACGTTTAGCCACAAACAAAGAGACCACAAACCCACTTTTGGATTTGAGCCGACAACCGCCACATCAATTTTCGCTAAAAAGCGCCAATCAATGCCTGGACGGACAGGGAGGATGAATCCTCAAAAATTTAGACTAAAATGGATGTAGAGAATCTGCTTGGAGAGATTACTTTGGCGTTCTGACTGCTCAGAACTGATTTCGTCTTTTTGGTATGTCTTAATACCGTAATCAGCCCAAGATGATTTCATCTTTTCCTTAATAATGAATGACACCTTCCGCATCATCTCCACAAATATAGCATTTGACCCCTCCCGTAATCTCTCGTTTGTGGGGTATTTTACATATATATTAAATATCTAATATGTATTTTGGCAGGGGTTGGCAGCCGACTTTTTTGCCGGAAATCGACAGAATTCTATTCTCCCGGGGAACTTCGGTTATAAGGCTGTAAGCGCAATTTCAAACTGATCTCGTGCGCCCCGTTATTGTATTGCTGAAATTCATGCAGCGAAAGGTTATAGGCATAGTGAAATCCGAAATTGCTCAATTGAGTGCCTATCAGGAATCCCACCCTGTTTTCAGCGCCTACAGATCCGGTTAATCCTGCAGTTAGTTGTTCTCCCAGAAAATCGGCTTTTAGATTAATATCAACATGAAGAGGTACGAAAAGCAACTTTTTGACGTACACTGAGGGTTCAAAAACCAGGTCTTTATCTTCGACCTCCATTCGATATCCCAGGGAAGCGACAAAACCTATTTCCGTCTCCGGATCACTTCCTTCTCCACTAATCCTCTGACTGATGATTGAAGGAAGCGTAATGCCATAGATTAATTTACCATCAAATACACCGTAGACACCTACACTCGCATCAAAAAACGAATAGCCATCCAGCCGGTTAACGATCTCAATATCATTTTGATCCACAAGACTATTCAGCAGTTCGGAACTCCTGAGTTTATGTTGGATATATTCCCCTGAGATGCCAAATCCAATCTTGTTTGTGGGCGATTCAATTGTGTATGAAAGACTGAGCACTCCTTTGGATGTACTGAATGCTGCGAAGCTATCTGTCATTCCCAGTAGGCCTAATCCGATCCTGTTTCCGATCGGACCATCATATCCGAAGGCAAATGTCTCGGGAGAACCGGGAAACGATGCCCACGTATTTCTATAAAGACCCATTACCTGGCTATATTCATTTTGGCCTGCTGCAGCTGGATGCATTACATATGGAGTCAGAAAATACTGAGTAAATGCAGAACGCTCACCAAAGAGACGACTCTGAGCTTCAGACGAACAGATCGTAGTAAGGACAAGCAGTATAATTAGGTAAATATTCTTCATAATGCTGCGTTCGATGATTTTCAATTTTGGTTTTTATAGTTATCTTAAAATCGACACCGTTCCTCTGAACAAATCTCTGTTGCCTGGTCCTCCCGTAGTTAGTACCCACATATATCCACCTTCAGGTAGTGGTTCTCCTGACATATCGGTTCCTCTCCAGTCGTTGCTGTAGTTACTGGCCTCCATTACCAAATTTCCCCATCGATCATAAATG
Organism: Saprospiraceae bacterium; assembly: GCA_028282725.1. GTDB lineage: Bacteria > Bacteroidota > Bacteroidia > Chitinophagales > Saprospiraceae > JAJRXG01. Next base: position 19,071 of record JANQHF010000077.1, read on the forward strand.
GTAAGATTGGACGGTTGATTGTTGGCGTCATTTACACAAGGGATCACGAATGCATCATTGACATTATCCCCATTAGGTGAAATTATGGATCTGGCCGAACAAGGCTCATCAGAGACATCCGGACAAATACTGTCTGGGATTTCAAGATTAGAAAACATTGCCTGGCAGCCGTTCTCATCCTGTGCAATAACCGTAAAAGGCTCTTTAGATACATTTTCTATCGTATTCCCGACACCCTGATTACCGATACTTGAACTCAGACTATAAACACCTGTCCCTCCGGCAATATCTAATGAAACGACACCATTGCTTGCTCCTCGAGGGCAGTCTACAACGGACAAACCATTATTAACAATAGCGTCTGGTTCTTCAATGGTAAAAGTCTCCTCATAGACATTTCCGCATGCATCTTCCAATCTCAGGGTGTGATCACCGGGAGGAAGACTTTCTGCAGGGAGGCTGACCTCAGCGCCATTGAGCAAGACCACCACTGGTCCGTCATCGCATCCGCCGATGATTTCACCATCCAATATGCCGTCAGATTCTCCATTACAACTTACACCAAAACCATTATACCGGCCGATGACCGATTCGACCAGTGCATCTCCTGAGACGAATCCATTATCTACAATGAAGTTTCTCTCAGTTGTACATGTACCGGCCGCATCCGCAATAGTCACGGAGTATGTTCCCGCTTCCAATCCGGTAATGGATGATTCTGTGGATCCTGTCGACCATGAAAATGACAATCCTGATACTCCCGGGTTCAGATTGATCGCACCGTTCGGGTTTTCAGGATCATTATTATCTGCAATACTTGGATTCAAGGGAAAGGAGGTATCACCCACTTCAATTTCTTCGACAACCTGACATCCATTGTCATCTGTCACAGTTACACGGTAAGTGCCGGATACGACATCCGTAACAATAGTACTTGAGGGCAGATCATTGGACCACATCAAATTGTAACTTCCATTGGCAGAGGTACCTCCGGAGATGGATAAGGTGATTTGTCCGGCCCCTTCACATGATGCATCAATGACGTCGGCCTGTACATTAATCATAGATGGATCTTCCAACACTACCGTCCTGGTTGCTTCATTACCACCCTGGTCTGTCGCCGTTAAGGTATAGCTGCCACCGGGGGCCCCGATCAAATTACAATTCGCCGTTATGGACAAATTATCGGAATCTCTTCTCCAGAGACACATGACTGTACCGGAAGCCCCGGTGAAATCGACATTGACGACGCCGTTTGTACTTCCCGGACACTGAGGATTCATGATGCTCAGTACGTTTATTGATAAGCTTCCACCACCACAGTTTCCTATCATCACCGTCCCATTGTTTAATTGCGGGCTCAGGACCTGGTTGTTTGGTCCGATAATTTCTATAGGTGTGTTGTCTGAAATAAAGGCAACCGGTGAACTCGAATTTGCTCCACAAGGATCAACTCCCTGGAAACAGATCTGGAAAATGGAGGTTCCATCGGATACTGTTTGTGGTGCGGTCGGAGTCCATAAGACTCTCAGTCGATCATTACCGGCAGGGCTAAAGTTGGAATTGCCCAGTCCGTCCAAGTTAAAATTTCTTTGATCGACATAAGTGATCACGGATGGATCCCACTGAAATGCGAATCCCATTCCCTCAATATTCGTAAATCCCGTAGCCGTTACATCAAGACAGGTTGTTGCTCCCCTATTAATTGTGGCATTTGATACGGTCAGGCTCAAATCAGAACCTACGGGAGGATCACCGACGGTAATCGATCCGTCCTCCAGGAAGAAATCCAGGGGTTCTCCGAGTTCACTTGAGAACTCAACTGCAAAATTTGGAAGATTGACAAACCCTATTTCCGATCTTTGCCCGTCACTACCCAAGACGTTAAAACAAACTTCAAAAAGAACATCATCGTCATCAAGAGTGACAGTTAGTGTGCTAAAATCAGATTGCCAGAAAATTCGTAAGTCGCCCTGGTCAATGTCTGATATACCTACATCCACATCGGACAAAGAGACATCCCTGATCTCTGTAAAAGATAAAATGTCAGGATCAAAACTCAAACCGGTCTGAAGAGCAGCAACTCCTGTAAAATTCCGGGTAGAGACAGGAATACAAATCGATGTTGCATCCATGGTATAGATATCGGGTGCGATAAGTCCTACTCCGGTCTGGTTGCCACCACCGCTTCCAACAGTAAAAATAGAGTTGTTGATATCAAATTGATTGATCGCTCCATCTTCGTTGGCAACTTCTATATCAAAATCAGGCAGATTCACCAACGAGACCGGTGTGGTCTCTCCGGTGCTTCCTGTCACTTCAAAACAAAGTTCAAAAATTGAAGCTCCACGTGCCAATGTGACTGCGGCCTGATCAAAAAACCAAAGAACTCGGAGTTCTCCTTGATTAGAGGCTTCATCATTGATTGTTATGGACTGAAGACCTGTTTCTCTAAGCTCGGTAAACCTGAGAACAGATGCGTCCCATTGAACACCGCTTTGAAAACTCAAGATTTCGTTAAAATTATCAGTTGTAACTGGAATACATATGGTCGACCCTGCTGCTGCTGAAGCATCTGCTAAAGTAAAGCTCAGCCCATCCCCACCACCGGTACCAGGACAACTGGCATCCCGGATTTCAATATTACCTCCTGATGAGTTGACATCAAGGATATTGAAATCCGCATCCACCACTTCTATCTGTCTGGGAGAATTGGATATATCCACCTGTGTACCTGTACATAAGGTACCCACTCCTGACAGGCGCAATGTGAACAGACGAGTATTGTTAGGTATGGATGCAGGTTGAGTACTAGGTCCACTCCACGATATCGTTAATTCACCATCCTGTACCACCACCGCATTATCCGGGGTACCGATACTACTTGCTGAAAATTCAGGCAAGTCATCTGTTATGTTTTCGAGACTACTGAAACTAAAGACAGATGGGTCCCAATTCAGGGAAAGTTGCATGGATATTATATCCTGAAAACCAGAAACCCGAACGTCTACGTCAACCGTACTTCCGGGTGCACTTATTGTATCTGTACCAAAGGTAAATGTAAGCTGAGCCTGGGAAGTCAGCACAAGGAAAAAGGATAAGAGAATAGTAAGTATAACCTTGTTCATATTTGGGGATTAACCATTCATTAGCAAAAGTAATAATGTTTAGCAACAACCATTAATGATAAATGCTCAAAAGGCCCTATTCACGATTAAATAGAGCCTTTGAAGAGAATATTTACGAATTCAAGGAAATATTCTAAACCTCAATTTCGGAGATTAAATACTCCTATAAGATTATCATCTTCATTGTCAAAGATCGCTTCTGGGCATGAATCTGATAATAGTATATACCCTTATTTAGTTGCAATTGTTCCCGATCAATTTTTATTTGGTTTCGGCCTGCACTAAATCTCCTGCTAAGGCTATGCACTCTTGAACCATTAATGTCAAACAATTCAAACGTGACAGTTTCTTCTTTAGGTATATCAAATTCTATAAAAGTACGATGGTCAAAAGGATTGGGTTTGTTTTGATAAAGTACTACATCATCAAAATCCTCCATCTTGTGAACCTCAACCGGGAAAGCGGTTAGGTCGCTTGTGTAAATTTCATTATTAAAGGCAGGGTTATAATTCAAGCGGATGAGTTGATCGTTGAGCTGACTGTCACCGCGAAATTCGAAAATGAACTCTAACAATACATCATCATCTCTTATGAGGCGTTCCTCGGCATGTGCAACTGACAGGCTAATCTTGCCAGATTGGACTCTGAACATATCCCGGACGATCTCCATCTTCGGGCTTCTGACTGTCTTGAACTTCAGCTTTTGGTCATCATATACAAATTCGAGTTGAAGACCAATAGCTTTGATATCTTCAGCACTTCTAACTTGAAAGACGACAGTATTGGACTGAACCATCTTTATTGAAGTCAGCAGTGATTTGGAATGATCTCTTCGTGAAGAAGCGATTCCGCTATTGGCAGCTACATTGGCATTGAGGTCACCAATCTTTATTGCAGTGATTTCCTTAGTCATGGATTCTGAAATGGGACCTAGCTCGATGGAAACCGGATAATTCCAGGGATTTTCAGGATCTGTGAAGCGAAAGCTCTTATCAATGAACTTCCAGGATTCATTATTGGGAAGTTCATCAATGTGTCCAAGGATCAATCTTCGTAACAGAACGATATCTACGGCTGATATTGAATGGCTGTTATTGATATCGGCAGCAATCAACTTGTACGGTGAATCAATTTTTTGCAGCCCTAGAATATGTCTTTGCATCAAAACGAGATCCAAAGTCGAGATGCCGTTAAGATAGTCATCATTTTTATGAGACTCCAGAGAATAGCTCTGGTTCAATTCCAGATTTTCAAAATGGAATTTACCATCGATATCTGTTGTCATTGATTGGACTTCAGCACCGTTCATCATCAGGGCAATTCTTGCATTTTCCAATGTGATATTATCCGGAGTTCTGATATCCCCTCTCAATATCAGATTGGAAGCCCCAAATCCACAGGTGGAGAGACCATCCCTGATATCCACCTGGGCAGGACACATGTCCTGATTACCCATATTGTCCATGACCCATAATTCCACATCATTTACACCGAGATCAGCACATGTGAATTCGATGGATTCTGCAGGACTGGAGTTATCTCCCGCTCGCCGGATTAAAATGGAAAGTTCTTCACCACAGTTATCACTCGATCCATTATCCAATTCAGAAGCGAGAACGGTTATAATATTTGTACTGTCCATGTCCCTGACGACAAATCCACAGATTGCATCCGGAGCCACATTATCATCTATGGCAATATTTTGTCGTGCAATTGTCGTATTGCCGCAGCCATCGGTGGCAGTCCAGGTCAAAACATATATTCCGGCATCCAATAATCGCCCAAGCACTCTCCCATTAGTTTCGGGAATAAGTGGAATTTCCTGTCCATCAGATAGAAGATCCAATTGATAGGTCCATACAAGTTCATCAACCGGCGTACAATCATCAGTACCCAATCCTTCAATCATCATATTGGCCCTGCAACTATCTGATTTTAAATTTAATTGAAGATTTGAACCGCTGATATCAATTGCAGGACCCTGGCTATTGATGACATCTATGGTTTGTTCATATGTCCATCTCGCACTTGGATCCGCCGGATATCTGCACCAGTCAACAACTGTCCAGGTTCGTATAATTTTCAAACATTTACCGGGAATATTCTCGAAGATTCGGTCAGATGGATCTGACACGACGGCTTTACCACAAGGTTTATTTGGATTAATAATATTCTCCAATTCCTCTGTAGTCCGAGGAGCATCGTCACAGGATTCTACAGTACGGTCCGAAGGCCAATTGATGTCATTGATATCAAATGGATCGGGATTGCTGAATGTAATGCGATTGGTACAGATTACTTCTTCATCTCCTGTCAGATTATAGTACCACTCGACATCGATAAAGCCATCACCACAATCATCTATAGATCTGTCCACTTCCCGTATTAGTGGTACAAGACCATCAGCAATACATGGATTGGAAGAACTCACAGATGGAGGAGTCAAAGTAGAGATATCAAAAGAATCGAAGCTAGTACAACCCCGAACATCAGGATCCGGTTGACAGGTAATACTCGGACCGGGACCTTTATATTGTACCATGGCTTCAGCCATGCAAATTGCTGAATTTCCGTATGCATCAGTGACACGCAGTTCGACCATGATGATTTTACCTATATCGGAGCAACAGAATTTAACATAGTCGGCAAAATCACCTGGAGTAGGACAATCGGTCTCAAATCGATCCATTCTTCTCACCTCATATTGTACGATACCAGAGCAATTGTCATAACTACCATCATCAAATGAACGTGCCTGCGCCTTACCTAGAAAACTATCGGTAAGGGTCACGACAGTCCTGAAATCACACACGGGAATAGGAGATTCTTCATCTACTACAGTGACATTGAATTCGACCTCGTCAGTATTGAAGCATGCATCTTCGACAATGTATTTAACCATACTGGTTCCTATCGGAAATCTTCTCGTGACTTCCTGGGGAACCGAACTTCTTGTACCACCATAAGGAATGAAAAAATCATCACCAGGTTCTTGTACTAAAATCGTATATGTCCAATTACTGCACTCATTTTGACTGACCACAGGAAAAGGCAGAACCACAGAAGCATCGCATAACCCGGGATCAGTTGCAAAAGGACCTAAATTAGAAATTGATCCGACACTTACGCTTTCATCCAACACCTTAATTACCTGATTGAAATTAATTGGAAAATTTGCATTGCACCAATCAATGACCATCCAGTTTCTTACAATTTTGAATGTACTCCCGCAAGTTTCAAAAATTATATCCTGATACGTCATTTTGAAATTGCAAAGACCTCGTTCAACAAAGAAACTATCAACCAGGTTGGCTATAGAAATTCCGTCAATATTTGGAAGTGAATTTTGTCCTGGAGATTCGTTATCGATACCTATCAAATACTCTACAGTTGGGTAAGGATCATTACAACTCAATGACATACTCCCTACATAATTTTTGGGTGCGTCAAGAGAATCTAAAATGAATCGTTCGTAGTAGATCGTGTCCTCACAACTTGTGACGTTATTATTATTGTCCAATACATTATATCCAACGATCCGCATTGCGGCAAATTCATTGAGACAAAGCATTTGAACCAAATCGTTTTTTGTAATATTTACAGTGACTTCCTCATTGCCACAATTGTCAATTAACTGGCTTTCAATCCTGCTTTTTAAATAAGCGGACGCCGATGCATCATCCCCAAAAATATCCGTTCGATAACACTCCAATGTGTCATTACCCACACAGACAATATCGGGAGGAAGTTTGTCTTCGACGTTGACGTAAGCCCAACAGCTGTTTCCGGAATTTATAAAACCCGCTTCAAAAATTCTAACCTTCAAAACAGTTCCGACATACTGTGATCCAATGTCAGCACGGGTTTTATCCAGGTTTATAATATTTCCGTTCTGATCCGTCAATTCAATTGCATAATTGCAATTTGCATTTGGATCAAAAGCTTTCAATACCATAGCCGGAGTTATGGTTGCTGTGCAAATATTATTTACAGAGACATTAAGCGTGTCAACACAGTTAAAAGTACATTGACCGGATAATTGTATTCCAAAAGAACCAATTACAAAAAATAGGCTGAGTAATGTCTTATAAATAAGCAATGATATTCTCATTCTTTTTTCTTTAAGGTTCTCTAGCCTTTTAAAAAGATCGGGATATGATTAGAATTCAATAATTAGTAATTGCCTCTTTAAAAGGGGGAGGGCAAAAACTAATTCAGACCAATTGATGATCAATTGCAAATTTTATCAGATTAACGGTGTTTCTTACGCCGAGCTTTCTCATAATATTTTTTCTATGTACACCTACAGTTTGATCACTGATAAACAGGTGTGATGCAATTTCTTTATTGTTCATTGCCCGGGTTATTAACTCCAGTACTTCTTGTTCTCTCTTAGTTAATTTTTTTCGAAGCAGAAATCTATCTTCAAAAGGTTGATTATTCAGATTTTTGTTGCCATTTTTCCTCGGTGTAATTTCCAATCCCGATGCCAAAAATCGATTACCTTTTATGATCTCAGTTATACATTCGGGCAGTTCGCTGAGGGTATTATACTTACTATAAAAGCCATCAGCACCATTTTGAAAGGCCTCCTTGACGAATTTGTGATCGGTATATCCTGAAAGAACACAAATCCTCAGGTTCTGAAATTCATCTTTAATTAAGGGGATAAGACTAAGGCCGTCTTCATCATAAAAATTCAATTCCATGAATAGAAGGTCAGCATCTACGTCGTACAGCAATTGTTTGAGAGATCTTGCAGAACTGGCTCTTCCTACTATTTTGATTTCGGGATATTCAATTTCAGAGCAGATTTTTTCTAATCCATCCATGAAAAGCTCCTGGGCATCCGCAAGTACAGTGTTAATGAGACTCATATAAAATTTTCAATTAGCGATTAATAACTCTACGCGTAGTTATTATGACAAATTAAATGCCAAAGTCTCTAAATTTTTATTTATCGAACAGATAAAATTTTTTATAATGCATAAGACATTCATAATGAACATATTATTGACACACTTGGTACTTATGGCGTTCCAATCAAGATCAAAATGCATAGTGTTTTAGGCCTTAATTGCGTCCAGATTTGAGAATAGTTGTTACCAGAAGCAATCTATGGGCTTCATAACATGAAATGTCGATTGAATTGTATCGGAATGGTTAAAGAGATCAGCTTCTAAAGATCCTGACTACTGCGAAATTCAAAGCTTTGCGTATGATGACATTGAAGAACTGGCTTGAATATGACGAGGTCAACTCCAATGGAATGACGTTGTCACCTTCGATAAGCAAATAACTTCCCTGATCTACGAGGGCTCCGAGATCATTATAAATTTCATATTGGATTTCTTCA
>JANQHF010000003.1 GCA_028282725.1 Saprospiraceae bacterium
TGTTCCCTGGCCAATTGTCGCAAATTGGCGAATGCAAATGACTAAGAGAGCCATTCCGGCTATGACAATAGGAGCAGCCGAAATGATAAGTAACGACGAAGGTAGATATTGAAACAGTTCACAACATCTTGAATTGACGAAAAAGTGAAGATAGGATGGGATCAACACGATCACGATAAACGGCAATGTCATGATCGAAATAATGTGGGATACGATCTTCTTCATTCCAAATCAGATCTTCTGATACTTGACTTTACCTCCGACAATGGTATACAGAATTTCGGTATCCAGAATTTCTTCATCGCTACAAGTGATTAAATTCTTTGAAAGAATGGTAATGTCCGCATACTTGTTCTTTTCTAATGATCCCTTCACTTCTTCTTCAAAGGCAGCATAGGCATTGGCCATCGTATAGCTATAGAGTGCCTCATCTCGTGTAAGGGCCTGTTCCGGAAAAAATTCAAATCCATTATCGATCCTCTTTCGTGTGACAGTCGCATAATAGGATTCTATGGGATTGATATCTTCTACAGGCGCGTCCGTTCCGTTGGTGACCAGACCTCCACTGTCCACAATTGATCTCCAGGGATATGCTCCTTCACGTGCGCGCTGATAGCCTAATCTCTTTTCAACAAACGGTGCATCCGAGGTACAATGAATACCTTGCATAGAGGCAATCACACCTAATTGGCCAAAACGAGGAATATCATCGGTATGCAGGTGTTGACTATGTTCAATTCTCCATCGCAAGTCCTTATTGTCTGACTGATTGTATATCGATTCGAATATATCAAGAACCTCCCTGTTAGCACGATCACCGATGGCGTGTACGCAAAGTTGCATATCAGCCTGCATTGCCAATTCGGCAATTGCCTGTACTTCACTGATTTCGGTGGTATTTTGCCCGACAAAGTTTTCTTTATCCTCATAGGATTCCAGAAGCCAGGCACCAAAAGACCCTAGAGCTCCATCCACTTCTGATTTAATGGATCTGCAAGTGAAAAAGCCATTTCCGGCATCGATGACCCTGTAATCTCCGAGCTTCCCTCTCATTTGTTCTGAAGAATGCCTCAACATCGACCACAACCGGATATCCAGCTCTGCATTTTCGGCCATCTCCCTGTATCGATCGAGAGACTCAAATTGTGCCCCCGCATCTTGAAAACTAGTAACACCATTTTCCAGGCATTCCTCCTGGGCCAATGCTATTCCTTCATACCATTCTTTCAATTTCTGTTCATCACTCTGGTCCTGCAGATAATAATTATATGCATTCCTGATTATTGACATGGCACGTTCCTCGAATACGCCTATGGCATTGCCATTTTCATCACGCACGATTTCGCCACCAGCAGGATTCGGAGTTTCAGGAGTCACACCTGCGATTTCCATTGCCTTTGCATTTGCAAGCAATCCATGCCCGCTTGCGTGGCGCAACATAACAGGATTATCAGGAGAAATCTCACTCAAGTCAAAGTGCCTGGGGTAACCGTGAATATGGTCATCAGGTGTCTCAGTCCACTTTTCCTGGTGCCATCCCCGGCCAATGATCCATTCACCCTTCTCAGACTCCTTTACTTTTTCGGCTACCATGGCAACAATTTCATCCCACGATTTACTTCTCAGGAAATTTAAGTTCATCAGACTTTGACCCAAACCACTGAAATGTCCATGCCCTTCAATGAAGCCCGGGATTACAAAAGCCTTTTCAGCATCAATCAGCTGAGTCTTTTCTCCTGTTTGTGTCAAGATGGATTCGTCTGTTCCCAGATCAATGATTTTGCCATCCCTGATACTGATCGCCTCATACATCGAACGATCCTCATCAACAGTGTAGATCTTTGCATTATGAATGATTAAATCAGGTACTTGCTTTTGTTCATTTTGACAGCTCACCCATAGGACGAACATGACTATTAGTAGTGTAATTCTCTTCACAATAATTTCATTCTTATTTGATAAGGCGCTCTGCGGTATATTCCTACTTTTGCGCAATGACCTTAAATATATCACAAGCCAACGAGCTTCTGGATATTCATTTTGAAAAGAATGTCTCACTTCGACAACCGGTAGAACTGTACGAACCCCGAAATTATATAATGTCATTAGGGGGTAAGAGATTGCGATCTTTTCTGTGCCTTCTGGGCTATTCATCCTACAATTCGGACGTGGAAAAGGCGCAAGATCTCGCTTATGCCATCGAATTGTTTCACAATTTCACCCTGGTCCACGATGATATTATGGATGATGCGGATCTTAGGCGAGGAAGTCCCAGTGTCCATAAGAAATATGACTCAAATACAGCCATTTTGACTGGCGATGTCATGTTGGTTGAAGTCTATGACCGGTTGACATCATTGGATTCAGACAGGACACTTGAAATCATAAAGTTCTTCACTGATACTGCCCGCAAAGTATGTGAAGGCCAAAGTCTTGATATGACCTTCGAGACCCGGGAAGAAGTATCAATAGACGAATATCTCAAAATGATTGAATTGAAAACTGCTGTTTTATTGGGAGGTGCATTGAAATTAGGGGCAATGTTAGGGGGAGCCGGTCAGGAAGAGATGGATCACCTCTACAACTTTGGATTAAATGCAGGTATTAGTTTTCAACTTCAGGATGATTACCTGGATGTTTTTGGAGATGCCAGGTCATTCGGTAAGAAAATCGGGGGTGATATTATACAGGGCAAGAAAACCTATTTATATCTGAAAGCACTCGAATTGTTAGTGCCGGAAGACAAACCACATTTTGTCGAATTGTACCAAAAGAATGTTATGAATGAAGGAGATAAGGTACAGCGGGTTAAAAATGTGTACGAGGAGCTGTACCTGTCCAATTATTGTCATGAAGCCAAGGAGGCTTTCTTTCAGCTCGCTCAATCACACCTGGATCAGGTTAACCTGGAAGAAAATCAAAAATTGGAATTACATCAATTTGCAAGGAGATTGTTGGATAGAGAAGTCTGAATAAATTGGAAAAAAGAAAGAAAGTGCTTTACGCTGTTCAGGCCACGGGAAACGGTCATTTGAGCAGATGCCTTGAGTTCTATCCTGCACTCATTAAGTATGCCGATGTGGACGTATTATTGAGTGGGATTCAAGGTGACCTGAAAATGCCTTTTCCCGTAAAGTTCAGAAAACATGGCCTGGGTTATATTTTTGGAACCAAAGGAGGGATTAATTATTGGGCCACAGCAAAAACCATGAAACCACTTCGTTTGATCAAGGATATTTTTAATCTCGATCTATCAGGCTACGATCTTGTGATCAATGATTTTGAACCGATTAGCGCGTATGCACGCAAGTGGAGATTTAAGAAGCTCGAATGTGTAGCACTGAGTCATCAGGCAGCTTTTTTTGGAAAGAACATTCCGCGTCCCAACAGGAAAGGATATTTAGCCGAATTCATATTTAAATATTTTGCACCGGCCACAAGGAAGATTGGACTTCATTTCAAGGCATATGACAAAAATGTATATACCCCTGTAATTAGAAAGGAAATTCGAAATTTACCTTTGAACTATCTTGATAATGAAATTCTTGTCTACCTTCCTTCATTCTCTCATAGCAGATTGAAATTGGAATTTGAAAATTTTTCTGATTTTAATTTTAAAATATTCTCAAAACATGCCACTGCAAAGGAAGATCATAATCATATTAAAATTTTTCCTGTGGACAAGGAGAATTGGATGAAGACGCTGGCAACAACATCTTATGCAATTATGGGTGCTGGTTTTCAAGGAGTTTCCGAGATGTTGTTTTTGAAAAAAAAATTAATGGTAATACCGATGAGAAAGCAATATGAACAGGAATGTAATGCAAAGGCCTTATCAGAAATGGGAGTGAAGGTGATCAACAGTATAGGAGATAATTTCCAATCGATCATAAAAGGTTGGTTACATAAGGTCAAACCCATCGATATTGAATATCCTGATCATACGGATAAACTGGCCAGGATGGCCCTTGGTATTTAAAATTTGAATTTAGAATATAATCTTACAGGTCCACCATCCATCGTCTATGATGACATTATTTTTTGAGTAAAATTTGACTGCAGGCTCATTCCAATCCAGCACTTGCCATTTTGCTAAAGCACACCCTTTGTTTTTTGCAATTTGCAGGAATTCATCGAATAATAATTGTCCGACACCAAGACCTCTTTCGCTTTCCCTGACTACGAAATCCTCCAGATATAACATCTTACCTTTCCAGGTTGAAAAAGTCATATAGTAAATGCACGTTCCAATTACTTCTTCTTCAGATAGAGCAACGATCGCTTCAAAGGCCCCGTCACGATACAGTTGCTGATAATCTTCTAACGTAAGCCATATTTCTTCCCTGGCCTTTTCAAAAACCGCCAATTCTTCTACCAATGAATATATATCCGGAATATGTTCAGATTCTGCTGTGACTATGGAAATGTTCATTGTAAATAAATTAGACCAGGAGACTTACTCTATGAACCCCCGGAAGATACTTAGAGGCCAAAATATGTTTGATAGCTTCATAGCTCTTTGGATCACTGACAAAATCCGTTTCATTCAGATCCAGAATAACAACCGGAAAGGTCAGAATGTTCTTAAAGTAATCAAAATAGGTGTCCTGGATAGTTTTTAAATAATTTGCCTCGATCAATTTTTCATATTCCCGCCCTCGAATATCGATCAACTTTTTCAGCACATGGACATCCCGGTGGAAGTAGACCAGAATATCGGGTTTTGGGAAATTGGCATTCAATACATTCCATAGATTTTGAAACAATCGGTATTCTTCTTCAATTAAATTATTCTTGGCAAAGAGTAGTGACTTCACAAATGAGTAATCTGCAATGGTGAAATCCTGGAAAAGATCCTGGGAAAGCAATTGATTCTGCAATTGCTTATATCGTTCCGTCATGAAAAACAACTCAACCGAAAAGGCATATCGCTCCCTGTCCTGGTAGAAGAGTGGTAGAAATGGATTATCCCTGAATTCTTCAAGAATTAATTCGCAATTGAATTCTCGCGCGATCATCCTTGAGAATGTCGTTTTACCAGTACCTATATTTCCTTCGACACAGATATAATTATATGGAAAACGAATACTCATTACTGTTTTTCTTGTGCCATTACCAAACTTTCATCCTCACATTCCTCCAATAGCTCGCTGATTGATTTGTGAAAAACCGGGTGTACAATTTCAGGAGCGATTTCACGTAAGGGAATGAGTACAAAATTGCGTAAGTGCATTCTTGGATGTGGGATTGTCAGATGCTCATTTTCTGACACCACGTTTTCATAAAGCAAGATATCTATATCAATATTTCTTGGTCCAAATTTCACCGGGCCTTTCTTCTTGTCAAGAATATGCTCAATTTCCAGGATTTTAGAGTGCACTTCAGAAGGGCTCAATTCAGTCGAGATCATCAAAACCTGGTTTACAAAATCAGCTTGTTCCATATATCCCCATGGAGCTGTAGAATAGATCCGTGAGCAAGATATGGTAGTACCTACTATTACGTTAATCAAAATTCCGGCTCTTCTCAACATGAAACACTTGTCAGCCGAATTACTTCCTAAACCAAGGACAACAGTTGGCATATGTGTATAGAGTCGAATTTGGACATATTACTATTTCATTGCATATATATAAAAATTTCCATACGTATATAGGGGAGAAGAAGAATTATCATGTCTTAATAATTGAATCTTTGATTTCTCGTCTTTCACGACTTGAGTTTAGCGTTTAAAATGTTCAAGGGATTAAGTTACGAAAGCGTTTATATTAAAAGTGAGGACGAGATAACCCTTAAAAAGCTGATTGTCTGAAAAGTTAAGACACAGTTTTTTGCTCTTTACACATAAAGACCCCGATGAAAACCGTTGGGGTCTTTTTTTATCCATCCCTAGTAGAGCACAGGTAGACCAACTGATCTTGCCGATTTCAATCTGCTTATAGCGCATCTAAATAACCTTACCGGACAGGCAGCAAAGAAGGTCCAGTCAAATTTTGATCAGAGCGGTTGGATTAAGAATCTCCCCGAAGCCTAGGCATTTGCTTTAATGGCCGCTATATATTTAGCCAATTCTTCTTTAACACGTGGGAAAAGAATGAAAAGTGCCAGCATATTCGGGAATACCAATGCCAGGATCATCGCATCTGAAAAGCCCCATACTGAACTCATATCTCCTGCAGCACCAATAACGATGAACACGAGAAACAAAAGCTTGTAACTCATATCAGAAGCCCTGCTCTTTCCAAAGAGATACATCCACGATTGAAGGCCGTAGTATGACCATGATATCATGGTGGAAACAGCGAACAGGACTACTGCCAGTGTCAGGAATGGTCCTGCAAACGGTATGTATTCCCCAAATGCCCTGGCTGTAATTCCAGCTCCTTCAAGTGATTGACCATCAATAATCACAGCACCACCTTCTCCACCATAGGTAAACATGCCATTGGTATTGAAAATTATGATTACGAGTGCTGTCATTGTACAAATGACAACGGTGTCAATAAAGGGCTCCAACAATGCTACCAATCCTTCAGAAGCAGGGTATCGCGTCTTTACAGCAGAGTGGGCAATCGAAGCGGATCCCGCCCCGGCTTCATTTGAAAATGCGGCCCTTTGAAAGCCTACGATCAAGACGCCCATCAGGCCTCCCAAACCAGCTTGGGGATTGAAAGCTTGTGAAAAAATCTGGCTAAATGCCGCACCAATTTGATTGAAATTGACTCCCAGGATGTATAGACAGGCAATCACATACATAACGGCCATAAAGGGTACGATTTTTTCAGTTACGGATGCGATGCGTTTGATCCCGCCTATGATGATGATGCCGACCAAAATCGCTAATATGATTCCGATGATCGTACGTGCACTACCCCCGGTCATTCCAAATGAGTCTACCAATTGCATAACAGCCTGGTTGGACTGAGCTGCATTTCCACCGCCAAAAGACGCACCGATACATAAAAAGGCAAATATTACAGCTAATGCCTGACCTAACCGGGTAAAACCTCTTTCTTTTAAACCCTTGGTCATATAGTACATGGGACCACCATATACAGTTCCATCCGGACCTACATCCCGATACCTGACTCCAAGGGTACATTCAACAAATTTGGTGGACATACCGATCAAGCCACATAGGATCATCCAAAAGGTGGCCCCCGGTCCGCCCAGGGCAATGGCGAGAGCAACTCCAGCTATATTACCATTTCCAACCGTTCCTGATACTGCGGTGGCGAGTGCTTGAAAATGACTCACCTCGCCCTCCTGGCTCTCATCTCGAATAGTATCTACAATATCACCATGATCAATATTCACCGTTGCTTTCTCCAATACACCATGACCTTCAATGTCGTCATAGTGGCCTCGCACCACGTTGATGGCTAATCCAAACTTTCGGATATTGACAAAGCCAAAATAGACCGTGAAGAACGTAGCTCCCAGTACGAGCAAAATAATGATCGTAGGGACAGGTCTTCCAAAAATGGCCTCGGAAAAAGGGAAGGTGTGCAAGATAACGGATTGCCAGGCATTTGAAATAGGAGTGAACCATTCGTTGATCCTTTCGTCCAATCCCATTTCTTCGCCGCTCTGCTGGGCGAATGTTATTATTGGTAAGAGCAGAATAATACAGGACAAAAGCCATCTATGTCCTTCCGATCGCAATTTCATATTGATATCCATAATTGTTGAAGCGCAGTAAGATATCTATAACGTCTGAAATGCACAAATTATGCCTTCATCCCTTATTGCTTAAAGCCAAAGTGGCGCGCTTTAAGCCGCCCGCCAGATAGTGGCCATTTGAGATCATTCACAGTTAACAGTTAAAGGAGGAGGATCTGAATTCCGGACCAGGAAATCGTCCAAAATCCACCAAAGTAGAACAGGTTGTTGACAATTATTCAGGAAAGATTATTTTCTAAAGCAGGCGATAACTTAAAGTTAGGTGACGGCTTTAAGCAAGGTGACGCCTTTAAGTAAGGGTATGCCTTAGAGCAAGGTGACAGCTTGAAGCAGGGTGACAGCTTTAAGTGAGGTGATGGCTTTGAGCCACCGGGCCGCTCTAAGCGACCCTGTCGATTGCCAGATGTCGTTTGAGATCATTCACAATTAAAGGAGGAGGATCTGAATTCCGGGCCAGAAAATCGTCCAAAATCCACCAAGGTAGAACAGGTTGTTGACAATTATTCAGGAAAGATTATTTTCTAAAGCAGGCGATAACTTTAAGTGAGGTGACAGCTTTAAGCAAGGTGACGCCTTTAAGTAAGGGTATGCCTTAAAGCAAGGTGACCGCTTGAAGCAGGGTGACAGCTTAAAGTGAGGTGATGGCTCTGAGCCACCGGGCCGCTCAAAGCCTCGCGGTCGCTACAGCTTTTCTTCAAATACCTCACTCCAGCCTTTTTGCATGGCGATCAAGTCCTCGTCAATTTTAGACTGCACCTGTCGAAGCAATTCTTTGGCATCCGATGAGACGATCGGATCAGAGACCTTCAATTTGACAACAGTCTTCCAGGCACCCACTTGTCGAATCATCTGTTGAACCAGGCTCCCATCGTACCAATAATCCTTGCGAGCTGGATATTCAATTGCGACGGGTACAACCGGTATTTGATGCTTTGCTGCAATGGCAAAGGTTCCGGGTTTGAAACGATCCGTTGTCCTGTCTGTTCCCGTGGTCCCTTCAGCATACACGATGACCGGATGCCCTTCTAACAAGAGATCCTCCGTGGTATTGCGGGCAGCAAGCCGGCTCCTCAAGTTTGTGCGATCAACGAAGATGATTCCCGTCATCTGGGCTCCCTGACTGATGACCGGTAATTTACTGACCGAAGCTTTGGCTATAATAAATGCGTCCAGGTAGGCCAGTTGAATGACGGGATCAATCATTCCGCGGTGATTACTGATGATCAACGCCGTAGGGATATCCAATGATCCCGTGACTTCGTCAACGCTGACTCCAAGGATTTTCATCGATTTCCGGGCCCATATCCTTCTGTGTTTAAATCCCAATTGTTCACTTCTTCCTTTAACCGCACTTTCGACCATCAATGCTCCCATTTGTATGAGCGTCATGATCAATAAGGTAATTGCCCGAATTACTGCCAAAAGAGCTTTCATAAATAGAGAGTAGCCAATTCAGAAGTGCCAAATATGAGGAAAGTATTGAATTGAATGGCATTAAATTTTTTAATCCATTATTTCAGAAGGTTGATCCCGGCTGGGTCTGATTCGGTCGAATGATGGCGTATTTCCGTAACAACCGGAGCTATTTCAGCAGTCTTTCTTGTAGTAATCCACTCTTTCTATCAGAGTGCATTCAACCATTTAACTGATAATCTTATGAAGAAGCTACTATTAATTTGTACGGGACTTGTCCTGAACCTGTCTTTAATCGCCCAAACCAAATCCCTGAAAGGAATTCTTAATGACCAGGATAATCAGGCCATGGAGTTTGCCAATGTGTTGTTGTTCAAGGTCAGTGATTCCTCTTTCGTAAGCGGAACACTCACCGAAGCTTCAGGATCGTATTTATTGGAAAATGTATCTCCGGGTGACTACTACCTGGAGTTCGGTCAGATTGGTTACCAATCAGCTAATAGTGATATCATTGTTGTCAATTCTTCGGATCCCGATATCATTGATCTTCCTTCCTATTCAATAACAGAAGGGATCAGCCTGGAGGAAGTAACCGTGAGCGGACAAAAACCCCTGATTGAATTGCAGGCGGATAAAGTGGTGGTCAACGTTGCCAATAGCGCTGTCGATGTTGGCAATAATGCCCTGGATGTCTTGCAGAAATCACCTGGGGTCACAGTTGACCAGGACAACAATATCGCCCTGAAAGGCAAACAAGGGGTATTGATTTTGCTCGATGGCAAAAACCAGTACATTTCCAATGAACAGTTATCCAGATTACTGGAAACGATGCCAGCCAATGCCATTGAAAAAATAGAGATCATGCACAATCCATCCGCTAAATACGACGCGGCGGGAAATGCAGGCATTATCAATATCAAATTAAAGAAAAAAGAAAATCTGGGCTCCAATGGCACGATGACACTTGGCATAGGTCAGGGAAAATATCCAAAGGCCAATGGTGGCGTAAGTCTGAATTACCGATCCGAAAAGATCAATCTCTATGGCAACTATGATTATCGGTATTGGAAGGGTTTTCAGGACCTTACAATTGACAGAACCGTACCGGTCGAAAATGGAGTTTCTCAATTCGTTCAGAATTCCGATTTCATCAATACTTCCAATAGCCATAATTATAAAATTGGAATGGACTATTATCTGAGCGATAAGACGACTTTGGGTGTAATGGGCAGAGGTAGTTTTGGGAACTGGGACGGATCCAATAAGAATCACACCAACATATCAGGGGTGAATATCCAGGGATTCGATCAGTCCAATACATTTTCTGAAGGAAGAGAAGATTGGAATCAATATGCCGGAAATTTTAACATCAGTCATACGATCAATGAAACTTCAGAGCTGAATTTTGATTTTGACATTTCAAATTTCAGCAATCCTCAAAATATATCCTATGACAACTTTTTCTTTGATGCTGACATGGACCCCGTTATGGATCCATTCTTTTTGAACAATACAAGTGAAACCGATGTTGAGATCCTGGCTTCCAAATTGGACTATTCAAAAGCTTTCGCTTCAGGAATCAGGATTGAAACCGGAGTAAAGTTTAGCGATGTATTGACCAGGAATTCGACAGTTTTCAAAAATAAAACTGGTGAAATCTGGGAGGTAGACCCTCAATTGACGAATACATTCAATTACAGTGAAGAAATCTATGCGGGGTATTTGAATACCTCCAAATCCTTTGGAAAGATTACGGTACAGGGAGGACTCCGGGTGGAGCATACCGTTTCAGATGGCAATTCAGTTACCCTTGACCAACAAGTTAAGAGAGAGTACACCAATTTATTCCCGAGTTTGAGTATTTCGCATCCCATTGGAGATAAGCACAGTCTGAGCTATAGCTACTCCCGTCGTTTGGACCGTCCCACATACAGGAATTTGAATCCCTTTATTTACTTTCTGGATCAGTTTACCTTTGAGAAGGGCAACCCTTTCCTGAATCCGCAAATCACGAATTCCTTTGGTTTGAACTATGGCCTGGAGAGAAAACTCTATGTATCTCTCAATTACAGCAAGACTCACGATGCTATGACCCAGGTGATCGAGCAGAACGATGAGACACAGCAGACCTTTCAGACTATGGTTAATCTCGACAGTTATCAGAATTACAGTCTGAACATTACAGCACCAATCGTGATTTCCCAGGGATGGACATCGCGTTTGAGTTTTACCGGATTAGTAAATGACTTCAAATCGGAATTGGAAAGCGGTACACTGGATCAGGATCAGACCACATTCAGGGTCAATGCAAATAATGAATTTTCAATAAATAACCGATTGAACGCAGAATTTAGCGGGTGGTATCAATCATCCATGAGATTCGGGATCTTCGTTATGAAGCCGCGATACAGCTTTGATATGGGGATATCACTCAAGGTGATGGATGGACTGGGTAAATTGAGATTAAGTGCCAACGACATTTTTAATACGCTGCATAATGAGGTGGATGTACAGCAAGACAATATCGATCTCCTGGTAAATTCCGATTGGGAATCACAAAGAGTGAATCTCGCCTTCAGTTATAATTTTGGAAATCAGAAAGTAAAACAAGCCAGAAAAAGAAGAACGGCCAATAGCGATGAGGAAGCAAGGGTGAGCAGAAATAACTAATGGTTTGCATGGATAAAGAGGATTGATCCTTCGGGAGGCCGGCCATAAGTCGTAAATGAATTATATTGGCAATCGATGAAATTGCTCAGATCAATAGCCTGCCTGTTAACCTTTGTTTTGACCCTCTTATTCTATTATGGATGTTCGGGTCCAACTTCCGAAGTCCTTCCGCTTTCAAAACAAAGCAGGATCATTTTAGTCGGAAATAACCTCTGCTCAAGAATGATGAACTTCGGTCATTTTGAGACTGAGTTGCACCTGCGTTACCCGGACAGCCTGCTGTATATCAGGAATATGTGTGACGGAGGGGATACTCCGGGATTTCGACCGCATTCCGGCAGGGATTCAGCCTGGGCATTTCCGGGTGCGGATATATTCCAAACCGAATTTGCAAGGATCTCCGGAAGCATCGGTCACCTGGAATATCCCGATGAATGGATTCACAGACACAAGGCAGACATGATCATTGGATTTTTTGGCCATGTCGAAGCCAGACAAGGAAAAGCTGGTCTTGATAATTTTAGAGCCGAACTTCAGGCCTTCATCGATCATTCGAAAGATCAAAAGTACAATGGACGGTCAGCTCCCCAATTGGCCTTGGTCGGTCCTACGGCCATCCAGGATATATCGCATCTTATAGATGTTCCGGATGGTAAGGATTTCAATGTTCTTCTCAAATTGTACAATGATGCGATCAAAGAGGTTGCACAGCAAAATGAGATGGTTTTTGTCGACCTATTCAAGCCTTCACGGAAAGAGTTTGCTACTGACAAGCCTTTGACGATAGACGGACTTCAGTTGACGGAAGAAGGATATGAAAAGATTACGACCACCCTGATCGACGGCCTCTTCGGAAAGAGTGGGAGAACGTCAGCCATGAATTCCAACTTGGTCCATGAAGCTGTGCTTGAAAAGAACTGGTTTTGGCACAACGACTTCAAGATTCCAAATGGAGTACACACTTTCGGAAGGAGATATAATCCGTTCGGACCGGATAATTATCCATTCGAATTTCGCAAGATCAGGGAAATGACTACAAACAGGGATACCGCAATTTGGCTAGCCGCGAAGGGTGAACAAATGGATCTGGAACTTGCTGATAGCAGAACAAGTGCGTTACCGCCGGTGGAAACCAATTTTGTGCAAGGTGATTATGGCAGGGGAGAAGCAAGATATCTCTACGGACAGGAAGCATTGGATAAGCTAACCGTACCTGAAGGATATAAAATTGAACTGTTTGCTTCAGAAGAACAATTTCCGGATCTGGCTAATCCCGTTCAACTTTCCTTCGATAATAAGGGTCGATTATGGGTAGCTGTCATGCCTACCTATCCTCATTGGAAACCGGGAGACCCCAAACCGAATGATAAATTGATCATCCTGGAAGATACCGACGGGGATTTTAAGGCTGATAAACAGGTGACATGGGTGGAAGGGTTACACATTCCGGTTGGATTCGAATTTGCTCCTGAAGGCGTTTATGTTTCGCAAGGAACCAATCTGAAATTATTCACAGATACCGATGGAGACGATCGGGCGGACCGGGAAGAGATCATCATGAGTGGTTTCGATGATCATGATACGCATCACGTCATAAGTGCCTTTTGTACGGATCCATCAGGGGCCATTTATATGGGTGAGGGAGTCTTTCTTCATACGAATGTTGAAACTGCCTATGGCACGATACGAGGGACACATGGGGGATTCTATCGGTTTTCCCCACAGCGGAGACACTTAGAACGCACCGCCCAGATATCCATCCCGAATCCATGGGGCATTGCATTTGATCACTGGGGACAACCCATATTTGCCGAAACATCCGGTCCGGCTGTCAGGTGGATGATGCCAAGTACCATCAAACCGGTCTACGCGCGGTTTGCACCGAAATCGTTTGATTTGATCGAGGAAGATCATAAGGTCCGTCCGACTTCAGGTTTAGAGTTCATTTCGAGCCGTCATTTTCCGGATGAGGTACAGGGAGACTTGATCCTCAATAATTCCATTGGATTTCTGGGTACAAAACAACATGTGTTCGAAGATGATGGAACTGGTTTTGAGAGCCGTCATCGTCTAGATTTGGTACATGGGAGCGATCCCAATTTCAGGCCTGTCGATATGGAATTTGCCCCGGACGGATCCTTGTATCTGGTGGACTGGCACAATGTGTTGATCGGGCATATGCAACATAATGCCCGCGATCCTCTCAGGGATCATGTTCATGGGAGGATCTATCGCATTACCTATCCATCACGGCCACTTGTAAAGCCGGCACAAATAGATGGAGCCCCACTTGAGGTCTTGCTGGATCATTTAAAACTTCCCGAATATCGAAGCCGATACAGGGCCAAAAGAGAAATCAGGGAACATGCACAGGAGGATGTTGCCCGGGCATTGAAGAATTGGGTGGCCGAACTGGACCAGAATGACCCTGAATATGAACACCACCTCCTCGAAGGACTGTGGGTTTCCTGGGGAATGAACAATATCGATCGTACACTATTGGACTTACTTCTGGAGGCCGGGGATTACAGGGCAAGGGCGGCTGCCGTAAGAGTGGTCCGATACAATGGTCATCAATTGGAAGATCAGTCAGAATTACTGAAAAAAGCGGCTTCTGATGTGCATGGACGGGTGCGGTTAGAAGCAATTGTCTCAGCATCATGGTTGCCGGAAAAAGAAGGACTTGAAATCCTTGAGGAAGCTGCTCAGCATACCCTGGACGAGTGGATGGTAGACACGTATGAGGCTGCCAAAAAACATGTGACCGGAGCGTTTCCACCTGACAGGAAGAATGAAGAAGAAGAAAAGGAAATGATCGTTACTCATTTGAAAGGGGAAGATTATGACCAATATGTCCTGGGTAAGAGCATATATGAG
Organism: Saprospiraceae bacterium; assembly: GCA_028282725.1. Taxonomy (GTDB): domain Bacteria; phylum Bacteroidota; class Bacteroidia; order Chitinophagales; family Saprospiraceae; genus JAJRXG01. The sequence goes on from JANQHF010000003.1 coordinate 14,644, forward strand.
CGGGACGCCTATTGCGGGACCTGTCACCAGGATGATGGGCAAGGATTGGCAGCTTCAGGATTCCCACCATTGGCCGGAACAAAATGGGTAAATGGAAGTGAAGAAAGATTGATCAAGCTCGCCTTAAAAGGTCTCTTCGGACCCATCGAGGTGCTAGGTAAGAGCTATCCCGGTCAGGTCCCAATGACGCCGTACGAAAGACTTCTGAATGACAAGGAATTGGCCGCCATCCTCACTTATATCAGAAATTCCTTTGGCAATGAGGCCTCTGTCATCACCGAGGAGAAAGTAGCAGAGGTGAGACAGCAGATCTCTGACAAAAAGGGATTTTACAACCCGGATGAATTGTTGACTGAGCATCCACTCGAGACAGAATAATCCATTGCACCGCACTTAATAAACATGGTTATGAAGACACCTTACCTCAAAGCATTTATTGCTTTTCTACTTTTCACTTTTTCAGTAACCCTTCAAGCCCAGGACTATGATGGTAATTACAGGAAAAAAGTCAAAACCCTGGATAGTACGATCGAAACACTCTACGGAGTGATTTCAGGTGATGCAGGCGAACGAAGAGATTGGAAATTGTTCAAATACCTCTTTACAGATAATGCCCTTCTTGTTCCGATTGGGAAGGACAGCAATGGCAGGGCTGTACCAAGATTTATGACTCCTGAAGATTATGTTGAACGTTCCGGTCCTTTTTTGGTTAAAAATGGATTTTTCGAAAAAGAAGTGGCAAGACGTACTGAGAGCTATGGGGCACTCACACATGTTTTTAGCACCTATGAATCTTTCAGATCGAGTAAGGAGACCGAACCATTTGCACGCGGAATAAACAGTATTCAATTGATCAATGACGGACAAAGATGGTGGATTGTGAATATTACATGGCAGGGAGAAACGGAAGAATTCCCTCTGCCGGATAAATACCTGGAAGGCGAGTAGTTCTAGCGGAGAGAGTAAATCATCGATCTGTACTTGACACCGCTTTCCATGGCCAGTTGATTGATTTCCTGGATCATATCAAGAGCTCTTTGATGTTGACCCAGTTTGTAAAGGACAAAAGCTTTGAAATCCAGCTTTCTATAGTGCTTTCCTCTGAATAACTGAAATGAAATCAAATCCAATAAAAGTTCCAGGTCTTCTTTATTTGTTGTTTGCAGAACGACAAACTGATAAAGAGGATCTAAAGTTTCCCACGGAGTCCTTGGATAGATTGAGATATAATCAAATGCTTCTGCATACAAAAGCTCTTTTTCAATGGGATGTGTGCCAAAATATTGGATTGCAAAAAGGCGATACAGGCTATCTGCATAAACACCCAATTCCTTCTCATAGCGTTGCCATACATAAAAAGGTTCGAATAATTGCTTTTTCCTTAGATCGTATAAAATGTACTGCTGACAAATCAAGGCAATATCTTTTTCAGATGTCAGTGCGATTGCTCTGTTATTTTGATTTTTGATCAATTTATTCAATTGTTTTGACCAGGGCGCTTTTTTGCCCAATTCAAGTATTTCTCTAAATGCGGAATTGGGTAGCCTTCGTTTGTCTAGCCTTTTGATATAATCGTTCATCAAATCCCCAGAGTAATCCATGTCCTCCAAGAACACGGCTTTTTTAAGAAGGTTAAGTATTTCATTCGGCACTTTTGACTTTCTGAATTGATCATAGACTTCATCAAATTCGAGATAAATACTGTCTGCGTGAGATATGAAAGCATCCATCTTTTTTTCTGAATCAATGTTCCTGCCTACCTTAATGATCATTCCTTCGGGATGAACATAGATCCAGGTCGGTTGCTCTGCACTTGTCATATAATTTTCGTAGGGATAATTGAAATAGCCTTCAATATTGACAGCAGAAATCGATGCTTTTGTCTGAGAAAATATTTGTTCTGCATTGGGAAAGTTGGACAAGTAACCATTGACGTGTACAGGCATATAAAGTAGCGTTATTCCAGGTCGATCAGCCCTCTTATTATATTCTGCAATTCCACTTATTGAACCGGAACGTAGGTCTATTGCTCTCAAATCTATTTGTCCGCTCACATTCATAGACAACATGAAGAAGCAAAGAACAATTAGAATATTTGCTTTATGATCACGTGCTCTCTTAAAGAATGAATCCATAAATATCGATGTGTCTGCCGGCTATTTTTGCAAGGACCGTTTTTCCAAAAATTTCTGTTTCCCGCAATTTAACATAATTGTTAAATCGTTAACAGTGCCATTAACAGATCTTGACAAGAAATTAACCCCGCCAAAGGTGTCTTTAACATCTTAAGTACAGACATTGGAAGCAATGTATTTATTTGTTTCATTCAAAAACTAGCAGCTATGAGAACTTCAAAAAACAGACTTCTGCTAGGCTTGATACCTACCTTACTTGTTTTATTTTTTGTACAACCTGTAAAAGGAGAAATCTATGGTCTGTGGTACGATCATTACTCGAACGTCAAATTGGAAATAAAACACACCGGAAAAGGCATAAAAGTCAAACAGCACAATGGGTGGTTTAGAAAGTGGCGACGCTACGTCCATATGGGCAGGGGAGTATATGATGATTGCGATGGCCGCCTTTTGGTCGTATTGGGATATAATCGCATTGAGTGGCGACGAGGTCGTTACGAAAGACCTGTTATCCTTATTAGGTATGAAGATCGATATGGTTACAGAGACTTTGATCGGTACGACCGTTATGACGACTACAGGGGCCGGAATCGAGGATATCGGGACAGAGGTTACAGGACCGGATATGGCCGGGGAAGATTTACAGGGGATTGGTTTTGTGCCGACAGAGGACTGACACTTTCCATCCAACCATTTGGAAATGGATTCAGGGCATATCATGGCAATGAATATTCTTACTATGAACCGTATCGCGATCATTACCGGGATCGAAAAGGGAACAGGTATTATTTTGATGACGGTGCTTTGATCTGGCACGGCAAAAGAGGAAATAAGCTGTCATTCAGGAGAAAATAGGCAGATCAAGCAGGTGGGCTCTTCGAATTGGTGGAGCCGGCCTCTTTTTGTGAGTTTCATCCTGGCTTCTTTTACATTCATCTAATTTCCTCCGTATCGCAAAAGAATTTTTGGTCCTTAGCAATCGTGTTGTGGTGAACATTTCACTTTCTCGCATATGATACGACTGAAAGGCATACATAAGTCCTATGAAATGGGCACGAATCGACTTCATGTCCTGAAGGGGCTCGATATCGATATAGAGTCAGGATCCCTCGTATCCATAATGGGATCATCAGGTTCGGGAAAATCCACTTTGCTCAATATTCTTGGTATTCTCGATGATTATGATGAAGGAGAATATTGGTTGGGCGATACTTTGGTGGATAAGAATCTAAGTGAGACGGAAGGAGCCCGGTTGCGAAATCGTCACATCGGCTTTGTTTTTCAATCCTTCAATTTGCTCAATTTTAAGACGGCCCGGGAAAACGTAGCCTTACCTCTATATTATCAGAAAGTACCCAGGAAAGAGCGTGCAGAAATTGCCCTCGAATACCTGGACCAGGTCGGACTGGCACCCTGGGCAGAGCATTATCCCAACCAGTTATCCGGTGGACAACAACAACGGGTAGCCATAGCGCGGGCATTGATTGGGGAGCCTAAAGTCATCCTGGCAGATGAACCTACAGGAGCCCTTGACAGTAAGACATCGAGGGAGGTAATGGAAATATTCCAAAAGGTAAACGAAAGAGGTATTACCACCATCATTGTAACGCATGAGCACGATATTTCGAAAATGACCAATCACATCATTCGTTTAAAAGATGGTGTGATAGAAAATGGACTGGAGCATGTTTGACCTGGACAAATGGCAGGAAATTTTCAATTCCATCGGTAAGCATCCGATGAGAACCATTTTGACGGCTTTTGGTGTGGCATGGGGGATCTTTATGCTCGTCCTTCTCCTTGGGGCCGGACGCGGACTTCACAATGGCATCAATCATCAATTTGAAGGAGATGCCTTGAACAGTCTCTGGATCAATCCGGGACGTACCTCCATACCGTATGCAGGATTGAAAGAGGGACGGCGCATTAAACTGACCAACGAGGACTACGATTACATCCTGGATCAGTTTGACCAGGCGGAGAGTCTCAGTGGTAAGTATTTTTTGAGAGGAGATAAGGTTGTGGTCTACCAGGACAAGTCGCTCTCCTTTTCTATCCAGGGTGTACATGAAGATGGCCAGGTTATTGAAAGTCTGGAAATCAGGAAAGGTAGATTTATTAATCAGACGGACCTGGAGGAAACGCGTAAAGTTGCAGTCATTGGAGGTTTTGTCGAACGCGATTTATTTGAAGGGGAAGACCCGCTTGGAGCTCAGATCGTATTGGACGGAGCGAGCTACAAGGTTGTAGGTGTCTTTCATGATCCCGAGGGAGAAAATACAATGCGCAGGATTTATTTGCCGGTCACTACGGTTCAAAAGGTCTATTCTGCCCATGATGCGCTGGATCAATTGGTCCTTGATGCAGGAGACCTGCCAATAGGTGCAATGAACCGCCTTGAAGAAGAAATCACTGCTGGTCTCAAGGAACGCAAGCTGATTGCTCCCGAAGATCGTCGCGCATTGCGGATTTTCAACATGGCGGAAGAATATCAAAACGTCCTGGGACTCATGCGGGCCATTAATGGCATCATCTGGGTTGTGGGTATTTTTTCCATGATTGCAGGCGTAATAGGTGTGAGCAATATCATGTTGATCATCGTCAAGGACCGAACCAAAGAAATCGGAATTCGCAAGGCTATCGGAGCCTCTCCGAGGTCGATCATTGGTATGATATTCCAGGAGTCCATCTTCATCACCACTATAGCAGGTTATATCGGCCTGACCACAGGCATATTTATTCTTTGGGCCTTGAACGGCGTCGAATCTGAGTTTTTCAGAAACCCGGAAGTCAATATCTGGCTGGCATTTTCAGCCACTCTGGTTCTGATCTTTGCCGGTGTGCTAGCGGGTTTGTTACCGGCTATCCAAGCCGCAAGAATTAATCCTGTAACAGCAATAAAAAGTGAATAATGAGCGGATTATTTGATCGGGACAAATGGCAAGAAATATTCGCCACCCTGCGAAAAAACAAGTTGCGTACTTTCTTGACGGCACTTGGGGTTTTCTGGGGAATTTTCATGCTGGTCTTTCTGCTCGGAATGGGAAAGGGTCTGGAAAACGGAGTGTATAAGGATTTTGGTTCGAATGCCAAAAACATCATGTGGGTATGGACCAACCGGACTACATTACCTTATAAAGGATTCAAGGCCGGAAGGATTGCACGACTGAAATTGAACGATTTGGAGGTCCTGCGGGAGAAAGTAGAGGAGCTGGACAAAATTGCTCCCCGAAGTGATATCGGACAACATCCGGTAGTGTATAAGCTGAATTCAGGTGATTACAATATTCGGGGTGAATTGACAGGAATGCCCGAAATCGAGGGGTTTCAAATTACTACGGGAAGATATATCAATGAAGCCGATATCGAACATGGCAAGAAAACCGTAGTCATCGGATCCACGGTAAGAAAGGAACTATTCGGAGCGCTCAATCCGGTAGGTGAACACATAACGATCAGGGGCGTGGACTTTACCGTAGTTGGCGAATTTCGTCCTGCTCAATTGAAGGAATGGAACAGAAGTGATATGGAAGCCCTGGTCATTCCCTTGACGACGATGTCCCGCGCATTCGGAAGGGGCGAGAATATCGATTACATGATCGTCTCGGCAAAACCGGGTTATCGGGTTGCGAATATGGAGCCGAAGATCCGAAGAGTATTGAAAGAACAGAAAACGATACATCCCGATGACCCGCAAGGAATTGGTGGGTTCAATCTTGAAGAGCGATTCCAACAAGTACAAAGTCTTTTTATTGGGATCAAAGGATTCTTGTGGTTTGTCGGAATAGGTACACTGCTCGCAGGAATTATCGGGGTCAGCAATATTATGCTAATCATTGTGAAAGAACGGACAAAGGAAATTGGAATCCGCAAAGCACTGGGTGCGACACCCAATTCCATCATTAATCTCATCATTACGGAATCCGTATTTATTACCGCATTGTCGGGCTACCTGGGATTGATCATGGGCACCTTCCTGATCGGTCTCATAAATTATATCATGGTATCCAATAACCTGGAACCTGAAAATTTCTACAACCCTCAGGTCAATATTACCGTCGGAGTTGTGGCACTAATGATCCTGGTATTATCGGGAGTTTTGGCAGGATTCATCCCGGCCATGCAAGCAGCTAAGGTGAATCCTGTAAACGCATTAAAAGATGAATAAATCAAATAAATATGAATAAAGGTTGTCTGATTGGACTCGGAATTCTGCTGGTTGTACTGACCGCAGGACTGGCCTATTATTTTTTTAATCAAAGAGATAAGGGGCCTGTCAAATATGATTCTACAGAAGCAGAAGTGCGCAACATTGCCAATAAGGCTGTTGCCACCGGTTCGATAAAACCAAGACTGGAAGTGAATATCAAACCTCAGGTGTCTGGTGTAGTGGATGAGTTATATGTAGAAGCAGGTCAACAGGTCATAAAGGGACAGAATTTGGCTAAGATCAAATTGATACCCAGCGAAGTCAATGTAAACAGCGCCCGTTCTAACGTTGAACTGGCAAGAATCAGGGTGCAGGAAGCAGAGCGGGAATTGCAAAGGCAAAAGGACGTATTCAACAATCAATTGGATGTAGAGGAAGCAAAGAGAAACTACGATCTGGCCGTTCAGGAGGAAGAACGACAAAAGAAATTATTCAATGATGGTATTGTGTCCGAACAGGATTACCAACGGGTCAGATTAGACCTGGATGTAAAAAAGAATGCCTACGAAAATGCTTCGATTCAATCCGGCAATACACTGAAACAGTTTGAATCCCAGTTGGACATCAGAAAACAGGAATTGGCTGCGGCCGAAAACAATCTCCAACTATTGAGAGAGGGAGTGACCAGAAACTCACGGCAAGTTTCAAACATTGTCGTCTCCACTGTCGATGGAATGGTCCTGGATGTACCTGTTGAAGAGGGCAGTTCTGTGATCGAACGAAACAATTTCAATGAAGGGACCAGTATTGCTGTAATTGCAGATATGACCAATATCATTTTTGAAGGGAAGGTCGATGAATCTGACGTAGGAAAGTTGAAAGAGGGTATGCCTCTTGTCCTTACTGTGGGAGCCATACCGGATGAGTCATTTGATGCCATCCTTGAATTCATCGCTCCGAAAGGAGAAGAAGAGGAAGGGACTGTCAAATTTGAGGTAAAAGCTGCCATAACTTCTCAACCGGATGACGTATTTCTACGTGCCGGTTATAGTGGCAATGGAGACATTATCATCGATAAGAGAGATAGTGTTGTTTCTGTACAGGAGCGGGATGTGCTGTACGAGGATGAGCAGGCATTTGTTGAAGTGGTCACGGGAGACCAGGAATATGAGAAAAGGGAAGTGAAACTTGGTCTTTCCGACGGTCTCTATGTGGAAGTCCTCGAAGGCCTGGATACCTCGACACAGATCAAAAAGCGGATCAATCCGGAACATGAGACCAACTAGTTGACCCGAGGAAGCCGTACCTTCAAGGCCGTAAATCGGTCCAAATGGCGATCAAGGTAGAGGGACAACTGGTAGATCTTCATCACAGGCGAATTTATCCTGCTGAATTGACCATTCAAAATGGTCTGATCAGCCATATCAGGGAAAAGGAACATGCTCCTGACAGATTTCTGATGCCTGGCTTTGTCGATGCCCACATTCATATCGAAAGCTCTATGTTGGTTCCATATGAATTTGCACGAATTGCTTTGAGACATGGGACCATTGCCACAGTGTCAGACCCTCATGAAATTGCCAATGTTCTCGGATTGCCTGGTGTGGAATATATGCTGGAAAATGGAAAAGAGTGTGGTCTGAAGTTTCATTTCGGAGCCCCTTCATGTGTGCCTGCAACTTCCTTCGAAACTTCCGGCGCAACCCTGGATGCTGATGCCGTTGGCAGTATGTTGAATAGACCGGATATCATCTATTTATCTGAAATGATGAATTACCCGGGCGTACTCAACGACGATCCGGAGGTCATGTTTAAAATCAACAAAGCCAAAGCACTAAATAAAAGGATAGACGGGCATGCACCCGGACTTCGAGGCATGGATGCCAAAAAGTACATTGATGCAGGTATTTCTACCGATCATGAATGCTTCACACTTGATGAGGCCCTTGACAAACTAAAATTTGGGATGAAGATCATCATCAGAGAGGGCTCTGCTGCCAGGAATTTTGAGACACTTCATTCACTGATATCTACCCATACCGATCAGGTTATGCTGTGCAGTGATGACAAACATCCCGATGATTTACTCAGAGGGCATATCAATGAATTGGTTAAAAGAGCATTGGATAAAGAACACGACTTTTTTGATGTAATGCAGGTAGCCTGTCTGAACCCTGTATTTCATTACGACCTGTCTGTAGGTTTACTGCGGAAAGGTGATCCGGCAGATTTTATCGTTGTTGATAACCTGACGGACTTCAATGTATTACAAACATGGTGTGATGGACAGCTGTTGTTTGAAGAAGGAAAAACTAAGCTTGAACAAAAAGAACATGACATTATTAATCAATTCGTAGTTTCTCAAAAAACGAGTGTTGATTTTCAATATGATGGTCCGGTTGCAGAGGTGCCGGTAATAGGAGCAATTGATGGTGAAATCATTACGAGACGATTAAAGTGCAGCATTTTGTCCGTTCCTTCTGAACCTGATAAAATGATCAAATTTGACACTGAGGATGTTCTTCCTATTGCTGTAGTCAACAGGTATGGGAACACTCCGGTTGCCCTGGGATTCATTCATGGTACTGGCCTCAAGCAAGGAGCTATGGCTTCCACAGTGGCGCACGACTCGCATAATATTATTGCCGTGGGTTGTACGGCTGAAGACTTGTCTCAGGTGGTGAATATGTTGATGGATTGTAAAGGAGGGCTCGCAGCGGTCAATAAAAATGAGGTAGCTCTTTTACCACTGCCCATAGGGGGATTGATGAGCCCTGATCCCTGCGAACAGGTAGGCAGAGTGTACGAAGAAATCGATCAATTTGTCAAACGACTGGGCAGTACGCTGTCAGCACCATTCATGACCCTGTCCTTTATGGCACTCCTTGTTATACCGGAAATTAAAATCAGTGATAAAGGCATGTTTGATGCGGTAAATTTCAAATTCTGTTGATATCCAAATTGGATTCAAATCGTATTTTAATGAACTAACTTATTACTCAATAATGAGGCATTCAGAACATATTCATCTATCACCAATTGGCAATCAATTTTTATTGATCGTCGGGGTGATTGGGGCGATATTGGCAGGGGTGGGAGAGTGGATGCTACATTACCTTCCGCAAGTACCCGATGGACCTTTACAAATTTTAAAATCAATCCCTTTGGAAAGGGCACAGAAAGGACATTTTCTGTCTTTCCTGGCTTCGCCATTGTATTTTGCCGGTTATTACGGCGTCATGCGCGTCTTCAGTTCTTCCAGTTATTGGCTTTCCAGGGCAATCCTCGTGCTTGGGATCTATTCTTTTGCCATAGCCGGGATGTGGATCAGCTCAAGATATATGGCAGCTGAGATTTTTCAGTGGAGTTCTAATGACGATCTGCTACCGTATTTTCATAGCATTTATATCGACTTTTATCAATCCATGACCTGGGTGATGATCATTTGTATCATCCTGATCTCTCTTATCTATGTGGGTCTCATTTGGAACAATCAGAAAGGTCTTCCCAAATGGATGATGTTTTTCAATCCTGCCTTCATATATATTGGTGTCCTGTCGACGAGGTATTGGCTTCCTTATGTAGGCAATCACATTACCGTTACTGCAATGAATGCGACGCATGTCATTTTTTTCGGAATTTTGCTCATACAGTACAAAAAGATCTTTACCTATTGACCTGTTTCATTCAGGCATACACCCTGATCACCTTGCCATGATCAGATCCGAATACCGCTCGCTCATAAACCAGGTCAACCCTGGACATGGAAATCGGTATATGTCCCGGGAAATAGTCCTTGTATTTTTCTGCTGAGTCTTCAACCAGACCAAGTGACACCACGTTCAACCGGCACACCCCTCTCAATTCAAGGGCAGCAGCTTGCACAAAGGAATGGATTGCACCATTGACCATTGCAGCGCTGGCAGTCATAGGTACCGGATCATCTGCAAGAATTCCGGTGGATAAGGTAATCGAACCACCTTGATCCAGGTATCTGACACCAATGTGAGTCAAGTTGACCTGGCCCATCATTTTGCTTCGAATACCGATGTAATAGTCTTCTTCACTGATTGAGTCAAAGGGAGCCCATTTGGCCTCCCCTGCGATGTTTACAATGGCATCTACTGATCCCGTTTTGGAAAAGAGTGATTGAATGGATGACGAATCCGATATGTCCACCGGGAATTGCTCATCATTCCTGGAGGCAATCAGGACCTCATGATGTTTCCGGAAACTCCGAACCACTCTTTTCCCTATCGTTCCATTGCCGCCTATGATCAGGATCTTCATAACTCAGATTTCAAATTTGATCCCCTGGGCCAATGGCAGATCCGATCCGTAGTTGATCGTACAGGTTTGACGGCGCATATACGCCTTCCATGCATCCGAACCACTTTCGCGTCCGCCACCGGTTTCTTTTTCACCACCAAAGGCACCTCCAATCTCAGCACCTGAAGTGCCAATATTCACATTAGCGATGCCACAATCCGATCCTTCCATAGAGAGAAAGTATTCTGCTTCCCGCACATCAAGTGTAAATATGGCAGACGATAATCCTTGGGGAACATCGTTTTGCATTCGGATCGCTTGATCAAGGTCATGATATTTCATGATGTATAAGATGGGTGCGAATGTTTCCGTTTGCAGGATAGGAGCATCTGAGTCAATTTCAATGATCGTAGGTGCCACATAGCACCCGGACTGATATTCAGCTCCCTCAATCACTTTTCCTCCGGTTAATACTCTTCCACCCTGATCTTTGGCTTTTTCAATCGCAGACAGGTACATCCGGACCGCTTGTGCATCGATCAATGGTCCTACGTGCATAGACTCATCCAGGGGATCGCCAATCTTTAATTGTTGGTATGCATTGATCAATTGATCCTTCAATTCGTCGTATTTATCATTGTGGATGATCAGCCTTCGGGTGGAGGTGCATCTTTGACCGCATGTGCCGACCGCTCCAAAAACGATGGCAGGAACGGATTGCTTCAAATCTGCCTTGTCGCTTACAATAATGGCATTATTACCACCCAGTTCCAATATGCTTTTTCCGAATCGCTGGGCGACAATCTTGCCCACACTCTTTCCCATTCGTGTAGAGCCTGTTGCTGAAACGAGGGCAATGCGTCGATCGATCGCTATTTGTTCTCCAATGGACCGGTCCCCGCACACAAGACAATTGATTCCTTCCGGAAGATCATTTTCTTTTAATACTGCGGCCATGATCTTTTGACAGGCGATGGCAGAAAAGGGCGTTTTCTCAGAGGGTTTCCAGATACAGACATTTCCGCATATCCAAGCAAGCGCACTGTTCCAGGCCCATACTGCAACAGGGAAATTGAATGCAGAGATAATGCCAACGATGCCCAGTGGATGCCATTGTTCCATCATTCGATGGTTGGGCCGTTCGGACTGGATTTGCAGACCATATAATTGCCGGGAAAGACCTAGAGCAAAATCACAGATATCGATCATTTCCTGTACTTCGCCAAGTCCTTCCTGGAGACTTTTACCCATCTCATAACTCACCAAAGTTCCCAGATCCTGTTTGTGTGCACGAAGACGATCACCAAACTGTCTCACAATCTCTCCGCGTTTGGGAGCGGGAAGTTTCCGCCACTCAAGAGCAGCTTTTTGAGCCTGGAGGATGACCTTGTCCAGGTCTTCTTCCGAGGCCAATTGAAGGTGACCTAATTCATTTCCGTCTACCGGAGAAAGAATAACAACTTGCCCGCCTCCTCCTGTCCAGTGATCTTGGCCCGTGCTGACTGCAGCCACAGGATCTTGAATGCCGAAAGCATCAAGTAATCTTTTCATAATGAGTGATTTCAAAAATTAAGTCAGCAAAGGTATGTCTTTCGCCAAAGAAGGCCTACGGGATTTTCTTGTTTATGCGAAATGAAAAGAGCCGGGAAAAAGTACTTCCCGGCTCTGTAAATGAAATGTATTCTGTGTTAGTACGAGGACTGTTAACATGGAATGGAATTCGCAGCTTCCCTCGCTGCCTGAATTGCCATATTATAATCTGTTTGTGATATGTCGTTGCAATTTCCGAAATCTTCAACTGCCGAGATATAATCTTGAGCCGCCTGCTTAAAGGCATTACAATTTTCCGTTGTAGGATCAGTTGCCCAGGCCTGACCTGCCGCATTCACAGCAGCTACTTCCTGGTTGATGATGCTATTGAATTCAGAAGAATTGCAATCCACTCCATCATCTCCACCACAGGATGAGAGAGCCAAAGAAAGTGCAAATAGGAATACGAATTTTTTCATGACTAAATATCTTTTGAATGATTGAAATACATGTCTTGAATGCCGTCCTGTAGGCTGGCAACTTATTATGTCAAAATTAAGGTTCATTTATTCCCTGCAACATCGCCCATTTGGGGTAAAATCCGGCTTGTTAAGACATCTCTTAGATCAACCCATCCTTGATGGCCTTACTGACAGCACCGGCACGAGAATTGACGTGAAGTTTTTTGTAGATATTTTTAATGTGCGTTTTGACCGTATGGGCACTCAGAAATAGTTGATCCGCTATGGATCGATAATTCATTCCGTCGCAGAGCAACTTCAATATTTCGGATTCGCGTTCTGACAAGGGTGATTTCTTGGTTTCGATATTGAACGAATCGATCACTTTTCGCGCTATCCGAGTGCTCATAGGGGCACCTCCGTGGTAAACTTCTTTGACGCTTTGAAGTAATTGTAGTGGTGGGGTATCCTTCGTCAGGTAGCCGGTGGCGCCGGCACAAAGCGATCCAAACAGAGATTCATCATCTTGTTTGATAGTGAGCATTATAAAATCTACCTGCGGCATTTTTTCCTTCAGGATCTTCACACCTTCGATACCATTTATACCGGGCAATTCGATATCCATTAATACGACGTGAACATAGGTATTTGGCAATTCCTTGATGGCTGATTCACAGTCGACGTATGTATGTTTACAATAAAAACCAGGTGTCCCATTGATTACGTAAGCCAACATTTGCCGGAGTTCGTCATTGTCTTCGACGATGGCTACGTGAATGATTTCCTGATTCATAAATAAATATTGACCGGGATGATCAAGGTACAGATTATTGTGAATAGTGGTCTATCGCTCATATGGGGTATTTATGTTTTTTATTTGGGAAGGATGAGGTCAATCACAGTGCCTTTACCTTCCGTTGATCGTATCTGCAACTGATAACCGATTTTCGAGGCGCGTTCTTTCATACTTTTGATACCGTATCCTGGAATAATTCCATTCATAGAGAATCCGATGCCATCATCCATGAATTGGATCTGATAGTATTCATCATCGTCCATGAGCTCAAGGACGGCGGTCGATGCAGCGCTATATTTGATACTATTGTTCATCGCTTCCTTGAATATCAGGAGAATATTCTTTCTTGCTTCAGGGTTTAGATCAAAATCCTCAAATGAAGCATGGTTGAAAGTTTTAAAGGCGATATCGGTAAACTCATATAATTGATCTCCAAATTCCTGCAATCTCATAAAAGTCTCTTTAAGACTGTCTTTTTTCGGATCCATACTCCATATCAGATCCTTGATTCCATCCGACAATGCCGTCGTTTGTTCCCTGATTTTGGACAAGACGGAGGTTCCCTGTTCTGACCCTCCTGACTGAGCCAGGTTGATCAATAAAGAGATTTTGGTCAATCGGTGCCCAAGATCATCGTGAAAATCGACGGCATTTTTTCGCCTGATTTTTTCACGTTCTTCCCTCCTGGCATTTTCAAGTCTTGCCTGGTCTTCGATGATTTTGATTTTCTTTTGAATGCGGCGTCTAATAAATAGGGTAACGGCACCTGCAAGGGCAATTGCGTACAGCAGGTATGCCCAGATCGTTTTCCACCAGGGTGGAGTCACGATGATCGCTAATTCCTTGATCTTGCCACTCCAGATTCCATCGCTATTACTTCCTTCAATTTGCAATGTATATCTGCCAGGATCAAGATTCGTAAACACTGCCGTATTGTCCGTTCCATTTTCAATCCAGCCCTCATTAAAACCGATCAATTTGTATCGATAAAGGTTCTTTTTGGGATTTGAATAGTCGGCCATCGAAAATTCAAAACTTACCATGTCCTGTTTGTGATTGATTGTAACAGATTCTGCGCGGGAAACGGACTTTTTCAATACAGTTTGGTCAGGTGTCGATGGTGTTATGGATTTATTAAATATTTTGATACCGGATAGAATGACTTCGGGCTGAAACGAATTATTTCCAAATTGATTAGGATGAAAAATGTTGATCCCGCCACTGCTTCCGAAGAACATGGTGCCATCTGCACTTTTATGTGAGGCCCTGAATACTTGTCCGGGACCTGCAACTCCATCTTCTGCGGTAAAATTGGTCACACTGGGGATTTGACCTTCTAAAGCCGCTTTCCGGTCGAATTTCGTGATTCCCTTATTCGACCCCAGCCATAAATATCCATTGTCGTCTGATTCGATTGATTGTATGACAGGGTTCAACAATCCATGCTGCTCACCAAAGGACGAAAATGAGATGATCCCGGTCTGGGGCCCATAATTTACCAGGTTCAAACCATTGCGTGTACCAATCCAAATATGGCCATCTTCATCCCTGATCACATCAATGATGGAATTATCGCTGATGCTTGCCGTATCCTTTGGGTCAAACAAGAAATTGTTGAAAGCGGCAGAGCCTTGATCGATGTCAAGGGACGACAAACCAGCGAATGTGGCGACCCAAAATCTTGATGGACTTTCCTCTTCGGTCATAAAGCTCATTGAATTTACGATGCCCTCCTGATTTCCCTGTGCCATAGGGTAGTGGATGAAACTTGGTGCCAAAAAACCATCCGGATCGTAATTCATACTCGAAAAGCCACCAAAGGTGCTGATCCAATAATCATTTTCGCCAAATTGCTGGATTCCATAAACGTGCTCATCCTGCAATCCTTCTGATTCACCGATTCTTCTGAACACAAGATCGTTGCTTCCTTCATTCAGATCAGCGACATTCAAACCACTTCGGGTACATACCCAGAGATGATTTTTTCGATCCACAAGCAGATCAAAAATGTTATTGTGAGATAGTGTTTGCGGATTGGTGGCATCATGTACCAGGTGTTGAAAGTCGAATTCATTACTTGCTAATTGTTCCCTGGTGAGCAAGTTCAATCCTACCGTTGTACCTACCCACAAATTTCCATAGTGGTCAGAAGTAATTGCCTTGATGATCGAACCGGTCAGACTATTTGGATTATCGGGATCAGAAGAAACAACTGTAAATTTTTTTCCACCCGGGAGTATTTGGTTGAGCCCGGTCTGGGTGGCGATCCACATCATCCCTCCCCGATCCTGCATCAGGTTGAAGACTTTATTATAACGCAAGCTGTTGGTCTTCAGAGGGTCATGTTGGTAATTGAATATTTCAAATTTGGAAGCAGTATCATCAACATTGATTTCGAAGATTCCTCTTTCTTCTGTTGCTACCCAAATCCGGTTGCTTGCATCGATCAAAATATCATTAATGAATGACTGGTTTAACTCTTCGTTTCGAAGGATGCCATCCGAAAGTCTCGTGAATTGATAGGAATTACCCGCAGTGCTCATCCTGAACAGTCCATTGTCCGAACCAATCAAAATGCTTCCACTTTGTTCTTCTGTAAATGCTCCGAAAAAGCCGGCATTTGTAGGGCCGCCACTTATTTCGTCAAGGTTTAGCCTCTTGAATGGCTCTGATGAAGAGGGTTCAAATACAGTAATACCTGTAGAAGAACCAAACCAAATTCTTTCTTGCGAGTCGGCATAAATACTCCAGACGCTCTCGTTGGGAATAGAATTATCGTTTTCAGCTTCCCTGGAATAAAATGCTCTTCCTTCGAAGTTACCTGGATTAAATTGATAAACTCCATTGTACGTGCTATACCAGATCCTTCCATTCCAATCTTCTTCCATAGTAAGAACCTGGTTATCCGCCGCAAAATCATTTGAATCTTCAATAATGAATTGTTTAAAGCATTCAGTGTCGGGGTTATATACACTCACTCCGGATTTGGTCCCGATCCAGACGCGACCATCACTTGCAAGCAGAAGGTCTCTGGCATAATTATGACTCAAACTGGTGGAATCATGTGGCAGATTGCGAAATATTGTTGTCCTGCGTCCGTCATATCGAATCAGTCCATCGGTAGTAGCAATCCATATAAAGCCATCCGCATCTTGTATGATGTCGAGGATCGTTCCGATCAGATCAGCATTATTATCTGAAGGATTGATGAATTGTACATCTTGAGCCCAGATAGGAAGACAGAGAAGGAGACCAAGTACGTTGATGAACCATTGTTTCATGACAAGGGTAAGATAGGCAATTCTGTCTGTATGCGGATTCAGAAAAAGAGAGGCCGGCGGTTTACTGGATATTTTTCGATATACGCTTTTTTCAGGAATGTGAAATTGGCTAACTAATTCTAAATCAATCCGTTAAATGGAGAAGATTTGATTGTTGGTTGAGAGAAGAGTACCCTTCCTTAAAGGCGGGCGATAACTTAAAGGCAGGTGACAGCTTAAAGCTGGGCGATGCCTTAAAGCCGGGTGACGCATCTGTTCATTTCTTTTACTTCACACCAGCAGTCTTCATCTATTCGTCCTTGATTCCATCATTAGGTGAGCGACACGAATCAGCATTCATTGAACATTAAATTTCCAATTAATATTTAATGACTTATCAAACATGAGAGATTAATTTAATGTAGCTTTGCCACTGGTCTGTCTAAGAATGTTCCGCTTTAGTGTTTTACTTCTTTTATTCAGTCCTTATTTAATTATTATTAAGTTTTATTATGAACATTTTTGTTGCAAGGTTGTCATACGGGACAACTGCTGATGAATTGAGAAGCTTGTTTGAACCTTATGGTGCTCTTGATTCAGTTAAAATTATTATGGATCGGGAAACGGGCAGATCTAAAGGTTATGGATTTGTCGAAATGCCAAACGATAGTGAGGCAGAAGCTGCCATCGCCAATTTGAACGGAACCGATTTAGAAGGTCGGGAAATCGTAGTTAAAAAGGCCAATCCTCCAAGAGAAAGGTCAGGTGGTTACAGAGATAATCGCGGAGGTGGTTACCGTGACCGAAGGGACGGTGGCTACCGGGACAGACGCTACTAGACAGATTATTGCCTGAAGGGAGAATCGTTAAAAGTATTCCTCCCTTCCATGAAATTCGTGTAATCTATATCTCCCAGTCGTAATCTGATTGGTATTCTAGCTGAATTTGACATTTTACGCTCCATTCTGCAGAAGAATGCCATGCTGGCTATTGACGTCTTTTCTGATTGATTCAAACTGACACTGAAGTTGAGTTTTGAAAATCCAAGATTGGACAAGAGCTTGTCTTGGGTTAACTCTAATATACTGGGCAAGACCTCATCGACATGCTCAGATTCGATCTGGCTGAACGTCAAATTCGGCAATAGGAAGGTGCATGCAAATATTAAAATGAGAATGTTCTTCACATTCTAAAGATAAGATAACATTTATAGTGAGTGAAATCTGGTTACGAAGCCGCTTTCACGACATCGCTAAAGGTATTCGGATGATTCATTGCAAGATCGGCCAGCACCTTTCGATTGAGTTGAATGTCCTTTTCATTTAAACCGTGAATCAATTTGGCATAGGTTGTGCCATTCGCACGCGCTCCGGCATTAATACGGGCAATCCAAAGCTTTCTGAATGTACCTTTCTTGTTCTTACGGTCGCGGTACGCATATTGAAGTCCCTTTTCAACAGCATTTTTTGCAACCGTGTAGACATTGCTCCTGGCGCCAAAGTAGCCCTTGGCAGCTTTCAATATTTTCTTCCTTCTCCTTCTGGAAGCTACGGAATTTACTGAACGTGGCATATATTCCCTCTTACTTTAAACCCAAAAGAATTTGCACTCTTTTCTTATCCGCATCCGATACAAGGGCAGAATCACGCAATCTGAGCTTGGCCTTTTTACTCTTATTTCTCATCATGTGAGAAGTCCTCGCCTGAAATCTCTTGATTTTACCAGACCCTGTCACCTTAAACCGCTTCTTTGCGCTTGAGTGTGTTTTTACTTTTGGCATCTTAAAAACATTGTAAAAATGGAGCGCAAAGGTATACTTTCTTGTCATAGTGTACAATACTCTTTGCATTTTTTCCCGGAGAGCATTCTTCGACTTGAAAACCTGGACAGATGTCTGCTTTTCTGTAGGTTATTCTCTGATGAGATTTCTGTATCCACCTCCATAATAAACCAATGGGCCAGTCTTTCCATGTCTGGAAAAATGTCTGACATGCCCCAATATGATGTGATGATCTCCGGTTTTGGTGTGCTTGACCTTTTCACAATCGAGATAGCCGATACTTCCTTTGATAATCGGACAGTTCAGTTCACTCAAGGTATATGTGATTCCCTCAAAACGCTGTTCATTCATGAGGGCAGGATTGGCAAATTTATTGGACAGTTCTTCCTGTTTTCGTGAAAGTATATTTATACCAAAGGCGCCCGATTTTTTCACTGCGACAAGGAATGTTGAGTCCTTTTGCAGGCAAAAGAGAACCAACGGTGGATCCAATGATACTGATGTAAAGGAATTTGCAGTGAAACCAAAATTTTGATGATCGTGTCGGGTGGTAATAATCGTCACACCCGTGGCAAATGTTCCAAGGGTCTTGCGATATTCTGATTTTGCTGACATTTGGCAATACTACTGAACCTTCGGCTTTTTATAGCCAGGACCCTTAATAAATCTTCCGGGAGTTGCACCGGTATGTTCACCATCATTCAGTACCTGCTTTCCATTGACGAATACATGGATCATTCCCTCGGCATACTGATGGGGATCAGAAAAGGTGGCCCTGTCGCGAATGGCCTCAGGATCAAAAATGACTATATCTGCAGCCATATCCCTGGCCAGGAGCCCTCTATCCTTGATTTTCAGCTTTTCAGCTGATAAGGCCGTCAATTTGTGAACGGCTTCCTCAAGACTAATGACTCGTTCTTCCCGCACATATTTTCCCAAAAGCCTGGAAAAATTCCCGTACGCCCTCGGATGAGGATTGGATTCCAGAAATACCCCTTCATCGGCCGGGGCACCGGCATCAGACCCAAAGCTCATATAGGGCAACTTGATTTGCTCTTTGACATTGTCTTCGGACATAAGGAAATAGACCGTTCCCACCCGACTTCCGTCTTCTATAACAAGATCTATCGCCGTTTCCTCTGGTGATTTATTCAAGGTTGATGCAACCTGGGCCAATGATTGCCCCGTATACTTGCGAAGATCCGGATTTTTGAATCCCACCAACAGCAGATTTTCTGCCCCACCGGCGGAGTAGTATAAATTTTCCCATTCCTGTGCATCCGTCTTCATTTCATTGATCACCCTTTTTCTGATTGCCGGATCACTTAAATTTTTGGCCCATTGCTCGTATCCACCTTCCTGGACCCACGGTGGCATCGACGCATCCAGGCCTGTCGCACCGGCAATATAATTATACATGTCAGTAGTGATTTCCAATCCAGCGGATCGCGCACTATCAATCTTTTCAATGACCTTGTCCATTTTTGGCCAATTGGATTGGCCGCCTGCTTTCAAATGATAGATCTCAGCAGGAATGTTCGCTTCATGGGCTATATGAAGCGTTTCATCGACAGCTTCGAGAAGCTTATTTCCCTCACTCCTCATGTGAGTGATATACATACCTCCATATGGACTGACTGCCTTGCATAATTCAACGATTTCATCGGTCTTAGCATAGAAAGCAGGTGCATAGATCAATGAAGACCCGATTCCCATTGCACCTTCCTCCATAGCTTGACGGGCAAGGGACTTCATATTGTTTAATTCATCTTCGGTAGGTGGTCTGTTTGCATATCCCAATTCATGAATGCGCAATGTTGTCGCCCCGACAAAGGAGGCAATATTCGGACTCACGCCCTTGTCTTCGAGATATTGCAAATATTCGCCAAGGGTTGTCCATTCAATGTCATATTTGATTACTCCCTGTGACTTCAACTCTTGTTCTTTCATTTCCCCGTTCAACGGACCCATCGACCATCCTTCTCCCATAACTTCCAGTGTCACTCCTTGCATGATATCGCTCATGCCTCTTCCGTCCTCGATCAAACTGGTGGTCGCCCAACTGAGCATGTTGATGAAGCCCGGACTTACCACCATCCCTTTGGCGTCGAGTTCGCGATCCGCATGTCCGCTAATTTTTGCGCCTACGGCTGCGATTTTATCGCCCTGTACTGCAACTTCACCGGCATATCGATCACTGCCAGTTCCATCAATGATCATTGCATTGCGAATGATCAAGTCATATTCCTGCGTTTGACAGCTGATTAAAAAAAGAAAAGTTAATATTGCCGCTGATAGTAGGTTGGTACTTCGCATGATTTCGTGATTGAAAATCCAAAATAAGAAATAAGAGCGAAGTGTATTGATGTTTTACATTGATAGAAAGAAAGGTATGAGTCTCGCAAAATT
This sequence comes from Saprospiraceae bacterium, assembly GCA_028282725.1. Taxonomy (GTDB): domain Bacteria; phylum Bacteroidota; class Bacteroidia; order Chitinophagales; family Saprospiraceae; genus JAJRXG01. The sequence continues at coordinate 35,434 of JANQHF010000003.1, forward strand.
TCCACATCTATTCGAAGATCGTCTTCATTTACCCCTCGTTGCAGCTCCGATGTTTCTGATATCCGGACCACGTCTCGTAACTTCTTGTTGCAAAGAAGGAATTGTCGGGACATTTCCGGCTTTAAATAACAGGACAACTGAAGGTTTTGATCAATGGTTGGACGACATTCGGACAGATCTCGATGCCTGCGAACAGGAAACGGGCAGTAAGGCTGCCCCTTACGGCGTAAACCTCATCGTACATCATACCAATCCGAGGCTCAAGGCCGATCTGGAAGTATGCATTCGTCACAAGGTCCCGATCATCATAACTTCTCTTGGAGCCGTCTCGGATCTCGTTGATGCCGTGCATGACTATGGAGGTCTTGTCTTCCATGATGTCATCAATAAAAGACATGCACAAAAAGCGGTGGAAGCCGGGGTCGATGGATTAATTTTAGTGACAGCCGGAGCAGGAGGTCATGCCGGCCTGCTGAATCCGATGCCATTTATTCACGAAATCAGGAAGTTTTTTGATGGAATCATTTTGCTCAGCGGATGCCTGAGTACCGGACAAGACATTGCCTCTTCCATGCAAATGGGAGCTGACCTGGCCTATATGGGTACACGATTTATCAATACGATAGAAAGCAATGCCGATGATGATTACAGGCAAATGATCATTAATGCTGAAACTTCAGATATTGTCTACACAGCGGCTGTCTCCGGTGTGCATGCGAATTTTATAAGACAGAGTCTGGAAGCTGTAGGTATCACCAAAGAGATGTGGGGACTGAAGAAGAAAATCGACTTTGGCGAAGAACTGGATGCTCAAAAGGCAGAAGCAAAGGCCTGGAAGACCATATGGTCTGCAGGACAGGGAGTCACCTCTATTGAAGAAACTCTTTCAGTGAAAAATCTGGTAGCCAGACTTCGAAGAGAATTTGTTCAGTCGATTACTGATCAACAGTCTTTACTTGAAAAATATGGATTACATCATGCCTGAGACAACAAGTATCATTGTCCATACCGAAGGACCGATAGGAAGAATTACGCTGAATCGCCCAAATAGCTTGAATGCTTTGAATGAGGTAATGATAGAAGAGTTGCACAAAGCGTTGCTCGATCTGGCTGATAATGACGAAATAAAGGTGATCATAGTCAATGGGGCGGGCAGGGCTTTTTCAGCAGGTGTGGATCTGAAAACGACAAGTGAAAAGGATTTCAGGAAGGGAGCAAGGTTTATGGAACTGGGGCTGGAAGTAGGAGAGATGATCCATTCATGTTCCAAGGTGACTATCGCACAGGTACATGGATTTTGTTTTACCGGAGCACTTGAATTAATGCTGTTTTTCGACCTCGCCTACTGTAGTGATTCCACCCAATTTGGAGATACCCATGCGAAGTGGGGTATCATGCCCCGATGGGGAATGACTCAGAGGTTAGCAAGAAGGGTTGGCTTGGCGAAGGCCAAGGAGCTTTCTTTCAGGGCGCATCGCGTTCGAGGGGATGAAGCCGAACGCATCCAACTGGTCAACAAGTCGTTCTCCAAAGATGAGTTGGAAGAAAGAGTATATGAAATAGCACTTGAGATTGCCGGGAATAGTCACGAAGCTATTATTGCGATAAAGAGACTTTATAATGAAGGATATCTCGGTACCTTCCGCGAGGGCTTGATCCTTGAGCATGATACAGACATTCAGATCAGCAGTACCGCCGATAATATCGGTCAGTTCGAACAAAAAAAATTCAAAAAATAATCTTGCCAGGTGAAGATTACATCAATCAATTATTGGAAAGAGGACATGAAGTTGACGCGACCGTATGCAGTAACATATGTGATGCATGATAGCGTGTCCAATATCTTTGTGAAAATCGATAGTAATAACGGGCTATATGGACTTGGAGCCGGTAGTCCGTCGGAATATGTGACCGGGGAAATCATGGACGAGAATTGCCAGGACAGGATACCTGAATTAAGAGAAATCCTGGTAGGAAAGGACGTGCGGTGTATTGCAGGAATCATTGACACACTTACTGCCAGGTACGCGAATCAACCTGCACTCCTTGCTGCTTTGGATATGGCCTTGCATGATCTTTTTTGTAAGAACCTCGGGATATCCCTGGGAAAATATCTAGGAAGTAAGGTGCGGCGTTTGCCTACATCAATCACGATCGGATTGAAAGATGTCCGGGAAACTGTTGAAGAAGGTCTCGAATATAAACAGCGAGATTTCAAGATCATTAAACTTAAGATCGGTGAGTCAAAAGAATTGGACATCGAGAGATGCATTAAGTTGCGTGAGGCTGTTGGAAATGAAATGATGATCAGGGTAGATGCGAATCAGGGTTATAGTGTTGATGAGTTTCTGGACTTCATAGATAAGACACGTCATTGTTCTCTTGAATTCTTTGAACAACCGATGACCCCGGATCAAGTTGGTGAAATGATGAAGCTCCCCGGGGAAATTCGCGAATTATGCGCAGCGGATGAAAATCTTCACAAGACAAAAGATGCTCTTTCCCTTGTAAAGATGGGACGACCCTTTGGCATCTTTAATATCAAACTGATGAAATGCGGAGGCCCATCCGAAGCAATGCTCATCGCCAATATTGCAAAGACTGAAAGCATAGGTTTGATGTGGGGCTGTATGGATGAGAGTATTATCAGCATATCTGCTGCCCTCAATACGGCATTGGCATGTTCTTCTACTCAATACCTGGACCTTGATGGAAGCCTGGATCTCGCAAGCGATATCGTCAAAGGGGGATTTGAATTAAATGAAGGAGTGCTCTATCCATTATTGGATCAACCAGGATTAGGAGTAGAGTTATTATAATTGTGATCTCAGAGAATAAATTAAAGTAATTGATCCCATGTCAAAACAAGCAGCCATCATTCTCACCCATGAAAAATTGGATACGATCAATGCCAAGACATGTCATGGTCTGCTCAGATATTCCGGGCGATACGATGTAAAAGCTGTTATCGATCGAAAATTTACTGGCAACGATGCAGGTGAAATTATGGATGGAAAACACCTCGGCATTGAAATCTATGATTCGGTCCATTCATATTTAGAGAAAAATGGCAATGAGGCGGATTGCCTCGTGATAGGCGTTGCCACTCATGGTGGATTGCTACCTGATGATTTTGTGCCCGATATCAAAACGGCCATTCAACACGGTTTGGATGTAGTCAATGGTTTGCATGACTATTTGTCCGATCACCGGGAAATAAAGGATTTGGCTCAAGAACATGGGGTCCAACTCATTGATATTCGAAAACCGAAACCCATACGGGATCTTCACTTCTGGCACGGTTCGATTTATGATGTACGCGCATCGGTAATAGCAGTTTTGGGCATCGATTGTGCATTAGGGAAACGCACTACTTCGGGAATGATCTATGAAATGTGCAATCGCAAAGGGCTGAAAACCGAAATGATCTATACGGGTCAGACCGGTTGGATGCAAGGGTATAAACATGGTTTTATATTTGACGCGACTCTAAATGATTTCATCTCCGGGGAGATAGAGAGGTCGGTCGTCACATGTGATCAGACCGAAAATCCGGATCTGATACTGCTGGAAGGACAATCTTCATTGAGGAATCCGTCGGGACCGGGAGGAAGTGAGTTTTTGTTATCCGGTAATGCCAAAGGTGTGATCTTACAAATCGCTCCGGAACGGGAATTCTTCGAGGGATATGATGACCTGAAGGCTTACCTGCCCTCCGTACGGGAAGAAATCGAATTGATCAGGCAGTATGGAAGTGAAGTAATCGCCCTCACGGTATTCAACCAGACAACGAAACCTGATCAGATAGAAGCGAAGGCACGGAAATTGGAAGAGGAACTCCATATACCTACTGTCATACCTTTGAAAGATGGGGTTGACGAATTATACAGTACGATACACGAATTTGTCAATTCTTAAATGCCGGTAGTTTCGCTATCCTGCCAGCAGCTCCTTTGCGTTTTCAATAGCTGATGCTGTCGGAGGATCTGTACTGAGCATCTGAGCAATCTCAAGAACGCGATCCTCGACATTCAATTCTTTGACATTTGTAACCGTTCTGATATTTGTATCTCGTTTCTCAACCAGGAAGTGTTTCTCTGCTAATGACGCTACCTGTGGGGAATGAGTAATGCAAATCACTTGTCTTTTTTCGGCAATTTCCTGGAAGATATGACCCACGCGCAATGCGACAGACCCGGAAATCCCGGTATCTATTTCATCAAAAATCAAGGTGGGCACATCGTATTGATCCGCAATTGTCGATCTGATACTCAGGGCAAGTCTTGACAATTCTCCACCTGATGCTACCTCGTGTATTGGTTGAGGATCAATCCCCTTATTAGCACTGAAGGAAAACAGGATTCGATCTTTTCCACTTTCTTCGTAGTGTGGCAGTTCCTCCCGATGGATCTCAATCTTGGCATTCGGGATGGCCAATTGTTTAAGCGAACCCTCAATACTGGTTTGCAACGGCATAAATTGTTCAATCCTGGAGGAGGTGAGATGATCAGCTCTTTTTTTCAATCTCGTCAATTCATTTTCCAAATCCTTCCGGTATTGCTCCAATTCCCCCTGTATGTCATCACTCCCTCTTTGCCTCAACAGGTATTCTTCTCGCTTTTGAATCAGTTCTTCAATTGAATTGACGCCATGCTTTAATTCTAATTTATTGATATGATCCAGCACATCTGTAATTTCCTGAAGTCTGTCTTCGCTGGTGTCCATATTGTCAACAACGCGATTAGAAATCAGGTCTATCTCCTGCAACTGCTCGCCGATATGTTCAAGTATCGTTTGAATTTCTGTCAGTTGATTGTTTAAGTTTCCCATGGAATTGAATTCCCGTAGTACCTTGATTATTTGCTGGGATACAGAATGTTCACCTTCCTGGAAGTCATGATTCATTTGACCCAGGATCCTGATTATGCTTTCACTGTTACTTAATGTTGCGTGCTCATTTGTCAAATCGCTCTTAATAAGATCGTCCAGGAGGATTTTTTCCAATTCTTCCAATTGAAATCGCACATAGTCCTGATCCTCCGCACTCTTCTTTAAGGCGGATTCCAACTTCTTGATTTCACTTTTCAAAAAGGTATAATTGGAATAGGACTCTTTATAGGCATTTAACACATTCCTGTTATTGGCCTTCGTATCTATAATTTGTAGTTGATATTCCGGAGTCGTTACAGACAGGGTGTCAAATTGATTGTGGATATCGAGAATGAAAGTAGCCAGTTTTTTAAGGTCCTGGATGCGCACGGGGGTATCATTGATGAATGCCCGTGATTTTCCTGCGCTGGAAACTTCTCTCCTGATGATCAACTCCTGGCTGTCAAAATCGAGGTCAAAATGTTTGGAACATTCGGAAATCAACCGTTTTGAAATCAGAAAACAGGCTTCTACAATACACTTGGTCGAATCATCATACAATACTTTCGTATCAGCACGGGTACCCCTCAATAGATTGAGAGCACCCAATAATATTGATTTACCTGCCCCGGTCTCACCAGTAATGGCATTATAACCTTCCATAAATGAAAGGGTGATTTCATCAATAATTGCGTAGTTTTTTATGTATAGTGTTTGGAGCATTTCAAGGGGTGCAAGATATTTAATTCTCAAGAAGCAATCTTAGCGAATCAGCTAATCCGGATTCTGAAGGAACTTTCGATTGTAAGGATGAAATGTTGAGTTGTTCGAATTGTTTTGCTGTCGTGGATCCGATTGAAATATAATGCAATGCTCTCCCTCCATTATTGATAAAGGAGATGGCATTTAGCGGACTTGTTAAAATTGCCAAATCGAATTTTCCCAGGACGATATCTCTTTTTGGATTGCTGTCATAAACTACACATTCCTGAATGCGCGGTTCCTCCATAAATTTGTGTACACTCCTCAGGGATCGTCTTCCACAAACAAAGGCAATGGAATGATCTCCCAAATTGTCCTTGATGATTTTCAATGCCTTCCCCGGGGTGCCATCACCATGAAACGACACCTCCATGAATTGCTTGCAGTATTTTGCTGTCTCCGGTCCAAAACATATGACCTTATACTTTCTATCGGCCTTTAGCTGATTGTAATATTCAAAGAAATAACGGACTCCGCTTTTACTATAAAAGAATAAATAATCAGATTCCGGAAGTTCAAAATCCAGCTTTGAGAATTCAAGAAGGGAAAAATGTGTAGCTTCTAACGAATGTGTATTGCATAACTGCAAAATCGAACTTTCCTGATCTAGTGATCTTGATATGAATATTGTTTTCATCCCAAGAAGTCACAATTAATCTTCGAAAAAGATGTCCTCCAAAGCGCGCGCCTTTTTCAAATAAATAAAGCAACGGGAGGCGGCAATGACATCAGCGCGAGCGTTATTGGCTGGCGTATATCCCTGCTTGAAAATGATACTGTGCATTTCCTGCAGGGTAGGCCACTTGTAGCCTCTCTTTCCTTTTAGTTTACAATAGTAGGTAGCCTCGTGCATCAAGCAGTATTTATCCGCGGAAATTAGAGGACTGGCAATGGATTTCCTGTAATATTCACTGCCGACGACCCCTTCATTGTATTGAAGATTATGCGCAAATACATATTCTGCCGCATCTACCGAGGTCTTGAATTGCATGAGTACATCCTTCAATTCATTTTCACTGTTGGAAATCTGCTCTTTTTCAATTTTGTGGGAGTTTAAGGCATCCTCGGAGGGAGTAAATCCTTCCGGCTTTATGATACAGTCGTAGTCCTCGATCGGTTTCAATTCTTCATCTAAAATGATCCAGCTCAAATGAAGCAGCCGCGGCCAATTGAACGAATCATCCAACGGAGCCTTATAACTCTTAGGTCGTCCATTGGCAGAAGAATCAAAGATTAAATACATATGATGATTTTAAGCGGACAAATTTAGCTCTATGATAATTGAGAAACAATGTATTCAGCCATCCCGGCTGAAGTACTTGAGGAATAATTGCACTTTTTGAAAGTGTCATCATCCGGGGATCCCAGGATAGCATTGGCATGATAATGACCCTGAACATCTTGAGTGCAATAGACTCCCAATGGTAGTTGACAACCGCCATCGAGAAGGCGGAGGATAGTTCTTTCAATATTGGTGCAACGGGCAACCGACCGGTCGTGAATTTTATTAATGATTCGCCGGACATGAAGGTCCTTCTTGCGGCACTGATAAGCGTTCACTCCCTGTCCCGGGGCAGGAACGAATTCAGCAGGGTGAAATTTGACAACTTCCAGAGATCCAAGATCGAGACCCAGTCTTTCAATTCCGGCAGCGGCAAGAATGAGCGCATCTACTTCAAGGTTCAGTAATTTTTCAATACGGGTCGGTACATTTCCCCGGATGTCCCTCAACTCAATATTTTTCGAAAACTGGCCCATTTGTACCTTTCTGCGGATTGATGAAGTACCGATTTTAGCACCATTTGACAACTTAAGGCGGTTGGTTCGATCAACGCGACTCGGATGAATGATCAACCAGTCTGCCGGATTGCCTCTTTCGCTTAAGCCCGCAATTGTCAATCGCTCATCTCCGGCTGTGGGGAGATCTTTCAGAGAATGGACCGCTATATCTATATTGTCGTCAATCAATGCATCTTCGATTTCCTTGGTAAAGAATCCCTTCCCCTCAATCTTATCAAAACCCAGATGTTGAATTTGGTCTCCCTTAGTTCTGATCACCACAAGCACACAATCGATGTCGACTGCTTTCAGTTTATCCTTTAGATGATTGGCTTGCCATAAGGCAAGCTCACTTCCTCTTGTACCTATTCTTAACATACGAGCATTTATTCGAAACGTCCACAAAAGTCGTCCTTTATGACCAATTTTTGTTGAATGTTCTACATTTGAAAGTAGAATGACAATAGATCCCAAATTTCGCACTGCTGGCCAGGTATCCGATCACCTTGAAGGTGAAATCATTGGTGATCCGGATCTTCTGATCAACAATTTGGCCTCAATTGAAGCGGATCAGGCCAATTCATTGACTTTTTTCGGACATCCCAGGTATGAGCAATATGTATATGGGAACAGACCCAGGGCCATCCTGGTTCCCCAGAATTTTGTTCCCAGGCAGACAGGTCATATCACCTTTATCAGGGTGAAGGATGTTTACGAGGCCTTGTCCAGAATTTCACATGGATTTCAAGGATCAATGGATGAGCATGTTGGGATCAGTTTTACCAGTACGATCCATGATTCGGTAAGATTAGGTGCCGATGTGAGTATCGGACATTATTCTGTGGTTGAGGATCACGTGACAATTGGGGAGAACTCCCGGATTGGAAATCAGGTGACGATCGGCCGGAATGCATCCATTGGATCCGGTTGTATCATTCATGATGGTGTAAAAATTTATGGGGGTATCGTGATCGGCAATCGTTGTGTGATTCACTCCAATGCCATCATCGGAGGTGAAGGATTTGGCTTTGCACCGACAGAATCAGGGTTTCAAAGGATCCACCACCAGGGATCCGTTATCATCGAAGACGACGTTGAAATAGGCTGTAATACGTGCATTGACCGCGGTGCCATGGGAGATACAGTAATTAAAAAAGGAGTGAAACTGGACAACCTGATCCAGGTAGGACATGGGGTAGTTATAGAAGAAAATGTGGCGATTGCGGCACAATCAGGTGTTTCGGGCTCCTCAACAATTGGAAAAAATAGCATAGTCGGCGGTCAAGTGGGAATTGCGGGTCATGTGAGCATTGCTCCGGGGTCAAAAATTCAAGCGAAATCAGGCGTTGCGAGTGACATTAACCGGCCGGGGAAAAAATGGTACGGCTATCCGGTTCTTTCATACTTCGGTTATTTGAGGTCATTTGTCCTTTTTAAGAGATTGCCGGAACTCTTTGATCGAATAAAGAGACTTGAAGAGAAATGAGACAAACGGTTCTTCTATATTTGCAGGCCAATAACTAATCGCTCTATGTCCTCAGAAAGTCAAAAGCAAGTTACTATAGAAGGTACGCATAGTTGGGAAGGAACGGGCTTGCATTCCGGTACAACATCAAGAGTGACTGTCCATCCTGCGGATCCTGGCTTTGGAATAAAATTTATCGTCGACGGATCAGATGCGATCTTACCTGCCGACATCAAGTACGTCTCTTCCACCGAGCGGAGCACCAATCTCTCGAATGGGAAAATCGATATCACCACTGTCGAGCATATGCTTAGTGCTGCTTATGGGGCGGGGATTACCAATATGAAGATTGAAGTGGAAGGTCCGGAAATTCCAATTCTCGATGGAAGTGCCCAGTCTTTCTTTGAGTGGTTGCATGATCATCGCATAGAACAGGAAGAAACCAATCACAAAATCTGGACACCTGATCGCAACATTGAATTTACGGACCCTGAAAGTGGTTCATCATATATTCTGATGCCCTCTCCCCACTTGGAGCTGGACGTGATTATGGAGTACAAGGATCATGACTTGGGAAGGCAGGTAACGAGTTTTGGGGCGAATGATGATTTCTCAAATTTTGCTGACGCAAGAACGTTTGTACTGACGTCCGAACTTGAATCGCTTTGCCAAAAAGGACTGATTAAGGGAGGAAGTCTTGACAATGCCGTTTTAATTTCCTCCGGAGAAACGGGAAGACAGGAGCTCGAAAAAGCTGTTGATCTCTTAGGCAAGACGAATAAAGAGGAAATCCTGGAATCCTTTGACCGGGGGCATGAATTAAAATACAAGGATGAGTTGGCCCGGCATAAACTCGTGGATCTAATTGGTGACCTATCGCTGTTGGGAGTAAGGATCAATGCCAGGATCATCGCCAAAAAACCAGGTCATACGGGGAATACCGCCTTTATGCGGCATCTGAAACCACTTGTTCAGAAGGCTCTTCGACAGCAGGGGAGACCAAATTATGACCCATCTGCAAAGGCCATATATAACACCGTAGAAATTCAAGGTTTTTTACCGCACCGGTATCCTTTTCTCCTGGTTGACAAAATCATCGAACTGTCTGATACTAAGGTCGTCGGGGTAAAGAATGTTTCTTTTAATGAATATATGTTTCAGGGACACTTCCCGGGGAACCCGGTCTTTCCCGGTGTTCTCCAAATGGAGGCTCTTGCCCAAACGGGAGGTATCCTTGCACTGAATACCGTCGATAATCCATCAGACTGGGATACCTACTTCTTAAAAATGAATAATGTGAAATTCAAAAGGAAAGTAGTTCCTGGCGATACGCTCATCTTAAAGATGGAATTACTTTCACCGATCAGACGTGGGATTGTTCACATGCAGGGAACAGCATACGTAGGGGATTATGTCGTTTCCGAAGGCGAACTCACCGCACAAATAGTCGATCGTACAACGCTTAAATGAACTTTGCCGAACATTCAATAGTCCATCCTGGCGCCCGGATAGATCAGGATGTTATTATTGAACCATTTGTGATCATTGAGCAGGATGTTCAGATCGGTAAAGGGACAACAATTGCTTCACACGCAGTGATTAAAAACGGTACACGTATTGGCAAGCATTGTAACATTCACGAAGGAGCTATTATTGGGGGAGACCCTCAGGATCAAAAGTATAAGGGCGAACCCACCCTATTACTGATTGATGATCACGTTACGATCAGAGAATACTGCACCATCAATCGCGGAACCAGGGCAAAAGGGGAAACACTGGTCAAACGTGGCGCACTGATCATGGCTTACTGTCATGTTGCCCATGATTGTCTGATAAAAGAGGGTGCCGTTTTGTCCAACAACGTACAATTAGCTGGTCACGTGACCATAGGTGAACGGGCAATTATTGGGGGTATGACGGCCGTCCAGCAATTCCTGCACATTGGAGATCACACGTTCATCGGTGGGGGCACCCTGGTAAGGAAGGATGTTCCTCCGTATATCCGGGTTGCGCGTGAGCCACTTTCTTATGTTGGCGTAAATACCATAGGTCTGCGGAGAAGAGGCTTTTCAGACAAAGACATCCATTTGATTCAGGAAATCTACAGGATACTATTTGTTAAAAATCACAATCTTTCACAGGGATTGGATCAATTGAGAGAGGTAATTGATCCCCATCCTATAAAGGAGGAAATCATTTCTTTTGTGGTTGGAAGTGAAAAAGGGATTATCCGCGGATTCAAACAAACGAGTATTGATGAAAATTGAATTGAAAAATATTTCTAAGCGATATTCGGACGAATGGATTCTAAGAAATATCAATTTTAGCTTTTCATCCAATTCGATCTATGGCATTGAAGGATCGAATGGATCAGGGAAGTCGACACTGATCAAAATAATTGCCGGGTATTTATCTCCTTCGCTCGGAACGGTCAGGTACTTCTCGAATTCCAATGAAACCATAGAACGAGACGAAATTTATCGTTCATGTTCTATTTGGGGTCCATATTGTACGCTTCTGCAACAAATGAAGGTGGATGAGATCGTTGACTACTATTATACGTTCAAGGGCATGCGGAATACACAAAACAGAAGTGAGTTTCTGCAAAGCGCAGGGCTGGCATCGTTGGCCGGACAGGCTATCCATTCACTCTCTTCGGGACAAACTCAAAAACTAGGTCTGGCACTTTGCATCTTCTCTGACAGTGAACTCGTCTTGCTCGATGAGCCGGGATCTTTCCTGGACAAAGAATCAACCGAATGGCTCTACAGACAAATTGAGTATCAGGCGCAAGAAAGGATCTTTATCATTTCGTCCAACGAACCTCAGGATTTGGCAATTACATCTCAGCGTCTGAATGTAGAAGACTTCTAAATAATGTTGAAGTCTTGTGATCTCATAGAGATGATACCAGGTATTTTACAAGGACCTTTTCTATAAAGATGGCTTCGATCTTCTGGCCATCTTTTACAAAAATACAAACTGTCTTCTCAAAGCCACATGCTGATTCTGTATTAAGATCTTTAGGTATTCCCAAAATGGTCATCGCTTGTTCCATGGTCATTCCTTTGGTGAGTGTACTCCCGGTTGTGCCCGACACGGTACTGCTGGTGCCTGTTACCGGACTAAAACTGACATAATCCCGGAGGGCTTGTCGAATGCTTGCAAAGGTCAACTCATTTCTTCCGATTTTGTAATCGTACCTGATATTAAATCGTGAGCCACCCTGGAGCCTTTGTTCCTGAATCCTTGATTTTTTCATTTCAGATTTCAGCGCAGCTTGTCTACGACTCTCATTTTTTGCAATCTTCAGTTCCCTCTTGAGATCATTCAGTTCATTTTCCAGTTTACTTCGATTTGGCAATTTTTTATCCTTGTCCTCTCTCAATATTTGTTCAATTTCTTTCTGTCTGGAGGACTTGGGAATATATTCTGCAGAAACATGTCCTGATTCATCACCCATGGTACCATAACCTCCTCCGGCAAGTTGGAATTCTATGTGTTTTCCCCTCTTTTTAATCTTTGTGATCATGACAAGATCACCGGGGAAAAGGGAAGTTCCATATTTCTTTATCCTTCTCGAGTATTCATCGTATTTGAGTTTCACGGGTTTATCGGCATAGATGTCAATGCCTTCTGATGAGGCCGGCATTTCGATTAAAATCTCTACCCGCTTACCTTCTAATTGCGCCTTTAAATCGGCTTCAGATTGCGAGAATAGGGTACTTGAAACTAGGAATAGCCAGAGTATGTTGATCGGTGTTTTCATAAGAAATAAGGTTGTTCCTTAAAGTTAAATGACTTTATAAAAGGATCAAAAAAATTCATTGATGACTGTTTACAATGCTTACTTTACGGTACGAATTGGTAAAAGTTCATGGATCACTCAAAAAAACAGTATTGGCAGATCAATCTACGGTATTTGATCTTTCTGCTTGCAATTTGGTTTTTTATTTCCTACGGCTGCGGAATTCTATGGGCCGATTTTTTCAATGAATTTCAGATTGCCGGTTTTCCTCTTGGCTTTTGGTTTGCCCAACAAGGTTCCATATATGTTTTTGTGGTATTGATTTTTGTCTATGTCATCTTGATGAACAGACTTGATAAAAGATTTGATCTCGACGAATAATCAGGGCAAATGATTCAAACCTGGACGTATACAATCGTAGGCATTACCTTCTTACTTTATATAGGTGTTGCTATTTGGTCACGTGCTGGGTCTACCAAAGAGTTCTATGTAGCAGGTGGTGGTGTCCATCCCGTACTCAATGGCATGGCAACTGCGGCCGACTGGATGTCAGCCGCATCCTTTCTGTCGATGGCAGGGTTGATTTCATTCATGGGATTTGACGGCTCCCAATATCTCATGGGATGGACAGGCGGTTACGTTTTGCTGGCACTCCTGCTTGCTCCTTATCTAAGAAAATTTGGAAAATTTACAGTCCCTGACTTCATTGGTGAGAGATATTATTCTCATACCGCCAGGATTGTCGCCGTGGTCTGTGCCTTGTTCGTATCGTTCACATATGTAGTCGGACAAATGAAAGGAGTGGGAGTCGCATTCAGCAGATTTCTCAATATGCCTTTTGAAGTAGGTGTAATCGTTGGAGTAGCCATCGTCTTTTTTTATGCTGTTCTCGGTGGTATGAAGGGTATAACCTATACTCAGGTAGCACAGTATTGTGTGCTGATATTTGCGTTTACTGTTCCGGCAGTTTTCATTTCGATCCAGATGGTGGACCATCCGATCCCTCAGATTGGCATGGGAGCTGATCTGCCTGATGGGACAGCCCTTCTCGCCAAGCTCAATCAATTATCAATTGATCTGGGTTTTCATGAATATACTTCTCCTGACAAACCGCGCATCGATCTGTTCTGTGTCACTGCAGCATTAATGCTGGGCACAGCGGGTTTGCCTCATGTTATCGTAAGATTTTTTACGGTACCCAAGGTTCGGGATGCCCGTATTTCAGCCGGATGGGCCCTCCTGTTTATTGCCATACTTTATACGACTGCTCCGGCAGTGGCGGTATTTGCCCGTACCAATTTGATCAATACGGTTGACCAGGTTGAATATGCCAACATTCCCTCCTGGTTTAAAAGTTGGGAGACGACAGGTCTGCTTGCCTTCGAAGACAAGAACGGTGACGGACATATTCAATACTACAATGATCAGAATCCTTCCTTTATTCAAGAAGTTGCCGAACCCAATGGATGGAAGGGTAGTGAACTAACCATAGATCGGGACATAATGGTTTTGGCTAATCCTGAAATTGCCAATTTGCCGGCATGGGTGATTGCCCTGGTGGTTGCCGGCGGACTTGCCGCAGCCTTGTCGACAGCCGCTGGTCTGTTACTCGTTATTTCTACTTCTATCTCCCATGATTTGTTAAAAAAATGGTTGCGGACGGATATAACCGAGAGGAGAGAGCTTTTGACGGCTCGAATTTCAATCGCCGTCGCGGTTATTATTGCCGGATATGCAGGCTACAATCCGCCTGATTATGTAGCAGCGATTGTGGCCTTCGCCTTTGGATTGGCTGCCGCCTCATTTTTCCCCGCACTAATCCTGGGAATTTTTGATAAAAGAATGAATATGCCGGGTGCTGTTTCAGGAATGGTGATCGGTTTGATCTTTACAGCGAGCTATATCATTTATTTCAAATTCGGTGGTGGAGTAGGGCACCCTGAACAATATTTATGGAACATCAGCCCCGAGGGAATCGGGACGATAGGAATGCTGACCAATTTGATTGTTGCCATTGTCGTAAGTCGATTGACAGCTCCGCCACCATTGGAAGTTCAGGAATTGGTGGAAGATATTCGTGTACCCAGAGGAGCGGGAAAACCATCAGCTCATTAATTGATGGGAGACAAGTGGCGGTTTATTGAGTTTAACATCGGTATTTTCCTGATGAGTACATCTGCTGTTCTCGGCAGATACATTCTGGCCTCTTCTACGGTAGTCGTTTTCTGGAGATGCCTGATCGGTGCTATATGCCTGATATTCATAACCCGTATGATGAGGGATTCATTCCGTTTCAACTGGATTCGCCACGGCCGGATTCTCTTCATATCTTCTGTTCTGATGGCTGTCCATTGGGTTACCTACTTTTATTCGCTGGACTTTTCGAATGTATCTATAGCCCTTCTGACGTTGTATACATTTCCCGCCATGACCGCATTGATGGAGCCGCTATGGTATCGCTATCGGATTCCGGGAAAAGATCTCGTTTTGGCTGGAGTCGTTATCATTGCCGTATTGATTATTTCACCTCCGTTAAAAGAAGGATCAAATATCGTACTTGCCATTATTTTGGGTCTGTTTTCGGCATTCTGTTACAGCCTGAGGAACATCCTCCTGGTGTCCATAACTACCAAATATCCGGGATCCACATTGATGATGTATCAATTGGTCTTTATGACATTGCTGCTGCTTCCGTTTTCTCTTATGATCGAAGTGGATTATCGCGAATTTCAATGGATTGCAGTTCTTTTTCTCGGCATCCTGACAACTGCTGCTGCACATACACTTTTTTTGCGTGGATTGAGTTATTATACGGCTTCTACGGCAAGCTTGTTTGCGACGATTGTACCTGTATATGCTATTACCTGGGGCTATCTCTTTCTCAGGGAGATACCGAGATTGAATACCCTGATCGGTGGCGTGTTAATTGTCGGGGTGGTGTTTGTGAAAGCGCTGGAAAGGAAGTGATCCAACAGAGGAATCCAGGATGGTTCAAGTCCCTATAAAAATTTCCTTAAATGCTTTTTCATATATGCCGCACTTGTTGCCGCGCTTTGCAGCGCACTATGAGTGAAATTTCCTCCTTGTTCGATATAGTAATACTCAAGACCGGAAAGCTTTGGATCAGGCAATAGTTTTACATAATCTATGGATCCGTTGCCCAGTTCTGTATAATCTCTGGTGACTTTGTCCATATCCTTGATGTGCCACATGACAAAGCGACCCGGATCCTTTCTGATGAGTTCGGTTGGTGTCAGATCGGAAGAATGTTCGAGCCAATACATATCGAGCTGTAACTTGACCAGATCCGAATCTGTCCCTGACATAATGATTTCGTATCCCGTTCTTCCATCTAGTTCTTCAAATTCGTATCCGTGATTGTGATAGGCAAAACCAAGGCCTGCTTTCTTGATTTGCATCCCTATCATATTCATCTTTTCGGCCAGTATTTTGAAAGTTTCGTTGTTTCGCTGATCAGGTGCCAGCCATGGCCAGGTAATGTAGGGTGATTCCAGGTGAATGGCCCCCTTGATACATTGATCTACAAATCTCCTCAAATCGTCGTCAGGCCCATTCAGCAATGGTGAAAACCCATAGTGTCCGCTGGTGACAGTTAATTCAAGATCTTCGAGCTCTTTCTTGAATTCATCTGCCTTTCGACCATAATACGTCACCCTTTCCGGATCGAATCCATAAATTTCGAAGTCCTCATAGCCCATCTTCCTGAGCTTTTGCAAGGTGGCGATCGGGTCCTTTTTCATATCGTCATTGACACTGAACAATTGGTAGCCCATTTTGTACTTGTATTGAGCGCCGGACTTTTTGAAGTTTGTGAAAGCCAAGATTGAGCCTGCTGTTAAGATACCCGTGTTACGTATAAAAGATCTCCTGTCCATAATATCAATCAACAATTCAAATTAATCAAACTATTAGAACACTTCAAATAATCCTGCCGCTCCCATGCCCCCACCGACGCACATCGTGCAGACGACGTACTTTGCATTTCGGCGTTTTCCCTCCAATAATGCGTGACCGACCATCCTGGAACCCGTCATCCCATAGGGATGTCCTATCGATATCGATCCTCCATTTACATTGAGAATCTCATTCGGGATACCCAACTTTTCCCGGCAGTAGATCACCTGAACGGCGAATGCTTCATTGAGTTCCCACAATCCGATATCATCCATAGACAGGTCGTTGGCCTTGAGCAATTTGGGCACTGCGAAGACAGGTCCTATCCCCATTTCATCTGGTTCGCACCCTGCTACGGCCATCCCGCGATATGCTCCCAATGGCTCTATTCCGGCTTGTTCAGCTTTCTTCGCTTCCATCAGTACGCAAGCAGAAGCACCGTCCGACAGTTGACTGGCATTTCCAGCAGTGATGGTACCTCCTTCATTGACGAGCCGTAGTCCCCGGAGTGCTTCGAGGGTTGTCTCCGGCCGATTTCCCTCATCTTTGGCAAGGGTTACTTCATGATAGCTTACTTCGCCTGTTTCCTTGTTCTTTACGGCCCTGGTAGTGGTCACCGGAAAAATTTCATTATTGAATTTTCCGGCATTCTGGGCCGCCGCCGTACGTTGCTGACTTTGCAGGCCGTATTCATCTTGTTGCTCGCGTGATATATTATATCTGTTCGCTACGATTTCTGCAGTCTGCAACATCGGCATGTATATATCTGGCACTTTAGTCAGGAGGGCTTTATCGATCATCTTATGGGTATTCATATGTTCATTTTGAACAAGGCTGATCGATTCAATCCCACCACCCACAACAATGTCCATACCATCGAAGATGATTTGTTTTGCCGCCGTTGCGATGGCCATCATTCCGGAGGAGCATTGACGGTCAATTGACATTCCACTGACTGTGACCGGCAGACCGGCAGCCATAGCACTGAGTCTTCCGATATTGGGGGATTGTGTTCCTTGTTGCATGGCACAGCCCATGATTACATCATCTACTTGTGCCCCGTCAATACCCGATCTTTTTACCGCTTCTGAAATGGCCCAGCCGGCAAGGGTCGGACTTTGTGTATTGTTAAGCGCTCCTCTGTATGCACGCCCTATGCCCGTCCTGGCCGTTGATACGATGACTGCTTCTCTCATGAATCAATAATTTTGGATGGAGTAAAGATTGGAAGAATTATTGGAATCTGCGTGTTCAGGTTCTCTTGGTAATGCTTGAGTGCCCCATCACCCAACTTTCAGATTGGGTGATGAGTTAAATTTTCAGATTGGGTGATGAGTTTGATAGTTTTTATTGGATTGATATACCATCAACTATTAATGCTGAGGCAAGGATGGCTGTAGCAACGAGCGACCAAAGACTAAAGACTAAAGACTAATGATCAGCTTCCCACGGTAACTCATCTCGCCTTAGGCGGAACAAGCGTCCACCTCATAAGTTGAGCGATGGTTGCCATATACCGCTTGCCCTGAGCACGGCTGAAGGGGGTCAACCGTTTGCCGTCTCTACCTTTTCATATAATGTTTTGTCACAATTCTTGATTTCAAGAATGTGCGCCAAAACTGGTCTTGGTCTTTCCATTACACCCAGGGTTACGCGCTTTGCACTCACCCTGG
>JANQHF010000005.1 GCA_028282725.1 Saprospiraceae bacterium
GTTCTATTCACAGGAATGATCGTAAATCAACTGTACTTCTGGACGATGCACCAATCCATTATCCAGAGGGTCTTGGGTGCGATTAGCCTGAAAGAAGCACAGAAAGGACTCCTTTTTACCGGTATTCTCAAAATTCTGATGCCGCTTGTAATCGTTTTACCCGGCATCATAGGCTTTTACTACTTTGGAGACACCCTGTATGATCGACAGGACACCGTCTACCCCGAATTAGTAAAACGAGTCATGCCTGTATGGATGACGGGGTTTTTTGTAGCCGTGATCATGGGTGCGGTGCTGAGCACCTTTAATAGTGCATTGAACAGTGCCGCAACTATTTTTAGTCTTGGGATCTACAAGAGATACTTAAATAAGAATGTTTCAGGGACGGGCATTGTATTAACAGGGAGGATGGTTAGTTTGGTCCTGGCGGTTTTTGCAATTGTCGTGGCCCCGTTTGTTGCCAGTGCACCTGAAGGATTGTACCAGCTCCTTCAGCAGTTGAACGGTATATTTTTCATTCCGATGGCTACGGTAATCCTGGCGGGCTTCTTCCTTCCTAAGGTTTCTGCTTTCGGAGCTAAATGCGGATTAATGTTTGGTCTTGCCTTCTATGTAATTGTCAATTTTGTTTTTCGGGTAGAAATGCATTTCGTTCATATTTGGGGCATAGAATTCGTATTGAATATCTGCGTAATGTTGGGTGTATCTCATTTCTATCCAAGACAAAATGACTTTGTCATTGAAGATGTCGGTGCTGTCGACCTGATTCCCTGGAGATATACTCGTCCCCTCAGTTATACATTGATCGCCATTACCATTCTCATTTATATTTTGTTGGGCAATGTCGGATAAAAGAAAAATTTCTCTGTTGTGTGTTGGTCTCTGCTGTCATGACGTGAAAGGAAAAGGACTTATTTTGGGCGGGACTGCTTCCTATTGTTCACTATTTGCAAAGACACAGGACTTGGAGATCCAGGTCCTTACCAGTGTAGGAGATGATTTTGAGTTTTATGATCGCTTTTTTGATGCCGGGATTCCCATTCACAATATTGTTGCACTGCGTACAACGGTCTTTGAAAATATCTACGCGGGTGCTGCGAGGATGCAATACATGCATGCAAGGGCCGGGGATATCGCATTGTCGGATCTCCCCGAAGAAGTGATGGATAACGATATTGTCCTGGTTGGTACAATAGCCAATGAAGTCAATCTTTCGGAGGTGAGTCTATTGAACGGATCGTTTACCGTAGGAGCTCTTCAGGGAAGCATGCGCACCTGGAATGAGGAAGGATTGATTGGGGCTACACCATTGGATTATACCATTCTTGAAAATTTTGATTTGATCATCTTAAGCGAGGACGACATTGCAGGTCTGGACCGGCCGATTGAGCAAATCAGGGCTCAGATTGAACATTTGGTCATTACCAGGGGTGCAAAAGGCGCATCCGTCTACTTAAATGGTAAAGAGTTCTTTTATCCTTCTTTTCCTGCCAGAGAAGTGGACGCAACAGGGGCAGGGGATTTGTTTACCATCGCCTATTTATTGGAGTACTATAGGACAAACGATGCTACACAAGCCTGTATTTATGCCCAATGTGCTGCTTCGCTCATCGTTGAGGTAGTAGGAAATAGCGAGATCCCTGAAGAGCAGGTCATCCGTGAGCGGATGAACGCATATCGGACGGCACATGGATAACTACAGGATTTTTTCATTTAAGCAGTTGCACTCTTATCATGGGGATGCGTCACCCGACTTAAAGTCGTCACCCTGCTTAAAGTCGTCACCCTGCTTAAAGCTGTCACCTGCCTTGAAGCTATACCCTGCCTTAAAGGCGTCACCTTACTTAAAGGCAGGGTCTACTAGGCTTTTTTCATGCAAACGCCCAGAATCTATTCCTGTTTTATAATAATATAATCGACCGCCTGATCCCTGATCATTTGATTCAAATTTGGAATTCTGTCATTCTTAACTTGCCTGTAAGCTGCCAGATGTTCATCAATTTTTGCTACAAGTTCGTCCCGAACCGCAATTGATGAGGCAGTCGGAGGAAAACTACCCCTTCGTGACAGACTGTTCAAGTGAGCGAGCTTATTGGTCAATTTGATGGGAAAATTCAGTGGATCCTGTCGACTTCTGTTCTTGGTCTGATAGAGTTCATTTTCAATGAAGTTCAGGGTGCTGTCGATCAGATTCATCTCCTGCACAATGTCCTCATAATCCTTTACTACGGACTTGAACTTTTTCAATTGTGATTTGATCTCTCTCATCTCAATGATAGCTTCGTGGGCCTCAGTAACTTTATTATTGACGCTTTGGACGAAGTCAAATTGTTGTGCATATTCTTCGGATGTTGTCGAAAGGTTTGGATTTCCCTGAATCGAAAAGTTTTGTGAAAGCACACTTCCGTTATGATTCATTTCTACCCTGTAGATTCCTGGTTTTGCTGTAGGCCCACCCGTTGAACCTGCCCAGAAAATCATACCATCAAATCTCTTTGCATCGGGGTACTGCATATCCCAGTTATATACATGACTACCAGTCTCAATATCTTTTAATTGATCCCCTTTTTCCTTGGCGTATGTACTGAAGCTTTTGATCAGTTCACCATTCTCGTCATAAAATCTGAAGCTTAAGGAGTCCTTTTTATCAAATTCTTCAAGGTAGTAGTGAACCGAAACGCCGGAAGGATGATTTTTCCCGGACCTGATGACATTATCGGTCTGACCTGCACCAAATCTCCAGGCATTCATGGGTTTATATAGTCGGTTACCCCCTGCATTTTCAGCAGCCAGTGCCTGGTGGATGACTGTCAAATCATCGATCACCCATAAACCCCGACCCTGTGTGGCCACGATGAGGTTGTCATCTTTGATGGTAAGATCAGTTATTGGTACTATCGGCAGGTTAAGCTGGAAGGGATACCATTGTTCACCGTCGTCAAAACTTATATACATTCCGGTCTCAGTCCCTGCATACAGGACACCTGGCTGATTGGGATCAACCCTGACCACTCTTGTGAAATGTTCGTCATCAATGCCATTTACGATCTTTCTCCAACTTCGTCCAAAGTCCGTTGTCTTATAAATGTAAGGTTTGAAATCACCCGCTTTGTACAAAGTGCCGGCGACATAGCAGGTCCCTGCAGCTCTCGGATCAGGATCGACGCAATTATACATCAACCATTCCGGCGCACCGGAAGGAGTAACATTCTCCCAATTGGCCCCTCCATCCTGTGAAATGTGAATCAAACCATCGTCGGAAGCGGCCCAGAGCAGCCCCTCCTGGACCGGAGATTCACCGGCAGCAAAAATGGTACAATAATATTCAACTCCTGTGTTATCCTGTGTGATCGGACCTCCCGATGACTTTAGTTTTTCAGGATCATTTCTCGTCAAGTCAGGACTTATGATTTCCCAACTGTGGCCTTCATCATAGCTGACATGAATACGATTAGATGCCGTGTACAGCTTGTCAGAATTATGGGGCGAAAAGAATATAGGGAAATTCCATTGGAATC
The DNA here is from genome assembly GCA_028282725.1 of Saprospiraceae bacterium. Taxonomy (GTDB): domain Bacteria; phylum Bacteroidota; class Bacteroidia; order Chitinophagales; family Saprospiraceae; genus JAJRXG01. The sequence continues at coordinate 3,519 of JANQHF010000005.1, forward strand.
TGTATCTCATTCCTTCAGCACCATAACCCATGGGATTGTCCGGCCAAACATTGATCGCTCTTGTGGTATTCAGATCATGGTCAACGCGCGTCAGGAAGCCTCCATAACTACCACCGTAGACGATTTCCGGATTATCGGGATCAACGGCGATATGGGCGGATTCTCCTCCTGCTGTGGGTTCCCAATTATCCTCATCAATGGTTCGTCCAGAAGATCTATGTTCGATGCGAATCGTACTATTGTCCTGTTGTGCGGCATAAATCCGATAGGGAAAGGCATTATCAGTCGTAACCCGGTAGAATTGTGCGGTCGGTTGGTTGTGATAGGTCGACCAGGTCTCTCCCCCGTTGTAGGACACTTGTGCTCCCCCATCATCGGCAATGATCATCCTGTCGGGATCTTCAGGTGCTATCCAAAGGTCATGATGATCTCCGTGGGGAGCGCGGGAAGGTTGGAACGATTTCCCTCCGTCAGTGGATTTGTGGTAAGCTACATTTACAATATAGACGACGTCTTCGTCATGGGTATCGGCATAAATTCTCGTGTAATACCATGCTCTTTGTCGTAATGAGCGGCTATCATTCATTTTTTTCCAGGTCGTCCCGCCATCATCGGAGCGGTAGACTCCTCCTTTCTCATGCTCAACCAAGGCATATATCCGATCGCTATTCGTGTGCGCAACTGCGACACCGGAAATTCCCCATACACCTGATGGCAAACCATCATTGCCGGTAATTTCCGTCCATGTCCGTCCCGAATCAGTGCTTTTCCAAAGGCCCGAACCCTCACCACCACTTTCCAGTGAATAAGGAGTCCTTTTTACCTTCCAGGTGCTGGCATACATAATCCTTGGATTATTTGGATCCAAACACAAATCAACAGCACCAGCTTCATCGCTTACAAATAGTATCTTTTCCCAGGTTTCACCACCATCGGTGGACTTGAAAATTCCCCTTTCTTCGTGAGGTGCAAACAGGTTACCCATTACAGCTGCATAGACGATATCCGGGTTGTCAGGATGAATCCGGATTCTTGAAATGTGACGACTTTGATCAAGACCCATTGATTTCCAGGTCTTTCCAGCATCTTCTGACTTCCATATTCCATAGCCATACGAAACATTACCCCTTACCGTCTTTTCTCCACCGCCCACATAAATGACATTATGATCAGAGTTGGCCACGGCAATGGATCCAACAGATCCACCAAAGAATCCATCAGATAAATTTTCCCAACTTCTTCCGCCATCTTCTGTTTTCCAGACTCCTCCACCGGTCGCGCCAAAATAAAAGAGATTGGGTTTACCCGGTACACCAGTCACTGCACATGACCGTCCACCCCGGTAAGGACCAATCGTCCTGTACTCCAGAGAAGAATAGAATTTTTCATAGGGTGATGGAACCGTTTGACTGAACCCAAAGTCAAAGGAAAACAACAAAATAAAGCTGAATAAAAAAATAGTTAGTCTTGTCATGATTGATTTATTAGAACGAAAATGTAGTGAAAATGTCGGAAAGATAAATTTCTGACTTTGATTATTTTACATCATCCGTCAAGCAATTCCTTTTGCTCGAACCTTGAGGATTCCCGCTACAGAAATGACGTCCGTAATCTCGCCGGACAGCACCATTTGATAGGCCTGCTCAAAGGGGACTCGCCGGACCTCCAATTCTTCCGTTTCATCCGTATCCGGAGTACCTTGTGTCAGGTCCTGTGCCAGGTAAACGAGGCCCACTTCATCAGTGACACTATTTGAGGTATGGACCTTCATGATCACTTTCCAATCACTGGCTTCCAATCCGGTCTCCTCTTTTAATTCCTTTTGTGCGGATAGTAGGGGATCAAGATCTACCGGTCCTCCTCCCATTGGAATTTCCCATGAAAATTGATCGAGGGGGTATCGGTACTGCCCCACCAGCCAGGTGTGCCGGTCTTCGGTGAGTGGAATGATGCCGATCGCAAGGTTTTTGAAATGTACTTTTCCGTATATGCCATCATGTCCGGATGGATTGATCACTTCATGGTGCTCAACCCTGATCCAAGGGTTGTCATAGGTATTATGCACTGATTTGGTTTTCCAATTATGCTTACGGTCAACCGAATCCATAGTTCATTCTGGATGATAAAATTCCTTCTATTTATGCCAAACGCATTCTTTCGAGAAGATAAAACTCCTTGAATGAGATCATCCGTTGTCTTTCCTCATCGTACAACTTCAAGGTCGTCGTTTTGAGGCTCTCCCAGAAAGTGAGTGTTTTTGCATACTTGGTGAAAAGCGGATTGTCCCTGAGACATTGCTCAAGATTATAATTTGGGATTCTTGAACTCAGATGATGAATGTGATGCAAGCCAATATTTCCCGTCAGCCATTGGAAAATTTTCGGTAATTTATAATAGCTGGCGCCCCGTACAGAAGCCAATAAATAATCCCAATTCTTCCGCCATCTCATATATGTTTCTTCGTGCTGATGTTGCACATAAAAGAACCAAAAGGCGATACAGAAGAAGGTAAATACCAATAACAACTGGATCAAAAGGAATTTGGCCCATCCCAAAAAATACCCCAGGCCTATATACGTCAGAAGAATGAGGGCATTATTAATCACCTGAGTCCTCCTGATTTTATTCCATCCTCTCAAATTGTATGTCGGAAACCTGTTGGAAAATATAAAATACCACAGCGGGGCGAAGAAGAACAGGACAATCGGACTTCGAAACAGTCGATATCGAAATCTTCCCCATCTGCCACGCGATCTGAACTCGTCAACGGTTATAAAATTGATATCCCCAATATTCCTTTCCTCCAACTGTCCCGTATGACCATGGTGATGATTGTGCACTTTGGCCCAGTATTTATATGGGATAGTAGAGAAAAAACTGCATATGAATCCTACGAAATTGTTCAACCGTTTGGATTCAGTAAATGACTGGTGTCCGCAATCATGCTGTATAATAAATATGCGTACGAGGAAAAAGACATTCACCAATCCTAAAGCAAGGGTTATCCAGATAGACCAATTCAAACTCAAATACATCAAGACCCATAGACCAATATAGGGCAAGAAGGTATTCAATATCTGCAATACCGCCTTCTTATTATTGGGAATTTGGTATTTCTGAATGAGATCTTTCCAATTCTGGAGCTTTTCCTTAATCTCAAGTTCCAGCTCCGTATAGCTGAACTTGCTTATACTATTGTCACTCATCGGGAATTAAAAACTTTAATAGGTAACGAATCCAAAGGCATAAAGATCATCAAAATAAGTATTTCTCTCACCTTTGGAAGAAACAAAAGTGACAAAAGAGCGCAATTCATATACAGATCATTTAAGTCTCAGGATCTATAACGCAAAGGCATCTCACTGTCTTATTGTAAATGATGAAAGCAGTTCTTTATATTTCGAAATAATTTGTCAGCCATGAAGATCAAAAGTAAAAAAATTTGGAAATGGTTAGCAGTCCTCGTGATATTGCTGCTTTTGGTCGCTGCCCATGTGTATACAATACTGTTTCCGGCCGGTCCAATTCTTGATGAAGTACCGAATCCTGTCAGAAACAGGGCTGCGAAGGACTGGGCTAAAATTGAAGCTGAAATTCCGATTAACGAGCAAAGAAACCTTTACTGGGGAGACATGCATGTACATACAGCATATTCCTTTGATGCATTTATTGGAGGTATCATCCCCAAGCCTGACGATGCCTACCGGTTTGCCAAAGGCGATCCTATTAAGGTGTTTACAGAAGATGTGCGGATTCAACGGCCATTAGATTTTGCCGCAGTTACCGATCATTCCGAATATTTGGGCGAATTGTATACGGTTCATCACCCAGATGCGCCTGCCCATGCCGCTTTTCTTCCTCGTTATTTTCGATCCGTAGGCATGGATACGGCAAAACAGATTGCCCTCTTTCGAAGATTACTGCATAATGTAGGAAACAGGGCGGAGCGAAGTCATTTGGAATTTTTTCAGGGATTTGAAACTACCAAAAGCGCCTGGGATGTTCAATTAAAGGCGGTGGAGGATCATTACGAACCTGGAAAGTTTACAACTTTTGCGGCCTACGAATGGACCCTGGGGCTGGATAATGCACATGCACATCGCAACGTGTTCTTCAAAGACATGATGGTCCCTGATTATCCCGTCAGTGCACTCGAAGTCGATAACGAAGTGGACTTTTGGAGAAGTCTTGAGCGATTCAGAGAGGAAGGAGCTACCGTACTGGCTATACCTCACAACATGAATATTTCGGAAGGAACTGCATTTCCACTTACTGCAGAAGATGGAAGTGACTTTGATAAAAACTATCTGGAAGCCAGGCGAATCAACGAACCCCTGGCAGAAGTTCACCAGGCTAAAGGCAACAGCGAGGTGCATCCGCAAATCTGGCAGGAAGATGAATTCTCGAATTTTGAAGTGTATACAGAAGAAGGATTGGATCCTAATAACTATATGCGTCACATCTTAAAACGAGGCATTGATTATAAGGCCAAAACAGGCATCAACCCATATCAATACGGGTTAATAGCCAGTACAGATACACATAATGGAACCCCGGGAAACACAGAAGAAGGGGATGAATATCGCGGCAATCATGCCTTTATAGATTACAATGCTGAATTGAGAAGACAAAGACCTTGGATCCTGAATCCATCCAGAAATACGAGAAATGTTGTCAATCCGGGAGGACTCATGGCTGTGTGGTCCAAGGCAAATACGCGTACTCAAATCTATGAGGCAATGGAACAAAAAGAAACCTATGCAACCAGTGGCACCCGAATTCAGGTCCGATTTTTTGCAGGAGTGAATCTGAAGGATTTTGAAGATTATGAAGAGATGGTAGAATTGGGTTATTCATCCGGTGTGCCTATGGGACAGTCCCTCTCAAGTTCGACTCAAAGTCCTACGTTTTATATATGGGCAGGAAAAGATCCCTCCGGGGCTAATCTTGATCGGGTCCAGATGATCAAGGGCTGGATCGAAAATGGGGAAATGAAAGAAAAAATATTCAATGTTTTGATTTCGGATGAACGTGATATCCGTCCGGATGGAACTGTCGCTTCTGTAGATAACGCATTGGATTTAATAACCGGAGAATGGGACGAAAACACAGGAGCTATCGAATTATCGGGGACATGGACCGATCCCTCATATATTGCCGGAACTGAAGCATTTTATTATTTACGAGTGCTCGAAGTACCTACACCTCGTTGGTCACTTTATGACCAAATTCAAAAAGGTATGGAGTTCCCGGAAGATACGGAAATGATTATACAGGAACGTGCGTGGTCGTCGCCAATCTGGATCGAGAATAATCAGTGATGAGAATGAATGCAACTAAGAATGGAACAATGACTTGGTCAAAATATTTTGTTCATTTTGTGTTTTTTCTATTTATCGGAGTTTCTATCCAGGGGCAGGATACTGAATCACGGAATTCAGAGCTACATCGGTTATTTGAAGAAATAGGGGCATTTGAAAGAGCAGAAAATCCCAACAGAAGTTTTTTCAGAGGGCGTCATCCTGACAAAATTCATTATAAAACGATTGAAGACTATAAAAATAGTCTAGATGACTATCAATCTTTCTTAATCAGAATCAACAGCCTTGATGAATCACAAATGACTGAAAATGACTTGATCAGTAAAGAAACGATGACCCTGAAATTAGAAGGAGAAATCAGTCAGTTGAAATACAAAAGATATCTGATTCCATTCAATGCTGAAGGCGGGTTTTACAATGTACTTTCGAGAGTATTCCATAGACTTCCATTCAAATCAGAAGATGATTATCGGAATTATTTAAAATGGTTGCCAACATTTAGTGATTATTTGAATGGGCATTTGGATCTGTTGAAAATTGGAATCAATGAAAAAATCGTTGCTCCCAAGGTCGTCATCAAGAACACCGTTTCATTAATGGAACCGTGGGCAAGGAAGGATTTCACTGCGAGCCCATTGACTTCCATGTTTCAAAGCCGGTCCGATGATATCAGTAAAGTAGAATGGGAGACTCTTCAAAAAGAGGTAAGGACAATTATCCGGCAAAAAATCTGGCCTGCATATGAAGGCATACTAAATTTTTTGAAGAACGAATATTTGAATGCTTCACCTGAAAAACCCGGAATCCTTTCCATACCAAATGGCAAGGAGTATTACCAGGAGCGGGTGGCGTATTTTACAACTTTGCCATTGACTCCGGATGAAGTATTTGAAACGGGCCACAGGGAAGTAAAGAGAATCCGGGAGCTGATGGAGGAGATAGTAAAGGATGTAAAATTTGAAGGTAGCTTTGAGGAGTTCTTACATTTTCTAAGGACGGATGAGCAATTTTATGCGAAATCCCCGGAGGAATTACTGAGCTATGCAGCATGGCTCAGCAAGAAAGCTGAAGGAGCCCTGCCAGGACTGTTTTCTCATTTGTATCAACTCCCTTTTACCATAGAGCCCGTACCGGACGATATAGCCCCTACCTATACCGGAGGACGATACGTCCAGGGAAACAGGAATCAAGACAGGCCGGGTATTTACTGGGTGAACACCTATAACCTCCCGGCACGTTCATTGTACAATATTCCTGCATTGACCGTCCATGAAGCCGTACCCGGGCATCATTTGCAAATCATGATTGCAACAGAATTAGAAGATATCCCTGAATTTAGAAACAATTTTTATATCAGTGCATTTGGTGAGGGCTGGGGACTCTATTCAGAGTATTTAGGAGAAGAAATGGGTATGTACGCGACACCATATGACTGGTTTGGAAGATATACTTACGAAATGTGGCGGGCATGCAGATTGGTTGTAGACGTAGGTCTTCATTATAAGGGATGGACCAGGGAACAGGCTGTTGAGTTTCTTTCCAGAAATACCGCACTTTCCCTCCATGAAGTGAACACCGAAATCGATCGCTATATCGGGTGGCCTGCACAGGCTTTGAGTTATAAAATTGGTGAATTAACTATTAAAGAGCTAAGAGATATGGCCGTATCACAACTGGGTAGTCGGTTTGATATTAAAGACTTTCATTATCACATTTTAAAAAATGGATCAGTACCCTTGCCAACATTACAACGGGTAATTGAAAATTGGATAAAGAAGGTGCAAAACAAAAAAGATAGAAAATGAAAAATTTAATTCATATTTCAATAATCATTCTAATTTCCTCTCTGACAACTGCGCAGGGAAATTTAGAAAATATTTTATCAGCACCCTATAGCTCGGATCTCGCAAAATCTCAAAATGGGAATTATCTGGCTTGGGTCACAAATAGCAGGGGTGTTAGAGAAATTTTTGCTCATGATGTAATCAACAATCAGACAAACAAATTTTTTTCTTCGGGAGAAGACAGTGGTATGGTCATTGGCAACTTAACAATCAGCAATGACGGACAACAGGTATTTTTCAATTATGGGAGTGCTCCCAACAGGCATGGGGAAACAGCAAATCCATCATCGTTCATTCATTATCCGAAACGCTTAATACTGAGGGTTACAAAAGAAGCAGAATTGGATACCATTGGTCCGCATGGTGGTTTTTTATTACACCCTGACCAGAGTTCTCTGCTGATTCCAAAAGGAAATGATTTGTTGAAGCTGGACATTCAAACAAAAAAATCAGAAAAGATCGCAGGCATGAGGGGTACTTTTTCTGACATTCAGGTTGGCCAGGATGGAACCCTATTATTCACCAGTCTACGTGGAGGTCATTCCTTTATAGGAATGATCAAAAAAGGATCAAATTCGATTGAATGGATCGCTCCGGGTGTAGATAAAGATCGCTATCCCAGGTTTTCACCGTATGGTAAAAAAGTAGCCTTCCTGAGAATGGATGGAGACATGAAAGGATATCTCAATGACATCACCAGTGGCTATCCGTTCAAAGTGATGGTTTACAATTTAGAAAACAACCAATTGGATACTGTTTGGCACGCACCAAATGAAGCAGGAGGGTTTGCTCAATATTATAATAATGAACCTTTAAGATGGTCCTCAAGCAATCACCTGATCTTCTACTCAGAACACGAGGGGTATATGAAAATATATGTCATGAATCCCGATGGGTCTGAATTAAAAAGTGTCATCAACGGTCAATGTGAAGTAGAATTCAGCGATATCAATGTTGAAGGAGACATGCTGGTTTTTAATTCCAATTGTGAAAATGAAATTGACAAAAACTACATAGACAGCAGAAATATTTACATCTACGATTTGCATAAAGAAGAATTGCAGCGACATACATCAGGGATCAATATCGAGAGCCATCCCAAAGCTTTAAACGGTAGCTCTTTGGTATATACTTCTCATGCTTTTGATGTCCCCTCTGAAATTTTTAAATCTATAAATGGTGTCGAAGAGGAAATCAGCATGAATGATTACGACTTTGGAGATTTCAGGTTTGTCCGACCGAAGCAGATCGTATTTGAGTCTCTTGACGGCATTTCCGTCCACGGCCAATTGTTTGATCACGGTCTGGGTGGTGAACAACCCGCGGTAATTTTCATGCATGGTGGACCCGTACGTCAGATGCTATTGGGTTATCATTATAGTTCATACTATGCCAATGCTTATGCATTCAATCAATATTTGGCAAGCAAGGGGTACGTCGTGTTCAGTGTAAATTTTAGAGCGGGAATTGGATATGGCAAAAAATTTCGCAGAGCAAAAAATCAGGGACCAAGAGGTGCTTCAGAATACCAGGATATCCTCGCAGCGGCCAAATATTTACAGGATTTGGATCAAGTTCATCCGAATCGCATAGGACTATGGGGTGGAAGCTATGGCGGCTATCTGACGGCTATGGGGTTAGCAAGAAATTCGGACGTCTTTAAAGCCGGAGTAGATCTCCATGGAGTTCACGACTGGAGTTGGCGGGCTGCTGATTTTAGTAAAGGAGGATTCTGGGGAATCAATGATGAATTGATGGAGTTGGCACACGCTTCTTCACCCGTGGCTTCAATGAACAGCTGGACTTCCCCGGTTTTACTGGTCCATGGTGATGATGACAGAAATGTAATGTTTGGCCAGACCATCGACTTGGTCAGGAGGCTAAGAGAGCGTAACGTTCATCACGAGATTTTGTCTCTCCCCGATGAAGTACACGGGTTTTACAGATGGAAAAGCTGGCTCAAGACATTTCAAACAGCAGCAAGTTTTTTTGATCGGAAATTATAGATAAATTTATATTATAAATTCAATTTTTCCCGGATCATAGAATGAAAAAATATATAATGGATTCAACTGCTCGCAGAATCTAAATTAATACCGACCCCTCTTTTTCAAAACAGGTATACCATTACAATAAATATTACTTCTTTGGCAGATTATTGAGATGAATTGTCAAGAATATGAGCCTGCCGAACACCTACCTTGTATAATATTTATGATTAACGATCTATGATAAGATATTCTATAAATAGAAAACTCATGATCGTCATAAATCTTAATTGATCTGAGATTAAGACTTAATCGAATTAAGATTCTCCGAATTCAGATACAAATAGTAATTGGGCTATAGCACTTCAGCATTTAACGGAATGTTATGCGTCGTTGTGCATCAAAAACGTACCGATATATCTTCTACCATTTAAAAAAGATCTTGATGAAAAAGTGTATTCGTACGAAAATGGAGCAAGCCGCTCCATATCAAAAAAAATGGATTACAGGTGTTGAACAATTTATCATTGAGCGAATAGATGAGCCATATATGACAATTGGTGATATAGCTCATTCATTCGCATTGAGTGAACGACAATTCCATAGAAAAGTAAAAAGAATACTTGGCATCACACCTAATACTTTTATCCGTCAAATTAAAATGGAAACAGCCATGTCATTAATTGAGACTGGAGCTCATTCTACCGTCAAGGAAATTTCATATGCCGTAGGATTTAAACGATCGGATTATTTCTCAAATATCTTCGAGGAGCATTTTGGAAAAAGACCTTTAGAATATTTGATTTCCAGTTCTATTCAATTTGACCCAATTTATGGATGTACGTTTTCCAATTTAGAATGATTTAATTGACAGGAGACTATTCAAATTACATCGAATCTGTGAGGTGTCTGAATTTTCAGAAAAAATGTCCGAAATGAGGTATTCCATGACTTATTTATGAAATAGAAATCTTTCAAATTTGACTTGATTTTATAACTAAAAAAATATTAATTATGAGTTTTAACCAAAACCAAATCCTGAGTGTAAATAATGTATTAAGTGAATTGACTGCCATTCCACAAATTGTAGGCATAAGTAATGAAGGGGTAGCTGCACATATTCATGGAAATATCAGTGCTCCGAAAATATATCGCGGAATGGTTGTTTCAAATCGATCAAACCCAGGTGCGATAGCCTATGCCATTACACCCGGAGAGGATATAACAGAAAAGCAGACAATAGTTGCTACCATTAATAGTAGTGACTCCGGATCCAGTACCCGGCAATTTGATTTCACGCTGGTTCCGGAAGAATTAGCCGGAGGTAGCCGTGATGGCCAGCTATTCCTGAACGTATCAAAATTCAATCCGGAAGACTTTTTATCCGGTAAAAAGGCACCACGTCTGAGCGCAAATGGAAAATACAGTGTCATTCCTCTGGTTATAGGACCAGGTACGGTTTCAATTGCTGAGGATTTTTCTCCGGAAGAACTAAGTGCTCTTAATTTTACCGAGATTCCAGAATTCGACCTGGGCGGTATTTTGGGTGGTGTCGTAAAAGCCATTCCTACAATTGCAGATGCCGGGCTAAAAATATATCAACAACTATCAGCTCCTAACCCAAAAAGTTCTAAAAAAGCAGAACCAGAAATTTTTGGCGGACTCATAGGTGCAGTTGCCAGTGCAGCATTGCCACTCGTTGGTGGTTTGTTGAGCAAGTTATAATTCAATGCCTAGGACTGCATGAGCATAATTGAATTATCCAACGCTAGGTGTAATTAAGTCTCAATCCTATTGACCAGTGATTGGCTTTTTTACACCTTTTTCAGTTGTCCGGAAAACAATTCTTTAATCTTTTTACAATAAATATGGCAATTAGAATATTATCGTGGAATATGTACTATGGTAATGCAAGCCGATATCCTCAAATTGGGGGATTGGCAGTGTCATCACCCGTTCAACGATTCAATAATATTGTACAGATAGCGGCTCAAAATCAAGTGGATGTCGTCTTTCTACAAGAGCACCCGGGATATACATCTCAATTTACGGATCACAATGGTTTTCTGAATCAGGCACAGGTTCCTCCAAGTTATCACTACCAGGTCTTTCCTGAAATGAACCCGCAAATTACTAACAGGGTCTCAGCATCAAATCGTTCATACGCCCTGGTATTTCGAAATTCTTGCGTATTAAATCAAACTCAATTCTTCAATCAGGCCAACTTTGTGAACCCATTGAACTCAGCATTACGTTGTCCTGTACTTTACGAGATCAATAAAAATGGAACAGGTTATTTCTTTTTAAACTGGCATAATGAAGTGGCTAACGATGCTTATGCCGGAATGAACATTCTTGTGAATACGATAACCAATAATTATCCTCAGAATACTATAATCGTTGGAGATTTGAATCTATCGGCCAGAGACATAGATCACTATATATTTTTTAATAACTGGTACGATGTTGTGGTTGACCAGCAAGGTGTTCATGGGGTAGATCACATCCTGACACTCCTCAATAACGTTCCGCATATGGGAAATGATCTGGATTTTGTCAGTGATGCCAATCACTACCCGATAGCAGCTGACATTGCATGACCCAAAAAGGTGAGATTCAGGCTCATTGCAAAGCATAATACATTAAATCGGTAATGAAATCATCAGGACTTACATGTAAAGAAAATTCTAATTAGAGAGATTTACAGGAAATCAAAATTTGAATGGGACGGTTTGCTTGCCACCGATCTTCAATGTCACTCCTAGGGTCCCTCATTTGATTATCATTGAATGAAACGAAGCTGATCCTCTATCCGTATCTTTCCTTCATCAAGCGGCACTGCCCGAACGCCGAAAATTACTCCTCCCCCATTCACTTTTCGATATTTAGAAAGCGTAACAAGAGGTTCACCCAAGCTACTCTTTTGTTTTGTAATTGGATCGATTGTGGTCAACACACATCTTTCGCAGTGATGAATAATTCTGAATTTGCAATTTCCAATTTGGACAATCTTCCATTGATCTTCTTCGTAGGGCGCACATCCATCTACAACTATATTCGGTCTGAACCGATCCATTCCAATCTTGTAGTCAAGTCTGGCATTTAAGTCTTCCAGGCTGGCGTGAGATGTAATGAGAATCGCTGCCTGATCTGCAAATCCAACGGTATCTCCAGAAATACCTCCGTGTCTTTCGAGTACTGGTCTCAGTCGTCGATGATCGACCCTCATCAATCGACAATTAATATTTAGAAAATTGGAAAACCAGTTATCAAGATTTTCAGATACCCTGAGACCATAACCATCATAGCTGTGGACTTTCAGATCAATGGAATTTGAAGAATTAACATCGAATTCAAGAATTCCAATTTCGTCTTCCTCATATTTTAGGGATAAATGATCCGGTTGAACTGAATATTTAATATCCAGTAACTGCGGATATTCTCTTGCCGTCAGACATTTATTTTCCATATCAAATATTCCCCATTCCCGATCAAATCTTAAGCCGAGATTGGTGACCTGGGACTCCTTAACCTCAATGGAATGAGTGGATTTAATTGGATATGTGTAGAGATTTCTGACAGCAATCATTCTTTTTGCTTTTTTGCCTTGCTTAATCGTTGCAATAGTAAAGACAAATATTCAGTATCTCCAACTTGTCAAATCAGCATTTGCCGGGGCCCTGGTATGCACCTCATCTGACCATTTTTGTATAAACATCCTGTTATATCGCAATCTCGAAATATGGTTGGGTTGAGAATGGTCTCCATTCCAGCAGTGTTCCGCCCTATCACCATAGTCCACTTCTCCATTGTAGTATGGATCCGATGTGGCTTCCAATATTACCTCGGCGAGGTATACGGCATTATTCAAATAGTAATTGTCCATATCCCCGCAATAGATTTTGATTTTACCTTTCCAGTCATTACCATGAATCGCCCAATCCCGTTTTAAGATATAGGCAAGGTCATAATTTTCCTTCCAGTAATTAGCGACTTCAGGATTGATCATTCCTGTCCTTTTATCCCAGATACGTTTGGGATACCCATCTGTGTCAACAGGAGAATAAACCGCCTCCCAAATATCCCATTGCTGTCCGGAACGACTCTTTGTACCCAAAACCAATTCCCTTTGATTCATATCTTTTAACGTAGCAGAAACATTACCCAGATAATCCCGATGGCCCGCCACAAGAGTCTTTTTGAAAGACCCTTCTTTAAAGTAGGCATTCTCATCCTCATATAAATTCACAAGACAAAATGCACGAAAGTCAATTGGATCCGGACATGCTGCAAAACAACCATTGTACTCTTTAGGGTACATAATCTGCACCGCCAACGCTTCCCAGCCTCCGGTGCTTCCTCCATATGTAAATCTCGCCCATCCTTCTCCTATGCCTCTGAATTGCCGCTCGATATATGGGATTAGTTCATAGGTTATTGCGTCACCATAGGGTCCGACATTCTCTGAATTTACTGCATAGGAGTCATCATAAAATGGGTTTGCATGCTGGACTTCGATGGCAAGCACTCGCGGAAAATCCGGGCCGGTCCACAACTTGTAGAAATCATATGCCTCCTGTTGCACAATTTTATTATATCCGGAAACATTAAATCTCGTTGAGTAGTCTGGTTCGAGGTTAGGATCCGGAGGTATCGTTCGCCAGCCACCAAAATTTGATGGAAAATGACCATGAAATACTGCCAGAGGATATTTCACCTCCGGGTGATCAGCCCAGCCTTTCGGTAATAGGACATGAGCTCCCAGGTACATATCTCTCCCCCAAAATTCGCTCAATAACCCGGATTTGATTTTGACATGCTTTACGTATTCTGTGTCTTCCGGTTCGACAATGGGTGGAATGATCTCTGTCAGTGAAAATGTAATTTCAGAATCACTTCCCGGATCAATATGCAGTCGAGTCGAAGGAGTGTAAACGTTTCCAGGCGCCCGGTTCCATTGTTGCCCTTCTCCCCTGTCCATGGGCATTTTCACAACATGACCATCGCCTCGTTCAAAGGTTTCGTATTTGTGGAAGAACATCTGTACATGATATGTTCCGGGCTTCAGGGAATGAAAATCCTCTATTGGATAACCAAATGACTCAGAGTCAAATTCAAGACGTTCACCCGGAGCCCAATTTTCTACATCCATGCCAAATCCCTGGCATGTGGATGTATTGTCCCGCAATTGGAATCGAGGTTCGGAATCGCCGTTATCGCTTAGCAATAAAATTAAGCGCCCATCAAGTATTTCAGAATAGTGTTGATCGGGATACTCAATACTCATTGAAAGACTGACTTCCTGGTCAGCATTAGGGGTATGTTGGCATGCAAGAGTGAATATCAAAAATAGAAAGATCAAAATGCGATTCATCGATTTCATTTTTACGTAATTTAATGAAATTGGATACCCTTGATTGATCTCACCATGAAATTTACCAGGATTCAAATGGAATTTCATTCCATATTGACTCATATCGACAATTTTTCTTTTTTTCGCAGTTCATAAATTCAATAACACTCATGTCACTTATCAAAAGAATTTCTGCCCTCCTCATTGCAATGTGTCTTGCATTGTTGATTTCTGCTCAAAATGGCAGTCACACGAACATATCTGCAGCTGGTATGTCCGATGACGCCCTTGAGACTTACGAGAACTTTCTCACGAAAGAAATAAAAGCCGGCCGCATTCCAGGCGCGGTGAGTTTAATTTCAAGAAAAGGACATATTGCACATTCAGAAGCTCTGGGTTATAACAACCTGTCGACAAAAGAGCCAATGACGAGAGATAAGATCTTTTACATTCAATCAATGACCAAACCCATTATCAGTGTTGCGTTCATGATGCTCTACGAAGAAGGCCATTTCTTCCTCACTGATCCTGTAGAAAAATATCTACCTGCCTTCGGCAATTTGAAAGTCATGCAATGGAGCCAGGATGAAAATGGGGAAACAAAGGTTGATTACGTTGCTACGGAACGACCGGTTCAAATTTGGCACCTACTTTCACATACTGCTGGATTTTCTCATGGATTGGGTGAAAATGAATATGATCAAAAATTGGCGGAAAAGCTATATGGAAGCTTTGATGGGGTCGTTACCGTAGACCATAAGAATATTGAAGATCGGGTCAATGCCCTACTGAGCTATCCTTTAATGGGTCAACCCGGCGAGCAATGGAATTATAGTGCTTCTCCAGATGTACTTGCCTTGCTGATCGAACATTTCTCAGGAATGTCTTGTGCGGAATTCCTACAGGAAAGGATCTTCGGACCACTTGGCATGGAGGATACGGGTTATAATGTTGCGGATGAGAATTTGGATCGAATAGCTGGATTGCATCAAATTCAGGAAGGCGGATCCCTTGGCTATGTTGAGCCCTGGGGACCAGTTCAGGGTAATACTATTTATGGCGGCACCCACGGATTATTTTCAACTGCCGCAGACTACATGAAATTTGGTTTGATGCTCTTAAACGGAGGCTCCTATAATGGTCGTCGTATTATCGGAAGAAAGACTCTTGAGATCATGACCGATAATCATATCGAGGGACTCCCTTATGCTCCCGGTAATGGATTTGGACTAGGATTTGGTGTCCGAACGGATGTTTCTGATAGCAAGATATCGGGCAGTGAAGGTGTCTTTTATTGGGGAGGAGCATTTAACACGTACTTTTTTGTCGATCCGGAGGAAGAGTTGGTAGCAGTGCTGATGACGCAACATTTTCCATACACGGATTTTTATTCTTCCAAATTGAGGCAATTTGTCTATTCGGCTATTTCAGATTAGGGGGCTGATTCTGGGCTTTTCTGCGAAGATAATGAAGTATCACCTTGCTTAAAGACATCACCTTGCTTAAAGGCGTCACCTTGCTTAAAGACGTCACCTTCCTTAAAGACATCACCTTGCTTAAAGGCATCACCTTGCTTAAAGACATCACCTTGCTTAAAGACATCACCTTGCTTAAAGCAAGGTGACGGTTACTTTGACCAAAGGATATTTCTTCCATTTTGAAGTCGGTCACGTTTTTTCACTTTGAAAAAAATTGCTCATAAGGGGTTACCTTTTCTATGGATCGGTCATAATAGAATAAAAACCTATTATGAAATTTTATGAAAAAGGAGTTTTCCACATCTACAACCAAGGCAACAATAAGCGCCCCATTTTCTTTCAAGACGATCATTATGAATTCTTTCTTTGGAAGATGAGATCTTTCCTGCCCCCTTTTGCAGATATCATTTCCTGGTGCCTGATGCCAAATCACTTTCACTGGCAACTTCAAATAAACCGCACCTATATCCCAAGGAATGAATTTCGAATGTACAAGGATAGTGTCGAGAAAGTACGTCGTGCTCAAAAATATGGAGAGCAAGCTTTGGAACTTAGAAGACCGGTTGATTATTACAAACCTACAGAGCGCATTGTCACACTGAATCAAGCCATCGGCAGACTTCTCGGATCATATGCGCTGGCCGTCAACAAGAGTATGGGATGGACTGGGAGCGTGTTCAAAAAGAAATGTAAGTCCAAGGATGGATTTATAGAAATGGAGGATTACGAAATCAAGTACAATGGCCAGAATGGTGAACATCCACCGGAGAATTGGGGATATATCAAAAGATGTTTTGAATACATCCATGAGAATCCTGTTCGAGGAGGCATTGTTCGATCTCCTCTTGAATATCCATGGTCCTCAGCGCGTGAATATGAGGGCCTGGACAGTTTTGAAATTTGCAACGTAGAATTAGGGAGAGAATTAACAGGTCGTACCCTTCCTTTAAGCAAGGTGATAACTTAAAGACAGGTGACGGTTCCATTCCTGGCTCCCGTCCTCCCAATCACTTCAATTGAAAATCAATGACTACCTTTCCGCATTCTTTCGGATTCGAAGACGGTGAAAAAAGATATTCAGAAGCTCCCTTCTCTGCCAATCCAATGAGATAAGAATCATTGGTAGTACTTCCCATCATGGTATATTTAGAGGACAGTACCTTGCCATGGGATCCGACACAGATCCTGACCACCACTCTTCCCTTTTTCTGAGATTTGTCCTGAATCACAGGAGTCCTTAACACCTTCCTGTTACCAAGAGTGGCCTGAATATTCTTGCCACTCTTAAGAGGTATGGAATGATCACTCGTCTCTTCACTTTCGACAGTATTCTCTTCGTGTTGAATTTCTCCAGTTGCAGCCGGTGTCTTTGCCTTGGAAAGCAATGATTTAAAACGATTGAACTTTTTGGCTTTTTCTTTGGCTCGTTGCTTTGCCCGTTCTTGCTCTGCTTCCCTCCTGATCTCGTCTTCATCTTTTAAAGGAGGAATTATCTTTTTAACCACAGGAGATCTTTCTTCTAAAATTTGAGATGATTCTGCTTTCGGTTTTTGGGATGACTGCAGGGGTTTCTTTTCAATAATCTTAGAAAACTCAGCTTGCCTTTCCTTCACCTGGTTTTTAGGGGGTGACGAAATATTGGGCTTGGACAGGACAGGCCGGGTCGTAGATTCTTTCACTTCCATTGGCCGTTGCCGTACATCTTCAGTGGAACTAAAGTCCACCAATACAACATTTTCAATTTGTTCTTCTTCCGGCTTGGAAGAAGAAAACGAAAATGCCAGAAGGATCAACAACAGCACTACATGAACTGCGATACTAAAAAGATAATTCCTCATTGAGATCATGCATTATCCAAATATGCGCTCAATAAGAGACACATACACATTATGGATTTATTTAATACAAAGAACGTGCCACGGTCTCAAAAGGAAACCTCAGGATAGATTTGGAAGCATCCCGCTAATGATCTTCCTTCACTACCCCTTTAATGAAACCAGCCCCCCGGATTCATCCATAATCTGCAACAGCCTGGACCTATCCTTGATTCGGTTATAGGGATAAACATCAAAGAAGCGTTCCATTGGAAAACCAAAACTTATTGCTTTTTGAATAGCACCATAAAAGAGCGCCATATCTCCTTTTAACAGATGGATCTCTGCAAGAGTCGAATATGGAAATGGATTTTCAGGACTCAATGCAATGGATCTTTGGACGTGGACCAATGCAGAATCATAATTGGCAAGTTCATACTCCGCAATGGCCAAAAGATTATAGGCACGGCATTTCATCCCACTATCAAAGTTGTGCTCTTCTGTCTCCTTAACCAGTGTTTGGGTCAATTTCAATGTCTTATCGGGTTCCGTTCGAAGATTTATATAATGATTGGATAACCGAAAAAGAGTACCCACATTGTCAGGTTCGAGATCCAAGGCCTGGTGCGCCAACTCAATGGCCTTTACCGAATCTTGTTTCATCGTGTGAAAAGCTGCCAAAGCCAAATAATAATCCGCACTTTCATCCAGATTCTCACTTGCTTTTTGCCACAATTCGGTAGCAGCCGCCGTATCCTTTCTGACCTTAAGGAGAAAGTCGGAATAATTGCCATATCCCCATATGATCTTTGGAAATTTGTTCACAAGATCCTTGTAGTAATCTTCCGCCTTATCCGCATTTCCCAAAAATCGATAACACAGAGCAGCCCCGGTGTCCATAGAATATTGCGTAGGATCTATCTCAAGGACCTTTTCGAAGTAGGATAAGGCCTGAACATAATCTCTTTCGCGATAAAACTTCCAGGCCAGCACTCTCATTGGCAATACAAATTCCGGATCAGCCTCAAGAGCTTTTTGATAGTATCGGGCGGACGCTTCGGCATCACCTTTCCTGTTTTTAATATTCCCCCAAAAATGATATGCCCATTTTCTGTCGCTTCGTCTCTCTTTAATAATTTTTCTTAACAGCTCTTCAGCCATGTCGGTCCTGCCCTGTTTATCATGCACTACAGCCAATCGATAAGGATCAAAATTTTCCAGCATATACATTGCTCCCTTTTCGATGACATGTTTGATTGCCTCCCCTTTTTCCGAATCTTCATAGGAGTAGGCGTATTCAAATGGATTGAAGTCTGTCATTCGAATCTGGATCGCAATTTCTCCTTCGAGATCAGTCAAATTTCCACTTATTGTCTTGTTTTTACGACCTAAGAGTTCCCTGAGATGGTAAATAATTGATGAAGAGGAAAGACCGACGCCCATAAGATCCAGGGATAGATCCGGCCTAAGATCCACATTTACCTCCAGGCTGTCTTCTCGTTGACTATTGGCAATGGACTTTAAATCGGTAATCTCATCCTGCAGCATCAGGGCTATGACCTGTCCGTTATAACCTGCCTCTTCAAAAGTCTGGGGAACCTGGAAAGCCTGGACGCTGTATCCTGTCTGGTTCAGGCCTTTAATGACGACAAATACAATAAAGAGAAAAAGAACAATCAATACGACTTTGACGAGGATGGCCGTCAGGTCAGAGATCATTTCCGCACATTTGAATTTTTTCTTTTGGCTCACATTCATCAATGTAAAGATAAGGACGACCGTGGAATGATGGAACGCATCAATGAAAGAGCGTGATCAATCCTTAAGAAATTGATTGAAAAAACCCTCTTTATATGTTCTTCCGATCGGTATCACTTCTTTTCCAATGTAAATTTGACCGGCAGATACCTTCTTGATCTTATTCACATTGATAATATAGGACTTGTGCACCTGGGTGAACATTTGATCCGGTAAGATTTCAAGCCAATACCTCAACGGATGTGAGATTAAATGTCTGTCGTCATTTGAAAATACCGAGGTATAATCACCGTCTGATTTTATAAAGAGGACTTCATCAAAGTTTATATTGACATATTCACCTCCCGATTTGATAAAAACCCGTTTAGCTTCATCTTCCGTGGATCCCTTCCCGGTCTCACTTATTCGACTGCCGTCTGATGCTGTCGCTTTCTCTACCGCCTTTATGAAACGTTCAAATGAAAATGGCTTCAACAAATAATCGACAACGTCCAATTCATAACTTTCGATGGCATAGTCCGAAAATGCTGTTGTCAGGACCACCTTAGGACGGGGAGAAAGGATTTTTAGAAAATCGATACCCGAGATTTTGGGCAGATGGATATCGAGGAAAATGATGTCAACATTCTCTATTCTCAAAAACTCAAGAGCTGCTATCGGATCGGAAAAAACACCGTTCAATTCCAGGGTGCCCAGGTCATTTATATACTTCTTCAGCACTCTCTGAGCAGGGGGCTGGTCCTCAATAATGATGCATGACAAGGCCATATTGCCTCTAATCTAAGGTTATTTCCAGATCCACCTTATATACATTGTTTTCCTTGTGGATGTCGAGTCGATGAACGTTGGGATAGAGCAGTTCCAGGCGTGTTTTCACATTTTGAAGACCAATTCCTTCATTCAAACTCTCCGTATTCTTCATTTCAGAATATGAATTTGCCGTTTTGAAATGCAATACGTTTCCCCTCATTTGCAGATCAATCTCAATATCAATTTGATGACTCAGGCTTGAAGTAGAGTGTTTAAAACAATTTTCCACAAAAACGATGAGTATCAATGGAGCGATATATTTCCCATGGAAGTCACCTTCTTTATTGAACCGAACATTGCCCCTGTCTTCTATTTGAAGGCTTTGCAATCTTATGAAATCCTCAAGGTATTTCACTTCTTTATCAAGAGGAACCTTCGTCTCTTTAGTTTCGTAAAGCATATACCTTAGAAGAGAAGATAATTCGAGTATAATTTCCGGTGTCTTCTCTGATTTTTCCAGGGCATACGAATACAGGTTATTCAAACTGTTGAACAGGAAATGCGGATTGATCTGGGATTTCAAGAATTGCAACTGACTCTCGGACATGACATTCTTTAATGCATCCAATTCGCGTTGTCTTCTTTGACCATCCCAGGCAAACTTAAATCCGACGAAGAGCATTACAAATGGAAGCATTCGGACAAACGTAAAAAAGATGCTGGAGAATCTTGATCCCCTTGTATGACGGGCCAGTATTTGTTCCAATACAAGTTCTTCTAAAAGAATAGAAAGGATAATAACAAGGATGGCTCCAATGATGAACCAAAAATACTTTTTGTGATAATAGAATTTAGGCATCAAGAAGTAATTCACCACCATAGCTGCGACGAAATAATTACCTAAAAAGATCAAACGCCCCCAGTGAATATGATCCGAATCTCGTCTGAAAGAAGTTCCGAGGAAAAAGATAGCCATGATACCGATCTGTATCAATACCTCAAATACAGTCGAGGACTTCTTAAACGTACTATTTCCAGTCTCGGATATCATCGTATTCAAAGATAGGAGGAGTGTTGGTTGATCATTGCCCTGATTCTCTAAAATGCACGGTTTCGATGTCCAACGACATGGAATATTGGATTACCTGCAAATGCAACATTGAACGGCATATTTTGGTAGTTCGCAGAAATGTAGGGCAACGGAACAAACAATCCTCTTCCTTTGACGTATCAATTATGATTTTAAAATACACGAATCGTTTTTAACCATGTTCAAAGAAATCATATTAACTGTATCAATGTTGTTGACTGTTCTAACCGCATATGGTCAGCAAAGAGGTAATTGGCAAGGTCAGCGGGGTCAAGGACAGGTGCCTCAAATTAGTATCAAAGGGGTGGTCACGGACCAGGAATCCAATATGCCTTTGGAATTTGCCACTGTATCCATTTTCAGTCTCAGGGATTCAAGTCTTGTCACCGGCGGACTTACGGATGAAACGGGAGCATTTTCCATAGATACGAGACCAGGAAGGTTTTATGGCCTGATCGAGTATATATCATATGAAGCTAAGGTCATTGATATACCCTTCGATCGGGAAGCATTAAGATCGGGCAATCGTACGATCGATCTGGGTAGTATTGTCATGGTTGAATCGGGAACAATTTTGGAAGCTGTCGAGATTCGTGCCGAAAGAAGTGAAACACAGTTTTCTCTTGACAAGCGTGTCTTCAATGTCGGAAAGGATCTTGCCAACCAGGGAGGTACGGCACAGGATATATTGGACAATGTGCCTTCGGTGACCGTGGATATTGAAGGTGCGGTAAGCTTAAGGGGAAGCAGTGGAGTCAGGATCCTGGTAGATGGGAAGCCGTCCGGCCTGGCGAACCAGGACAATGCCAATGGACTAAGATCAATACCTGCTAACCTTATAGATCAAGTCGAAGTAATTACCAACCCATCTGCCCGGTATGAAGCAGAGGGAATGGCAGGAATCATCAATATCATTTTGAAAAAGGACAAGGGAAGCGGGTTTAACGGATCGTTTGATGTAACCGGAGGTTATCCTGATCGGGCAGGTGCAGGTGCCAATGTCAACTACAGGAAAGGCAACGTGAACTGGTTTGCGAATTATGGCCTGAATTACAGAACCAGCCCGGGACAGGGTGAGTCCTTTCAATACCAGGATTTTGGTGACGACAGGAGATACCAGGAGACGACCCGGGACATGGAGCGGTCCGGTTTATCGAATTCCATACGTTTTGGAATTGATTTTATCCCATCGGAAAAGGAAATTTTGACAGGTGCATTCTTATACAGAAGATCCGATGAGGACAATTTTGGTGCCGTACAATACTGGGATTATTTAAATCAGTTTCCTGACAATCTTCTTTCCACCACCATACGTACGGACGACGAGCGTGAAGACGAAAGCAACCTCCAGTACAGCCTGAATTACAAAAAAGAATTCTCCAATCGCAATCATACTTTTGAAGCCACGGTACAATATCAGGATGACATCGAAAGCGAAGGTTCGGATTTTAGAGAGACGAGTACAGTACTGGTGGGAAGTCCGATCGCCGATTTATTGCAGAGATCCAATAATGACGAAGCCGTTAAAGAATGGTTGTTCCAGGTTGATTTTAATAAACCCATCAATGAAGATGGAAAATTTGAATTGGGTGCCAGGAGCTCCTTACGTATGATCAATAATGACTACCTCGTGGAGGAATTGCAGGATGGAGATTGGATCACCCTGGTGGGACTGTCCAACGATTTCAATTATGACGAAAATGTATTCGCTGCCTACGCTATCTATGGTGACAAGGTGAATAAATTCAGCTACCAGTTTGGTTTACGAGGTGAATATTCCGATATCCTTACGGAACTACTGCAGACCAATGAGGTCAATGACAGAAGTTACGCGAATCTTTTTCCAAGTACCTTCCTGAACTATGAATTTGCGCCGGGAAGTACGATTCAGACCAGCTATAGCCGGAGGATCAGGAGACCGAGATTCTGGGATTTAAATCCATTTTTCACCTTCAGCGACAGCCGTAATACGTTTAGCGGAAATCCCAATCTCGATCCGGAATTCACCGATTCATATGAAGTCAATTATATCAAATATATGGACAACCTGACGATAACCGGGGGATTGTTCTATCGTCATACAAATGACAAGATCCAGCGAATTCTGATTTTCAACCCTGATGGTACTACGAACCGTACTCCTCAAAACCTCGCTACAGGTGATGACTATGGTGTCGAACTGACATTCCAGTACAGCGGGCTGTCATGGCTGAGGTTGGACGGTAACGCCAATTTCTTCAGACAGGAAGTCAATGGTCAGAATGTCGATAACAATTTTTCAGCAAAAACCACCACATGGTTTGGACGAATGACATCTCGTCTTTCATTCTGGAATTCCGACCTGCAATTGAGATTCAACTACAGGGCTCCGAGAGAGACCGTTCAAGGCAGATCAAATGGAATCGCCTCCGTTGATGTAGGTTGGAGTAAAGATGTCATGAACAAGCAGGGTACCTTGACACTAAGCGTTCGGGATTTGTTCAATAGCCGACGCAGAGCGGGTGAGACTATAGGCGACGGTTTCTACAGGGAAGATGAATTCCAGTGGAGAGCAAGATCGGCATCCCTCACATTCAATTACAGAATCAATCAAAAGAAGCGTCGTCAACGAGATATGGATCGAGGAGGAGGCGAAGATTTCGAAGGAGGACAATTCTGATTTCATTGAGCTAAAGAAACGAACATAATAGGTGTTTGTCACGAATTTATTACAGCTTGTGTATAAAATTTCGTATAAAATCCCAAAATCGACTATATTGGTATGTATACAGAGTGAAAGGATCAAAAGTGATTTGACAACATATTATTGCATGAATCAAACCATTTTTTCGTTTTCACACAGCTCTTAAAAAGAGCAATATTGTACTGATGTCAGTTTAGAAAATATTACTTCACAGCCTTAATGTGAAAACACGAGAGGGCTTAAATCCGGTGGTTTAGCCCTCTTTTTTATTGGAAAAATTTCCGGATGTATCACTTCTCTTTTCCAATTTCCGTGAGAAAACGAAGGATTACTACCGCTTATCATTGATTATGGAGCGCTTGAACATTTGGAAACCGTAAATTCTTTATTGTGTTATCATATTAGGATAATCATTATATCTTGAAGGTGAAGTTGTCCAGGCAATTGAAGCTATTCTGCATTACTCCGAGAAGTTAATGGCCCAATACTCATGATCTCAAATGCTGATAAGTCATTTTCCCGGAAGCCTCTACTCAATCATTTCGTGAAACAGCCAGAGGACTAAACCAGGCCAAATACTTAGTCCTCTTTTTTTTCTCTGTTCGTATCGGATCTGATCAATATCCCCAGACATCGTATTTGTGCTTTATCTATCTTCGCGGCACAATAGAACCCAATGAAACACTTACAATTCCTTATTTCGTTAACTATCATAGTATTAATCTGCTCCTGTATGCCATCAGAACAAGATGTAATGAAAGAAAAGGTAGCCGCTCTTGAGGCTCCCGTAGCAATAAAGAAAGACTCAGTACTGGAAATCCATGATCATCAAAGAGTTGATCCATATTTTTGGATGAGGTTGACCGACGATCAAAAAACGGCTGAGACGCCAGACGAACAAACACAGAATGTAGTCAATTACCTAAATGCTGAAAATGACTATACAGAGGAAGTCATGTCACATACTTCAGAATTCCAGGAGAAACTTTTTGATGAAATCGTGGGCAGGATCAAGAAAGATGACGAATCCGTGCCTTACCTGAAGAATGGCTATTGGTATTATACCCGATTTGTGGAAGACGGAGAATACCCGATCTATTGCCGCAAAAAGGGAAGCCTCGATGCCGATGAAGAGATTCTGATCGATGCCAACGAATTGGCCAAAGGGCACGAATATTACAATGTCAGCGGTTTGACTGTCAGTCCTGACAATAAAATACTGGCCTATGCGGAAGACTTGATTAGCCGCAGGATCTATACGTATCGTTTCAAGAACCTGGAGACAGGAGAAGTTTATGACGACAAGCTCGAAAATGTAAACCCGGGAGCAGCCTGGGCCAATGACAACAAGACCTTTTTCTATACCACAAAAAATAAGATTTCCCTGCTCTCCGAAAAGATCAACAGACACGTCCTGGGTCAAAACACGGACCAGGATGAAGTGGTATATCACGAGAAAGATCCCTCATATTATATCGGTGTATACAAATCCACCTCGGATGACTACATCATCATCTATAATAGCAGTACCCTCGTCAGCGATTACCATGTATTGAAAGCTGATAATCCGCAAGGAGATTTTGTCCAGTTTATCCCGAGGGGTACCAAGCACGAGTATACCATTCAGCATTTTGAAGATAAGTGGTATATCGTTACGAATTGGGAAGCACAGAATTTCCGCTTGATGGAATGTCCTGTGAATAATACCGCCCAGGAAAACTGGAAAGAAGTGATTGGTCACCGATCGGATGTCTTGCTGCAAGGTTTGGATGTGTTCAAAAACCATCTCGTCCTGAGCGAACGAAGTAATGCCCTCACGCACATTCGCATTCTGGATCAAAAGACCGGAGAAGAGCACTACCTCCAGTTTAAAGAACCCGCATATGTAGCATACACGAGTACAAATCCCGAATTTAATACCAACTTGTTGCGATTTGTATACAGCAGTCTGACAACTCCTTTTTCAACTATTGATTACAATATGGACGATCGCACCCGGGAGGTCAAAAAACAACAGGAAGTGGTAGGAGGACATAACCCGGATGACTACACTACTGAGCGGGTCTTCGCGGACGCCCGGGATGGAACAAAAATTCCCATGTCCATTGTTTATAAAAATTCGACCGTCAAATCTTCTTCGACTCCACTGTTGCAATATGCTTATGGAAGTTATGGATCATCGACCGATCCATGGTTCAGTTCTGTACGTTTGAGTTTGCTGGATCGGGGATTTATTTACGCCATTGCCCATATTCGGGGAGGTCAGGAAATGGGGAGACAATGGTACGAAGACGGAAAGATGTTTAAGAAGATCAACACCTTCACTGATTTTGTCGACTGCTCCAAACACCTCATCAAGGAAGAATACACTTCGGCGGATCATCTCTACGCCATGGGCGGCAGTGCGGGTGGACTCCTGATGGGTGCCGTCGTGAATTTGGCCCCGGAATTATACAACGGGGTGATTGCCGCAGTTCCGTTTGTTGATGTCGTATCGACGATGTTGGATGAGTCCATTCCCCTGACCACCAATGAATTTGACGAATGGGGCAATCCGAAAAACAAGGATTCCTATGAGTACATGTTGTCTTACTCTCCATATGACCAGGTGTCAGAACAGGATTACCCGAATATGTTGATCACCACCGGTTACTTTGATTCACAGGTGCAATATTGGGAGCCTGCAAAGTGGATCGCCAAGCTTAGGGACAAGAAAACGGACGATAACATCCTCCTGCTCAAAACCAATATGGAGGCTGGACATGGCGGCGCCAGCGGACGATTCAAGAGACATCGGGAAACAGCACTTGAGTACTCCTTCTTCCTGGATCTGGAGGGAAAGGTACTTGCCGATTAGGAGTGGTATGGTCCGATCCGGATATCCGACTCACACAGGGTCGGGTGTGGATGTGAGTTTGGGGGTGAATGTGAAATCGTTGATTAAACCGTCTTTGCTAAGTTTTGAAGCCCAATAATATCCTCATCCAGGATTTTAATGCAGACACTTGTCCTGAGCACAGTCGATAGATGCGAAGTATCAGTCTGTAGGGAATTGGGGGATGATATTCAGATTTGCACTTCACCAAACCAAGTACTATAAAACCCACCGTGTCGCTACAACCAACAAGACCAACACACCTCCGATCCATATCCGGGAGGGTTCCTTCGTCGCAGTCTCGTCTATCTGAATGGCACCGTTCCTGATTTCGAAAGATGGATGGTCTGCTGTTGCTACCCAGTTGAACTGCTCATCATTCATTTGAATTGCGCAGTAATTTTTTTGCCTATGCCCATTCAAATTGAAGAGGAGGTCATTGATCACTTCATAACTCCCGGCTTCATCATAATCAAATTGTAACTGAATGACCAAACTATGGGCATGATCCTGGGGCAACCACTGCGCCGACCGGGTTTTTAATGCTGCTCCCTCTTTGTGGATTTCAAAATGCTTCTGCACATAAGACTGGATATACTGCTGGGTCTCCTGGTCCGTAATTTGTTCTCCGTCTCTTAAGTGGTAATAGGATCGAGCTGCCTCGTTTACTGTCCAGGGAAGATCGACGATGGCAAAAATCAGGTCATCTGAAATTTGAATTTGAGTATGTGTTTCTTTCCCGGAATGAGCGTGGGCCGTATTAAATACGGCCACACTCATGAAAAAATACAATACAACCAAAATTCTACATGCTTCTTTCATCTCTTTATTATTTAGCGCAATGAAAAGTCTGTACCCGGGGTACCCGCAAGACATCTACCTACAAACGGATATTGGTCAGTAATCACGTAGTAGTAGATTCCCTCCGGGTACTCGGGAGTTACGCCAATGCGTCCGTTGCATTCATCGAGATCTCCTGCACCAGGTACATATTCATAATCTGCCGTATAGATACCTGTATAATCTCCGCAAGGAGCATCGACACCATCACCAGGTCGCTCACCTCTCTTCAATTGATAACTGGAGATCAGCGCTTTGATACCGGAGCTTGCAGAGTTTGCATCAGTGTATCCATACTTATTGTATATCGGAAAGCCATCGCCTGCATATCCGATCAATGTCATCGCATTACCACGAGCACCTAACGATTCAAGGTAGAGCCTGGGTGATCCATGGTAGTGATATTTGCCCGTGGGTTGAACATGCGCATTGTTACAATCCAGTCCAAGGTTGATGCTCATGGCATCGAGGTTCCATTCCCAGTTGGCCATATTGAAATTTACAGGACGGGTATGCGGCCAGGGCTCTGCGGCTTCAGGATCGATCAATACTCCATTGAGCAATACCCCAAACATATACTGCGGACCGGTATTCGTGCTCAACAAAGGAGTGACGTTTGCAGCCCTCTGGGGATTTGTGGTCACGCGATACGTATCGAAGATTTCACTGATCGCATTCGGGTTCAAGGATCCGTTGCCACCACCGAACAGACCTACCATGTGATCAGGGATATTATTGGAAGTGATCGTTCTCGTATTTCCGGATACAGAGACATTCACCTCGTTGTCCCATGCCAGCGTTTCGGTACAAGCAGGTCTTGTCAAATCGACGCTTGCAACATCGGAGCAACCTGCGGAAGAAGTGTTGGTATCCGATGTCAGGGTCGTTGTCGTCAGTCCCGGTGGGGTCCCTCTTGTTCGCCTTAGGTCCTGTGTCAGGATTTCCTCTTCACTGCACGATGCCAGTGAGAAAATGGATAGAAAAAATACACACCACATATTTGCAATAAATGACTTTGAAGATTTCATGACTTACATTTTTAGAGTTAGAAAAAATGTATTTGTGCTTCATGTTATAAGTGTGTTTACTGCTTAGTAGATGCCTGGTTTCAAATCCCTCGCTGGATTGTAAAAATTTTTAAAAAAATTATCCGGGCGGTCTTCTCGGCAGTCCGTTTCTACGGGGACGCTCCTGGTTTTTCAACAGGCCATTGATGAATTCTTCAACAGTATCCCTTTGATCAGGACGAGCCAATGCACGCAATTCATCAAAGTGGATGGTATGTGATCTGTAGATGGCAATATTTGCCTCGGAAATCTCTTGCAATAATGTTGAGCGCCGGGCGTCTTCTTCCACTGAAAGATGATAATATTCTTCACTTGTCTTCCTGAGCGCTTCGTGTAAGGGTTTCATTCTTTTACCGTGGTCTTCCTTACTTTTTTCAAAGCCTTTCATCTGGGCCTCATTGAATCCAAGAACTTCCTTTGCAATACGCAACCGTTCAGCCTCTGTCACGTCATGGCGGGGTGGATGCGGTCCCTGGTTTTTTCCGGTAAAGATGAAAACCAGGAGGACGATGTTGAGGATCAGCAAGCCGGCAATCAGCAATTGATATAAAGTCGACCTATTCATTGTACAAGGATTGGACAGGAATGAGATCATACAATTCCTGTTGTTCGCCAACTCCTGACCGGGCATAAAAGTCTTGCTGGCCACTTGAGTTGATCACGAGAAAATTGGCAACGATCATGAAGATGAATGATGCTGCAATACCCCACAGGGCAAATCCCGAAATCCTCATGTCCTTCCTGATGTAGTCATCTGCCATAGCTTGCATCCGTTCGACCAGGGATGCCGATGGCGGAACCTTCCGGACATGTTCGATGGCCTCAAGAATGTTCCGGATTTTATTTGGACCTTTTTCCATCGCGTAAATTTTTAATCATATGTTTTCGTATAGTAGATTTTCAAATTTTGTTTGGCCCTGCCAATGAGACTCTCGACGGCCTTGGCTGTCGTCCCCAATATATCCGCTACCTCCTTTTGGCTATATCCGTCAAACTTGGCAAGGATCAGGGCTTCCCGTTGACAGTCGGGGAGCTTGTTGATACAGGAATGCAAGGCGGCCAATTCCTCCTGACTTTCCAGTTGGACACCCGGATGCCAATATTCGATTGCCAAGTCCCTGGTCTCGCCTTCATCATCAAAAATCGGAACGAGCTTTCCCTTTCTCTTTATTCTGTTGCAATACTTGAGGTGATCCTTGCACTTGTTAATAGCAATACCGTACACCCAGGTCTTGAGTTGGGCATCACCCTTGAATGTCGCCAACCCCTTCAGGGCCGCAAGCAAGGTATCCTGGGTCAACTCCTCTGCTTCCTCTCGGTTGTAGACGTGGCTCAATATGAAGTGATACACCCATTCCGCAACATACCCTGCAAAAATCTTTATTTCTGCGGGGTCTTCCGCTTTCAATTTTGAAATATCAATTTCACGGACGATTGCCCCCTTTGGTGTATATGTAGACTTTTTATCGAGCATCCCTCGGGGAAGTGTGATTTTGTTGTTGACTATGGTGAGATCCCACTCCAAAATTTTGTGTGGCACCTGCTATTGGAAGCATCAATACCACAGTATGTACTCATGAATGATCAACTAATCTTACATAGACTTATACTTATACTTAAATTTATCTGGGAAAGCTTGATGGTCCAAAACACCTGATTGTACTCATTATTTGATAATTTAATCGTCAAATCAAAATGCATATGGACGGATTCAAAAACCGGCGGAAGTTCCTGAAACAAGGCGCCTTAATCGGCACGGGCATAACCATCATCCCACGCCATGTATTGGGAGGAATGGGATATACGGCCCCCAGCGACAAGATCGAAATCGGTGTAGTGGGTGTCGGTGGCCGTGGAAAGGAGAATGTCAACGATCTGCTGGCACTCGATGATGTCCAGGTGACATGTATTGCAGATCCTGCAGAATTCTGGGACTTGCATGACTTTTACTACCGGACGGAAGCCGGCAGGGGTCCGGTCAAAGAGATGATTGAGGATTATTATCAATCTAAAGGACAAGCCGGTGATGTAAGAGTCTATGCTGACTTTCGTCAAATGCTGGCCGAGGAAACCTCTTTGGACGCTGTGCTGTGCGCTACCCCGGATCACACGCATGCCTATGTCTCGGTATTGGCAATGCGGGCCGGGAAACACGTCTACTGTGAAAAACCCTTGACCCATAACATCTGGGAAGCACGCCTGGTGCAAAAGGTGGCAAGGGAAACCGGGCTTGCAACCCAAATGGGCAATCAATTGCACAGTGCGAAGGGGATCAGGCGTACGGTCGAAATTTTGAAATCAGGGTTACTGGGAAAGATCAGCGAGGTGCATGCCTGGGTAGGTGCGACGCGATGGATTCCCACACTGAAAGGACTGCCCAAGGGATACAGTGCCCTGCCCTATGGATTCGACTGGGACCTGTGGATAGGTCCGCGGGCCATGCGCCCATTTCACGAGGATTATGCTCCGGTCACATGGAGGGATTTCTGGGATTTCGGTTGCGGTGCCATGGGTGACTTTGGTTGCCATGACCTGGATGCGGCTGTCTGGGGATTGGATCTGCCGTTACCATCGAGTGTAGAACTCAGACCTGCCGGATTCAGCAATGAGGAAGTGACTCCTTTCGGAGAAATCGGATATTATGAATTTGAAAGGGACAATGGATCGACTGTGGATCTGACCTGGTATTCCGGGGGACTCAGACCCCCCAAACCGGCTGAATTAGCCGATAGTGAAGAACTTCCCGGTCGGGGTGCGCTGTACCGGGGCGAAAATGGAACGATGATTTACCGGGGAGGCAGACAGGATCCCCTGATTTTTCCCGAATCGTTGAAAGGAGAGATTGCTGCAGTACCCACTACCCTGCCTGATGCCATTGGTCACCATGCGGAATGGGTCAGGGGCATCAGGGAAGGAAGGCCGACCGGTTCCAACTTTGAATATGCGGGACATCTGACGGAGATCACCTTATTGGGTGTCCTGTCATTGCGCCTGGGTGGGAAAAAATTGGATTGGGATGCTGAACATACGAAGGTGAAGGGAATGCCCGAGGCAGATCCATTTATCAAGGAGGAGATTCGCGATGGATGGGAATTTTGAAAACCCTAATGGCTACTGGAATGATGAATAAAGGAAGGATGATTCACCCTGCTCAATTCATGGCATGATCAAAGGATTGTTCGAGACCCACTTATTCGTGGCTGACCTGGAAAGATCAATCGAATTCTATACAAAGACCCTTGAACTGGAACAGTGTTATTATGATGAAGGACGACGCGCCGCTTTTTTCTGGATTGGTGAGCCCAATGAGTATATGTTGGGCTTGTGGGAGAAGCCGGTTGATGAAATCGATATTCGACATTTTGCATTTCGATGTGACCCGCTATGGGTGTTGAATGAATCCATTAGTTATCTAAAGAAGAGAGACCTCACTTCTTACAATTTTCTGAATGACGGGACAGAACGACCCATGGTCTTCGCCTGGATGCCGGCCATTGCCATCTACTTCAATGATCCCGATGGCCACGTACTGGAATTCATCGGCATCCTGGATGGGGCTTCGAGGCCGGAGTTGGGTGTGATTTCGTACGAGGAGTGGAGGGTAAAAGCACAGGATGGTGCTTAGTTTGTTCCACATCCTTACAATTTTAAATAGAAATGAGCTCAGGTTCAATCGAGAAGTAGAGGGCGGACCCGTCGCCTGATTTATTAGGAAGAGCGGATGCATCACCTGACTTTAAGTAGGTGCCTGTCTCGACGAAGGCGGGATGACCTACTCCTGAGTAGCCTTTCTTTCTTAAGCGCGAGGCTCGCCTTCAAACCATCAATTAATTGCCCATTGGAAATTCAAATGGGGCTTGAAGGGAATCAACAAATGCCAACAATCATAATGTTAACTTAAACATTCAGAATGCCCACAAACCACAAATCCATTTTGGTCAATCACCGGGTTGAATGTGCATGTCGTAATCGGCGGCTGTTTGCATCACTCGATTAATAACTGTTTCATCTACTGATTTCTGCATTGCATCTTGTTCCGTTTCAGAGATGCCCATATCCTGGAAAAAGGACAGGAATCCTTTAGGACTATGAATATTCACCCATTTGCAGGGAGTAGAACCGTTATTCTTAAAGGTATGAACGACACGAGCGGGCAGATCGATGGTCTGTCCGGCCTTTACCAGTCTTGGTTTTCCATCTACGACGAATTGCATTTCACCCTCCAATACCATAAAGAGTTCTTGAAGATTCGAGTGGTGGTGAGGAGGAGGTCCCGGAACATTTGGAGCCGTTTCTCCGATGACCATATCATAATTTCCGGATACATCAACCGGAGTGATCTTATGACCCAGGACCCAAAGTTTCTTTTCATTTTCCATATATATTTTTATTTGGTGAGACAATTGTCTCATAAACATAAGAAGAGGTTTTGATGTCACCAAACTTTATAAGACATTTGTCTCATGAAGAAAAATGATATCAATCGGGGCAGGATCAATCAAAAACTCAAAACCCGCTCAGAAATCCTGGAGGCAGCAAGATCTTTAATGCCTAAGTCGCAAAAAATAACACTGGATGATGTTGCCAAAAAAGCGAATATCTCAAGGGCGACTATTTATCGGTATTTTTCTTCCATTGACCTGCTGATCACCGAGGCTTCTCTTGACGTCAGACATAAAACTCCCGATGAAATTTTTGAAGAGGTAAAGGAAATGTCATTTGCCGGCAGGGTCCTCCATATTCAAAAACAATACGTCGATATTGCGCTCAACAATGAAGTTGTCTTCCGGCGATTCCTCAGCGCTGTCCTGACTGAATCAATCGTAACCAAAAAACAACTGCGAGGTGCGCGCAGAATTGAAGCACTGGAGAAAGCACTAGCTCCCTTTAAAAGCGGTTTGGCTAGGAAAACTTATAAAAATCTCATCAACGCTTCTTCGATTTTGATGGGCATAGATCCGGTAGTCACATCCAAGGATGTCTGTAAATTGAACAACAAAGAAATCAAGGCAACCCTTGAATGGGCCCTGGATCTGATCATCAAAGGAGTCATGCGTGAGCATCCATCATTGTAAGGCATAGTAAACAATTCACTTCCGGACAGACCCGTCACCTGACTTAAAGTCAGGTGCCTGCCTCGACGACAGCAGAATGAGTTTTCGCGGGCAGCCTCGCTATTCCAGACTCAGTATAGATCACATATTGCACAGATGGCCAGTCCCTTATATTTTTGGAGAAAAGATAAAAAATGGCAAAACATCTAAAAGGTGTGTTTTATATCTTTAGAAAGCCTTTAATGTGCACTTTTTAGGGATAAAGGTGTGTTTATAGACAAGTTGTAGCACATTTGAGAAAAACGAAATTCTGAATGAAAATAGTAGTAATAGCTGGAAGCTCAAGAAATGATGGAGACACTTTAAACTTGACAGATCAACTGATTGAAAATACAAATTGGGATCTAATTGACCTAAACGATTATGATTTCAGCTATTATGATTATAAACACGAAAACAGAGTTGATGACTATCTGAATTTGATGAGAGGAATTATTGAAAAGTATGACACGCTGATTTTTGCTACACCGGTTTATTGGTATTCTATGAGCGGGATAATGAAAGTATTTTTTGACCGAATTACTGATTTATTAGAAATTGAAAAAGATCTTGGGCGAAAATTACGGGGGAAAAATATGGCTGCAATTAGTTGTTCAATTGGTAATAATATAGGTGATTCTTTTTGGATTCCATTTTCAGAAACTGCAAAGTATTTAGGGATGAATTATCTTGGACATATCCATACGATTATCGGTGAGCGAAACGAATCTAAATTGAAGGAATTTATTAACCGGATAGAAAATTGAACATGCTACAACACTGTGTAAAAATGCGTTAAAACGCATTTTACACTAAACGCTGTAGCCAATGCGAAATGACAAAAGGTATGACTATTCGAGAGCAATATAGGTCTGACATACAATTACTCAAGTCAAAACAAAATCAACTTGGTGGTGACTTTTGGACTACTGACGACAACAGGATTGGTAAGGGTTCCCCATTTTCCTCAAGAGACGTAGCAATTATCTTAACTGAGCTTGGATTTACCCAAGATGATGAAGAGATCAAAGGTATTTCGGAGAAAATATTCAGCGCATTAAGACCTGACGGACGATTTAAAATTTCTCCTTCAGGTTCGATTTTTCCTTGTCATACAATCACAGCACTTCGTGTTTTATGTTACATGGGGTTTTCAGATGACGAACGATTAAAAGCAACCTTTAATCACTTATTTGAAATTCAACATGACGATGGTGGGTGGAGGTGTAATAAAGTCAAAACAGGTAAAAGCCCCGACATGGATTTATCAAATCCGGGTGTTACTTTGGAAGCACTTGATGCGTTCAGGTTTACAAAGTTTCTGAATTCCGACAAACGATTAGATAAGGCAATAGAATTCCTTTTACAACATTGGAAAGAGAAAAGACCATTGGGACCTTGCCATTTTGGTATTGGGACACTATTCATGCAAACAGAATTCCCATTTTTGAGGTATAACCTTTTCTATTACTGTTATACATTATCATTCTATGAAAGTGCCAAGCAAGATAGTAGGTTTAAAGAAGTCATTAAAGAATTAGATAAAAAAGTGAGTAAAGGTAAGTTGGTAATTGAAAACCCCAATAGCAGACTTGCAAAACTCGACTTTTGTAAAAAAGGAGAACCAAGTGAATTAGCGACACTCAGGTATAACGAACTAAAGAACAGAATAAAAGTACATGGCTACAACATTGTATAAACGTAATGCAGGGAAAGTACAAGTCAAAGGATCGATGCTTCTATCCCTCCAAAGTCACGTTTGTGCGAATTCGGGAACTGTCGACTCCAAATCCCCTACTACGCATATACCCGGCCGTTGTACGTCAAACAGAGTAAACTAAGGGAACTAAAATTGAATATCAAAATTATAAATATCGCATCAGTTATCATCTAGACTTTTTCCTCAGTTATAGGGTTACTGTTTGATTTTAGAAATGAAGAAGGCGAAATAACGAAATGGGGTTATTTATCAATGTCAATTACGGTAATCTCCGGAATAAGAGGCAATCCTTAAATTAGTTATAACTATTGTCGAAATAAACGTAGATATTCGTATCAAAGTGCGTTTCTGACTACATGACAAAGAGAATAATAGCCATGTATAATTTGTTGAATATGAGAGAATAAGTACAAATTTTACGATGGCTATTAGGGAGAAAGTTAAAGAACTTTCCCGGGAGTTGAAAATGGGACTAAAAGGATTTAATAAAAGTAGGGTTGATCTCGTTGCTTTAGCAGTAATCAGTATTGCTACGGTGGGCAGTATTAATTTAAAGGAAATAGCTCATGGTATGCTACGGGAGGTAAAGACGAGTAGCAATTACAGGAGGTTACAGCGCTTTATTGCCCAGGCAGATTGGACATGGGTAAACTTGCCGAAATTTCTGATTAACCTACTGGGTATTGAAGGGCCTTAATATGAAATAGTCATGATTTAGTCTGACAGTTTTGATAAATTAGTATTGAAAAATGCCCGCTTTCAAGTCTATTCCTTCTGAATCTTTGGTTAAATGTAAATGGAATTTATCAAGTTCTACAGACATATTCTTTTGTAAATATGTTACTCCTGTCTGTACTATTTTATCCAACTTAATATTTGGGCTGGATAATTCCATCACCCTTTTTTCTTCTCTCGACCAATAACCAACGAAACCTTTATTAATAATGATAGAATTAGAGAATAGAGAGGAGTATTTAAGATTTCTCGGGCCTACTAAAAAATTTTCATTACCTACTATTACATTATTTGTGAAAGTAAAAGGATAGTCCTCTCTTCCAAACCAAAATGCACTCTCATAAGAACCATATACTATCGTGTATTCAATAGTAAATCCACCAACATTATTAAAAAACAGGACACCATTTCTACAGCCATAAAATATACAATGAGAGATTTTGTTTTTAGGACCATGAGCCCATACGCCTCCTTGAATTTTAGCAGCTTCTTTATTTCCAATGAAATAGCATTCAGCGACTACTAAATCACTGAGTGCTGGGTTCTCTTTGGAGACGGGATAGTAATATTTTACTTTAGGGTTGGCGTTCCCCAAGAATTTTAACCCTTTTATTGTGACATGATTTGAAGCAATTAGGAATCCTGTGGAATGAGGAAATTGAGTGTCAGAATTATTCTCGGAAATAGATTGAATGACTGGCATCTTTTCTGGCGTCCAATCTTCGTCATATGGTAAAATTGCCGCCTCTATAGTGTATCTGGTGGTATCACTCATAATCCTTACGGGATTGACATCTATCTTGTCTTTAAGAAGGTAAAAACCTGGATGTAGCTTTATAACAATCTCACCTCCACCTGTAAGCGCATTTGCATGTTTTACCGCCTGTTCAAGTGATTTAAAAGGAGCGCCTAAAGCACCCGTACCTGAGTCGCTTCCTGAACCTGCATCTACATAAATAGTTTGAGCAGGCAAAACAAAGATTAATAAGAACTGGAAACTAAATAGTAGAATTAACAACTTTTTCATATCGATTATTTTAAGGCAAAAAAATTAATTTTGTGACGAGTAGTCAATTCATAAACCGCTTAAATTACATTCAAAACACGTTCAAGTGAAAAAACTTCAATTTCATTATATCAAGAGATGTAAAATCCTCATAGAAGAACGACTCAATTGGTCTTTAGAATCCAAGGATTGGAAACAAAGAGATTATTTGAATCTCATTACTGCCGTGGAAAATAAAACAGGTGTACTATTAAGTTTGTCAACAGCAAAGCGGATTTGGAAAGACAACTATAATGGTAATCCGCATCCAAATACTTTAAATGCTTTAGCTAAGTTTTTGGAATATGAAGACTGGTTAAGCTTTCAGAAGAGTGAAAAGAATCGTGTACAAATACCACAACCAAAAACGACTATTATAAAAAATGCTCAAAGTTCTTACAAAACCATCCTACTCGTCATATCAATTGTACTCATAGCAGTAATCAGTTTTTGGTATATCTCACAATATTTTACAAGTAAAAATAATGTATTGAGTATTCCGGCAGAGATTCCTTTTTCAGCCATAAACACTCAACCCGTTGGGGTTCCAAACACGGTTATCTTTAAGTACAACCTCGCTAATGTTCAAGCCGATAGCTTTTTCCTGCAAGAATCCTGGAACTCCTTGAATCGAAAAAAAATTTCGAAGACAGACTCCATACTAACAAGTATTTATTACTATCCTGGCGTTCATAAAGCAAAGTTGATAGCGAATGATTCTGTGATTGGAGAAACTCCTATAACAGTATACTCTGGTAAGTGGATAGCTACTGCCGATTATGAAATGACTAACCGTATTCCGACCTATTTACCATTGAATACGATTAATGGTACTCAAAAATTAATAGTAAGCAAGGAAATTCTTTCTGAGAATAATTTGGATCTTCATGAAGGATTAAATGTAAGTTTTTTTTATGTTGATGAATTTGACAATGTTTCTGGGGATGATTTTTCCTTGAATTTGAGCTTCAAAGCAGACAGCATTGCGAATTTTACTTGTCCAGGCTTTAGAATGTTAATTATGGGAACAGAAGATATTCATGTAATCGACGTAAGACAAAAAGGTTGTGTGCATAGAGCAAATGCTAAATTTGGCGAAAAAATAATTAGCGGAAAAAATAATGACCTAAGTGGTTTGGGAATAAATGTTTATGAGAAGCAAGACCTAAAAATTGAAATTAAAGAAAAAACAGGTAAGATATACCTTAATAAAAAGAATATTTTGGAAACCCAATATTTAGAAAGTATAGGTAATGTTGTTGGCTTCTGTTTCACCTTTACAGGAACAGGGCAGATTAATTCGGTAAGGCTAAGTCACAGTTCTAACGAAACAGCAATTTATCAATACTAACGCTTGCAAATTAAAATAGAATTGGAATTGGCTACAACAAAAGCTAAAACGGCAAGTGGGGCTATGTGCCCCACCTGCGTTTAGTCACAACGTTATCTCGAATTACCGAATTCCAACCCGAAATGAAGCAATTTAGATTTGATAAATGTTACACAATTCGTTAACTTTGTTAAGTGAATAAATTAAGGAGTATTGTATTCTATCAGTAGCATTTTGATGAATTCTACGAGAAACTTGATAGAAAGGTAAAATACAAGATTGATTTGGGTCTCTATCATCTGCAGTATACTCGGCGAATCCCAGGCAAATTCATCGGATGAACTAAACACACGGATCTTTTCTACCTTAGAATCAAGCATTCCTCCAACATTTATCGAATCTTCTTCTGTTATGATCATGGTACGCATGTAATTGTCTTCAACGGGTTTCAGAAGAAAACTCAGAAGATTCCGAAATCTCAAATAGAACGTGCTCTACGAATACGAAAAAATACTTCGATGAAAAAGAATAAAAACATCAAGATTTCCGAAGAACACCTTACCAAACAATATGGCAAATTAGGTTCTAAGAAACGAGACGAATTTGAGGTCAAAGCAAAGGCTTTTGTTATCGGAGAACTGCTGAAAGAAGAACGCAAACAAGCTAAAATGACCCAAGAACAGCTCGCATCGAAAATTGGTGCAAAAAAAAGTTACATATCAAGAGTCGAGAATGGTAAGACAGATATTCAGCTGTCTACGCTTTTTAGACTATTTGAGGTTGGACTCGGCAAATCAATAACAATAAGCATAAATGAATAACTCAAGATAACAATGTACATGAGATCATGTCTGCCATCGCGACGGCACGATCCATGTACTTCTCCGTTGCAAACATTTAAGAATGAGAATCACTTTACTAGCACTAATATTGGGATTTATATCAATAACATCAATTGCTCAGGTTAAAACTGCGGAAGAATATGGATTGAAAAGTTACTCAATAAATGACTCTATTTTAGGAAGAATAGACTTCTATGTTACCCAAAATGGCATTGAGGAAAGCAAACCACTTTTGGTTATTTTAGATGGTTCAGGTAGTCTTCCTATCTACTATCAAATCAACAAACCTGATGGAACCAAGGAAACTTTTAGAACTATCCCCTTTAGATATAATAGTCTCTCAAAAAAATATCATGTCGCCTTAATTAGTAAACCAGGAATACCGTTTTCAGATAGTCTGCAAGCTGATTCAAGGAATGATTTTTTGCGAAAATACAAACCCAATGGAGAGTACCATAAACATTTAAGCCTAGGATGGAGAGCAAATTCTGCGTCAAAGATTATTAACTTTTTATGTACTAAATTATCTATAAAAAATAATGATATTATAGCTATCGGATATTCCGAAGGAGGACGAACAGTACCTAAACTTGCAGTGGTAAACAACAAAGTAACAAAGGTCATTTCAATTGTTGGTGGAGGTTTAAATCAATTGTACAATTTCATTATTGAACAAAGGTTAGAAGCTTCAAAGGGAGATGTTACGCAAGAACAGTCTCAACAAAAGATAGATTCCTTGTACGAACAATTTGAAGATATTTATAAACATCCAAATTCAATAGATAAGTTTTGGTTAGGTCACACATATAAAAGATGGGCAAGTTATTGTTTGGAATCTCCTATTGACAATATGTTGAAATTAGATATACCCATTTTACTTATAGTAGCAGGAAATGATAAAAACTCTCCAATACTTGGGGCTGACTACGTGCCATTAGAGTTTTTAAAGAATAATAAAAATAATTTAACTTATAAAGTTTATCCGAATTGCGATCATTACTTCATGGACCTAAGTACACGACAAAAAATGGAAGTAGAGCCAGATTATCCTGTAATCACGGTTGTTCAGGCTGTGGATGAAGTTATCAAGACCACCACGAAAGA
>JANQHF010000017.1 GCA_028282725.1 Saprospiraceae bacterium
GGTCCGATCAATGAGCACAGAAACGATCATGTCTATTTGCTCTAATCATCATTATAATAAAGCATTATATGCGGCAACAATTAGCTAAATTGGTATTAATTCCTTTCTGGGGCTATCGATTCACGATATCGCCGCCAGAACTTTTCTTTACGTCCTTTTTACTTGGACTTCCGTGATAGATAATGTCGCCACCTGAACTGGCTCTTGCCGTGATGGATTGATTCACCGTCAATTCAACATCCCCACTGGAGCTTGCTGTAATATTCGCATGATCCACTTCCAGATCCTCTCCGACTACATCACCGCTGGAACTAGCTGATATCTTAGCCTCGTTGGCACGACCACTGATCTCCACGTCTCCGCTTGAACTTGCGCTGACGCTCAATTCATCCACATCTACTTCCACTTTGACATCTCCACTACTGCTTGCTTTGACTTTTAATTTGTCTCCTGTAATCACACTGTTACAAATCAGATCTCCGCTCGAACTTGCTGACAAGTAATCCAATTCACCCGTATAGGTAACTTTTGCAGAAACTTTGGTCTTCTTCGTCCAATTCCAATTGTTTCTTTTCTTAAAGCCCAGTTTAAGAACGCCGTCCTTGATTTCCGTTGATACTTTGTCTAACTCAACGCCTTTCGCAGTAATGACTACTTCATTCTTCGAGCCCTTGGTAATTTCAGTATCGATACTTGAAGAAGTTGTGACACCCGTGAAATTTTGTAAAGAACGAGTTTCTGATTCCTGTGCCTGTAAAGAAGATAGAGAGAGTAATGATAGAATCATTCCCAAATAGAGGTATCTCATAGTTTTGATTTTTTTGTTTAAAGACATGACAAATATTGGATGGTTGCTTTTACAGGTTTGAATTCTCTATCAATCTGTAAATTGTCATCTCAATTGACAACAACCATATGCCTAAGAAAATCAAAAGTCCCATTTTCCTTTTGTTCTTTTCGACTTTTATCCTTGAAATTTCTATCAACGGTCAAAATCAACCCATATCGCCGTTGATCTCTTCATACAAAGAACATCAACAGCACAAGAGTGCAACCGACTTTGGCCTTGAATGGATTTCTCTTGGCCCGACGCTCAATTCGGCACGCGTTGAAGCAGTACAATCAGACCCGCTTAGACCGGGTACGATCTATGTTGCATTTGGTTCGGGAGGTCTGTGGAAAACTGTAAATAACGGAATGACGTGGAAGTCGATTTTTGATAACCAACCCTCCCTGGGCATCGGTGATATTGCCTTGGCTCCTTCCGATCCAAACACCATTTACCTGGGCACTGGTGAAAGTTTAAAGAAGGCAAGAAATTTCACCATGCCGGGAGTGGGTATTTACAAATCAACGGACGGAGGACAGAAATGGGAGCACATGGGTCTGGACGACACCTGGCACATCGGAGAAATTGCCGTTCATCCTGAGCATCCCAATGTGATATTGGTAGCAGCACTGGGTCATTTCTGGAGTACGAATATTCATCGCGGAATGTACCGATCTGAAGACGGTGGCAAGACCTGGGACCACGTGTTGTATATTGATGAAAATACAGGTGCCAATGACGTGGTCTTTTCCGGTGCTGACCCCAATATCGTTTACGCAACTATGTGGGAACACGAGCCTCACCTGAATGGCAAAAAAAGCGGAGTCTATAAGAGTGAAGATCAGGGAGTCACATGGCAGAGAATTTCAGATGGCATTCACATCGATGAAAATACGGGCCGAATGGGCATTACTGCCTCCTTCCAGGACGCCGACAAGGCCTACGTCTTCGTTGATCAGAGAAACCGTGGACGAGATTCCGGCGCAGGCGAAGTATACAGAACCCTGGATGGTGGACAATCGTGGACGAAGACACACGAAGGCTCTCTGTATTCCCTATCCGTCATCGGCTGGTATTTTATGGATCTATATGTGAATCCCAGCGATGATGAAGAAATCTATGGGCTTGGTGTACGATTGGTCCACAGTACCGATGGCGGGGAAAGTTTCGACTTCATCGGAGGACGAGTTTCTCACCTCACTCCAAGCCCGGCACAAACACTGCACCTCGATCACTGTGAGATGTGGATCAATCCTCTGAATCCGGATGAATTGATATTGGGGAATGACGGTGGCGTATATCACAGTTATGATAACGGACAGTCCTGGTTGCATTTAAATAATATCCCTGCCGGCGAATTTTATGATATAGAACTCGATCACTCCGATCCATATATCATCTACGGAGGCACTCAGGATGACGCTACGGTTTTTGGTACTTCCCGGGAAATCAATTTGAATTTCGATGATCCCTGGAAATACCTTTGGATCGATGCCTGGAGTGGAGGTGATGGATGTATTACCCTGGTCGATCCGAATGATTCCAATACTATTTATTTCAGCATGCAGGAAGGTGGTGCAAGAAGGATGGATCTTGTGGCCGATACTTCTACATCCATCCGTCCTAGATTTCCAAAAGAGGATAACATCAAACTGGATTATAATTTCATTTCACCGTATATACTTTCTCCGCACAATTCGAATCGCATTTACATGGGTTGCAATTACATGCTGCAAAGCAACAACCGGGGAGAAGATTGGGAAATCATCAGCCCGGATTTGATTGATCTCAGTCAAAGACAAAATAGAGGAAAAGCCATTGGTGCAATCGCAGAGTCCTATTTCGAAGAAGGGGTACTTTATGCAGGTACGGATCGTGGGGACCTTTGGATCACTATGGATGATGGTCAACACTGGGAAAATCGTTCCGGCGACCTTCCAACTAATTATATCCGATGCATCACTCCATCAAGATATCAACGAGGCAGAGTTTATATTCAATTAACGGGTCTGAATTATGACGACCTCAACGCCTATCTCTTTGTTTCTGAAGATTATGGTAAAAGCTGGAAATCGATAAAAGGAAATCTTCCCAACCAACCGGTCAATGTCATCGTAGAAGATCTAAAATTTGAAAATACGCTGTATGCGGGTACATATCGGGGGCTATATATTTCAAATGATCGTGGAAACAGCTGGTCCTATTTAGGATCGGAATTGCCAGATGTTAGTATTGCAGACATTGTTATTGAAAAGAAGTCAAATGACATGGTCATCGCCACACATGGGAGGGGAATTTACAAAGTAAACTTGTCGCCGTTATATGAATACTTGAAGGGAGATATTCAATCGACATTTCTATTCGAACCCATCACGACTTCTTCTCCGGGACTTCGAGACACTCATAATGAAGTCGATGAAATTACGATTTCAAAGACACCCATTACCTTTTGGTTAAAAAAAGAACAAGAGATTCGTTTAGAAGTACACACTTTGACCGATTCACTGATTTGGAATATACCATTGGATGGAAAGAAAGGCTTCAATCAGTATCGGTGGGATTTAAAAATATCAGAAGAGAATAGTGATCAACCTTATTTCATACATTATAAAAAGTATTTGCAACCTGGCGAGTATCAATTAAAATTAAAAAGTGAAGATGGCGTATTGACGAGAAGATTGGAGGTAAGGCGATTTGAAAAGAATTAGGGTTTAACATGGGTTTAGCTTTACCAAACTTGTAAAGTTTAGTAAAGCACTGGCAGTTTACTAAACCTCTAAGGTTTGGTAAACTTCATACCCAATTAAAGGCAATGTCATCATCAATTTCCTGACATTTATAATCTTCATGATATCTCAAAAATTCACTATTTGAAAAATCAGAATCAGAATTATCGAATAATTTTTTAACGAATTGATGATCAACACGATCTCCTTTTGCAGAAATAATACAAAAATAGTTTAATAATGCCGTATATATTTTGTATATTGAGGCATGGGAAAGAAAGCCGTATTATCCATATCACAGAGTATAGAAAGGTTA
>JANQHF010000038.1 GCA_028282725.1 Saprospiraceae bacterium
AACATTATTTTGACGGTAGACGGAAATAAGGAATAGATAAACAAATAAACAGATCAACAAATAAACAGATCAACACATAAACAGGCATTACTCAAGTCCGCCGGTCCATTGAACAGCCGATTTCAGCATTTGTAAGAAATCCGGATTATCAAATGTACCAGCCGTATGACCCATCGAAGTATAAAAGATACGCCCCGCACCAACTTGATTATACCAGGCTACAGGATGATCCTCACCCATTCCAAAGTCTTTGTCTGTGACCCAAAGCAGGTTTCCATTGGGATTTATGGTCGTTCCATCAATAGAGTACATGATATTCATTCCTTTTATGGAAGGGTGATCATAAAAAATATACCACTCATCGCTATGATTCCAT
Source organism: Saprospiraceae bacterium (assembly GCA_028282725.1). Taxonomy (GTDB): domain Bacteria; phylum Bacteroidota; class Bacteroidia; order Chitinophagales; family Saprospiraceae; genus JAJRXG01. The sequence goes on from JANQHF010000038.1 coordinate 377, forward strand.
TGAGCAGAGAGTTGATTCCAGCTGCTGTCTACTGAGGGATGGAGCTGAATGTTGGCTTCTTGTATTTGATCTTTAATCGGATGGTGTGAAAATCGTGCACCGATAACATGTTGAATATACCAGGGCCACTTATGCGAATCATCACCTGCGCCATGAATGCCAATGAATCCACCACCATCGTTAATATAGCCCTGTACAAGCAATCGTTGGTCCTTGGTCAGCACGGGACCTGTCGAGTTATTCCAAATGATCACATCAAATTCCTTCAACTGATCTTGATTAATGATGCCTGCATCTTCCGTGTGATATAAAAACCATCCATTCTCATTTGCCAGACGTTCAAAAGCAGGAATGGAGGCCTTGATTGCAGTACTATGCCGGAAGGCGGTGGTTTTTGAAAATAACAATACGGACGGCATATTGCCGGGCAGATCTATGTCGTGGGGTGTTGTCTCATACCGGGCAAATCCATTTTTGGCCTTGTATGCAAAAATGCCCGCACCTGTTATCGCAAGTACGATCAGGATCAATAAGGCAATACCTACTCTCTTCAACCATACCATCAGGACAGAATTATGGATCGAAGTTACTTATACAATTGAAAAATCAGTATTCGTATTGAAGTTGCTGATCATAATCCTCAAGATTGATGATTATGGTATCATACTCCTTAAGTTGGATAGGCTCCAAATCAAAAGACATCTCCCTTGTAAAGAAGGCCAGGCAATCCTCGTGGTTATCAAGAGATAATCGAACATATCGCTGTACCGGAAAAGATTCTGCAATCACAGCCGCATCGAACAATGCTAAGTTCCAATTGTCTCCACTGCATCCGGATGCTCCGAATGTGATCAACAAACAATCGCCTTCAATTCTTGCATCTGTGATTTGCACATGATCTGAAGGACCGTTCATGTGTCGTTCGGAATCAACTATAACTTTTTGATCACACATGCTTTCGTCCCCATCGTCCGAACAAGCAGAAAATAGATATAGTCCCATTAAGAGTATCAGTGCGATCAACGATGTCATTCTCATAGTAAAAGGTGATTTAGATGTTTCCAATAATGATTTCGACCTCCTCGATTACAGGGATGCAATCTTGAGAAGTGGAAATGCTGTGTATGGCATATCCGTCGGGATTTTCATCGACCAATTCTTCATGAAGATCGATATTGGTTATGATGTTGTCAGATGTGACACGTCTTAAGCTTATCAAGGCCTCCCCTTGCCAGACACATTGCACATTACAGGGACAATAACTGTGCTCAATCGAAAGAACGCTGATTTCAGAACCATCAGGCAGACAGTACGTCTGACCTTCTTCGATCGAAAATGGTGTATCAAATTCGACGCAATCATCTCCGGTACATCCCAGGATTATGGTAATTAATATAAAGAGTAGCGTTATAAACTTATTCATGACAAATGCTTCATGAGAACATACGAGAAACGCGAGCCAAAGGTTGGCAGGTATTATTGTTAAAGTTGTTATTATTATCTTAACAACTATATTTCAAATTGCACTTTCGCTTCAATGAAATATCACATCAATCAAGTTATCACGGAATTAGACCAGATTATTCATGATCAATTGGACTATCTGGATGAAAAAGTTGTCCCTCTTTCCGATGAAGCCCTGGAATGGAGACCTGGAAAATACCGATGGAATTTGTATGAAGTTGTAGAACATCTGAATCGATTCGGAGACCACTATTTGCCACAATTCGATGCCATTGTTGACGCGCCGGGTTCACTGCGCAAAGCCGAATTCTACCGGAGTGGCCCTTTTGCGGAATACGCTGTCAAAATAATCAGACCGGTTAATGGGGTGGTGCCCAATAAGACCAAGTCTCCCAGGAGGACAAATCCATTCTTGCGTCAATTAGACAGGAGTGTATTCGATGAGCACAGACGTCAGCAACATCGACTCTTGAACATTCTCAAGGGGGCTGACCAGGTCAATTTCGGTAGAAACAGGGTTTCGACAGTGGGCTTGAATTGGTTGCGATTCAGTTTTGGTGATAGTCTTCGGATTATGGTCTATCATGCCGAACGTCATTATATACAGATCGATAATCTCGTTCACCGGAGACCGGATTGAATTCAGACATGCTTCCGATAACATTCAGGATAATCTGTATTTTGCCTTTGAAGAGCATTTAGTCAATCCTCACCGGGGTTTAGAATTGAACTATGCTGAAGACGTTATCCAGGTATATAATGCTATGTATTGCTCTCCTCGTCATTGTGACCGGAGTAAAGGGAAATGATGAGATCATCATTTCACATCAGACAGGAGAATTTCATGTAAACCTGGCCCCATCGCTCTCTTTTTTTGAGGACAAATCCTGTGCCCTGGAAATACGTGATTTTTTCTCGATGGAGAAGGACAATTTCAGCCTTCTCGAAAGGGAATCCATTGAAATAAAGCGCAAAAGAAATTCATGTTTTTGGTATACTGCTACCATCCTCAATCATTCAGGATCGACGAGGGAATTGGTCATAAAGGGTGATGACACGTATCTCCGCCATATCAATGCCTACGTATTTGAAGAGTCTCATTTATTGCAGGAGTATGAGGGAGGTATAGGGAAGGGCTTTACGCGCAGAGTCATTGCTCACAGAAATACGGCATTTCCAATGAGAATTGGCAATGGAGAACAAAGAACAGTATACCTCATGGTCGAAAACAAATGGGACGATTATCAACTGACTCTGGAGCTAATGGATCGAAGAATCTTTGACTCGGTAGTTTCCCGGGAAAACCTGGTCATAGGTGCAGCCGTTGGTTTTCTTTTGTTATTGATTATTACCGCGATATTGCTCTGGTTGTCCACCCGGCAACGGCTTTTTGGATTTTACTTTTTCTATTCTCTTTGCGCCCTGATGTTCTTTATTTCCATTGTAGGGTTAGACTATCAATATATAGTGTATGATGCTCCCAGACTTGCCCATAATTTGAAATTGATCACTTCTTCTTTGGGCATCTTCACAATGTATCTCCTTGTAGTGCAATACTTCATAGAACAAAAAGCAATCGAGAATTGGAAGAAATGGCATACTAAGCTCGTCATTCCTGTATTCCTCTATGGATTTATCACTTATTTTTTTCAGTACCGCATCGACGAATGGAACATTCCAATAATTAAATCCTTATATGATATTTTTCCAAGGGCCCTCCCCGTCATGATCATTGCTTTTATCATTCTATACATCCTGGTCCGGCAAGTGTATAAAAATCCCATCTGGACTAATATTTTGTTCTTGACGGGATTTGCCGGATGGGTACTACTGGCCATTCTGAGTGTTTTAAGCAACCAGGCAATCTTATCTATTCCACTGGAATTTTATCAAATGTACACGATAGGTATCCTTTTCGAAGCTATGGCAGTCACCATTATTATGGCAAGCATTATCATGCAAATGAGATCGGAGAAGTTTGAACTGGACTATAAATTAAAAGCTGCCCAATTAAAAAATGAGCAAGCCGCGAAGATCAAAGAACTGGATGCTGCCAAATCAAGATTCTATACCAATATTACTCATGAATTCCGTACCCCTTTGACTGTCATCAAAGGTCTTACAGATCAAGTCGAAGGGAATGACGACAAGAAAAGACTAATACAGCGCAACAGTAATATTTTGCTAAGACTCATTAATCAACTATTGGATATTTCCAAAGCCGATAAGGGGGAGCTCAGGTTGCACCCTGTGCAGGACGACATTATCAAATATCTCCGATACCTGTGTGAATCTTACCGAAGTTGGGGGTCCGGTAAAAATATCCGGTTTCATTATTTACCTGAGGAATCTGGTCTCACGATGGATTTTGATCCGGATCGCATACAACAAATCATAGGAAACCTTGTATCCAACGCAATTAAGAATACTGACTCCGGAGGAGATATCTACTTCTTTGTCAAGAAGAGTATCGATCAGCTAAAGATTGCCATCAAAGACACAGGATCTGGAATTCATCCTGACCACTTGGCCAATATTTTCGACCGATTTTTCCAGGAGAACGATTCTCAATACGACCAGGCAGGAAGCGGTATTGGATTGTCACTGGTAAAAGAATTGGTTCAGTTGATGAATGGATCAGTCGGGGTACAAAGTGAATTAGGCGAAGGCAGTGAGTTTACGATATGGCTTCCGATAACCAATGAGGCTCCTGTAAAAAATATCATTCCTTCCATTCAGGAAGAAGCTTTGGATTTGAGTCTAATTGATCCTCCTTCCAATGTAGTTCAGGCTTCCGGTCACGGTGAAAACATAAATGGTGAAAAAGATTCAATTCTGATAGTAGAGGACAATCCTGATGTCATGCATTATATCAAAAAGTGTCTGGAGGAAACATTTGATATACACCAGGCTGAGAATGGTTTTACAGGAGCGAAAATGGCTCTTGAGATCATTCCGGATCTGATCATCAGCGATGTTATGATGCCCGAGAAAAATGGCCTCGAACTTTGTGAAGAATTAAAGATGAATATTCTTTCGAGCCATATACCTATCATCCTCTTGACGGCAAAGGTGGATCAGAAGGCAAAAGTCCGGGGATTGATCCGGGGAGCGGATGCCTATCTTGCCAAACCTTTTGACAAGGAAGAACTCCTGGTCAGGATTTCAAGCTTGATCGAGCAGCGAAAGAGAATTCAAAAGCACTTTCTGGCGGATTCCAATATGGTGAAGGGGCGGGCACATCAAAAAGAGAATGCCTTTTTATCCAGGATCCGGTCCATCATCATTGCTGAATTGACCAATCCTGAATTTGATGTTCAGAGATTATCCAGAACAATGGCAATGAGCCGATCCCAGGTCTATAGAAAAGTCAAGGCCTTGACCGGACGCTCCATTGCCAATTATATCCGTTATATACGCCTCCAGGAGGGAAAAAAGCTATTGGAGTCTACCGGGAAGACCATCAGTGAAATAGCTTATGATGTTGGCTTCAACGATTTGCCATACTTCTCTAATAGCTTTTCGGAAGAATTTGGTTACCCACCGAATGCAACACGTAACTAGCTGTATTACAGTAATCTAGGAGTAATTTTATCGAATTGGGATGCATCATAATTCCAAGTGACATCATTCTGTGATCAATAATTATAAAGGGATTCACGATACTTACAAGGCTGTACTTTCAATTCTTCGCAGCTTTGAATCAATCTAAATATGAACGGAAGCATCTCGGGAGATATGGGACTTTCATTCACTGCATCAACCTTTATTCACTCATTAAAATCATGAAAGAAATATGAAAAATTTATTACTAGTCATCGTAACCTCACTTCTTGTTGGCTGTAGCGGAGAAGAGTTTGATTTTAGTGGAACGTATGAAGCCATATCCTTGCGGGATGAATGTCCCGATCCTTCCGGCAATGCACAAATAAATGCAACTACAGATGGTATTTGTCTCCGGGGAAATGCTGGTATAGAATGTATCCAAATCGAACTTGATATTGATGCAGCGGGTAATTTTACAATGAGGGAATTGATAGGACCACAGGCACTGGGAGGATTCATTCCCCTTACCGTAAATGATTATTCCGGCACATACTCAACTTCTGATAATATCATCACGCTGAATCGAAATTCAGCTTCGACAATAACAATGAGTCTTGATGACGCTCAATCCACTTTGGATTGGAAGGTAACTACGACTTCAGCAGGATGTGATCGATATTACCGATTCAGAAGGCAGCTTTGAAGGTATCATTGCTAGCTTTAGGATTTTTTATAGGAATTCCAAAAACTTGTCACACCAATAGTGTTTAAGCTGACAGTTGCCAGAAAAGACGAAAGAACCATAGGTGCGACGGTGTTCCGCAGGACTGATAAATGCTATCTTGAGTCATCCGAATTTGATGCAATCTGATGAAATGAAATAAGAGAATGGACTCGTCACTCAACTTTTGAGAGCGGGCATCGTCCTGGTCTGAGCTGGGTATTGAATTCAAGCGGGAAGCAACATCGCTTGATTTTCAAGCAGGCGATGAATTGTTGTGGAGACTTTTCTGATTCCCCTTTACTTGTAATTACATAGTCATTTCCAGACTCCATGATGTCCTTGGCTGTTTTTTTGGCAGTACAGTACCTCAGGGGTTATAATAATTCCTTTGTCCTTGATTTTTTTAATAATCTCCCTGACAGTCCCTATTTCACTGAATTTTTTATTCTGAAATGAGCTAGAACTTATACTCACTTTGAATGCATCGGTACACAGGAATATTCCGGACAAACAATTTTCCACATTTGTTAGCAAATTTCCACAGAATGTGGAAATCCATGATAACCGGTTGAGTATCAATTTTTTCTACAAGTCGTGAATTTGTTAAATTCTGTATTTATCAACATTTTCAATAGAATATTTGGCATATATTTCAGAAAAAATTATAATAAATTTTTGCATATGTGAAGTTCAGAACATATCTTGGCTGTCCGTTTGAAAGCAAACTTGTTTGTCGAAAAACGGTGTTCTTTGAAATATACGCGTGAAAGATCCAAGAAGATAGGAACTCAAAGGAGCAATCCCGAGAGACCTCCTGGGGAGCGATCCCTTGATAAGATAAAAAGAAATCGATGTACCGGAAGGGCAACCTAAAGGTATGGAAATGGAAAGTTATCATGTTAATCATCCTAAAATCAGCACACGTATAACTCAGTTGCGCGGTGCGCATGTTCAAGGTGGCGCAAGTCATTTTGAGCAAGCAAGCCAATCTGATTTGAACTGAACGCATGGAAGGGAAGGACGGTCTTCGGGCTGAAATTGCCGGAAGTGCAGGAAGAGAAATGATGATAGCAATTGTATCGAAGAAGAGAGGGATAAGACCAACTGGCTTTATTCCTCTTTTTTTATGCCCCGAAGCTTTAGCGAAGGGGTCATTTATTTACCTTTCAGAGTATTGTCCTATCCAATAGGTTTTAACCACCGTGGGTCATTTGTGAGTAATGTATTAGAATCTGGAAGTGTCCAAAACAAAATCTGCATCAATTCCAATGGGTTTCAACTCATTGTTTTTTCTCTGACTCAAATCATTTCACTTCTTAACCCCTGTCATTTAAAATTAACCCTTAATCAACTACAATACTAAAGGAAGGCGCTTGAGGAAACGAAAGCCACTATTGCTTCAAGCATATTCCGTATCTTTCTATCATGAAAAATCCAATCGTCTCTGCCGAAGAATGGCGAAAAAAACGTCTTGAATTGCTTCAAAAAGAAAAGGAATTCACAAAACTAAGGGACCAACTTTCTACTGAACGAAGAAGTTTGCCGTGGGTAAAAATTAAAAAGGACTATCGCTTTCTTTCCGTAAAAGGTGAAAAGTCATTTGCCGATCTGTTTGAAGGAAAAAGCCAATTAATTATCTACCACTTTATGTTTGGCCCGGGGACCATAGTAGGATGTAAAAGCTGCTCGTTTTGGACTGATCAATATGATCCTATCATTGTACACATCAGACAACGGGATGCCAACCTAATTGGAGTCTCGAGAGGTGAAATTGAAAAAATGGAAGCCTTTCGAAAGAGAATGGGCTGGCAATTTCAATGGGTTTCTTCTATTGAAAATGATTTCAATGACGATTTCCATGTCACATTACAGTCCGGTCAACCCTCGCAGTATAATTATAAAAGCGTGATCACAAGGGGAGGGGAGTGGCCAGGAATATCCGTTTTTTACAAAGATGAAGACGAGGCAATTTATCATACATACTCCACTTATGCCAGGGGTCTTGAAGACTTGAATACGGTCTACCGCTACCTGGACATCTTACCGAAGGGTAGGGACGAAGATGATCTTCCTTACGGTATGGCATGGGTAAAGTTAAGGGATGAGTATTGATTCGGGGTGCGACTTGCAGTCGTGCTCCGGGTTGAACCTTGCCGGGCTGCTGAAATATTTAAAATGATATCCAATGGGTTTTAACCCATTGTGGTTTTCAAGGGATTAAAATCCCTCGTAGATGCCAAAACATTTTGAATTAGTGGCTTCGAGCCTGCCTTGCTGCAGGCAGGCGTCCTCGCCTAAAGCTTTCAGCATGCAACCATCCATGGAGAATATTCCAGGTAATCACTCATATTGCCATTTTAAATATTTACATTTATTGTCATAGCAAAATAATCTTTTATAATATTCTTAATCATCAAAACAAATCACTATGACAACTAAAAATTTTCTATCCATTTATGGCATTTTGATTCTTTTGTATGGCATACTCTTTCTTTTTCTTCCCGATCAGGCCTACGAATTGTATGGTCTATCTGGTGAAAGTACTCCTCTTGCCACAAATCTTTTGGGAGGACTTGGCGGTACTTTTATCGCTGCGGGCATCATGGCATTCTTAGCAAGAGATGCAAGTGCTTCACGCGGACGAAAAGCAATACTTGTATTTATCGCTTTGAGCAGTGCGATCTTCCTGGTCCGTAACATTATGGGTTTGGCAGGGGGAGCCAGTTTTGGAACCATGTCTTACGTCGACTTGATTCTCCAGGCATTATTTACAATTGGCGGGGGATATCTCGTGACCAAGGAAAAGGCAGATTAAATTGACCATTAAACTCACTCGTCAAGACTGTGGAGATTGATCTTGTTAGCCCTCCATCGGGTCGTACCAAATTCACCTAAGAAAAACATCATTCAAATCAGTTCGTTCTCTATCTTTTCGAGTTAGTTTCATCGTCATGATTTCAATCACTTATGATCTTGATGGGGTAAGATAGCCGTCCTGCTCAAGTGGAAATGCTTGCCTTCGACCTCAAGCGTCTTTGCTTGAGGTAACGACTTCTTTGATCAATATGATCTCTATGGTATGAGGTGATGGCGTAATCGTCCAACTTAAAATCACGTCAAACGGGCTTTGGCCAATTGTCAAATAATCAAGGGGTTAAAACCCCCTGGAAGTGCTTGAGTTTAATTCGCAATCACATACCAAAGCATTTTGCCGGGTTTCCGTATCTTATCAACGTAATCAATTGGCACTCACCTATGACCAAATATCCGGGAAAAAGATCTGAATCTTCTGAATTGAATGATACCAGGCTCATCCGGGAATTGGAACGGCAATTGGAGATCGAAACTTCACTTGAGAAAGTAAGGTCAGCGGCAATGTCTATGAAAGACAGTTCCGAATTGCCGGAAGTAGCGGCTGTTCTATTCCACGAGATACAAAGGATTTATGGCCTGGGCAGCTCTCAATTTCGCTGTTGGATCATTGAAACATTCGAAAAGCATGGATACCATGCCGTATGGTCTACCGACCAATTGGGAAGCCCACTGAGCCACAGAAGCATCATCCCTCTTAAGGAACACCCGGTACAAAAAAGAATATACAATGCCTACAAAAAAGGAAAACCATTTATTATCAGTGAGTTTTCTGCAGATCAGGCAGCTTCTTACACCAATTACCTGTCTCAGTTTGAAGGATACAAAGGGGACCGGGAACTTCAGGAAAAAATAAAAATTCTAGGTGGTGACGTAACAAAGAAAGTCAAAAACTATCCCAAATCGAATGGACAATTGGCAGCGCGTATGCATGAAGCCTTTTATCGTCATGGACGGATCGGTTTTTTAGAAACGGATGGTTTCCTTGATTTGGATCATACTATTCTTATGCGTTTTGCTAAGGTGTTTGAGCAAACCTACACCCGCTTTCTCGATCTCCAAAAAGCTGAGGAACACGCTTGGGAATCCAAAATAGAAGCAGCTCTGGAAAAGGTAAGGGCTGCCGGGATGGCTATGCATCACAGTGATGATTTGGCCAATGCAGCTGCCGAAGTTTTCAAGCAGGTGCAGTTGTTGGGTGTACCTGTTTTGAGAAGTGGTTTCGATATTATCGATCTGGCAGATGAGACTCTCTCCAGTTGGATCAGTGATCTGAAAGGAGAGGCGATGAAGAAAGGTCTTCACTTGCCGGTTAAAGCACATCCCCTCATTGGCAGAGTCATTCAATCCTGGAAAGAACAGGAAGACTATTTTGAAGAGAAGATCAATCGACGGACCATGTCAACCATGGTTAAGGCGATTGCCAGGCATTCGAGCACCTTGTTGGTCGAATACAATCGGAGCGATGACAATATTCTTAAGTCGGTATGGATGTATGAATTCTGGTTCCTGCAAGGAGGTCTCTATATCAGTTCGCTGTATCAACTTTCTGAACATGAGAAGGAAATCTGTCTTCGACTCGCCAAAGTCTTCGAACAGACGTATACCCGTTTCCTCGACCTTCAAAAAGCGGAAGCACAAGCCCGGCAAGCACAAATTGAAGCAGCATTGGAACGAATCCGTGCAGCATCCATGGCCATGCACAAAAGTAGCGAATTGCACAAAGTGATTCATGTCATCTTTGACGAGATCAAAGGTCTTGGATTTGAAGCAGATGCTTGCGGCATCAATATTGGTCTTGATTTGAAAAAGGGATTTCACGCCTGGATGGCTACGGAAAGTGACGATTATCCCAGACAGATTCATGTGCCTTATCTGCGGAATGTTGTATTTGACCGATTGATCAAAGCTCAAAAAGAAAACATCGAAGTATTTGCGGATGAAATCAAAGGCAGAAGCCTGAAAAGTTATGTGCATCATGCCTTCTCTCACTCTGAATCTGATTTGCGAAGGGCCCCAAAAAATCGTAGAAAATTAGTGGCCGGCACTAATGTCTTACATCGTTCGGCAGCATTCGTATCCAATGGTTATTTAATCTTGACCAACCATGACCGGGGGCCTTATACGGAGGAACAAAATGATATTATTAGAAGGATGGCCCTGGTATTTGATCAGGCCTATACACGCTTTCGCGATCTGCAGAAAGCAGAAGCACAAGCCCGGAAAGCCCAGATTGAAGCGGCACTGGAGCGCGTGCGTTCCGCATCGATGGCCATGCATCACAGCTCTGATTTGCACAAAGTGAGCACCGAAGTTCTATCTCAATTGAGTCAATTGGATATTACAGCGGACGTCGTTAACCTATTGATACTCGACGCTACGGACGATTGGAATATGTGGACTGCGGCAAGAGGCGGTATATATCCGGAGAAACTGTACGTACCGTACAGGGACTTGCAAATCATGAGGGATTTCAATGAGTCCAAAAATTCCAAACGAAAAGTGTTTGCCGGATCCTATTCAAAACGATCAAAAGACGCCTTCTTTAACCACCTAAACAATTCTGTATCTCTCCCTAAGAAGAGATTTGCACAAATTATCGATGCAAGAGGCTTGCACTGCGCCTGGGTTGTCGGCATACATAGTGCCATCCATGTCTCCGAATATAAACAGGGAAGTTTTCCGGACGATCAGATCAATGTAATTGCCAGATTTAACGAAGTCTTTGAACAAGCGTATACGCGTTTCCTCGATCTTCAAAAAGCCGAAGCCCAGGCCCGTGAGGCACAAATTGAAGCGGCATTGGAAAGAGTCAGGGCCGCATCCATGGCTATGCATGAAAGTCAGGACATCACCCAGGTGACGCAAGTAATATTTGACGAGTCGCAAACTCTTGGGATCGAAGCTTCCCGTTGTACGATAGCCGTTGCTGACCGTGAATCAAAAATCATCAGGGGTTGGAGTACAACGGAAGGGGAAAATACCGGGGAGACGATTGCTCCTTTAGAACCCCTCTTAAAGATTCCTGTACTTTCAAAGATTTATACAAGATGGATCAATTATGGGAAGAATGTTTCCTGGAGCCTGATCCTGGAAGGCAAGGACCTTAAGAACTATCTCGAATTTGCAAGAACAAATATGAGAGGTGGACTTCACAAAGAATATGAGCATGTCAGCCCGGATCAAACCTTGTACTTTTCTGCAGCCTACTATAAATATGGTTGGTTTGTTATACGATCTGAAAATGAACAAACGCACGAACAGCAGGATATTCTTCTACGATTTTCACAAGTATTCGAACAATCCTACACTCGTTTTCTTGATCTTCAAAGGGCAGAAGCACAGACAAGAGAAGCTGAAATAGAAGCCGGATTAGAGCGCGTCAGAGCCGCCTCCATGGCCATGCACGAAACAAGTCAATTGAGAAATGTACTCCAGGTCTTATTTGGCGAACTCAACAAACTGGAAGTTGAGGCTATAGTGGCGTGGATGGCATTATATAAAAAAGACAAGCAAGCCTGGGAGTTGCGGGTTATAGGGTTTGATCACGAACTTCCTGAAGACGTGCAATATGAATTTGCAGTCAATGCAAGTCTGCAGACCGGGGAGAATACAAGAGCCTGGGAAAGCGGCGAGGAATTTATTATACGTGATTTTGTGGAAGATGAAGTAATCGAATGGTCGAATTCCCTGATTGAAACAACCGGGGTTCAGCGTTTCGAAGTATTCAAAGAACTTGATTTTATTCAAAATATAGATGCCAACAATAAATATGGCACTTTAGGAATGGCCTCTTCAAAGCCATATTCACCCGAACAAAAAAATATCCTGAGGAGATTTTCGAAAGTCTTCGAACAAGCCTATACGCGCTTTCTCGATCTTCAGAAAGCGGAAGAACGTACCCGCGAAGCAGAAATCGAAGCATCCATGGAGCGCGTTCGATCACGAGCTATGGCAATGCACCGCACAGATGAGCTCAACGAAGTCGTAGGTGTCATCTTTGATGAATTAAAAAACCTCGGATTTGACGCCCATCTCTGTTCTATCGGTATTTATGATGGTGAAACAAAAGGTGCTAATTGGTGGTCATATATTGAAGGGCATGATGTGCCGGGAGCCTATCATTATCCTTACCTGGATGGCCGTTGGTTCAAGGAAATCTATGAGGCATGGATAGCACAGAAGCCTTATCATTATATTGAGATGTTTGGCAAAGAAAAGGACAGACATACCAAACTAAGTTTCGAACAGACTGATTGGAAAAATCTGCCAGACTTGATAAAGTCTACCTTGATTAAAACTTCCGAAGATGGGATTAAAGCTTCCTATGTTTCAATGAAGAAGGGCATGCTCGAAATTGTGACCTTTGAGCCATTGACACAGGAGCAGATAGTACTCCTTCAACGATTTACAAAGGTGATTGACCTGACCTACACCCGCGTGGATGATCTGGAACAATCAGAGGCAAGAGAAACAGAAGCCCAACGCCAAGCTTCATTAGATCGAATCAGAGCGGAAATTTCTTCCATGCAACACGTCGATGATCTGTTGCGAATAACACCACTCTTTTGGAAGGAATTGACGGCATTAAATATACCGTTCTTCAGATGTGGCATCTTCATAATGGATGAAGTGAAAGAAGAAGTAGAGGTCTTCCTTTCCAATCCGGAAGGAGAAGCCTTGACCACCTTGCGATTGCCGTTCGATAGTGCAGATAATATTTCTAACCTTGTGGCACATTGGAAAAAGAAAGAGTTATTTCAGGACGAATGGGACCAGGAGCAATTTGTCCGGTTCTTCCAATCGATGATGTCCCAAGGACATATGACACAGGAAGATACCGTAATTGATCCTCCCGAACGACTATTCCTCAAGTTCTTCCCATTTCATCAGGGCATGTTATATGTCGGCAGTGAAGTAGCGCTTAATGAAGATGAAATGGAAATGGTCAAGAGAATGGCACAAACATTCCAGGAAGCCTATGTGCGGTACGAGGATTACGTAGAATTGGAAGCGGCCAAAGGAGAAGCGGAAGCGGCCTTGGGCGAATTGAAAGAAGCACAGACCCAATTGATTCATTCTGAGAAGATGGCTTCGCTGGGTGAATTGACCGCCGGCATAGCTCATGAAATTCAGAATCCGTTGAATTTTGTAAATAACTTTTCAGATGTAAGCGGGGAGTTGATCGATGAGATTTCGGAAGAGTTCATTTCGACTCCGCTCAATGAACTTACTCAAGAGCATGTTGAAGAAGTTAAGGATATCCTCGAAGACTTAAAAACCAACCTGGAAAAGATTCATCATCATGGGGAGCGCGCGAGTAGTATTGTCAAAGGGATGCTGAGTCACTCCAGGGCCAGTACCACCCAGAAAGAATTGACCGATATCAATAATCTTTGTGATGAGTACATTCGGTTGAGCTATCATGGATTGAGAGCAAAAGATCGCAGTTTCAATTCCGGATTTGAGACGCACCTGGAAGAGTCAATCCCCCAGGTCAAAATCGTACCTCAAGAGATTGGACGCGTTATCCTGAATATTTTAAATAATGCATTCTATGCTGTTGATCAAAGAAGAAGAAGAGAAGAAGGCCATAAGCCGATGGTAAGCATTTCTGCTAAAGTCCTCCCCCAATCCCCCATTCGACAAGCTCATGACGGTGCCTCCAAAGGGGGCCAAGGTCCCGTGAGTGGAAATTGTGTTGAAATCAGAATCAAGGACAACGGTAGTGGAATCCCAAGGGACATTCAGGATAAAATATTCCAGCCATTCTTTACGACAAAACCGACTGGCAGTGGTACGGGGCTTGGATTATCGTTGAGTTATGATATTGTAACCAAAGGGCACGGAGGAGATTTGCGGATGATGACAAAGGAAGGGGAGGGTACGGAGTTTGTGATTGAGTTGCCGGTGTACAGACCTCCAAGGGGTTAAAACCCCTTGGAGGTCTGTATATTTATCACGTCCAATGGGCTTCAGCCCATTGAGAATATGGATTTATACTAATTCTCTTTTGACGAAGGACTTTATTGCATTTTGCAATTCTTGACTCTCCTTCAATCCATGTTTTGAACGATTATTCTCTATATAGGAAATTGCTCTTTGAAAATATGTGTGATTCTCTTTGAATCCAGAAAGAGAATTCACATTGCCTATGCTCCAATTGTCCAGATTAGCCGAAAAGAATTTTTGTGACCACAAGGGATTATTCCATCTGTCTTTTAAGGTCCTTTTGAGCAGATAAGAAGATTTGCCTTTGATGATTCTAATTTTTTGATGCAATTCAGATCTATTACACTGAATAATCAGATGCACATGATCCCTGCAAATATTGTAGGCATAGCAATTCAAGTTCAGCTCCAGAATTATATTTCCAATTATTCTCGTTAAGCAGATTTCTTCTTCCAATGAGATAAATTTAGGATTCTGATTGAGGATTCTGTATTCCCTCATTCTTTTGGAAGTACGTGAATTATGAATTGTTAGTACAATGTGGTAAAGAAGTTTGTGTTCCTGCATTTCAATAAATTTATCCATACAGATTTAAAATGTTGATGAAAGGAAGTAAAGTGAGTGAGTTTGTCCACATTTGGATGATTTTCTGACATATAGAAATCAAGGGGATATATCCCCCTGGAAGAGCAGCTCATAAATCATTAGTCACTTCCATTGGGTTTCAACCCCATGGAAGTGGGTCCATACATTATCAATGACTTATACTCAAAAGGAATAATTAACTTGTATTCAGACAACTCACTTCTGAAATTTTACGCAAATCAACCAAACCATGAAATACCCATTATTTATGGCCATCATTCTGATGGCAAGCTCTTCCTGCACGCAAAATGAATCTCAAGGTATTGAAGATTTAAAATCATTGGAAATATCGATCAGGGATCAGGGGGTCATGTGCGCTGAAGCGGTTACTGATTTTCAGTGGTATCAGAGTGATACAAAGGCACCTGTATTTACCGGGCTTGATGTATTACATTATCCTATCACGACCAATAGCGAAGAGGCCCAAAAATACTTTGACCAGGGAATGGTCCTCGCCTATGGGTTCAATCATGCGGAGGCGGCAAGGAGCTTTCATGAGGCCAGTCGGATCGATCCCGAGTGTGCCATGTGTCACTGGGGATTTGCCTATGTACTTGGACCCAATTACAATGCGGGCATGGAAGCCGATAATTATGACCGGGCTTTTGCGTCCATTCAAAGAGCCATAAGCCTTTCTGAAAAAGCCACAGATAAGGAAAAAGAACTGATCAAAGCGATGGCCAACAGGTATTCAGAAGAACCCCCGGATGATCGAATGGCATTAGACATAGCTTATTCCAGGGCACTGGCTGATGTGGCCAATAATTTTCCGGATGACGCCATGATTGCATGCCTTTATGCTGAATCGGTCATGAATTTGCACCCTTGGGATCTGTACACGTTTGAAGGAGTTGCGAAATCCTGGACCCCGGAAATTCTCGGTTACCTGGAAAGCGTGTTCAAACTGGATCCTGATCATCCGGGAGCTCATCACTTGTATATCCACGCGGTAGAGGCATCGAATACTCCTGAAAAAGGATATGCCAGTGCAGCTCAATTTGACAATGGGCTTGTACCGGGTTCAGGGCACCTGGTACACATGCCAAGTCATATTTATATCAGGACCGGTGATTATGCCAAGGGCCTGGATGCCAACATCAAAGCCGTGAAGGTTGACAGTTCTTACGTTACTCAGTGTCATGCCCAGGGTGCCTATCCATTGGGATATTATCCCCATAATATTCATTTTATCTCGGCATGTGGCATGATGGCAGGTAATAGCTACTGGGCGGTGAAGGGTGCCAATTCTTTGTCGCTTCATGCACATCGCCAACTTATGAAGGAAGCAGGATGGGGGACCTTGCAGCACTACTATTCCTTTCCCTATTATATCGCCGTAAAGTTTGCGCGATGGGATGAAATAATGCAAATGAAAAATGTCGACCCTGCATTAAAATACCCCGAGGCCATTCGACAATTTGCACGAGGGATGGCCTTTCTTGGCAAGAACCGGTTAGAACAAGCAGAAAAAGAACTTACGGCTTTGAAAATCCATGCCGCAGATGAGACACTCAAAGAGGTGACGATCTGGGATATTAACAATGTGCATACTCTGATCAATATTGCATGGCGTGTCTTAGAAGCAGAACTCAAAGCTCACTCCGGAAACATCGATGAAAGTGTCCGGCTGTTTGAAGAGGCAGTAGCCTTAGAAGATGGATTGCAGTACCAGGAGCCTACGGATTGGATGTTGTCTGTGCGACATCATTTGGGTGCAGTGCTTATAGAAAATGGGCGACCCATAGACGCAATTGAAGTATATAAGAAAGATCTATTCAAGTGGCCAAAAAACGGATGGGCGTTAAAAGGGTTGATGAATGCCTATCGGGAATTGGGATTGGCCGATCATGCCCAAGAGGTAGAAGTTGACTTTAACCGAGCATGGTCTCACGCGGATATTCAGATAGAAGGGTCGAGGATATTGTGACAAGATATATTTATTAGGGATTCATTTCAATTCCAAACTCTCCAAGGGCTTTAGCCCCTTGGACGTGCTGTCTTTCCGAATCAAATATTGAATTTTGGATTTTACTACTCGCAGCTTCGCTTCTCAAACTTGGATAAATAAATCGTATTTTTCCATAGCTAAAACCTGCCTATGAAAATTCTGGTCGTGGACGACGAAAAAGATGTGCAAGTCTTATTTCAACAGAAGTTCAGAAAGGAAATAAGGAGCAAGGAGATGAACTTTATTTTTGCCTTTTCCGGGGAGGAAGCATTGGCATACCTGAATGAACACAATCATGAGGCCGTCCTTATTCTTTCCGATATAAATATGCCGGGAATGAGTGGTCTGGATCTGTTGAAAATAATCAAGAGTGATTTTAACGATCCACCGCCTATGGTGATGATGATCACTGCCTATGGTGATGAGGAAAACTACAATTCAGCCCGGCGTCTGGGAGCCGATGATTTTTTGACCAAGCCGGTCGATTTTGGTATCTTAAAGGAAAAACTAATCTCAATTGGCTAATGGCTAAGATTCTGGTCGTAGACGACGAAGTTGATCTGGAATTGCTCATTAAGCAAAAGTTCCGCAAAAAAATTCGTGCCAACGAGTATGAATTCGTATTTGCATATAATGGAGTTGAAGCCCTGACAAAATTAAAGGAAGAAAAAGATGTTGATATGGTACTCAGTGATATCAACATGCCGGAAATGGACGGTCTGACTTTATTGGCCCATTTGAAAGAAAACGTACCACTGATTAAATCCGTGATTGTAAGCGCCTATGGCGATATGGAAAATATTCGTACCGCCATGAACCGTGGCGCTTTTGACTTTATTACCAAGCCCATTGATTTCGGTGACCTGACCATTACAATGGAAAAGACATTGAATCACGTTGAGCAATTAAAGTCTACCCTGGAGGCTATCAGGGAAAATAATGTCCTCAAAATGTATGTGGATGAATCTGTTCTCAATTTTATGGGAACATATGATTATGAATCGCGTCTAAAAGCTAATGAGCATATAGAAGCGACCGTCATGTTCATTGACATTTGTGGATTTACAGCCATTAGTGAACAAGCCAGCGCCGATGTAGTCGTGAATATGCTCAATAACTATTTTGATGTTATGGTCCCTGTGATCATTGAGAATGAAGGATATGTGGATAAATTTATAGGTGATGCGATTCTGGCTGTCTTCCGGGGTGAATTCAGTCTTGATAATGCTGTAGACGCAGCCCTGGCTGTCAGAAGTAAAATCAATCAGCTTCCCATCAGTGAATTTCTTCCAAATTATACACCCCAGGTTTCAATAGGCATTGCGCGAGGAGAAATGATCCGGGGAAATATAGGAGCAATCAGTTTGAAAAGATTGGATTATACGGTCATTGGTGATACGGTCAATACGGCACACCGCCTGCAATCCATAGGTCAACCCAATCAAATCATTATCCAGGAGCGTTGTCGCGACAAAGTCAAAGAATCGTTCAAATGTAAAGAGGTCGGAGCTTTTAAATTGAAAAATAAAGAGCATGCGATCAAGGTGTTCGAAGTCCTGGAATAGCCTGTTCGGAGGTAACGAGATCCACTATGCAGTCAGGTGATCCTCGTTGATTTAAGCGTCTTCGCTTAAATCCTGGCAGCTTACTCTCAGAAAACTAATTAAGGTCAAACCCAATTATCAACCCGATGATTCCGGATATCAAACAAACGCGACCTGACCTCAATTCAGATCAACGGAGACGCTTCTGAATCGGTACATTCATTCTAAAGCAAAGCCAGGATTATGTTTTCGAAAGCCGTACTGCTTGTGATATTTCAGTGTTTTTGGATTGCAGATATGATCGGCCAGTTGGGTAAATTTGTCATTGAAGGCACCAGTGATGTATCTGCAGTCATACATTCGGTATCCGGCTCCTCCCATTCCACTGCGCTGGACCTTCTGAACGATAACGCGTTTTCAGGAACAGACTGGCGGATCATTAATGATGGTGGAATATTCAGGCTTCTTTCGGCAACCAACAATTTTACTACACCCGGAAACGAAAACTTTCGATTATTCAATTCTGGCACAATGCTTCTTCCTCGTGGATCCGAGGCCTCGGTCGGCAATTTAAGTGGTGTATTGGTAGTGGGAAATGAGAACGGCTTAAACCTTGCCTTGGATGGAAATGAGATTCTGGCAAGAAACAATAATACGGATGGGGATCTTTATATCCAGTCAGGGACCACTGGTAACACTTTCATGAATGGATCAGGGGTTATATAGGAATTGGCTCTTTCACATCCGGCACCCACGCCAAGATAGATGTTGGTAGTCTTAGTTTCCAGATGCGTTTTGTGAATGATCTTCAATCCGCTTCTAGCTGGTATCTCGGAGCAAGTAATGGCTCGTGGGGAATTGGAGGGGACAGGTTTGTAGTTAGCACATCGGCATCAAGTACGGATGCTATGTTCGTTTTGGATGATACTAATAACCAGGTAGATGTGCGGTCCAACCGGGTCGTCAATGTAGCGAATCCAGTGGCCAATGGGGATGCGGTTAACAAAGGACATTTAGAATCTCATGTGGAGAGCAAATCCTTTGTTGCTCCCAAAGATCTAAGTAGTGCCGTTATCAATGTCACCTTCGCACAATGCGCAACACACTGTCGGGATTTGATAGTTGCGGGTCAAAGCGATTGGACCGTGCCTAGCCTCGAGCAATTGTCTCACTATGTAGGATTTCCAGGAATCACAGCAGAATATTGGACGAGCGAGGTTGACATTTGGAGCGATGGTCTTGGCACTACACTTGTTCGTCTCAGAATGCTCATGGATTTTGGTAGAACTTTTATTACTGAAACTAGCAATACCACTGCAACATCTAATTGCCGGTGCGTACGATGAGATATGACAGTTTTATCACCTATCGCTACAATCGACCTTGTAAAAATTCCTTGCGGTCCAATTGTGCACATTTCCCCTTCGTAGTGAATCTGACACCAGTGATGTCCAAAAGAATCCGTTTCAATATGCTGTTTTCTACAGTATGTCCGGAAAGGAGAAACTGAAGTGGTCACAAGTCGATCGCGTCAAATTATCCGATGAATATATCGCTGCCGGCAAGGCCGGAATGGTCATTCCCAAGAAGTTGCAGAAAAGATTAAAACTGGAATCGAATGCAGATGATGACATTGTGACCAATGAGCCTCAACTTCGATCCGCCAGGGAGTGGGTGATCCATCAAATCATCGAGAAAGTGCCTGCAGCAAAAAGGGAATTATTTAATGATGTATTAAGGAAATGGTAGCCTGGGTTTAACCAAAAAGGCTCAATTGCATTTCTTTCTTTTGTTTTGAATTGAATTGATCATCGAATACTGTCCTGCCTCTATACTTTTTAGAATCTTCCCATTCCTTTGTTATCCAATGATCATATCTCGAGGGGTCAGGAACAAATGCCTCCTCTGCATTCCTGGCCATGTTATGTAATTTTTTGAAGGCTTTCTGTTTATCGGTATGGCCAAGTTTCGCCTTGCTGACTGCACTGTTGAGAAAATCTATGGTCTCATCATACACTTTCGTAGGTACGGGAAAGGGATGTCCGTCCTTCCCACCGTGGGCAAAAGAAAACCGCGCCGGATCTTCAAATCGTGATTGAGTCCCATATATGACCTCACTGACCAGAACGAGTGACTGCAGTGTTCTTGGACCTAAGCCCTGGGTGAGTAGTAAGGATTCAAAATCACTCGTATCCGTATCATGAGCTAAGGCAATCACCGCTCCCAATCTTTTCAAGTTAATATCTTTTGCTCTTACATCATGATGAGAAGGCATCCTTATTTTCCGGATCTCGTTGATCATACGATCGGGATGTTCGGTAGCAATATTCAGAACACCTTCCTGTGTTTTTGTTGCATCCTCGTGGATCAGATTTAGTATGGCACCCTGGTTGGTCCCGCATACGGAAGTGTGCGGATTCACAATGAAAGATTCCAATGCTTTGGAATGCCAGTGATAGCGACGAGCCATACCGGAATGATCATTCATTCCCTGCTGGACTACAGCCCAATCTCCATCCTCGGTGACCAGGAAATTATGAAGGTAAATTTGGAATCCATCCTGGATGGAAGTATTATCAATTTTGGCACTTAGACGGCTGCAACGGACAAGTTGAGCTCCATCAAGACCGGTTTGATCTCCAATGTTCAGTAATTCAACCGGCGTTTTCCGGGAGTGCCTTCCCCTTCCTCCGCAAATGTATATGCCTAACTCCTTCGACCTGGGATTAATGGCTTTTTTTAAGGCTCCCATGACGGATGTCGTAATCCCGGATGAATGCCAGTCCATGCCCAAAACCGCTCCGAAAGATTGAAACCACAAAGGATCACTGATCCTTTTTAGAATCTCAGGACGACCGTATTCCAGGATGATACTTTCGACGATGGCTCCACCTAATAAAGACATTCGATTTGCCAGCCAGGTGGGAACCCGGCCATAATGAAGAGGAAGATCAGCATGCCCTGTTTTACTCAATGACGTGTCTTATGGAATTAAAGATATCTCATGCATCTTTTGGATACTGGTTTTGTTCGCATTAATCACATGGAATTGGGTGCCAAAAAAAGAACCTGGTCCGGCGAACCAGGGCTATCCAGAGAACTGAATTGCGATTCCTACTTCGACGGAGACGAGATCACCTCGTCTATTACATGCACCATACTATAGGATGCACTGATATCTGCTACAGTCACAATGGCAACATTGATGGTTACACCATTACTACGTACATCAATGAAAAAAGTTAAGCAAAATGATTAACCCACTTTATTCACATCTCCGGTTTTCCTATTCTACAAGCATGATAAAAGGTAAACGAACAATAAAATGATTTGGCCGGAACGGCTCCTCATTCTGGCTTGAAACTTTATAAAGCGCTCTTCTACATTCGCCGATCTTATTAACGATTGTAACGCAATCGATAAATGCGGCTTTTTCAATACCTTTCTTCGAAAATTTGATAAAATGAAACCAATCCACCTCTCTACTCTTTTTTCCTTTTTCTTCGTCTTTTTGCTGGCTGCACAGGAAAGCTCGTTTTCAAATTTGAAGTGGCGGCCCATTGGTCCTGCCAACATGGGAGGCCGGGTAACGGCCGTGGAAGGTATTCCGGGCAACCCTTCCATTTTTTATATTGCCGGGGCCGACGGTGGACTGCATAAGACCATCAATGGGGGAACTACTTTTGAGGAAATCTTTACCGATCAAAAATCGTATAGTGTGGGTGCAATTAAGTTGGCACCCTCAGATCACAATGTCATCTATCTCGGTTCGGGAGAGGGCGACCCCCGGAACAGTGTAGGATATGGTCATGGAGTGTATCGCTCTGTGGATGCAGGAGAGAGTTGGGAGCACCTCGGACTCAAAGGGACTGAGCGGATCAAACGCATCGTTGTTCATCCGAATGATCCCGATATAGCCTGTGTTTGTGCCCTCGGTAAGGAATGGGGACCCAATGAAGAACGAGGTGTATTTAAAACAACCGATGGAGGTAAGAATTGGAAGAAAGTTTTGTATTTGGATGAGGACACTGGATGTTCGGATATAGATATTGATCTTTCCAATCCGCGAATCCTATATGCGGGCATGTGGACATTCAGAAGAAAGCCGTGGCGGTTCGACGGTGGAGGCGGGCAGACTGCGGTATATCGATCAAAGGACGGAGGGGATACCTGGGAAAAAATTATGAAGGGATTTCCAAAAACGGATATGGCGCGAATCGGTGTACAGGTTGCCCAGTCGAAGCCAAATATCGTCTATGTGATCACAGAATTTAAAGATGGAGGGTCATTGTTCAAATCTGACGACTACGGGAATTCATGGAAGATGGTGAACGATGAGAAGAATATCAATTTCAGACCCTTTTATTACAGTGATATCCGGGTTGATCCAACCAATGAAAATACCTTGTATTCTCTGTCCGGCGGATTATTCAAATCAACAGATGGTGGTACCAACTTTGATCGGATCGCCCGCGACGTACATGGAGATCATCAGTCTTTTTGGATCGACCCGTCAAATTCAGACTTTCTGATCAGCGGAAGTGATGGTGGGTTTCAGCTTTCGTGGGATGAAGGGGACAATTGGGATATCATTAATAATATCGAGTTCTCACAATTCTATCAAATGGACATTGATATGCTGGATCCATATAATGTCTATGGTGGACTCCAGGATAACGGATGCTGGGTCGGGCCTTCCAATTCATTGAATCGGGCGGGTATTTTGAAGCGACATTGGAAGAGACTGAGTTACGGAGACGGCTATTTCGCTATTCCCGTCCCGGGAAGTGAACATGAGGTGTATACCAATCTTCAGGGCGGTGTTCCTTTTCACGTCAATGCTAATACGGGTGTTGTGCGAAGCATTCATCCCTTTCCCAAGATCACAGGGTCAGCTGGTGATGCCATTGAAGATCACAAGTATCGGTTCAACTGGGATGCCCCGTTGCACATTTCTCCCCATGATCCGAATACCGTGTATTTTGGAGGCAATGTGATCTTTAAAAGTACCGATCGCGGTCACAGTTGGTCTGTGATCAGCCCGGATCTGACTACTAATGATAAGAGTAAACAGCGGACTTCAGGGGGGACGATCTACCAGGACAATACCGCCGCTGAATTCCATTGTACCGTCCTTTATATTGCTGAATCTCCCGTCCAGGCCGGGGTCTTATACGCGGGCACCGATGATGGCAACCTGCATGTATCGAAGGATGGTGGAAAGAACTGGACCAATGTCAATAAGCGTCTTCCCGGTCTTCCGGAATTTTCCTGGATCAGCAAGATAGAAGCATCCGTACATGATGCAGGTACTGCTTTTGTAGCCGTTGACAACCATCGGAGTGATGATTTCACACCTTATGCATACATGACTACGGATTTTGGCAATTCATGGGAAAAGATCGTCAATGGCCTGCCAGTTGATGACTATGTGAAGGTGGTCAGACAAGATCCCAATAATCCGAATACCCTGGTGTTGGGTATGGAGCACGGCGTTTACATTAGTTGGGACCAGGGAGATCATTGGACACGAATTAACAACAACCTGCCTCCTGTGTCCGTGCGTGACTTGCGAATTCATCCCCGGGAAAGAGACATCGTAGTAGGTACCCATGGCAGGGGCATCTGGATATTGGATGATGCAGCTTCCCTTCTTGATATGAAACAGACGGAAGGCAGGGACAGCCATGTCTTTGAAGTCCGTCCGGTGACCCGATGGCACATCTATACACAAATCGAAAATCTCGGACAAAGGACTTACAAGGCTGAAAACCCGGCCTATGGCGCGAATATTCACGTGTTCTCCAGGGAGAAACCAGAAGGTGAGGTTGTGGTATCCATCCAAAATGCTGATGGTATGGTCATCAGGACGATTGAGGATTCTACACTGACAGCCGGATTGAATATTATCAATTGGAATTTGCGTGCTGATGAGCCCACCAGGCTGGCCAGCGGTGGGGGAGGAGGATTTCGTGGCAACTTCAGTCCTACGGTCATTCCCGGGACTTACACAGCAAAGATTTCTGTAGGAAGTGAATCCTATTCCCGGGACATATTGGTCAAACCAGATCCGAGACTGGAACTGACTACTGAGACTTATGACGAAATTGCGACAGAGGTGGAACGGCTCAGTGGTATGTTGTCACGCACAAATATCATGATTAATGACATCGATGCACTCAAAGAACAATTGACAAATCTCAAAAAACGTCTGAAGCAGGAAGATGGGGAAAAGTACAAGGATGAGATTGAGATGATAGGAAAGGTACATAAGGAGTTGACCCTGCAGCGCGACGAATTAATGCGTCCCCCGGGTTCTATGAACTATCGAACAAGACCTCGCTTAAGAGAAGAGATATTGTCCATCTTATTTGTCATTGACAGGGTGCCTGCCAAACCGACGGTTTCCCAGGTCGAGCGCTCCAATTCGCTTTTGGAAGAGACGATAGAAAAGGAAGCATTGCTCAACCAGACAAAAGAGGGGGCAATCCGGGAAATCAATGAGGTGTTGAGGGCTCTGCCACTGTTGGATATGAGGGTAAAAAGTGAGCGGACGTGAGGTCTCCAAGGAAAGTGGAATTGGATGTACTGTTTAATTTATCTTTATAGAAAATAAACCTGTCATGTCAAAAAATATATTTCTATTCTGTTTATCAATGATTCTTTTCATTTCCTGTGGTGGAGAAAAGAAACCCACACAGGAAGACTCTTTTACCGAAAAGTCAGAAGAAATCGAATCCAAATCCAATCTTTCTTCGGCTTGTGAAAAGGACCTGAAGAAGTTTGGCAAATACCTGGATGAAGCGAAGGCCTATGTGCAAAAGCAAGCGGACGGATATGAACCAACTGAAGAAGATGAACAGGAGTGGAAGACGAAGACGATGAATTTGGCAAGAGAAATGACGTCAAGTGCGGGGGCTTATTCGGATGTCGATTGTATCATGGCCTTCCAGGAAATCCAAATGGAATTTTCCCAGGTCATGATGGAAATGGCACAGGCACAGATGTAGGCACCTACTTTTGATCAGAAGTAAAATGTTGATTTTAAGTCTCCTATTTCTTAGAGTTGATTGTTCTATATTTGTGCTCCGATCACACACAAACCATCTCTTCCTCAAGCAATAAGGCTGGCAACGAAGTTTGTCAGTCCACACTCGACCGGCCGCGTAGTTTCCGCCTTCAGCGGGACAAGCTATTGAATAGCCTTCTTTCGATTTTCCTTCGTTGTTGACCAAAATATGATCAAACGGAATATCCTATATTTGTCGCTGAAAATTGCTTTCACACAAAATGCTGACAGCGAAGCTCGTCAGACACACTTTCTCTTCCGCACACTCAGGTTAGACGTAGTCTGACGTACACACTCGACCGGCCGCGTAGTTCAATTGGATAGAATATCTGACTTCGGATCAGAGGGTTGGGGGTTCTCGGTCCTCGATTCAAAGACACTCTGGTGTCTTTTACTCTCAGTTCGCTTCACTTCGTTACGCTCATCCCTTAGTCACAATCTCGCATTCTTGTTGGCATAATTGAACCAATGTTGAAATGTAATTGTCCTATATTTGTCATCCATTTAATCGCATAGACTAACGAAAATCTTCTATTTGGCCCAGTAGTTCAATTGGATAGAATATCTGACTTCGGATCAGAGGGTTGGGGGTTCGAGTCCTCCCTGGGTCACTAACTTATAATAGCCAATGCATTGATTGTCAATGTGTTGGTTTTTTATTTCAGTCTATTGTAGTCGATTTTGTTGTCGGTTTTGTCAGGGATCAACCAAGAGCAACGATTCTATTCAGTTCTACAAACCATCATTAGAACCTCGATGGGGGGGTATCCAAAAAAACCCTAACTCAGGGGGGGTATACATATGTATAGGTATCGAAACACATTTGAAGCATAAATTATATTTTTACATAATACATAGTCCAAAATATCCTAAAGCCAGGAAAGGTCATTAAGACTGCCACCTGCATTTATTCGGAAAATGACATGGATTGAAAAGGCAATAGAATCATTATTAACAGGAGGAAAAGGTGAACTTTTCACAAGACTTGAAATTCTTGGAGAAAAATTACCGATCAGCGAAACCAATGCAAAAGGATATTGCTATTGTGTTAAACTTGATGCAGACGGAAATCACAGAACTGAAGACTTAATCCAATTCATCACACACAAGATTGTCGATTATTCCATCCCGAAAAAGGAAATTGACATTGCTAAAGAGCATGATAAGCAAACAGGCTCGACGTCCAAAGTAATAGAATTGCATTCGAAGGCTAAATCACTATTCACTGAACTTGAAAAGACAGGAGAGTTTGGAGAATTGCTTCTTTACACACTCGTTCAAGAGGTATTAGGACTACCTCAGCTAATAAGTAAGATGTCTCTTAAGACCTCGGGAAAACTCCACTATCAAGGAGCCGACGGTATTCATGTAAAATATGAATCTTCGACCGACAGCCTATCACTCTATTGGGGAGAGTCTAATACAAAAATAGTTTTATAATGCCGTATATATTTTGTATATTGAGGCATGGGAAAGAAAGCCGTATTATCCATATCACAGAGTATAGAAAGGTTAGAAAAACTATATCGGGCACAACCTAGCCTGCAAAAGCAAAAGCGTGTGTTGGCACTTTTGAGAATCAAACGACAGAATGATGATACCCGACAAGATTTAGCCAATTATCTGGGCATACATATCAGGACATTGGAGAGGTGGATCAATGCTTATAAACGAGGAGGGGTAGAAGACTTGGTTACTGATTTACCAAGACGCAAAGGATCAAAGATTATTACACCCGAGATACACAGAGGACTGGAACGTCGTCTTAGTTCACAAAAAAATAGTTTCAAAGGATATTGGGATGCTCAGCGATGGATCGAGAAAGAATATGGCGTGAAAGTAAAGTATCAACGAGTCCGTGAATATCTGATACAACACTTTGGGACGAAGGTGAAAACACCAAGGAAATCACATGTAAACAAGGATGATGGGGCTGTAGCCCTTTTTAAAAACGCTACCTGATCAAATCATACATATTGTTAAAACAACACATATGTATGATCGTGTAAACTTATATTTCCAGGACGAATCCAGATTTGGATTAATGACTCACACAGGCAGATGTATAGCTGCCAGGGGAGTACAGCCCATAGTGGACTATCAACATAAATTTGCAACCACATATCTATGGGGCAGTTATTCGCCCATTGACGGAGATAGCTTTGTTTGGGAAATCAATGGTGTGAATAACTCCATTTTTGAAGCATATCTAAATGCCTTAAGTAAGCATCGTCCCAATGAGTTTAAAATACTGGTAA
>JANQHF010000008.1 GCA_028282725.1 Saprospiraceae bacterium
GATCAATCCTGCAACATAACTATTTCGTCGATCCTTTCTTTCCTTGAGGTTGACTCCTTTTTTGGCCTGGTAGAAAAACAGGACGGACAAAACCAGGAAAACAACGATTGCAGCAATGGTCAGATTTTCAAGAATTGCCGGGTTTTTCACCAGGTATTTTGCGAAGGTCACTGCAATGAATGCCTGAATGAGGATGGTGGTCACTGCTCCCGCGATAAAAAGTACTGCTTCCTTACGGTTGAAATCCAGGTTTCTTTTCAATGCTGTCATATTGATCATTCCCGGGGGCACAAATCCCACGAATGCTACCATAACGGCCAGAAAGAAAGTCTGAATGTGTTCCAAGGAGATGTTTTTATAAAGGTATTAACGCAAAAGATAGAATGAAATGTTTCCATAAATCGATCCTGAATCTAATCTATGCGAATTTGCAATTTTTCATTTCGCTGCTTACCAATCTTCAATAATGGAACTATTTCCTTCTTTTGTAAGATTGTAATAAACCATCCAGACAAGAATCATAAAAATTAATCCGCCTAACAGAATTTTTTTCTTCATGAATAGATCATGTATGCCATGATTATCAAGATATAGAGGTCTGATGATCTGCCTCGTGAATCTGGGAAAATCGGCCAGGAGCTATTGCAACCTGCGGCAGATGTCGCGTAGAATCCCAATAAGTTGCCCAATCTGACCAGGGCCCGGGGTGTGACAATGGCAACTTCCCCTGGCGTACCGGTTAGAACAAGATCCTCTTTTTGCAGTGATACTTCGGGATATTTGTCCCGGATGAAGCGCAGCATCTCGAGTGGAGTAAAGATGATATTATCTGTAGTCTGTGATTGGCGCACGGCATCATGTACATATGTTTCTATTCTGATGCACGGAATGGCGTTTATTTGAAGTTCCCCAATATTCCAATTTAAATGGGCAGCCTTCTCACAATAAAGCGACACTTCTTGCAGACAAATCATTCGCTATAAAAAATCCTATTTGCGGAATGAAGTGATCATCATTAAAATCCTCTTCGGCAATATCTGTCAATAAGACAAATCCCAATTCTACTTCATAATCCAATAAGGGAGATAATGATTCAAATCTTTCATTCAATGAAACGACAACGTCGTTTTCAAGTTGACCTACTGCCGATATGATTTCGTTTCTAGGTGGTATGGTTAATAAAGCGCCGTTTTCAGTTAATGATGCCAGGCTCTTTTTGAATACAGGAGGAGGTATGTCCGGATCAAAGTCCGAAGCCGCCTCTTTCAAGTGTTGACTGCAGGTTAACCCCATACAATAAATATTCTTTGGGGCCGGCAGGCTGTCCATTGGAAGGATTTGACCATTCATTGATATCCAAACAAATAAAATCAGCAGGAGTCGGAGATGCTGAAAGAGGTCGAAACAGGTACTATCCCAACATAATTAATAATACCAGGAGGATGATCAAGACTCCTTTGGGGATGCGTATACCAAGGTAAAATTTGAATTAAATATTGATACTAAACTGATCTTCAAATGATGTGGCCTCTACGCAATAATTCCGTCCGGTCGAATCATGAGCAATGGAACCTCTTTAATATTATAGAATGATCGTTCCATGGAATCCGCAAGTTGATTAATTATGGCTTCCTCTATATTTTGTGCTTTAAGTTTTTCGGGGACTTGAACTGACAAAAGATGCTTATTTTGCTGTCACCAGTTCTCTCAAACTCAATTCAAAATAGATACTGACACAGTCGCTGATTTGGTCCTTTCCCATCATCTGGATGTCTAGAGGTTTTCTGCTCAGGCTGCCTGCACCATCTGCGCAGATGAGATATTGGCTATAAATGTTGTCAACCCGGTCGTTTTTCCTGTTTTGACTTGACCAATAACCTCGTCGTTGGTTTCAATCATGCTTTCCCACTGATGACCTGTCAGAATCTTGCTATTAACGGATGTCTCCATGTACCTACGCAAAATTTTTTCTAATTCAGTCTGTGAGAGATTCAGATATGGCTCTGGGGCGCTAAATGTGCTTTGTATTTTTCATCATTTCCATCTGCCTGTAAATCAATGGTTCCCGGTATCGTATTGATCGTATGGCAAAACCGGATTTTTGAGCAATCACTGTAGGGTGAGGCCTCCCTCTTCAATGCTTTAAGGGATATTCCGAGCTGTACCAGGATCTCGATAGATCAAGCACTAATTTCATGTGCCTTGGGGTGTAATGAAATTTCATGCCGACGTTCTACGACCAAATTTGATATGCCAAGTTTATCAAGGTAAATTGAGCAGGACATTCCTGTCGGACCACCACCAATGATAAGGACATCCGTAGTCATGATACGCCCTGTATCAGACATCGCCATCTGATTTGTCAAAAGGAGCCACTTTCATTTTAATCCAGAGTATGACCAGGCATAAAACGATGGTCAGTACAAGGAAAACAAAGATGTTTTCGTCGATTCCCAGGATGGACGTATGATAACGATGATCGACTATAGCCCCCTTGTAGACCGGAACAAAAAGAATGACTACCCAAAAACCAGCCAGGTGAGTAGCTTGCCAAAGACACGACAAGTAAAGGTTGGACACCTTGAATGGTTTTCAAATCCAAATGAAGTATGAATTGACTACTCCTGAAAAGAACATATAACCCAGCAGCCAAGACAGGTGGACTCGAGCGTGATCCCCCATCCGGTATTCATCAAATGAGATGCACCGGTATCTTAAAGCAGGGGACCAAAGAATTCCAAGATTCCTAGGGTCAACAGGATCCTTGCTACCGCAATATTTCGTTTCATTTTGTCAAATATTTGAGATTCAATGTACAAATGGAAGCCATAACTTCCTTTAATATAATGCAATATGAAACTTGGTTGGATTACGTTTTGCCCTATTTATCGAGAAGACATGCTGGTTCTTACCGGGTAATTCTTCATTATTATGAATTGTTCATCCTGTATAACTTAGGCTTACAATTTCTAAATCCTATGGTATGAAGGTCGAACCCTATATCCTGGTAGAAGGTCACAGACATATTCTCTATCAGCAGCCATCATTCCCTGATGAAGCGGTCAATGAAAAAAGCAATCAATACTATGAATTCCTGGACATCCGTAGATCCGTTCGTGAATTTGACACCCGGCCTGTTCCAAGAGAGGTAATACAAAATTTGATCATGACAGCTTCTTCGGCCCCTTCCGGCGCCCATAAACAACCCTGGACATTTTGTGCTGTTAGCAACCGGGAACTGAAAACCCAAATCAGAAAGGCAGCTGAAATTGAGGAAAAGAAAAATTACTCCGGAAGAATGAGTGAAAGATGGCTGAAGGATTTAGAACCGCTTGGTACGAATATGAACAAGCCTTTTTTAGAAGAAGCACCGTGGTTGATCATTGCATTTAAGAAGATCTACGAAATAGATATGGACGGCTCGAAACACAACAACTACTATGTCAATGAATCGATTGGTATCGCCTGTGGTATGTTGATTGTCGCTATCCATAATGCGGGCCTCGTAACATTGACACATACGCCAAGTCCGATGAATTTCCTGGCGAAAATTTTAAATCGACCAAAGAATGAACGAGCTTTTCTTTTGTTACCTGTGGGATTTCCCAAACAACCCGCATATGTGCCTGACATAAAGAGAAGATCACTGAGTGAGGTTAGTTCGTTTTACGTGTAGTTACAATATAATTGAGTATAAAAGAATGATTACTTCAATATGCTCAATCCTATTTCAAGCGCCTTTGCTAATTTGTCAGGATCATTTTCAATTCTCGATTGTGCAATGAGACCGCTGTGTAAGGCAAAAAGCATTTCAGCAGTGGAGTCAGGTTCCAAATCTTTGTTGATTGTTTTTTGTCGTTGACCGGACTGAATCACTTTGGCCAGGGCATCTACAAATTCAGCTTTATTGTCCCTGATGATTTGACCGGCAGAAGGAACGACATCTTTGGAAGCATCGATGATGCTATTGATCATAAGACAACCTTTCTTATCCGGATCATTGCATGCGAGCAGGAGTGAATCTTGAAAGAAATTCCTGATGGTGTCGTATCCATTATTCTCGGCCCGGAGTTGATGCAAGGCCGCTTTGGCATTTTGATCACGATAGGATTTGATCACCGCCACGAATAATTCTTCTTTGGATCCATAGGTCTCATAGAGACTGGATCTGGAAATACCCAAATGGCTGACCAGGTCCTGTACGGAAACCCCTTCATAACCATCCCTATGAAAAAGCCGAAGTGCCTTTTCAAGTACTTCAGCTTCACAAAAGGATTTCGTTCTTGGCATTGCTTTTAAATTTGAGCCATACCTCCGTCAACAGGAATTTCAGCTCCTGTAATATACGATGAATCGTCAGAGACTAAAAAGAGGGCTGTCCTTGCCACTTCATCTCCAGAGCCGAACCTGCCGAGTGGCACTTGCTGGGACACCCCTGCCGCAAATCCTTCGATTTCTTGTTCTGTCAAATTTGTCTTGCCCCAAATGGGAGTTTCTATGGGACCCGGGCTGACTGCATTCACCCTGATGTTCCTGGGAGCTAACTCAGCTGCCAGGGTCCGTACAATAGAGCGAAGAGCTGCCTTGCTGGAGCCATAGACACTTACCCCGGGCATCCCTTTGACGTTGGATACAGAGGTATTAAACAAAATATTTCCTCCTTCCTGCAGGTGGGGCAGGGCCAGGTTTGCAGTAAATAAGGGACCCTTCACATTGATATCATAGATATAGTCAAAAGTTTCCTCTGTGATCGTTCCCAGGGGTTGAGCAACAAACACGCCAGCATTGAAAAACAAGACATCAATTTTTCCGAATGCAGCAACCGTCTCATCAATTAGTCGCCTGGAGTCTTCAGTACTGGATGCATCGGCTTTGATCAAAATATAATCGCCATGCAACTCGTCTTTCAGGGAGTCCAGCTTCTCCTGAGATCTGCCTGTCAAAACGACCTTTGCCCCTTCTTTCAAAAATAGCCTGGCCGAATCCAATCCCATTCCGCTTGTCGCTCCTGTTACAATGATTACCTTTCCTGATAACTTACTCATGTTTATTTTTTTAGTGATAGAAAATATTGAAAACTATTATGGAACGATCGTTCCGGAAAAAGGTTTATCAAATTTCAGATTATTTTTTAAGAAAATGATGCGCTTTAAAAGTGGATTGAGCATTCAGTCGATACTTTTGCATACAAACCCATTCATTTATTAAATGGCCGATTCCCGACGTGCTTCCTTCAATAAGTTAGCGGATGCTCAATATATCGTTGAGACGCAAAGTCGGGTCATCCAGTTTCTCTCATCCATTTTAATATCTCTTCTACTGACTTATTTGCTGCGTGATGAATCGATGGTGCCTCCCCAGATATACGTTCTTTTCTTGCTTTTTCTATCGATTGGACTTTGGGTCACAGAAGCTATTCCGCCCTTCGCGGTTGGAATAATGATAGTGGGGTTTTTGGTTTTTTCTCTTGGACAACCCAGTCTTGAGCAGTATGATATTGATGTCGTCAAATTTGTAAACACCTGGTCAGACAGTGTGATTTGGCTTTTACTCGGAGGTTTTTTTCTTGCAAAAGGAATGGAGCGAACGGGTTTGGACCTTTCATTATTTAAAGTGATTTCGAGAAGGTTTAAGGATAATCCGACCATTCTATTGCTGGCCCTGATGATTACGACAGCCTGTTTTTCAATGGTAATGTCCAATACAGCCACGGCGGCAATGATGTTTGCCTCTTTGATGCCTCTAATCAATCGACTTGGGCACCAAAATGGATATTCCAAATGTCTCCTTCTCGGTATTCCTTCAGCTGCCTCAATAGGAGGAATGGGTACGATTATCGGATCGCCACCCAATGCGATAGCCGTAGATATGATCAACAAATTATTACTGGTAGATCAAAGTGTAGATTTTTTTGACTGGATGATCCTGGGCTTTCCCGTAGCAATTGTGTTAACAATTTTGTTCTGGTTTCTTCTATTGAAGAAATACAAATTTGATGATCACATCGATCTTGCAGATCTCAGCGACCCAACGGTTGAAAAAAAACCAAGACTTCAATACATCGTCAGTTGGGACTCACAGCGAATCGTACTGTTTGTTTTATCGACTACGATGCTGCTTTGGTTGACAGATAGCTTACATGCGATTCCAATGGCCGCTGTCTCGGGCATTCCCATCGTGGCATTAACGATGACGAATATCATCAGGGCTGAAGATGTACGATCACTCCCATGGGATACACTTATGTTGGTTGCAGGTGGGCTGTCACTTGGATTGGCCATTCAGGAAACCGGTCTTATGGACTATTTTCTGAACCAGTTAGAAGATCTCACTCTTCCCATGTGGTTGTTGTTAGGTGTGTTTGCTGTAATTACGGTGATTTCTTCCAATATTATGAGCAATACGGCAGCTGCAGCCATTCTTATTCCATCTGCAATTCTTTGGAATACCTCTAATCCAATCGTCCTGCCCTTGATTATCGGTTTGTGTGCCAGTTGTGCTTTATTCCTACCGGTATCAACACCTCCGAATGCCATTGCGTATAGCACGGGAATGCTCAATCAAAGGGAGTTTCGCTACGGTGGAGTGATCATCGGTATTTTGGGACCCGTCTTAATTTCGATTTGGGTGTTGTTAATGTATTAACCAACATCCTTTTTTGATTGAACGATCAGCTCAGCCAACCTTTGGCCTTACATTGCCGGGAATACCAATAGAGGGATATCGAAATGATGATGACCAAAAAAGTCGTAATTATTGCCGGAGTACCCATTACCGAAACCATCTCAGTCATAAATAATCCATGAAGCATTTGTACGACAGCTGCGATCATGGAAACCAGGAATAATGGCACCGCCCATGATTTTTTCATCAACAGCCCGATACAACCCAATGTTCCTGTAATTACTGCTAGTGCAAATAGGATGGTGATCCACATAGGTACGTTTTCAAACAGCGCCTGTTGGTCTTCTGGCATTGCGGCAAGTGTTTCTTCACTCATGAATGTTTGACCCACAAAGTTGAGTATGCCCAGGCCATTCCAAATCAGTCCAATCACCGCAATAATCCGGAATGACTTAGGTATCGTGGTGTTTTGTTCGTTCATTGAATTACGAATTTCAGTGGTATTTCCAATATTTGGAAACACTCTTATATGATATTAATCTTCTTCACATTGTATTTTATCTATATGTATCTCATTGATTATCTAAATATTATATACAGAGAAATAGAAAAATTTTATATTGTGTCATCAAGGAAGACGCCGTTCGAAAACAAACACATTAAAAAAAATTATAATATATTTGATTTGTAAAACCTCCCATGTTTTTCTTGAATGATAATTCTTAATACTCAATGGACTATTAGGAAAACCTAAATATCTAATTTAGTATTGACTGTAGTTATGTTTATTACCTACATTTGCAGTCTTGGAAAAGACAACCCTATGGCTCGTGACAAAAGTTCGGTAAAAAAAGGATCAAAACAAAGAAAGAATCAATCAGAAAAACAAAAAGTCATTCTTGTACCTCCTTCTAATGACGAAAGATTTTATTGGTTTAGTAAAAAACCAAAGTTAACAACGCAATCATCGTGATTAGGTGAAATTTTCCTTTAGTACGTAAAATAATTTCTATTTTCACACCATTTATTTGAATGAATATTGGTGTTTTACAAGGAATCAGATACATTAAGGATTACAACTGATCCTATTCTACGTGGACTAGAAACAGAAAAATACAGATCTGAATTCTCACGGGATTATGCACGAATTCTGCACTCTCCATCCTTTAGAAGACTCAAAGGAAAGACACAACTGTTTCCATCTAATAATTACGATTTCTTTAGAAATAGACTTACTCACTCTCTTGAAGTTGCACAAATAGCAAAGGCTATCGCTGTGAGGCTTAACTGGCTTTTGGTAAATGAACAAAAAATTGATGATTCTATAGATTTAGATCTTGTAAGTCTGGCAGCTTTAGCTCATGATATTGGTCATCCTCCATTTGGGCACATCGGCGAAAAAGCTTTGGATGAGAGAATGAAGAATTATGGAGGATTTGAGGGAAATGCCCAGACTTTGAGAATTTTATCCAAGCTAGAACACAAAACATTAGATCCAGAAGACTTCAGTCTAGATACACTTAGAGGATTAAATTTAACCTACAGAAGTTACGCATCAGTACTCAAATATGACCGACAAATTCCCCATAATTTGGACAAAAGAAAAAGAGAAATTGACAATTATGTAGATGGTGATATTGTTAAAGGTTATTACACTTCAGAGTCAGAACTAGTCAAAAAGATTAAGCAAAGTGTTATTGGGGAACAGCACCAAAATGACATGTATACAATTGAGTGCTCTATTATGGATTATGCTGATGATATTGCGTATTCTGTTTACGATTTAGAAGATGCATTAAAAGGAGGGCTTATCACCTTATTAGATATTCTTTCAATAGATCCGGAACTTCTATCCGAAATCACAAAGAAGGTAAATAGAAAATTACACACGAACTACGATGATGTAAATATAACTCAGGTTATTTATGACATTTTTTCCATTGTTCTTACTGATTCTGAGTCTTCTGAATTGGCTACAAAAATTGATGCAATTGATCATATGAAATTTAAGCAATTTTACACTGCAGGCTTCATTAACAATATTGCCCAGAAATTTTCTAAGAATGGCTACTGGAGAACCCAACTTACATCTGCTCTTGTCGGATACTTCGTTCGTGCGATATCAATTAAATACAATCACGATCTACCGGCTCTTTCAGAAGTAATAATGGAGGACGAAAAAAGAGTACATATAGAGGTTTTAAAACGAATAACATATGAATTTCAAATAAACTCTGTCAAGCTCAAAACAAATGAACACAAAGGAAAAAAGATTATCGGGGATATATTTGATAGACTACAAGCTTATCCTGGACTGTTACCAAATGATTTCCAGAATCTTTACAAAAGTGATGATGGAATAAATAAAGAACGCATAATATGTGATTTTATAGCTAGTATGACTGATGATTATGCCATGAATTTTTACAATCAAATTCTAACTGCTAGTTCTTCAGATATTTTTCAACCGTTTTAGATTTAATTAGTTAAACATCACCATAAAAATATTGTCAACCCAGATAATATTGTTTAATCTCTTAAATAATCCAGTATATCGACATATTCATAATAGAGTGCATCTTCAATCAGATCTTGTAAAATTGCCTTGTGTCCCCGGCCAACAATAACAAGAATTCATTCCTCATCAGATTCAAAATCAGCAATTCGGTTGAGATTGTAAAACATCCCGATATTGCGACCGTACCAATCAGCAACACCTTTAGAAGCACCATAGCTGTCTTCTCCCGTCATCTGCAACATACACAAGTAACTCTGGTGATTTACATCCACCCTTCCTGTTCGTTTATATAGATCAGAAACTCCAACATGGTCGATATATACAAGGTATCATTCACACTTTGGATAAACGCACCAATTTCCTGCATCATCGCCTGAAATTGGACACCCCCTTCCGGCTCTTTTTGAGCCAATTGCTGTAAGACACCTAAATCCATACCCTGTCGGTAGTCGAACGGATATATATATTTTCATGCTTCATGGCTGCTGCCACGCGAAATCCGACTTGTTCTTTCTCATTCTCGCTCAACCGTGTGTCATCCTTGTGAGACAGATATTCCTCATACAATACCTGCTGAAGAGTATCTCCAAATACTTTTTCAATGATCACCTTGGCCGGTCGAAAATCAAGAAGTTTTTGGACCAGAGCCAAAACCTCTGCTTGCCTCTTTTCCGACTTAACATTGTCTTGGTTGATGTTAAACATTTCGGCACCTGGATTGTGAGAATGATGAACTCCGGGGATGGCAACTTTGGCTGGCTGTTGTGACTTGTCCCTTGAATAAAAGATGGCTAATGCGATGATTATTAAAGAAATTCTAAGAAGGTCAACATGCCAAGGCCTATATAGCAGTTTTTTCATATTGGAAAGCAGTCTTGGTGTTAGATATGAATGTGGCTGGATACAGAGACATTCTCTTTCATCGGAATTCAAATTCGACGAATCATACGTTGAGTCCTGTCAATACAATCACTCAATTGGTTTTGAGTCAATTATCCCTTAATTTACTCGTATTACAACACTAAATCAACGAGAAATGAAATCAACTCTAGTCTTGTCATTTTCCCTCTTCTTATTGCTTCCGGCTATAGGTCAGAAAATAGAAGCTGAAACAACTACTCCCGGTGAAAAAGCAATAAGTGGCATTAATACGGACAATTCTTCCACTAGCTCGTATGGTTTGTTTGGCAGAAGTTATCATGGATTGCAACTCTTTGCGGATGGGACTACGGGATTCGCAGGTATTGGAACAGCAAGTGGAGTTAATGGCATCGGGTTTTATGGTATAGCAGAAGGAGTACAGGGACGTGGGGTTTTGGGACTTCACAATAATATCGCGGGTGTCCAACCCGGAGTGGAAGGTCGTTCTGCATCTTTGGCTGTAGGTGCAATTGGTGTTCTGGGAGAGATTACACCAACGAATCCCGGAGCATTGTCAGCCGGTGTTCGTGGAGTGAATAAGGGTACAGGAAATTTTGGGGTCGGTGTTTATGGCTCCCATGACGGTAATGGGTGGGGCGTATATGGCACAGTTCAAAATGCTTCTTTGGGATTTGCTGGATATTTTGATGGTGGACGCGGTCTATTTGTTTCACCAAAGGTAGGGATCAATAACACAACTCCGGCTGTAGAGTTAGTTGTAAAGCAAGCCGTGGCCGTCGATAATGTTCTGGACGCAGTATTGACTAATCTGTCCGGGATTCTTATAGAATCCGTGGGAAATGCCGGTGCATTGTTATACGTGGACCCTGATGACGATCTCAATTTTGCTTTTGGATCCGGGACGAATTTTACTCAAAAGGCCTACATCTGGACACCAACTGGTGACTTTGTTAACTTATCCGACAAAAAATTAAAGAAGAATATCAAACCAATGAACAATGTTCTGAACGAGGTTAACAAACTTGTGCCCAGCACATATGCATTCAATAATGAAACAGGTGAATCAAATACAATGGGTTTCATTGCCCAGGATGTTCAGGTTCTTTTCCCCGAACTCGTCCATGAAAAAAATGGCACCCTGGCCCTTGCCTATGACAAATTTGCCGTTCTGGCTATTAAAGCGATACAAGAACAACAAAAGATCATTGACGAACTGATATTGCGACTGGAGAGGTTAGAATCATCCAACCCAAATCACTAGGATTCACCCGTATGGTCTACATCAACAGCGGTCAGCAATGCCGGGGAAGCCAATGAAGCCGTTCTAGCCGGACGGGCAAGTGCGGAACATATGTTCGGTTTCCCGGAAACAGCCTCAAGCAGACCCGATATCCTGGAATACGTACGACGGATCCGTATTTCTTTTTTCTGCAGATTAGGTGTATTTGGTATTGGAATATTTTGATGAAAGGTTATTCTAAGGTTTTTCAAGATTTCTTTCCTATGGCGACTTATGAATTTGCCCAACTATGACTGAAATCAAGAGATACAGTGTTACAAAAGGGAATCATGAAATTATAAATGACGAACGTCTGAAATATGTCCATACTTCTTTAAAGTACTGGTGGCCATCAAATCCAGAGAACAGGAGCTTTGCTCTTTCTTATAAACAGTTCTTTGATAAAGCAGTTCCTTTGGCAGGTTTAATGCATAGCTATGACAACAAAATTCTTACCGGGACAGACTACAATAATCCTTATTGTTTACGGGGATTTGGTCCTCATGATGAGTTGAAACATATGGTATCAGCAGGATTGAGTCCGGCTGAGGCTTTGAAAACTGCCACTATAAATCCGGCATTGTTTATGAAAAAAACCAGGGAATTTGATTCTGTGGAGATCGGCAAAAAAGCGAATTTGGTACTCTTGAAAGATAACCCGCCGGAAGAGATCAGGAATACGACAAAGATTGCCGGAATATTTTTCAGAGGACAGTTTATCCCGGAATCGGAATTAGAACTGATGATCAAAGAAGCGGAACGAAAAGCCTCGGGACCGTTTATGGAAGTTAAAGATTGTGATGATCCTTCAGCAATACTCAGAAAATTCAGAAGTCTGCAGGAAATAGGGTAAAAAAGCGAGTAAAAAGAATAGTTTGAGTGATGTACAACACCAAATAGAATATGACACAACCAAGTCGATCCGAAGCCAGGGATTAATAGAACCAATGTTCATAATTAGACGCATTCCCGGAAATATTTGGCCTTTGACTTATTTTGATGATATGGGAGACTGCATTTTTCCTCTATTGGAACAATTCTTTATATTTAAATTATCTCTATGGATCAAAACCGAAAAATATCCAAAGTCAAGCGCAAGTTCATCACTTACTTCGATGTCATTAATTATCGGACGTTTATTGCTATTTCCATTTCTATCCTGGCTACGTGGCTCTGTTATAAGTTCTCGCTGATCTATAATCTCGACCTCACATTGATATCCGTAGCAGTGGTCTTTCCTTTGGTTTTTACACTTGGAAGTGCATTTCAACGAAGAGAAAAAGCACTAGAGCATCTGGGCCGGGCCAAGGGAGCATTATCTGCCATCAAATTTTGCTTTTCGTATAATCGAAAAATTGAAGAAACGGAAAAGGAGAGAATTTATGAGATGGTTCATAATGTAAAGACCGAACTCATCGCATTTTTATATGATGAATCAGCCGATAAAGCTCCGTTAAACGAAAGTGTAGTCAAGATCCAGGAATTTATAGCACTACATGGCAAAGATCTGGGAAGGAGTCTCTCACTGAGGGTTTACAGGTTGATGCGTGATGTCATAATGGGTATCGAAAATTCCATTTCCATAAAACTGCACCGGACACCGTATGCCATCCGGGCATATTGCGAATTGTTTATCTATATCTTTCCATTTTTCTATGCTCCTACACTCATAAAG
The DNA here is from genome assembly GCA_028282725.1 of Saprospiraceae bacterium. Taxonomy (GTDB): domain Bacteria; phylum Bacteroidota; class Bacteroidia; order Chitinophagales; family Saprospiraceae; genus JAJRXG01. Next base: position 12,979 of record JANQHF010000008.1, read on the forward strand.
AACATAGAATACCAGGATTTGCTATTTCAGGGGGTGGTCAATCAACCTGTCAATACCGTCTTGCATGGAAGATTTGATGTAATCGTTTACGTCCTGAATGTGATCATTTCATTTATTCTGATCAGTCTGTACAATGTTCAGGAGCAAATCGAAAATCCATTTGATCAAAATGGACTGGATGATATTCAACTAGAGAATTTCATAATTGACTATTAGAGAACTATGCTTCACTGATAGCTTTTAAGCGAGACAAACCGGCACCAAATTCCCTGTCCATATTTTTTTCAAAATTCATGAACAACTTCATAATGTTCATAGGGTAGGGCGGCAGGCTTTGAAATCCCCAGGTCACTTTAGTTGTACCACTATCTTCTTTGAGACTAAGGTAACCTTCAGCCACACTTTTGAAGGGTTTGATAAATTCCAACTTAGTTTCAGCCAACGTCGGAGCTTCTAATGTTGTAAAGGTTTGTTTGCCTTCACCCACACCTTTTACATCACTTTTTCAATGTTGACATGCCCCGGTTTTTCCATTACTGTTGGTAAGATTCACTTGCATATTGGGATCCTTGTCAAACCACGGATTCCATTGATCCATTCCTTTATGAGAACTTACATGTGGCCAAATTGATGCAGCCAAAGCATCAATCGAAATTGATTTTTCATAATTCATATCCTTGGTATGACCAAGCCCAATAATAAGTCCAGGGTTATGATTCCGGGAATGATGTATGCGACAATCATGGTTGAATATTTGGTTTCAATCTGAAGATTATCAATGAATTTAAGAAGGCACCTTGGCAATGGCCCGCAGGGGACCACCGCTCCCACCTCGAATCTTCATGGGCAGTGCAATAACTACAAATCCGGTCATAGGCAGTTGCTCCAGGTTGGCAAGGTTTTCAAATGCAGGAATATTTTCCTCCATCAATATTCTATGGGTCATAAAATCCGAAGACCTTCCAAAGTCGATGCTTGGTGTATCTATCCCAACAGCTTTTGGATTGCGCTCTTCGACAAGCCAGCGTGCGGCATCGGGATGAAGTCCGGGAAAATGCAACAAGAGTACCGCAGCCGGGCCTTTCTGATCAGTACCCATGTATTTCATTTTATCTGGCCAGAACATGCCAAATCCAGTTCTAAATAGTACGATCGAACCTTCTGGAATCGGGCCATAAATCTCTTCCCATACTATAATATCATCAACGGTGATCAAGTAATCAATGTCTTCAGAGCACTGTTTGGTCGCATCAATGACAACTCCATTTCCTATTAATTGATCCAAGGGAATTTCATCTACTGTCCTTTTATCAGCTGCAAAATGTATTGGAGCATCTATGTGCGTACCTCCATGTTCTGCGGATCTGAAAGAAAAGGCAGAGTAAAAATAATCTAAAGGAGTCATTCCGTAAGCAACGGTATCGAGTACGAAGCCATCTGCTGTAGGCCAAAAAGGGGTTTGTTGATCATAAGCATGGCTCAGATCAATCCACTGAAATGAAAGGTTCACCTCAGGTGGTCGCTGGCATGAAAAGATTAATGCACTCAGTACGATACCAAAGAAATATAGTCTGTTCACAGCAATTGATTTAATCGATCGAGGTGTTCTTCAGCCTCGCTTACCCCTTCCTTCAGATGAATGGCCGTATAGAGATCCCGGACAGTTGTCCATGTGTTTGCACTTTCAACGTTCTTACCTGTCTTTTCCAATAAGAGGGCATATTGACGCAATGCATTGGCCAAATCTCCTTTTGAAGTATTGGAATTGTCAAGGTACAATTGAATGGCTTTCTTGTAATGCACTTCTGACTCTTTCAAATTGCCGAGTTCAAATTCCAAATCTGCCAGATGCCTGACCGAGTGTGCGATGCGATTCATATTTTTACTAAGCCTGTAGTAAGAAACGGATTGACGACTTAATAAGACAGCTTCTTCCAAATGATCATGATCTCTTTTAAACTGCATGTAGACATGATAAATTCTTCCCAGTGCATCATAATCATTTTCAGGACATGAGTCATGAGCGCGCCGAACAATTTTCATAGCTTCATCATAATTACCTTCACGTCTCAATGACCATGCATTGCCAAGTAATTCTGCGATTTTCGCATTCATTATTTTTGATTTGTTAAATCACCCTGATTTACACTTTTTTACACTTAAAGATAAGACGTGTTAACAATGAAGGCTATAATTCGCAGTTTAATAGATACTTAATCACTTTCAGCTGAATCAAGTATGAAAACTTTTGCTATCACTGTCATTGCCCTGGTCTTCCTTTGCCCATTAGCCAACACCCAGGAAGGATCTCCCAAACCTGCTTCCGATGAAATTCTCGACATCTTTCTGGATTGTGTCTTCCCTTGTGACCTGACCTATCTGCGACAGGAAATGGGCTTTGTCAACTTCATGCAAAACCGGCAGGAAGCACAGGTATTTCTTCAGCTCGTGGCGCAGAGAACAGGAACAGGGGGAAGGGAATTTCGTCTTCAAGTCCAAGGAGGAGAGTCCAATCAATTCAATGTAGTTAATGATACGCTAATATTCTACACAGCAAATGACGCAACGGATAATGAACGCAGGGATGCGATCCTACAAACAATGAAGAAAGCTGTACTTCCATATATTCTTCAAACCAGTGTGGCAGACAATATTGAGTATTCTGTCATTGAAGATGTTGAAGGCACACCATTGAATTCGTCAATCAAGGATCCCTGGAACTACTGGACTTTCCAGGTTAGAATCAATTCATTTCTTCGCGGAGAATCACAGTCCGACTTTGTGAATCTAAATAATAGTCTCAACATCAACAGGACGACAGAAGAAAGCAAATTTGATTTCTTCGCCAGGTACAATTACAATCGCAGTTCATTTGATTTTGATGAGGAGACTGTCATCTCCTCTAATCGATCCGTATTTGGAAGGATGCTATACGTACACAGTATTAGTGATCATTGGTCCATCGGTGCCTCATTTGGAGCATTTTCAAGCACGTTCAGTAATGTGGATTTTGGCTATGGCCCCGATCCGACAATAGAATATAACGTCTTTCCGTACCGGGAGTCTTCAAGACGTCAGTTTACGATTAAATATAATGTAGGCCCATCCTACCGCAACTACACGGAAGAGACCATCTTTGATAAACTGTCAGAATGGTATTGGGAACAGGAACTGGAAGTCAACTATGCACAAATCAAAAATTGGGGAAACATCAATATTCAGCTGGAGTACAAGAATTACCTCCATGACTTCGGTCAATTGGAAGTAGGGATCAATCCATCTCTGGAATGGAATATCACCAGAGGACTGAACATTGACCTCTATACAAGCCTCTCGTATATAGCCAATCAGCGTAATATCCAAAAGACTGAAGCAGATGCCAGTGATATCATATTGCAAAACAGGCAAAGGCAGACCAGCTTTGAATATTTTGGAAGTATAGGGCTCAGTTATCGATTTGGTTCGGCATACAACAATATCGTAAATACCAGATTCACAAATTAGATTCTCGAGGGTGTTGGCAAATGTATCGGATCTTCAATCACGGAAAAGCATGGTTTTTCTAAGTATCAATGACGGCAAGTCGACTCTAAAAGGGTCAGTTATTCAACCATGTTTTGACTCGATCTGCAAACTGTCCGAAGGAAAAATTGGATTCTGCGTGATGTCTGCAGGCTGATCTCTCAATGAGATTCAGTTTTTCGACTGCACGTTTCATTTCATTCGTTGAATGGACAAGAAAGCCGGTGACCTCATCAACGATGAGGGATTTAGGACCTCCTTGGGCAAAACTGATTACAGGGACACCACATGCCTGGGCTTCCATTATCGCACGTCCCATAGCTTCAAACGAACCAGATGTATGGATAAGGGCAGAACAGTTTCCAAGTATTTTCTGTAATTCCTTCGTTTCGAGAAAGCCGTGGTAGTTATACCCCTCTTTTGGATAGTCACGAGTAATGTGATTCCAATATTTTTTATCTTGCTTAAAGCCGATAATATCAAGAGTCCTGTCGACTAAGTTCGCTACTTCAAGTGCGATTTCCAGGTTTTTTTCAGGAGATATTCGTCCCACCCAAGCCAGGTTTTTACCGGGTGATCCATTGTACTCATAATGGTCAAGCACAATACAACCTGAAATAATGTGACAATCCTTATGGCTCAAATCTTGAAAAGAGTCTACTTGTTCTTCGCTCAGGACTCCGAGTTTCCCGGGATGTTTTTTGGCAAATTCTCCCAAGACCAGTTCTACTTCTTCATTGACTGAAGTCATGCTCAAATATTGAAAAAAGTGAGATGGAACATCTTTATACAATTTCACCAGTGGAGCGTCAAAAGAGAAGTTGATTACACCACTGTAATTGTTCGCGTTCTTTATTACGAATTCACAATAGTTGTGAATTAAGTGATCGGACGTAATGTCAACGGTATTTGCGGAATTGATGAGTTGAGCTGATTCAGAAAACCTCCCTGAAAGAGTTATCAAAGAATCCCTGTGCCATCTTGATCCGCTAGCACACAAGATATTTGTGCTGTGATTTAGATCGATTAGAGATCGTTCTACGAATTTGATCGCTGAGTTAACGCCGCCATGAATCCCCGAACCGAGAGGACCTGTCGGGGGAGCGATCATCAAATATTTTCCCATAACTCAATCAATGGAACATTCGAGTGCTCAAATAGTTGTATTCAGCTCATTGATCACTTTTGTGGAGTAAGTTTTGACATACGAATGGTAAACAGTTCTCATAATTCAACAATTGATTCGAATCATTGGATGCGCTGATTGTCCTCCTTGAATGAAGGATGACTCCGGAGGGATTTTTATTCACGGGAATAATTCTTCATGGCTGATATGTCTGGTGCAACTGTACGTAAATCTGCAAGGGTCCATTCAGATCCAAAACAATGTTTGCAGGAGGTAATGAAAAAGGTAGGGATGGAAATCATTCTCGGCATCCCTCTAGGCCTGGGTAAGCCCGTACAGTTTGTGAATTTGTTATACCAGGAAGCCAAACAAAATCCTGATCTGAAGTTGACGATTTTGACAGCTCTCACCTTAGAACGTCCAAAAGGCAAGAGTCAACTGGAAAGGAGATTTTTGGATCCTTTTGTCAAACGGGTTTTTGGAGACTACCCGGATCTGGATTATGAATTGGACCGCATGAATGATCTGATACCTCCGAATGTCAGGATAATTGAATTCTATTATCCCGCGGGAAAATTCATGAATAACCCGGTTGCTCAACAAAATTATATTAGTAGCAACTATACGCATGTTGCAAGAGATTTATTAGACCGGAAAGTAAATGTCATTGCTCAATTGGTAGCAATGTCCAAGGATCACCAGACCTTGAGTTTGAGCTGCAATGCCGACGTGACCCCGGATATCATTCACTCCAAGGCACGAAAGGATATATTCTTTGTGGCCCAGGTGAATAATAACCTGCCTTATATGTACGGAGAAGCAGAAGTGAGTTGTTCGGAATTTGATTGTATTATTCAAAACCCCGAATTGGAATTCAAATTGTTTGGGCCGCCAAAGTTGCCCGTTTCTGATGTGGATTATATGATCGGACTGTATGCAAGTACCCTGATCAGGGATGATGGAGAGCTCCAAATTGGAATCGGATCACTTGGCGATTCTCTTATCTATTCTTTATTGATGCGCCATCAAAATAACGAACAGTACAATCAAGTGCTCGATAGTTTTTGGTGTCGTAAAAAATTTGGTGAGGCAATCAGCGCAATGGGTGGGATGGATAAATTTGAAAAAGGATTATTTGGTGCGACAGAAATGCTGGTTGATAGTCTCATGTACCTCGTAGATAACGGAATAATGAAACGCAAGGTGTATGACCATGTCATCTTGCAACGACTGATCAATGAGGATTTGATTGACGAGAGAAAATTAACCGGCCAGACACTATTTTTACTTGTACAGAAAGGTGCGATCAATCCAAAATTGACCGCAGAGGATTTTGATTTCCTTCAGGAATTTGGAATTTTCAAAAAAAACATCTCTTATGAATATGGTAAAATATACCTTCCTGATGAATCTGCGATTGAGGCAGATCTCAACATAGATGATTGTACAATCCAGATCATTGAAAAATGCATGGGAACAAAATTAAAAAATGGTGCCATCATTCATGCCGGCTTCTTTTTAGGCCCGGCCCATTTCTACCAATGGTTGCGAGATTTACCCGAGGAGAAAAAGAGACAGATTCACATGAAGAGTGTGCGGAAAATAAATCAGCTCTATGGTCATGAGGAAATAGACAGGTTACATCGCAAAAATGCACGTTTTGTAAACACTTGTCTCATGATGACACTCTCCGGAGCAGCGGTATCGGATGGACTGGAAGACGGACGTGTCGTTAGTGGGGTAGGCGGACAATACAATTTCGTAGACATGGCACATGCCCTGCCAGATGGTAGATCAATATTGCAACTGCGTTCCACTCGAAAAGACAGTGCGGGCTGCGTACGCTCAAATATAGTCTGGAATTATGGTCACATCACTATTCCAAGACATCTGAGAGATATCGTAATCACTGAATATGGAATTGCTGATCTCAGAGGGAAAACTGATGAAGAAATAGCAATGTCACTGATTCAGATTGCGGATTCGAGATTTCAGGATAAACTGATAAAACAAGCTCAGTCTGCCGGCAAACTTGCGGCATCTTATGTGTTACCGGAACACTTTCGCCACAATACACCCAGGCATATCTGGACAATTATGAAAGAGTATAAGAAGCAGGGATTCTATCCGTCCTTCCCTTTTGGTACTAACTTCACGAAAGAAGAACAATTACTCGGGAAGGCCCTGAAATCCCTCAGAATGAAAATGAATTCAACAAAGTCGAGGTTAGTTACAATCTTGAGAGCTATGAAATCCCCGGCTATATCAGATGAATGCATGTCCTGCCTTTCAAGGATGAAGTTGGAAAGACCTGCCAACTACAGGGACCGCTTATATCGTAACCTGGTGGCCAATGAAATTGAAAAAGTTCAAAAGTCCACGTCGGGATAGTTATGGAAATTTAGATGGCTTGAAGTACTTTTTCAAATTTTCAGCGATCTCTTTTTCGCGTTGCTTTTGTCTTGTTTCATGTCGACTTATGAATCCTCTGAATTGTCGTTTTTGTTGGCTCTTCATAGATGATAGATCATGCTCAATCATAGATTCAATCAGAATTTCTATATCGTGCCAGTCGCCTAGTTTTTCATTGATGGATTTGATTTTTTTCAATTCTGATTTTACAGAAGTTGATTGACTGATTTCATGAACCAGTGATAAGATTTCCCGGATTACGCGTGAGTGAATTCTAATTTTATGAAGTCGTCGAGTATCGGGAAGACTCTTAATGAGTTCCCGGATAATCTCTGCTTCCTTCGTAATGAATTGGTTACAGCCGTCAATTAATTCCTGAACGGTGATATCGGACAGAAGTAATTTGACCTTCTTGCTGTCCTTCTCGAATTTTTGGAGGTCAAATTTTATAATTTGCTTGTAAAGAGCATTTTTTTTGTCTTTCAGAGATTCCTGAAGTTCTGTCACGAACGAATGGAGATACTGATACGAATGTTTGAAAACCAGAGAATGATTGATTTGCGTCTCTCGTACTACACCGGCAGATTTGAAAAGTTTGTGTACGATTTGAAACAGACCTTCCTTACTGAATTTTTCCTTTTTTATATAACCCAAGAGCATCCACATCACCCTCAACTTTTTGATGGAGACACGAATATCGTGTACTTCATCTATCGACTGAGCTTTGCGAACACCCTTTAGATGAGTACAAAATCTATTGTGAAGCTGCTGGTAATAATGAGAACACTGCCCGGAATTCATATGGTTGATGATTAGCGCATCTTCGAATCATGCATTACTAAGATAGGCATTCATGTCAGGACTTGATATCAATCCCTGTCAATTGTCACTTACATTTTATTGGCTATATGATCTAAGGCAGATCTTTCTCTTCGCATTGAGGTCCCGCCATAATTCTCGACCTATTTATACATGTTCATGTGATCGTGACATCATTCTTGGGGGAGACAAAGTGTCAGCTATTTTACATTCTTTGGTAGGGACTACAATGGTATATGTTCCTCAAATGCCACAAAATGGCACGTTATAAATCGGTTCACATCGAGGTTCAAGTATGGCCCTAAAAAAGATTTTCAAATTTCTACAGAAATATTTGGGGTATTTTACTATGTCTTTGCCTTTTTTGACCTCAAAGTACGAACGCACAGGTATCAGCACCAGAAGTAGTAGACTGGGATGACCCATCAAGATGGGGAGGATCAATACCCTCTTCCACTGACGATATCATCATTCCAAATGGTGCATTTATAATCATTCCTGCCGAATTGGTTGTCATTATAAAGGATTCGCTCACCATTGATGGCGGAGATCTCCAGATCAAAGGGACGCTTATTAATGGTGGTCTAACGGACATTTTTTCTCCGGGAAGATTGACAAATAGTGATGGGACATTGATTAATGAGAGTGATGGAGTTTTGTCCAACCACAGTACACTTTCGAATGCCAATTCTATAAATGGTACGTTGAATAACAGTGACACTGTGAATCTATGGGCTGGCATCATTAGTAATTGTTCGGGCGCGTATAGTGAGACTTCGCGCTTTGGAGCTCCGTTTCCTCCATGCGATCGTATTCTTGGAAATTGGTCTGAATGGTCCGGGTGTGATGCCAAATGTGTGGGAGGGGTACAATCTCGATCAAGGGCAATAGTACAGGAATCGAGATACGGAGGGAATCCATGTGCAGGAGCATTGGTTGAGACTCAAAACTGCAGTACACAGGCCTGTCCGGATCCTTGCCATGATGACCGAAGCCACCTTACGTGACAGCCACTTTGCTTCGGGTAGAAGAAGATGATGACGAAGCTGATTTTAGAGTGCAATGTTTGGTTGTGGATGACTGTGACCCCGATCCCGGGGTAAGCAGTGTGATCAGTATTCCCGCCTCTTCTGGTCTGAAAGCCGGATTTAAAACGAAAAACAAGAGAAAACTCAAATTTCAATTGAATCGGTCAATGGTGACTGTTGAGGGACGAGACCCTCGGTGGATTCTGGAATGAAGTTTTGACCTTTGGAGGAATTCCTGTCAAGTAGGGTCAGGTCAATCATCAATACCAATTCACGAAAGGAGGGGAACTCAAGTCAGTGAAATCCGACTTGGTGGAATTATTTTGTACAGCTTCTGACAGCAACGGAAACGTCATGATCGGTTATGATGCAGGTGCCTCCTGGAATGACGACGATGGAGATGACAATGGCGATTACGATGACAACAACTTCATTGAATCCAAAAACCGGAATAGAAGTAAGCAACTCCTTGCCCCGGTCAAGACATTCATTGCTTCCAATCCTGTTATTGACAAATTGTTCCTAAAATACATTCATCGAGAGCGCGGGGTTCTAAATGTCAGAATGTTCAATTTAAGAGGTCAGAAAATTTTCGAGGAGCAGTTATCTTATTCCAAAGGGTTGAATTCTTATACCATTTCTGCTGAGACCTTTGAACCTGGAATTCTATTGATTCAAATGGAAAACAACACTGATATGATCACCTCTGAAGTTGTCGTGAGACGATAGCCCGGCAATCAGATTTCAATCTTTCTTTTGTCTTTTGTTCCGGGCCGAGATCATTCCTCTAATTGACGTGTGTCAATGGATTTCATTCATTTTTATATCAGTTTTATCCAAACCAAAAATGATATGTTCTCTGATAAGAAGTTAATCGTGTTGTCATGTATGGGAATGGTGCTTTGGGCATTTGGATGTAATATGGAATCCCGGGGCTTTGCATTACCGCAAGGGAGTATAGAGGAGGGAAAGAAGACCTTTATTAGTCTGAATTGTAATCAATGTCATAGTGTAGCTGACATCCGCTGGACAGGTGATACGGAACACGGAGATGTTCACTTTCGCCTTGGTGGAGAGACTGAACATAAAAAGACCTACGGTGAATTAGTCACCTCGGTCATCAATCCTTCACATAAAATTGCCCGCCAATACAGGTCTGATTTGACCACAGAATCCGGTAATTCTAAAATGAAAAACTATAATGATATCATGAATGTCAGGGAACTTGTTGATCTTGTAACATTCTTGCAGGAAGAATACGATGTTGTACCTCCGCAAGGACCCCATTACGTTTACTGAAAAACTTTGTTCACATGCTTGTTAAAGAATTGATTGTCTCTCCGGTAACCACTTGTTCTGTGACTACCAATGTCGGTGAGGCCAGGGATTTAATGACTATTAAAAAGTTCAGTGCTTTACCTGTGGTGAAAGTGGATAATGGTAGCGTCATTTTGAAGGGCATTGTATCCTATTTTGATTTGTCCGGTGTCTATGATGATCGAATCAACATTCAACAGGTAATGACATCAAATGCTGAAGTAATATCTATTGATGCTACTGTACAGGAAGCAGCACAATTAATGCTTCAAAAGAAAATTCATCACCTTGTTGCGGTAGACGGAAATGAAATTTACGGCATCATCAGTTCATTCGACTTTGTAAAAGTAGTAGCACGGTCTTGACCCAATCAATAAGACAATTTTGGAATATTGCGTCGAATCAGATCAAATCCAAATACTGCGAAGATCAGGATTGGGATAATGAAAATCCATTGTGGAATTTGAACTCCTGAATAAGAAACCTTCTGACTATTCTTAAGTTTTACGCTAGTCGCATTGGTCTCCAAGATCCCAAACGATCCTTCAATTTGTGAGCTGTTGCTAATCGAAAAGACGGAGTCATCCAAATCATCTCCTATACTTGCGTGAAATGTGATACTGGCTTCGGACCAGGGAGGTTGAAATGAGATCCCGTTGATAATGACAATATCGTCATTTGCTTCGTTACCTTTCTTTATCGTTCCACCTGATGTTTCTACAGTGCCGGGAATAAGTGTCAAATTAGGATCCTCCATAATGTTACGCACCGATATTTCTTGCCGGTTTTTGCAATTCATCGAAATATTGATGGTCAATTCAACTATCTCTCCAGGATCAGCCCATCCATCGGAGTTCTGGTCTTCGATTAATTCCCATATCTGTTCACTCAGGATATCCTGAGCAAGGGAAGAAGAGGAGACCAGGGCGAAGGCTAAACAGGAAAAAAATGCCTTTTTCATCATTGATTATAAGTTTTCAATTGGTGGATTTGGTAATTCCAGGTTGGTGCCTAATTAAAAGGGCAGGTACTACTTCATCTTATTCCTCATTCATCCTGACCTACTGAAAATTGGCCAGCGATGGCAGTGCATATCAGCAAGACATAAAGATATACAAACATTATGATTTATCCTAATGTGTAAACCCTTTAGATACAGATTAATGTGAAATGCTATTATATGTTAAAAATTGATATGAACTTCTTCAAACTTGTCTTTTGCTAGTCGAAGTTTTTCCGATTGACCATAAACGGGAATCACACTTTTTCCTGAACTGCCCCCTTTTGTTGGCTTGTGCGAATAATTACAGGGATAAACACAATGCGAGCAAAAGCATTGGGATATACTTTCATCATGCTTTAGTGATTCGGCTTTTAAAGGTCAATTCACCATGAATGCAATACCATGATCATTATCAAAAGAATATGTGACGATGATCATATGCTTAAATCAAAGAATGCAACAATTTGAATCTTGCGAATGAAATATTTATTAATGGTCAAGTACATCAGCATTCTTTTTGTCTCTTATATTATCCTTCAATGTAGTCCTTCCGGGAATCAAGCTGTAGTAGTGAAAAACAGAGATCACACGATGAAAGAAAAGGTAGCTGAGGAACCTGATGGTCATAAGATTTACGATATCTATTGTCTCATGTGTCATGGGGCAGATGGGAAGAGAATTCTTACCGGTTATTATGATCTTGCAGAATCCTCCCTTTCGCTGGAGGAGATTATTTCCGTCACCAGGGATGGCCGAAATGCCATGTTGCCATATAGTTCAGTACTGAATCAAGACGAACTCAGGGCTGTTGCAGAATATACCCATTCACTCAGACCCGAATGACCGCATCAGTGATTTCTTCGTGATTATACCGCTGGTTCATTCTTCATTCATACATTTCGCATTTAATTTCGTTATTCATAAAGTATTTGTTTTGTGTTTGTTCAATTGATGTAATGCGTTGTTTTGTTCTAATCTGTTGCACGTTTATATTGTTTCTGATAACTGTAGGTTGTTCGGAGCGTATAGATGACGAGGTTGATGCCATTCTCCTGACTGTGGATAAGAGTGTTGTGCTTCCCGGAGATACTGTAAATATCAGTACCGAAGTGCACAATCACGTAGATAAAAGATTGTCTGGGATCCCACTGAGATATTTTGCAAATGAACAGGAACTTTCCGGTCCGGTGTTCATTCCTGCCATGAAAGGAGAATTTGTCATTTCGGCAAGATTTGAAGATGTCATTAGTCAAAAACAAAAAGTAGATGTAATCACTCTGGAGGATAATATTACAGCTCTGCATCTTGTATATGAGGGCAATACATATCTTACGACCGAAGAATGGTCGGTAAGCGGATCATTTTCCTTTGAGGTAGAATTGGAGAATTTGAATTTTACCATCCAAACTTCAGTAATCGAATTGCTGATCAATAACGAGCCTGTTCAGGAACGCGGAGCGATATATTTTGATCAACCCGGAAACTACCAGGTGAAAGGTCGTTACAGAAGCATTACATCCAACATCATAGAATTGACAGTGAGGGAAAAGCTCAATTTGGAATTGATCGTAATACCAGTAGTATTTCATGATTTTGGATTACAATTAAATGCAGAAAATGTAAACACATTATTGGATACCTTGAACGGTGCTTTTAATATTCAAAGCTATCCTATAGAGGATGTAAGAAGTGGCTTGGTCAATCCGAATGCTGTCAGTATGAAGATTCGGTTTGTAGCTGCCGAGGAAGCTCCTGCCGGTTTTGTATTGTCGGGTCCCGGAATTCATCGGATTCCATTCCAGGATGCGGATAGTCGATTCGACTTGCTGGCTTTACAAAATACCTGGGATCCCAATACGTATGTCAATGTATGGCTCCAGGATGGTCAAATACGGTTGGATGAAGAAGCCGTTGAGGGTTACAACTTTTATGGCAGGGGAGGTGCGAGCATACCAATTTTGTCAGAAGGTCTATTAGAGGGTCTTTTGACTGATCCGAGTTTTGCGGAGGACGCAATAGCTGGTATCATAGTGCAAAAAGGGTCTGTCCTCGGTGAACACCCGGATTATATTGTTGCCACTATGGGAAACTACTTCGGACTCTTTCAGACGATTGATTTCGGATGCCTGGATGAAGGAGACTATTGTGCGGATACCCATACTATTGACTTTTCCATACCCAATCCTCCGACCAATCAATTTTATACATGTGATCAAACTCTGTTCAGACCGACTAATTATCTGTCCATCAACCGGAAATACAGGGATTTTACCTATGATCAGGCCGTAAGAGTAAGAAGAGTATTGGAAAATGCGATCAGCCGTCCAAGTATATAGTATTAATCGCCATGCTGTTGATCCCACGGACCGGTAATAGCCAATGTCAGTCCGGGTCCCTGGATATTTACGAAGAGCACCCTTCCATCTGGTGAAAAGGTAGCACCTGCAAACTCTGATCGATAACCTAGATTTTGACCGAAATGATACATTTTGCCCTGTGGAGTAACACCAACGATCCTGGGTTCAGCCTTATCCTCGCACAAGAAGAGATCTCCGTTGGAGGCAATCGTCAGGTTATCACAGCTTTCCAGGATGCGTGAGTTTTCGGATTCAACAAATAACTCCAATGTAGCCGGGTCAGAATCTTCCTTTCGACCACCTTCCTGAGAAGACAGCCTGTATCTGAAGACTTGTCCATAACCTTTTTTACCACCATTGGTACATGCAAAATAGAACTCATTTGCTCCATACCACATACCCTCCCCACGGGCAAATATGGCGGCACCTTTTTGTGCTCCCCTGTATCTCAGATCATCTAATGGAGCGTCAACATCATCAATGTCCAACCACTTCACTGCGAATTTGGTACCGGGTTCGATGGTTCCTGTAGAACTTGGCCAATTGCGCGTATCCAAGGTTGGGTGATCAATGACAGAAAGTACCTGGAGACGTCCTCCTTTGTGTAACTCTCCCTTGACTTCCGGAATAAATCGATAAATCAGACCATCTGAGCGGTCTTCAGTCTGATATACAATACTGGTCTTTGGATCGACGCACACAGCCTCATGATTGAATCGTCCCATCGATTTGATCGGAATCGGACGTGCTAGTTGCGGATATGTCGTTAATGGGACTTCAAAGTTATAACCATGATGCTTTTCTAAGATATCCCCGGCGCGAACAGTCGTTTCTTCACATGTAATCCATGAATTCCAGGGGGTTTTTCCTCCTGCACAATTTCGTATCGTTCCGGCAAGGCTGAGCCATTGTTTTTCAACTTCACCCGTTGATGGATTATAGATAAACGTAGTTGTACCTCCAAGACAAGGATATTTCCCGTGTCCGTAGTCATAAAAATGCTCTGCAGGTAAATTTGCCCGGAGTTTCATATCTGCTCCAAATGGTCCATTCTTGCTGTCTCTTGGAGACACTTCATGATTTCTGATTACAGCAATTTTGCCGCCCGGACCCTCATATGCTGCCATTCCGTCAGCCAACCCGGGTACAAGAAAGCCATCGTCCATGGCATCACCCAATTTGGAAATAATCTTATATGAAAATCCTTCAGGCAGATTTAAAATTCGATTCGGATCTTTTTGTAAGGGACCATAACCCTGAGCAAGCAATCCGGGGGCCGGACTTTGGCTCGTACATGCAGTAGCAAATGACCTCAATCCAATAAATCCCAATCCTATCACGCTACTACGAAGAATAAAATTTCGTCTTTTCACAATTTTATAATTGACACCTTAAAGATAACGGTATATTGTATGTAAATAAAGAGCATGGATCGCGAGGAAAAATTATATGCATCACTGGGGGAATTGATCTATGCCGTTGCAAAGGCCGATGGAAAGGTCCAGGAATCCGAAAATCAGATCTTAGAGGATCTCATCAAGGATCATCCATGGGCGAAAACGATACGGTGGTCTTATCAATATGAACTGGAAAAGAATTCAGACCCTGAACAGATCTACCAAAAAGTGATCAATAATTGTGAGAGTTATGGTCCGGCGGCGGAATACCTTGAGTTCATCGATATCATTACTCAAGTTGCCGGTGCCAGTGAAGGGATCGATGACAATGAACAACAAGTCATCAGTTCTTTTTCCCACGATCTCGTCGAGAGATTTAGAAGAGACATTGGTCGTATCGGCACGTGACCAGGATTCCATTCACCCGTATCGATTCTGTTCCTATTCGGAATGTGAGGCGATATCTTCTATCTTCAACCGTTTCCAGAATTGGGTTTTTCCAAGAGCAGGCAGTCCGGAATATGCTCTTACCTTCAGGATTTCAGGAGTTTCTAATTTGATAAAACACTTGTAAGTGTTACCACTTGACGGATCAATAATCTGTCCCTTCTTATAGTGCCCGTCATTTTTTTTCTTCAAATTCCAAATGACATCTATCTCGGTAAGATCCCGGTTTTTCAAGACCCCTTTGCATCGATCACAAAATCTAGACAGGCTATGATCAGTGATATCAATAATCCGCACATAAACTTCCTGGTCTTTCTCATATACCTCGAGTGTCGCCATGGGAGATTTGGTCTTGGGGTGTGTACTTTGCCAAAGACCTATGACACTTTGACCAGAAATCATTGTGGAAAACAGATAGAGAATTATTCCAATTGGACATCTGAACATATTCGGTTTTTTTGGGATATAGATTACTGTCCTGTATGTATAGACAAGCCTGAAACGATTATACCCTCAGGCATTAGTATATCATCCCCAAAAAATTTGAAAGTCTATGCGCAGGATAAATAGCAGATTACATCAGCTTTAATTCACATTCCGGCCCATTTCCTGCTCCTGATCTGATCCAAAGCCGGGAAATCTTTCGGAATGTCCTGTGTTACTTGTCCTGTAGCTGCCCACTCTGTTCCCCTTTGAAATGTCGTTATAAAGCCAACACACTCCATAGAATAGTCCATATGACCCAATGCAGTATGAAAGACTCTTCCGTGACCATAATTGACAGTCATCAGCATCGGCTCGTGTCTGCCGGTACCTTTGACTGATTCATTCCAGGGAGGACCATTCTTTTCGACATCCGAATAAGCTGTGGCCAACACGGTCATATTTTGAGCCGGACCTCGCAGACGATCATATAACTCATCTTTTGCATGTAACCACTTCTCGGGAATATCTTTCATGATCGGATGATTGGGTTCGCGTGTAGTGATTATAAATTCTTGCTGCGGACCATGCGAACCACATTCACCATCGCCTGCATCACGAATCAGTGTTCCGAAATCATCATAATATACGTATGGACCACTCTTCTCGGATCGTCCCCCCCAGCCTCCAAGCCCAATCATCTTATTATACTCTTCCCAGTCACCCCATGAATTGTTTGCGGCATGGACGATAACAAGTCCTCCACCCTGGCTCATGTATTTTTCAAAATTTTTCTTGGTTTTTTCAGGCCAGTGGGCAGCCTGCCATCCCAGATTATTGATGATCACATCATATTTTGAAAAATCAGGACTAAAATCGGGATCGGTCTGAGGCTCCTCTACCGAAGTGGTTTGCTTTTTATCCTTCAACGGATACATCTCTAACAACTGGGAGATGTCCTCAAGACCGATGCTTTTGTCGTAGTGAGGACCTTGCCAAATATTTGATAACCGGGCTATTTCCACTTCAAACAAGCCGGTCTGCTCCAGATAGGTTTTCATCATCATCGTAGTCTTGGGCCACACCCCATGATTACTCTGTCCATCGACAATTAACGCCTGTAGATTATCAGCTGGAATAATCGATAAATCTGAAGGTGCAAATGAATGGGCATAGAGTAAAATTGCAGAGATAAAGACAAAAACATTCATGACTTACTGTTTAAGTTTCAAAAGTATCGCATAACCGTGACAGAAAGAACCCCATATCCTGTTTAACCCGTGAAATCACCAATTCTTTATTCATGGTCTCACCCTGGAATGACAGGATTTTGCTTTATAAATCAAGTTATTGTCAAAACCATTTAATGCTGAGATCAATCATTTTCTGCTTAATATCATTGTAGGGAGGCATCATCAATTCGATTGCACTCATCGGACTCCATTGCTTTAAGACACCTCGCTCATTTGAAAATGACTTGAATCCCCATTCACCATGAGCTTTGCCGATTCCGCTATTATTGACACCGCCGAAGGGCAAATTATTGTTAAAGAAGTGAATGGCACTATGATTGATGCACGTACCTCCTGCGCGCGTATTGTTAATAAGGTAATTGATATTCTTTTTCTTAGAACTATAAATATACATGGCCAGAGGACGTTCCCTTTTATTTATGGCGTCTACTACTTCGGTTAACTTACTATAAATGCGAATGGGAAGAACCGGGCCAAATATTTCTTCTGTCATCAGATCTGAATCATCATCTGCATTTGCCACAATTGTAGGTGAAATGTAATCTTGAGTTTTATCCATTTGACCTCCCGATAATATTTTCACATCTCTTTTGATTGCATCATCCATATAACATTTGATTCGATCAAAATGTCTGTCGTTGACGATACGGCAATAAGAGTCACTTGTCACCACATCATCTCCGTACATCGCTCTGATATTTTCATTGATTGCGTCGATTAGAGTGTCCTTTTTGGCCTCATGAACGTAGATATAATCAGGGGCTATACAGATCTGTCCGTTATTTAAATATTTGGCCCAGGCAATGCGTTTAGCAGCAGACTTAATATTGGCAGATTCATCTACTATGGTTGGAGACTTCCCTCCTAATTCAAGTGTGACAGAAGCGAGATTCCTGGCTGCAGCTGCCATTACGACTTTTCCAATAGCCGGAGATCCGGTAAAGAAAATATGATTGAATGGAAGTTCAAGCAAAGCTTTGGAAACTTCAACACCTCCCTCCAAGAGAGCTACTTCCCTGGGGTCAAACAGGTCAGCAATCAATTTTCCCATGACAGCAGAACAATGTGGTGTATGTTCTGAGGGTTTCAGCATCACACAGTTACCGGCGGCTATGCCAGAAACGAGGGGTCCGAAGGTCAGGTTGACCGGGAAATTCCAGGGAGATATTATCAGACATACACCTTTGGGTTCGTAGTGAATATATGAACTCGTACCAAAAAGGGCCATGGGTGTAGATACTATTTTCTTGCTCATCCATTTACGCAGGTGAGCTATGGTATGCTTTATTTCTCCCGTGATCGGATAAATCTCTGTAAGATCTACTTCACTTGGGTGCTTTCTGAAATCTTTATACAATGCATCTCTTAATTCTTGTTTTGAATTAAAAACCGCTTTCTTAAGCTCTTTTAATTTCTTAATCCGTTGACTTGCTGTGGAATTAGCCACTTGTTGTTGATAAGCCACTTGATTATTAAAAAGCGTTTGAATGTCAGATGACTGTGTAACGACTTGAGCTGATGTTTTCATAATGTTTAAATTATCTGTTGAGTACTTTCACTTCCAGAATACTTTCCAATAGAGCATACCCTTTCACAGTTAAAAACGGTTTGATCTGGTACCATAGCAATTTGCGCATATTTTCAGGATGGTCACCAATGCCCCGCACCCTTATTTGCTGCGGCCAGAACACGGCACTGAACCATAATTGTTGCGCTAGCCAAAAATAAGTCGAATTATCCCCATCTTTTTTAAGAAAGCCATCGTCAACATTAAAATCAAGACCGGATTTTATGGCTGAAATTTGCTGTTTGATATGATCATAATGTTGTTCTGCAATAGAATCGTAGGATCGCTCGATTTCCAATAGATCAAGATAGAAAAATAAAAATCGCTGTTGCACGTCGTAGAATGCTCTGATTTGATCGTCCAATTGGAACAAACTGTGTTGATTGCTATGTTCTGACGGAACGATCTCAGCGATTTCTGATCGAAACAGATCATAGATGGCTATCATTAAATCCTCTTTCTTGGGAAAGTGATAGGTGAGGTTACCGGCACTGATTTGTACTTCGTCCGCCAGTTGCTGCATGCTGATATTGCTAAAGCCATATTGATTGAATAAGTATATGGCAGATTCTATGATCCTGTCTCGTGTCTTAATAATATATTTTCAATTACTAAATTAGTATAAACATACTAATTTTTATATTGGCTAATATAATACCCTTTCCTATGTCTGAATTTTTGAATACTCCCAATATCGATCTCTACCTTGTAGTCGGAATTCTCTTTGTATTCGGACTGATTGAATTTCTCCTGGGCCATTATAAAAATTCAGGAAGAAAGTCGGACGACTGGATTTTGGAAGGAATTGGATTCTTAGTTGTTGCATTTACCAAGTCTCTCATTGTTGCAGCCGTATTCTTTCTTGGCAAGGCAGTTCTACCAGCTTCCTTCGAAGTATTGTCAGCATGGTCATTGCTTCCGGCATTTGTTTTCTACTTGTTGATCGATGATGTACTACAATATTGGTATCACAGAAGTGCTCATGAATACAATTGGTTGTGGAAGCACCATCGTGTCCACCATGCAGCAAAGGAAATGGGGATTTTGACATCCTACAGGAATTCCTGGGTGTATTACTTGTTGATGCCCAATCTGTGGTGGGGAGGAATCGCAACTTTTTTGGGCCTTGGGCCGTCGGTCTTACTCGGATTGATTGTCAAGCAAGTCGTTGTGACCAGCACGCACAGCACCTGGCGTTGGGATGACGTCCTATACAGAAGTCGAATTTTAAAACCTATTGCTTGGGTTGTGGAACACATTTTCATCACTCCCGCATTTCATCATGCACATCATGGGCGAGATCAGTCCGATCATGTCTCAGATCCGAATGGAAATTTTGGGAATACTTTCTCGATGTGGGACCAACTATTTGGTACCGCAAAATTTACCCGTAAGTTTCCGGCGGCTTATGGACTTCAAACGGATCCTGGTGACAAGTGGACAGCACACTTGTTGTATCCATTTGTCAAATCAGGGAAGGAGGGTAGCGAAATAGGGAAAGGTCATCAAAAGAAAAAGAATACTGGAGTAGAGCCCTTACAGACGACACTTGAAAAAGGTACGTATTTGTATTGTCAGTGTGGTTATAGCTCTACTCAACCCTGGTGTAATGGCTCCCATCATGGCAGCAAGTTCAAACCAATGGTAGTCGAAATTGAAAAAGAGCGAAAAGCTTCCATTTGTACCTGTAAATTAACCAAATCACCTCCTTACTGTGACGACAGCCATTTATCCCTGACCGAACAACCTGCCTGACTGGCGACTCTTGTGGGCTGGATCTTTATAATCAATACGCCATTGTTTCCACATCAGGGAGTTGCTGACCAGGTAGGCAACATACAATACGGCAAGCAGGTATGCCTGAGTGAGTACATACAGGGCAATGCTGATCAGGTCAACAATAATCCAATACGACCATGCATTAATTACACAATATATGATCAGGAAGGTGGCAAAAATGGAAAGCATCATTTGAAAGCAATCCAGGTAGGGGAAGGCAGCCTGGGTTTGTACATCCAACAAGTATCCGGCCGCCCCGGCAATCAATCCTGATATGGCCAGGTACACGAAATAACTTGAAGTTGGCATCCTGGAAATCCTGATCACCTTTTTTGTCTGAGAACCTTTTGACCATAAGTAAAGACCGATACAGGACATGCCCAGGAAAAATACATGAAGCAAGGCATCAAAATACAGCTGTGTCTTGATCACATCGACATAGATTATACAGAGGGCGCTTACAATGCCGAATATCCAACTGTAATTTGATTTTGAATGTGCACAAACAATATATGCCAGACCGAAAAGAAGCCCGCCAAGCTCTACGATCAAAGTAGGGGTCAAAAAACTCATAGACCTATTCGGTCAGTACTATTTCAACATTGAACTTAGCTTCTACAACGATGGGATCCGTGTTGGCAATGATATCGATGGTTTTACTATAGTTGCCCTCCATACCTGCACTGTCAAAAATAGCAACAATCTCCCCGCTTTGCCCAGGATTTATGGGTTGATGTGGCCATGTTATATCAGCGCATTGACATGCTGTTGCCAAATCAATAACCAGTGGAGTCATTCCGGTATTGGTGAATTTGTACACCAGTTTTTTCTTTTCTCCTTGTTGCATCTTGCCAAGATCCAAAACGGGTTGGTCGAATGAAATCACCGGAAAAGAATCCCATTGAAGAGCAGGTGAAAATTTTCTGAGCGATTGCTTTCCTCCATCGTAGGTAGTCTTGACCTCTCTCTTTATTTCAATGGTCTGCGGTCCTTCCAGGATGGTAAATTCCGTCCGCCTGTTAAACCTGTGTTCCGTATCTGTACAAAGCCTTCCATCGACACAACGATTTAAGATCTTTGTTTCTCCATAACCCACTGCCTTGATTCTCGAGGTGTCTATTCCCTTGTCGATTAACCAATTTCGTGCAGATTCCGCCCTTTTCTGAGAAAGATCCTGGTTAAACAGTTTTGTTCCTCTGGAATCGGTATGGGATGATAATTCGATGACCATATCCTGATACTCATTCATGAGATTTAAAATGATCGTCAGATCCGTTTCGGACTCCGGCAGGATATCCCAGCGCTCAAACTCGTAGTATATATTGTCAAATCGAATCGGTTCGTTGATCGTGACCGTATCAATTGTATAAAGAGGTGCCGGAGGTGCTTTCTTTTTAAGGGTTACAATTTTCCTGATTTCCTTGTCTTCGATGATGCCGACAGTATTAAATTCGACGGTATCAGAGATATATCCTTCCTTGGATGCGATGACGCGATATTTGCGTTCTGCGTCCAGGTCAAAATTAAATCGATATTCATCAGGAAGAGTCTGTGATACCGGAGGATCGAAGATTGTTTGGTCTGCCAATTCTACAGTTGCACCATCAAGAGGCTCTCTTTCTTCATCTGCGACCCCCACCAATAAATTGATAACCAATTCCCGGATGGTAAAGTCGTAGATATCATAACAACACGTTTCGCTTTTCATCTTTTTCTTTTTTTCATCGGGACGGTTGGAAACCAGGTATCCATTTTTGCCAGAGGAATTAAAGACTAGATAGAAATCATCGTATTGCGTATTATAATTGTATCCCGCATTCTCTGGCTCCGACCAGGAGGTACCATCCCACGTACTGCTATAAATATCAAATCCACCAAGACCTGGTCTTCCCTCTGTGCTGAAGAATAGTGTACCATCATAATAGTGCGGGGTTATTTCATCATATTCGGAATTAATCGTTTCCCCGAGATTGACAGGGGGGCCGATATTCCCACCAAGCGTAACATAGTAGATATCGTCACCACCAAATCCACCTTCCATGTCAGATACAAAATAGAGGACCCGCCTTCCCAATAACTCACCCACGACAGGTTGTTTTGCAATCCACTCCCCATTTACGGAGGGCAGTATTTCTGCGGCTCCCCAGTCTTCATCACCCATATCACTATAATAGATTCTCGATGAAGTCACTTCATCATTCTTCAGCTGCTGCCTCGTGAAAAACATTCGTCTTTTATCTTCCGTGAACGCGACATTTCCAATGTGGAAACCGTCCCTGTTGATATTGCGATGAAGTTCTTCCGGCTTCGAATACCCCTTGTCACCTTTGGATGATCTGTAGGCACGGGCATGATAATCCTTCTCCTTGCCATCTATTACGATTTCCTTATTTCTTTTGAACGATGTAAAGTAAAGTGTTGCTTCATCAAATTGAGCCGGGGAATATTCACCTGAACCTGAGTTGATTCCACCGTCAGCAAATTGAACGATCACATCTTCATTCTTTTCAAAACCCTGGGCAGCAGTCATGCCTTCTATTTCATTTTTTGCTAGTGCTTTGAGCTCCTGATCTGTGCTTTTTGATATGAGTCGCTCAAATTGCACCCGCGCCTGGGAGGGTTCTCCGACCGAGCGTAAAGATCTTCCATACGCATATCTGTCATCGATGAATATGTCATCAATATCCTCTTCGAGGACCCGGGAATAATACCTGTTGGCATTTTCAAAATCCCGCATTTTATAATAGGCATAAGCAATGGATAGCGCGACATCCGCATTTTTGTTTTCCCTGTACGCACTTCTGTACCATTCCAGTGCATTGAAATAATCACCATCGTCCATTCGCTCATCTGCTGCTGCAAGCATATCATCATATTTTACAGAACTGATGGGTTGACTCCAGCCGTAATCCAGGAAAAAGAGGAAAAGAAAAGTGATGAATAAGGATCTTTTCATGAAGGGTTCTTCTTGGTTTATTATAATCTTGGGCAGAAAATCACTTTATCTACCTTTGGTTCCTTGTATATCCTTCCTATGTAACCTACCGATAATTCAAAACTATTTCCACCAGCATTGGAAAGGGCAGAAAGAGTAATATCATATGTCAATCTTACCGACAAATCCCTGATCTTGATCCCACCCATGAGATAGGCGGCATCAAATGAAGGCAGTGGTCTTACTCCCAAACCAGCAGTCAGACTGAGCTGTTCCTTGGCATTCAGCAAATAGTCCGCCGTAGACTGTACCTGTATCTCCGTCGTGCCGGAAGACTGCATGAACAGCAATGCAGGATTCAATCGCACCCGATTAGATATTAAAGTTGAGGCTTCTCCAAAGATTACAAAATTCCTTCGGAAAGAATCACCTCTCCTGCTTCCAGGATCTACCAGGGTTGAATCTACTCCACCTCTTGCCTGTGCCACTGATTGTTCCGGTCCGTTCACATGAAGCCATGAGGCTCCAAATCGGATCAAAGCGCCATCATCCAGTTCGGTTTTATAGGTTACTCCGAAAGACAGATCACTTGAACCTGGTTGGCCTTGTCCTCCCGGATTATTCGAACATCCGGGAAAATTACATTCTCCTCTATAGCCGACATCTGCATAATCAATTTGAGTTTCACCGAGATCACCAGGAAGGGTCACACCGTTAGTCAGTGAAGAGTTGAGTCTTCCGAAACTCACACCAAAAGAAAAGACATTTTTGTAGTCGTCATCCAAGCCCAGATGATATCCTAAATTGGTTCCGAGCAACGTTTGTTTGAATCCGGATACACCTGCCTGGTCAGACGAAAAGGACAAGCCCCCGGAAATCCAGTCATTCTCCAACAGAAGTCCTGCCTTCACATTGAATTCCACAGAACCGGTAATGGTCTGGAAGGGTTTACTGGCAGATATTGATCGCCATTGATCACGGTAAATACCTGAAAGTCGGTAGGTACCTTTAAATCCACCCGTTAAAGCTGGATTTATGGCCGTGGGAGCCATTCTGAAATCCGAAAAGTGCCTATCTTGACCAAACAAAGGTCCTGTTAAGCAACAGATCAAACTACCCAAAATAAATCGCCTTAGAACAGAGCTTATCGGAAATCCTTGCATCATCATTCAAATATCGTAAGTAATAATAACATTTTATGTCAGATTGACCGCAGGGGATCCCTCTTCATTGTAGTCTTGACCATCCTCTTCATTGCTCTTCCATTTTCGATCAAAGGACAGGACAGTACAGAAGAAAACGATCTGAATCCTGAGATTGCTACATTAGCCCCCCATAAAAAAAGATTGAAATCAGTAATTGCTATTGGTTCTGCCGCCTATACCGTATCGGGGATCAGCCTCTATGATGCATGGTACCGGGATTATGAACGGAGCAGATTCCATTTTTATAACGACTGGGGCCACTGGCAGCACGTAGATAAGGCAGGACACATGTTTGCCGCCTATTTTCAGACCAACTGGGCTTATCACACATGGAGATGGGCTGGATTAAACGAGAAAAATAGTATTTGGGCAGGAATGCTCACAAGTTTTATATCCCAGACCACCATTGAGGTGATGGATGGTTTTTCTGCAGGCTGGGGTTTTTCCGTACCCGATTTTTTGACCAACACGGCAGGTATCGGTGCATTTGGAATACAGCAGTCACTCTTCAGGGAACAACGCGTTCTATTTAAGTTCTCTTCATCTCCGGTCAATTATTCCAAAAGATATAGGAGCCCGGTTTATGGCGAAAGGGCCGACCAATTATTTGGCTCCAACCCATTTGTCAGGACCTTAAAAGATTACAATACCCAAACGATTTGGATTTCTGCCAATGTTCGGTCCTTCTTTCCGATTATTCCGCTTCCAAAATGGATGAACATTGCAGTCGGATATGGCGCGGAGAATATGTTTGGAGGATATCAGAATAACGGCCTGCCGGAATACGACCCTTTCTTACAGCGATATCAACAATTCTATCTATCTCTTGATGCAGATCTGTCAAGAATCGAAACAGACAGTCCATTCCTAAGAACGGTCCTGGATGTCCTGAACATCATGAAATTGCCGTTTAGTACGGTCGAATTCAACAGCAAAGGAGAAATAAAATTTCACATCATAAAATTCTAACCCGCTCATTTGAATAGTCTTGATTACTTGTGATTGAGCAATCGAAGATATCTATCGTCTCGTAAGGATTTCTGAGACCCTGTATTATATTGGTTACTTTTGATACTCCCGGCCGCTTGATAAATTTAATAAGTTGAGAAAGCATACACTCATACTTGGGATATTATCAGCTCTCTTACTCCTCGTAGGATTCTTCTTTCAGAAATTTCAATTAAAATATTGGCCCATTGTTTTAGGTTCGGGCACGGTCTTATTCCTGGTTGGATTTATCACATCATTTATAATAGATCGCATCTCGACACAATCAAGGAGATCACTACATTATTCAATTATCATTCTTTCCCAGGGAATCGGCTTTCTCATTCTAGGTGCCGTATTGAAAATATTTCATTTGCCAGGGGCTTTGATCATGACCGTCCTGGGTGTTATTTTATCAATTGTTTATTTCCTCTTCTTATCGGGTTTCACAGAAGGGAGAAAGTTAATGATCAGAAAAGACCGTCAGCTTGCGACCATACTCTTTACGGATATAGTCGGATTTACTGCATTAATGGGTAAAGATGAAGACCTTGCCTTACGAGTGTTGGATCAGAACAGACGGATTCAACAAAGGGTCATCCGTAAGAATAGGGGAAAGTGGCTGAAGGAATTGGGCGATGGATCCCTAGTCATATTTTATACGGCCACTGAGGCGGTGAATGCTGCTATTGAAATTCAGCGATTGATCGGGCAAACCAACAACTTCAAAGTTCGAATGGGAATTCACATTTCCGAAATAGTATTTACGGATTCAGACGTTTTTGGTGATGGGGTCAATGTAGCTTCCCGGATTTCCGATCAAGCGACCGCAGATGAAATATTTATTTCAGATGCTGTATTCCGGAACATTAGAAATCGCGAGAAAATTGATGTCCAGCGGGTTGGAGATCTCTCATTGAAGAATGTGCCATACACTGTGATGGTTTATAAGATTGATATGACATCAACTTCACTGCAACTTGATTAAAAATGTATTTGAATAAAAAGTACAATATGAGTCGCCTTCTGATCACAACTGTAGTATTTTATTTGGGATGTCAAGCCGAACAAAGGAATAACCTAAGACCCGACTTGATTCAAGAGGATCGGTACAATGTTGCTTTTCTCATCATGGACGGTGTTTACAATACTGAGTTAACAGCACCCTATGATGTATTTCAACATACTATTTTCCGAAGTGGAATCAAGCCCATGAATACCTTCCTGGTGGCAAACACTCACCATCCCATTACCTCATTTGAAGGAATCCGGATGATCCCGGATTTTAATTACCTGACAGATGATATCCCTCCAATTGACGTCCTCGTTGTTCCCAGTGCTGAGCATCATTTAGACACAGACCTTGAAGATGAAGTTATGATTAGTTGGGTCCGGGATATTGGTAGTAAGGCCCGATTTGTCACCAGTCATTGTGATGGTGCCTTTGTACTGGCCAAAGCCGGATTACTGGATAATTCCGTGTCCACGACCTTCCCATCGGATATTGAGAAGTACCGGGATATGTTTCCACAACTCGATGTCAGGGACAACACATTGTTTGTTCACGATGGAAAATTCATAACCTCGGCTGGTGGAGCAAAATCCTACGAGGCTTCTTTGTATCTCGTGGAACTATTGTATGGAGCGGAAATAGCAAAGAGCATTGCCAATGGGCTGGTAATCGATTGGAATCTGGAGGACGCCAATTACATCAAGATTTGAGGGCCTTACCCTTTCATTGTAATTCTTTGTGGGAGCCATCACAATGAGGTGGGTTCTTGGTGTGCTTACATGTGCACCATGAGATTTTCCTGGTCTCCTTGAATTTGATTGGCAGGGGTTTGTATTTGGTCCCGTTATGAGAACCGTTGCAGAAAGGTTGGTCATTGCTAAATCCACAACTGCACCACCAATATGTTTTATCCGGCTCGACTGTCATCACCCGTGGTTCCCGCAGTGTTGATTTCTGTTTATGATAACCATCTCCTATTTCGCTGTTGGCCTTGTCAGATTTTATGATGGGCCAATATAAGTGGGCAGACCAATGGTCCTTAGGGTCATTTTCTATTCCAAACTCAGAAGGATATTTCCTGGTAATCAGTGCAGTTCCAAAAAGCACATCCCAGAAGAAAAACATATTGCTGAAATTCCCCGTAGGATTACTTACTCCATCTTTAGAAGTTTTGCCATGATGGGCAAAGTGAGTGGCAGGTGTAGAGATTGTTCTTTCTATAACCCATGCCAGTTTATCTAAAGACTTGTGCCGATACAACCATTGGTCCCATCTCGTATTGCTATGTGCACTTACGACAATAATGTATTTTGCGATCAGGCCTATTGCGACAGCTTCTGCCAATCCGAAATAAGTCATCACACCGAGAAACCAGATGTTTGGAATAATCATTACATAGAAAATATTTTCCCGGAATGTCACCAAAACACCCATTTCCGGACCCGAATGATGCGGTCTGTGTAAATTCCACAGCCAGGGCCATTCGTGCGCTTTTCTATGATACCAATATTGAATGAGATCATCTGCCAGGATAACCAATGGCAGAGCCAACCAAAGTGACATATCTGCATAAATCCCCTGCAACTGCGGAAAGAAATATCTCATGCCTAATCCTGAGAGCACTACTATTAATGGTTTGGAGACAGTGGAAGTATGGACGAAGCTCATAATTTCGATCCACCAATCATCTTTAGTTCTCTTTGAGTTATGATATAATCCACCAATGGCTTCCAATACACCCAGAAAGAGCATGAAGCTCGCTATGATCATGGAATCAATGGGCATAGGTCGATTTTAATGAAACGGAATTTAATTGAAATTCCATTGTTATCTTAATTCATTACCCGGTAAATAACCTAATCTTCTAGCTTTCGAGATATCTGTGGATCATTTTGGTGATATCGATTGCGGGATTATGAACACGGGCATTGATGCCCACACTTGCTGCGCCTTCAACATTGACCGTAGAATCATCAATGAAAAGCGTCTCTGCAGGATTTAAGCCAGCATCAGTTAACACAAAATTATAGATTTCGCCACCGGGTTTTCTCAATCGAACTTCATGTGAGTAATAGACCTCATGAAAGTATTTCGATTCAAAATTTGTAATGCCATACTGCTGCTTGAGCAGATCTCTAACAAATTCAATATGAGTATAATTCGTATTGCTCAGGAGAAATACACGAAATTGCTGTTGAAGAGAATGTGTCATCTCAAGCCTGGATATTGGCAGCTCTCCAAGCATTGAATTCCATCCGATTCTCAACTCTTCATCCCCGACCATTTCCTTCGAATGTTCTTTTAATAACCTGAAGAAGGCCTCTTCTCCAAATGCGCCAACCTCATAGGCCTCCATGATCTCATTGAAAGGGAAAACGTTTATATCACGTACCCCTAATAACTTCCCAAGATTTGTGTTGGTCTTGTCGTAATCAATATCGATTAGTATTCCACCAAAATCAAAAATGATATTTCTAATCATTCAATCCGGGGGATCGATTCAGAAACTCATTGTACAAGAGGGTGTGTCTGCTTTCGATCGGAATCGTCCATCCTTTGATAAAAAGATGTGTAATATTTGTTTTCATTTCAAACGGATCACCTGTTGCAACAAATAAATTGGCAACTTTTCCCTTTTCGATACTACCATACTTGTCAGCCACGCCGAATATTTCCGCTGGATTTATAGTGATCGATTTTAAGGCTTCCTCAATGCCCATCCCATAGGTAGCGGCGAACCCGGCGTTAAAAGGTAGGTTTCTCACATTTTCACTGTCATTGGTTCGCAGGGCCACTTTAACTCCTGCCTGCGCCATGATGCCGGCATTTCTGTATGCGATATCATACTTATCTTCTTCCCTGCCAGGTGTGGACAGAACGGGTCCTGTTACGACCGGGATACCTGCTTTGGCGATTTTATCAGCCACCTTGTATCCTTCAGATACTCCACATAGAATCGCCTTGATTCCTTTTTTCTCGATCCAGGCAAGGGCGGACTCAATATCTTTGTCTTTATTGACATTGATCATTAAAGGAATTTTTCCTCTCACGACGGGCAACAAAGCGTCCATTTCTGGCTGGTACTTCATTGAAGATTTGGATTGACCTGTGCTGGCGCTATCTATTTTATGGTATAGAGTGAGTTCTTCCCAGATCTTATCAATCTTTTTTGTGGCCTTCTCTTGCTCTTTCTTAATATCTTCTTCTGAGCGCCGGTCCCATCTTCCTCTTTTTCCGGATGCGGGAAAATTCATGACCACGGCTCTGAATCCTGCATCCATTTGATTTGGAGTATATCCCGTCAAATCAATCAAGCTGGCAGTTCCGGGAAAAAGCCCCCCCATGGGATGTACAATAACAGATGTCACACCATTAACCCGGGTCACCGGAATTGCAACGGCATTCGGATTTACGGCAGTCAATGCGTCCATATGGGGAATCAAGTCACCAATTTCATTGTAGTCATTGGTCAGAGAGACTGATCCGACTTCTGATAATGCAAGAGTAGTCCCACCGTCTATGAATCCGGGGTAGATATGATGATCTGTACAATCCACAATTTTGGCACCTGCAGGGGATGTTAGGTTGCTCCCAATGTCAGCAATCATTCCATCCCGGATCAGGACGTCCGTTGCATTCATTGTGCCATTGGTAATCGTATGAACAGTAGCATTCTTTAAAAGAACCGTTTCATATGTCGATTTAGCGATCTGTTGGCCATGAGAAGAATAGACCAAAAAAAGGAAAATATAAATACTCAATTTCTTCGTCATGATCTTTTTATTTACGGTCAATGAAAAATTCAAAAAGGCCCTGCATACACCTGTCTTCCTCACTATATGAGTGATCGACAAATGTGGAAATCTTAGCCTCCGGATCCACATCCATCCTCATATCTTCCGTGTCTCCATTGATATCGAATCGAACGACTCCATCTACGATCGTCACCTGCGGTACAGCATAGATGGATAACGGATGTTTGCTGAAAATTGCAATATCTCCGTCTTTTCCGATTTCCAATGATCCCACCCTGTCATCAATACCCAATTGGATAGCAGGGTTCAACGTGATCAAGCGCAGTGCTTCGTTATCCGAAAGATCTCCGTATCTCTGAGTCTTGGCTGCTTCGTGGTAAAGATGCCTGATTAACTCACCTGAATCGGAATTTATGGAAGTCACGACATTATTCCTGGTAAGGATGGCGGCATTATACGCTGTGGAATAATACACTTCAAATTTATATGCCCACCAATCTGCAAACACCGAGGCACTGGCACCAAATGCCGCAAGCTCGGGAGCCACCTTAAATCCTTCATTGACATGCTGGAAACAAATTTTGGATACCCCGTAATCTTCCAGGACGTCCAGGAGCATTAAGATTTCATCGGCCCGGTAGGAATGACAATGGATGATGATCTCACCCCTGAGAATATCAGCCATCGTTTCCATTTTCATATCGAATTTGGGTGGTTCCTTTGCTCCATCGGGATCAGTATTGTATCGATCCCACTCAGCCATGTAGTCCTGCGCTTTTGCAAATCCTTCTCTGAATATTTGCTCGACACCCATTCTCGTTCTTGGGACGATTCTTCGTCCTTCACCGTGCACCCTCATCGGGTTTTCGCCGAGGGCGAATTTTATGGTGCGAGGAGCACCTGCCATTTTCATGTCCTCCGGATCAATAGACCCAAATCTGTGTTTGATCGTCTCACATTGTCCACCGACGGCATTGGCAGACCCGTGCATGGCATGTGAAGCAGTCACACCTCCTGCCAGTGCCCGGTATATCGATATGGCAAACGGATTGATCGCATCCCCCACGAAGACGTCAGAAGTATTCGGATCTGTACCTTCGTTGACCACATCTATGCCGATATGTGAATGCGCATCGATAATGCCGGGCATTACAAATTGCCCTGTGGCATCTATTGTATGTATGCCTTCGACGGATATATTTTTTCCAATTCGTCTGATGATGCCATCGCGTATCAGAACGTCGGAATTTTCTTTCACACCATCTGTGATGGTGATTACCGTTCCGTTTTTGATCAGAACATCACCTTTTTCGATCTGAGCGGGAAGGATGGTTGCCAGAGTGAAAGAAAAGATGAATAGCAAAATGATATTTTTCATTGTATATTTTTTTAGTGCTAAGAATTATTCAGGATTGTCCTTTTGGCCGGTGATCTCAAAACTTCCGAAGTCTCCCACATCCACGGTTCCTTCAAATGTATCTCCGTCAAAGGTCAATTCGTTATCCAGGGTAATATTCATTCCACCTACCGGCGGGCTGTAACTAAAAGAGGCAACATTTCCATTCATGTCGATGTCAGATACGGATACCGTTTCATCCGGCATTTGACTGTTTGTCAATTCGACATCATAGGAATCGCCATTTTTGGTAAATGTCATGGTACCGGAACTTGTCATGCCTGGCACTTCAATTGTATAGGACCATGACCCACTAATGTCAACCGGCTCTTCACCTTCCTCTCCTGATTTCTTCTTCTTTTCCTTTATCTCGTACTCATGTATCTGTCCGTCGATAACAACGTATTTAATCTTCGCTTCATCATCAAAAATGGATTTTGTGGAAAGGACGACATTCCCTATTTTTCCACTTTCCAGTGTTCCGGCGGTCTCTGAAATGTTCAACACATCTGCGGCTTCCGTCGTTAGAGCAGCCAGCGCATCATCTTCTGAAAGTCCATCCTTGACCATTCTTCGCAGATTGGTATGTACGTCTTTTGCCTTAGTCTCCAGGTAAGAAAAAGACACAGGAACGTCACTTGATCTCAGTGTCTTGGCCTGTCCGACATATCTTGCTATGGCAGCCTTTTTCCTTTCCTTTAGCTGTTTGCTTTTTTCATCTTCTTCTTTTTCCATTTTTTTCTCCGGTTCTGCTTTGGAAGTTTCGGGTGGAGCCTCATTAGTCTCAGCCTGGGCTGTTTGTTCTGCGGGTTCAGCTTCTTTCACTTCTGTTTCTTTCTTTTCCTCTTTCCCCTTCTTCTTGTCTTCCTTTTCTGCTTTGGGCAGATCGAGTGACAAAAGAACCCTTGCGTTGCTCTTTTTGGTCCGATCCAAAATCCTGTCGATATCACGAGCTTCTGAGATGACCAGATCAAAATTCAATTCCTTTTGAAGCTGAAGGGTTCGTGCCACATCGCGATGTTTTTCAGCCACAAAGAATACGGGCATTTTTTTCTCCAGCACCGCAAATAAAGCAGATGTAGCAGCATCCGGACTGGGTCGCTTTTTATTTTGAGGATTGGATTTATATGCCTGTGCGTGATGATGACTTAATTCAGCATTCCGATATAGTTCACGCCATTTTGACATGATGCCGATCAGTGTAGCAGGGAAGACCCGTCGTGCTGTTTTCCAGGTGGCAAACATGGATTGATCCTTTGACAATACGGCTTCGTGATAGTCTTTTCCATTCAGACTGATGACCGAACCTTTCCCTGGCATCATCCCTCCGTAGGGGACAGAATGGGCGATCGTAAATCCCTCTTTTCGAAAGTTGGCAATGGTCTTTTCATCTTTCTTATACGCATTGGCAACAGATCGTTCAGGTGTGATACCGGCCACATCATTTGGCGGATACCCGGACCGCTTCACCTTTGGCGCTTCGTTACTTTCTTTGGGTTTTTCCAATCCGATATAAGATAGGGGCGCAATAAACCCTGCGTAGGCGTGCATGGAGTCACCTTCGATAATCTTTGCATCAAAGGGGATGAATACATTGTTTCCAACGGCAGCAATGATTCCATCTTCGATCAGGATGGATCCCAGTATGGCTTCCTGACCGGGTTGGGAGTGCAATGTCACGTTCTTCAAATAGATTTTATTCGTTACCTGAGGAACGTCCTGGGAAATTCCAACGGTACAAATAAGAAGAAATGCAATGCAATAAATGATTCGATTCATAACTCAGATTATTAGGTCAAAAAATTTTCTTTAGAACAGAAAATTATGAGCCGCCAATATAGAAAAATCCTTGATTATTAACGAGTTATGCCTGATCTTTCAGTTGGTAGATCTCAGGGAGATCACGACCTAATTCGTCATAATCCAAGCCATATCCTATCACGAATTTGTCGGGAATCCGAAACCCGATATAATTGCAGTGAATATCGTGAATCAATGCCGAAGGTTTGAGTAAAAGTGAAGCTACTTTTAATGATGCCGGATTGCTTTTGAGCAGATCCTTTATCGCATTTGATAAGGTAAGACCCGTATCGATGATGTCCTCGACTATGAGAACGTCCTTTCCTTCTATGTCAGATTTCAGACCCATGATCTTGGTTATTCTACCAGTCGTCGATGTGCCTTCATATGAGGAATACCTGACAAATTCTATAGTCAAAGGAAAATCCAGATGCCGGACCAGATCGGCAGTAAAAATGAATGAACCATTCAAAATGCACAAGATGATAGGACTTTTCCCTTGGTAATCTTCATTGATATTACGGGCCAGCTCGATGATCCGTTCCCGGATCTTTTGTTCATCCAAATAAAGACTAAAGGTTTGGTTGTGCAGGCTGATTTCTTTCCCCATATCAGTCAAAACTTAAGCCGTATTTATCCAATAGATAAACCAAAGAAGTAATGGCTGCCGCTCCTAATTTTAATTCTCTTTCATTGACCACATCGATCCGGTCTGTTTCGGTATGATGAAAGTCAAAATACCTTTGTGAATCAGGTCTGAACCCCATAAGGAGTCCATTTTGACTCTTCAATGGGTTGATGTCTGCACCAGATCCACCTTTCCAAATGGACAGGTGATATGGTTCCAGGACAGGCTCCCATAGAGTCAATTGTCGAAAGAGGTTCGCAAAAATGTCGTCATTCGCATCGCATGTAAATCCTCTTGGTGTGAATCCCCCTGCATCTGACTCGATTGCAGCCATGTGAAATTCGTTGTTTTGATTGGAAGCAGCAGCGTAGGCCAGTCCTCCGCCCAATCCATTTTCCTCATTCATAAATAAAACGCAACGCAGTGTATGTCTGGGACGATATTCCAATTTTTTCAGGGCATGAAATACTTCCATACTATGGACGCATCCGGCTCCGTCATCATGTGCACCGCCACCCACATCCCAGGAGTCCAGGTGACCGCCAACCAGGATGATCTTTTCGGGAAAGGTGCTACCCTTTATTTCCGCCACTACATTATATGTTTGTTTTTCCGGCATCACCGTCCTGCAATCCGTCTCTATATATGCCTGAACGTGATCAGTCGTTAGCATGTCATGAAGTAGATCTGAATCATTGGTGCTAATGGCGACTGCGGGAATTTGGGGAAATCCATCTCGATACCTCGTAACACCGGTGTGGGGAACGTCATCTTTTGCAGTGGTCAAAGAACGTACGATAGCCGCAATCGCACCAAATTCAGCGGCTACGGATGGGCCATTGACTCTTTGATCAGCGGCTCCCCCATAGGCATGGAATGTGTTAATATGGGTGGGGTCCATAGGTCTGTTAAAGAATACGATCCTGCCTTGTATGGTATTCCTTCCCAGGTTTCGAACCTCGTCCAATGTAAAAACTTCAATAATCTCGCCTCGAATTCCTTGTGTCCCCGTACCCACACTATTGCCCAATGCAAGGCCGCCAATATCAATCGTTTCACCTTTACTGTTGATGATTTGTACAACCTCCTTTTTCCCTCTGGTCCAGTATGGTGCCGTGCACGGTTGCAAGTACACCGTGTCCGCTATCATTTGTAATTCATCGCGCGTATAGTAAATGGCTTGTTTGGCCTGATCGGATCCAGCCAACCTTCCTCCGATGTTTTCGGAAAGGTGATTTAACCAGTCATAACACGCGCCTTCTTTGAGGATGACATCGTGAATACTACGAATAAACAAGGCATCCGTATCGTCCTGACTGGTAGCAGACACGGGTATGCTGAAGAACAACCAAATGATGAAGAAATTTCGCATCGGTATTGTGCTCATAGAAATTGAACAATTATTTAGTCGACAAAAGTAACTTTCTCATCTTTGTACGTCTAATAATTAAGTATGTTAAAATTTCTCTTCGCATTGTTGTCCAGAAGCGAGAGAAAAGCGCTTTCTGATGAAGAGGTGGTTCGTGAGTATTTGAAGACTCAGAGTAACTACTATTTTGAGATTTTGTATGAGCGATATTCCTCTAAGATTTTTGGTAAGTGTCTCACCATTCTGAAGGAGGAAGCTTTGGCCCAGGACGCAACACAGGAAGTAATGATGAAAGTATTACTCAACCTGTCAAAATTTGGAGGAAAATCGAAATTTTCTACATGGGTGTATTCAATTACGTACAATTTCTGCATAGACTTTATCAGAAAACGAAAGAAGGATAAGAGCTCATATTATGATGACATAAGTGAGTTTGAAGATATCTCCGAGGAAGTCGATGATAAGGAGCTTCTTGAAACGAGACTGGATCGCATGAAGGAAATTATGGACAAAATTCCGGTTGATGACAAAAGCATTTTGATGATGAAATACCTCGATGGAATGTCTATTCGTGAGATCGGAGATGTTATAGAAAAAACGGAAAGTGCCATTAAAATGAAGATAAAGAGAGCCAAAATGAAATTTGTGCGCATTCACGATAACCTTTACACCTCATAAATCTCTAAAACCCAATTATGGAAAAAAATAGTTTTCAGGAATTACAATTAGAAAATGAAGCAAAGTTTGCAAAGGCTTCAACTGAAGTAAAAAGGAATGTCAGAGAACGCAGGGATATCTGGTCCCTTATCGGAGATCTTTTCGAATTGTATATACCCAGGTTTTTCAGTGCTTTGATAGGTTCCAATGAATACATTGAACGAACCGGTCTTCAAAATGACGATAAGACATAATTATGAAATGTAACAACTAAAATTCATGTTAACCGACACCCTTCAACAGTTATTGAATCAACTCATAGACTTCGTCCCCAGATTTGTTGGTGCTATCCTGGTAATCATCATCGGTATTATCATTGCCAAAATTGTTGCCGGGATCATTAGAAAGGTTTTGCAAACAATAAATGTTGACAAATTTGGAGAAAAGCTCAACGAAATTGACTTTGTAAGGAAGGCGAATTTTGCCATCAAGGTGAGTTCAATCTTTTCTAAGATTGTTTATTACTTTCTCCTGGTATTCTTTCTGGTGGCGGCGTCAGACATCTTGGCGATGCCAGCAATTTCCGATCTCGTTGTAGGACTGTTCAATCTCATTCCCAAACTGATCGTATCCATCATCTTTCTGATTTTTGGAACAGTCTTGGCCGAAATGATCCGATCTCTCTTAGACACGACATTGAGTTCTCTCGGGGTTTCTTCGAGTAAGATCATTTCGACTTTTCTATTTTATTTCCTCTTTATAAATGTTGTGATCTTAGCGATTGCTCAGGCCGAAATCAATACAGAGTTTTTAGAACAGAACATTTCAATTATCATTGCCGGGGGAGTGTTGGCATTTGCAATTGGTTATGGTCTTGCATCCAAGGACATCGTAGGTAACTTTTTATCTTCCCTGTACACGAAGGATAAGATAAACGTAGGTGATATTATAGAATTGGATGGCGAAAGAGGGCAGGTCACCCAACTGGATAAAACGAGTATAACGATTTCCACACCTTCCAAAAGGACGGTCTATCCATTGAAATATTTATTGAATAAAAAAGTGTCAATATATTCCGATGATAAGCTATTGGAATCTTAAGAGACATATTTAAATTAATTAATAGAATTCTGTTTTATGAAATTTAAAATTACTTTAATCACCTTATTTTTTGCTCTTTCTTTTGGACAGTCAATTGGTCAGTCTGTGATCGAACTAAAAGAGAAAAGGGCAGAAATTGAAGCACTAAAGGCCGAAGTTCAGGCTGAAGTTGATGCTTACCAGGCTGAAATTGACGTCATTGATTCTGAACTCGAAATCCTGGGCGGATGGCAAAAAGGCCTTTTAGGTTCAGTTGGCCTAAATTTTGCCAGGCAAAGAAATCTTGCCACCAGTCCTAATCCAAATTCTTCCACTTCTTCACTGGCAATAGGAGTCAATGCTTATGCTAACAGTATCAGGGAAGACGACTTTTGGAGAAATAAGGCAGTGATTAACCTAGGATGGCAGAGTCTAGACACCGATACTCAGGATGATGAAAAAGATGGCTTTTTGGATGATCGTACAATTGATCTATTAAATATTTCTTCCTTGTATGGCAGAAAGATCAGTGAGACATTGGCATTGTCGGGACTGGGTGAGTTGAATTCTTCAATATTTAATTTATTCAACCCAGGTACTGTCGATTTAGGTGCAGGACTGACCTATTCACCTAATTCTGATCTCGTGGTAGTAGTTCATCCGATAAATTACCACATTGCTTTTTCAAGAACCGAAGGTGTTTCATCTGAAGGGGCTGGTGGTGCAAAAATCAGAGCGGATTATAATCACACTTTTCCCAACGGGCTTGGATGGGCTTCTACTTTGACTTCTTTTATCCCCTATCAAAGTAAGGATCCAACGCTTTTTGAATATACCTGGTTGAATTCATTGAATTATACCATTGCCGGGGGAGTTGGACTGAATTTGACGTTGGGATTGAGAAGTTCAGAATTTGAGCGACTCACTCCTGAATCTTCGAAAACCCAAACATGGTACTCATTTGGAGTTTCTTACGGATTTTCAAAGTAACAAATGATATATGTTCGGGTAAACGCTTATTTAATCATT
Organism: Saprospiraceae bacterium; assembly: GCA_028282725.1. GTDB lineage: Bacteria > Bacteroidota > Bacteroidia > Chitinophagales > Saprospiraceae > JAJRXG01. Next base: position 51,282 of record JANQHF010000008.1, read on the forward strand.
GAATTCCTAATAAAATTTGGAAACTAAATTTTTGCGTTTACCTTTGAAAGACCGATTTTTCATACGTTGATATCAGAGCTCATCCCGAGTAATTGGGATGGGCTTTTTCTTTGGATCGAACAGATAAGAAAAGGCTGCCATCCATCAATGATAACAGCCTCCAGTTTTGGTTATTGAATTGATCAATTTATCAACCTCGATCATGTATGGCTACTCTTTAAAATAGCTGATAATCGATTTTACATCTTTGTGACCGAATATTTTCTCTGTGGTTTCAAATAAGGCAAAGTGATCGTCATAGGATTCGACAAGTGCCTCTTCCAGCAGGGAAAGACCTCTTTTAATATTGTTTAATCCAATGTGACAGGCTGCCTCGAGATATTGCAGCCGGTAGCTGAATGTGTATTTCTCAGAATTCGCTATCGCATCAAGTGCTGCCGAATATTCATCCAGGGACATAAGATATAATACATAGTCCTCCCAGTAATTGGATAGTTCTGAACCTTTTTGAGCAGCTTTTTTCAAATAATAAATAGCTCGGTTTCGATCATCCAATTTGGTATAGCACTTACCGAGAGCGTGGTAGTATTCTTCCACCTCATTTTCGATAGAAACAGCTTTGCGTAGCACCTTGATAGCACTTCTCCAATCCTGGTTCTCCATATAGCATTTTGCCAGGAGAAAATATGCCTCGTCACTATATGAATCCATTTCTATGGCTTCAAAAAGCGATCTCTTCGCCTGGTCCACAAGGCCCAGTGCATATTGGCATTCAGACATTGACATTAATAAATCAAACTCAGGTCCGAAGATGGCAATGGCTTCAAGATATATTTCCAGGGCCCGGTTATACTTCGTTTGATCCCGGCAAAATTCTGCACAGTCCAGGTATCCGGATTCAAATTGAGGATTGATAATATAGGTATATTCGAGAGCCTCAATTGCTTTTTCATATTCCCCGACATTGGCATAAGAGTGCCCGAGGTTATACCAGGCAAGAAAATTATAAGGATACTCCTCAACGATCAACCTGTGAATTTCAATACTCTCCTGGAAATTCTTGCTTTGCTCTACACTGGCATTCATCAAATAGAGGGCTTCTTCATTTTCAGGATTGAGATTCAATACCTTTTTTAAGCACTGAAACATCCTGTCAAACTCCTGAACACTTTCATAGAAGAAAGATTCAGCAATCAGGATATCCTCCAATTCCTGTTTGGCTGCAAATGCCTTCAGATCTTCGATGAGCATAATGGCCTCATCAAATTCTTTTTGATGTATGTAGATATTGATTTTCAACAATTCCAATTCCAATTCATTGGGAGATACTGACTCCGCACGTTCGATGACATCAAATGCCTCGTCCATCAAACCTTGCTTAATGAGTACTCTTGCCTTAAGGATCAAAAAATCGGAACGGAAGGAATATTGTTTTATCGCTGTCTCAATTACGGAAAGTGCCTGGGTAAATTCTCCCTCTTCCTCGTAATAGGTTATAATTTGCTGAAACTCTTTATCATTGAGATACAATGTTTTTCCTTCTTCTTCATTCAATTCATAATCTGAAATCAAACTCAGTAAAGAAGGAGAGAATCTCGTTCTACTATCCATAGGTTCTAACGTAAGGGACTACAATCAGGTGGCTAAGATAACTAATTCACTTCCATTGGGAATTTATGATCATCTTTTTTTTCCACATTATTCCTTATATATTTTACATGAAAAAAAGACATTATATGTTTGAAATCCAGCAATTTACATATATGTTAAAATAATTATGAAAAATATCTGTTGTCATAACTCCCTCAATTTCACAAGACAATATATTCGCCTAATTATATATCTATTGGCTTTTCAATATGTAATCAAAATGTTTATATGTTGGTAATTCATTTTTATTGACAATTTTGCCAATAAATTGGTCGCAAAGAGCGAAGATGGAACTGGAATGACAAGCTATTTTTAACCACATAGTCGTGTTGCATTCTATCAAATCAAATCTCTTTGAGAAATGGATGATTATTCAAGATAATGATCACTGGAATGATTAGATGTATATCAAAAAAAATCTATCTCGCACTTGGATGGAAATTGGAAGGAAGATATCCAGGCGAAATCAAGAAAAAAATCATCATCGTTGCCCCACATACTTCAACCATGGATTTCTACATCGGCATCCTTGTAAAATTTTGGTTGGACATTCGGGTGACATTCTATGCAAAAAAGGAGTTGTTCAAAGGTATACAAGGGTGGTTTCTGCGCTCGATTGGCGGGCGTCCCGTGGATCGATCGATTAAGGGCAATCTCGTAAGCCAGGCGGTAGCGGATTTCAATAATAAGGACCAACATACGATCCTGCTTACTCCCGAGGGCACAAGAAAAAAGGTGGATCGCTTCAAATCGGGGTTTTACTATATTGCACACCAGGCTAACGTGCCAATCGTACCGGTTGCATTTGATTTTCAGAACAAGACGATCAAATTTTTTCCGACATATTACGTCAGAGGAGATGGAGCATCCGAAATAGAAGAAATCAGACAAATGTACAAGGGCATCGTCGGTAAGATTCCGGAAAACAGCATCTTGTAATCAGAGGCATTATGTATTCACAAGAACAAGAGAATAAATTCATCGAGAAAAGCAAGGACTTCATTCAAAAAGAGGTTCAGTCTGCCGATATAGAGCTATTGAGACAGATTATCAGGTATCATGAATGGCGATATCACATAAAAAACGATCCGGTCATTGCGGATTACGAATATGATCAGTTGTATAAATCACTGGAGCAGATCGAAGTCAATCATCCCGATCTCGTTGTCTCTGATTCGCCTACACAGCGTGTAAGCAGTGATTTGTCATCCGATTTCCCTTCTGTGGCGCATATTGTGCCAATGCTTTCCCTCGATAATTCCTATGATGCGGCAGATTTGCGCAAGTTTGATGAGCAGGTGAGAAAGGCGGCGGGACTTGCACCGGAAGAAGCGATTGAGTATAGCATCGAACCAAAATATGACGGAGGCAGTGTGGCATTGCTATATCGAAATGATCAATTTTACAGGGCCGCCACGCGAGGCAATGGTGTGGAAGGAGAAGATATCACGCAAAATGTAAAAGTTCTTCCAACAATCCCGCTCAGGGCCAACTTTTCTAACTATAATATTTACGAGGCCGAATTAAGAGGAGAAGCCGTAATTGCAAAAAAGAGGTTTACCGAATTGAATGAGGAAAGAGAATCGAATGGACTTTCTTTATTCGCCAATCCCAGGAATTCGGCAGCCGGAGGTTTGAGGATGAAGAACCCTGTCGAAACCAGAGACAGGGGAATCGAAATATTCATTTTTCAACTAGGTCATGCAGCCGATGAAAACGGTAATGACCGTCTTGAAGAATTCAACAGCCATTCCATACAATTGAAGATCCTGGGACAATTGGGATTCAAAATTGAGGACCATGAGGAATTTGTCTGTCGGGACATCGAGTCTGTGATACAAAATGTCACCGCCTGGGAACAGGGACGTGAAGAATATCCCTATGAAATTGACGGTATGGTAGTTAAGGTGGACAAAAGAGAGATTCAAGAATTATGCGGCTCTACACAACATCATCCCAAATGGGCCATTGCTTTTAAATTCAAAGCAAAACAAGCTACGACCGTACTCGAAAAAGTGGAATACCAGGTGGGAAAAATTGGGTCGATTACTCCGGTGGCCAAGGTTACGCCGACTCAACTCGCGGGTGTAACGGTGTCCTCGATTTCGTTGCACAATGAAGAGTTTATCAAGGGTAAAGATTTGAGAATAGGAGACCGGATCGTTATAGAAAGGGCGGGTGATGTCATACCTTATATTGTTAAGGCCTTACCTGATTTGAGAAATGGCAGTGAGCTGGAAATAGAATTTCCACAATTCTGTCCGATCAACAGTGAAGAAGAAGTCCGGCTTATACGCGTTGAGGGGGAGGCTGCCTGGAGATGTCCCAATTGTACCTGCAGTGCACAAAATCTCCAGAAGATCATTTTCCACGTTTCCAAGAGTGCCATGGATATCGATGGATTTGGACGCTCTTTTGTCGAGCGATTCTATGAGTTGGGATGGTTACGGGATATAGGTGATGTCTACGACCTGGATTACGAAGAGATCGCCAAACTTGAAGGATTCGGAACACGATCAGCACAAAATCTGAAAAAGTCCATTGAAAAGGCAAAGTCCAATTCACTTTCCAGGCTTTTGCATAGCCTCAGCATTCACCATTTAGGCAAGAAAGCCTCCAGGCTGTTAGCACAGGAAGTAGAATCCGTATTTGATCTTGAGCATTGGACTATGGATGATTTCCTGGGGATTAAGGATATAGGTCCCGTCGTAGCTCAGAATGTGATGGAATACTTCTCAAATGAAAATAATATTGTGTTGCTTCAAAAGATGGAAAGTTTAGGAGTCAACATGCTTCAGACTTCAGCTGACCGTCCAAAAGTAATTGCAACCGATGCCCCTCTTAAAGGAAAAACCATTCTATTTACCGGGACCCTGACCAAAATGACCCGAAATCAGGCGAAGGAATTTGCAGAAGAATTAGGGGCCACCAACATCAGTGGAGTGAGCAAGAATTTGAATATTCTCGTCGCAGGTGAAAAAGCTGGTTCAAAATTGAAAAAGGCTCAGGATTTAGGAACCGTTCAGATCCTATCCGAAGATGAATTTCTTGCATTCAAGTAGTCAAGAAGAATTAGCCATGCCTTCTTTATATATCATACCGTGTTCGATTCATCAGGACGGGAGTGATCATATTCCTCCTGTGGTCAAAAATACCGTGATTGAGCTATCTCTGTTCATTGTTGAAAGAACGCGTACGGCCCGCCGATTTCTCAGAAATATCCTGCCAGACTTTCCAATTGATGCATGCACCTTCCTCGAATTGAACAAGCACGATGCAAAGGCTAGTTTATTGGATATCGAGAGCTTGTTGGAACGAAATCAAAACGTGGGAATGATGAGTGAGGCCGGCACGCCATGCATTGCAGATCCTGGTGCATGGGTTGTCAGTCTCGCTCGTCAAAAGGGTTACACCATCCGTGCCCTTACCGGCCCCAACTCTATCATATTGGGTCTGGCGGCTTCTGGCATGAACGGCCAGAGTTTTACCTTTCATGGCTACCTGCCGGTTCAAGAACAAAAACTTTCCAAAAAGTTGAAGGAAATCAATGTCTCAGCAATGAAAAAGGGAACATCTCAAATATTTATTGAAACTCCCTATCGCAATACAAAGTTGTTGAGGAGCATTCAGAAAAATGTACATCCGGAATTGCATTTATGCGTCGCCAAAAATCTGACGGCAAATGATGAATCTATTCAAACCAGAAAGATCCGGGATTGGAAACCAGAGGCATTGGAAAAGCATCCATGTATCTTTATCATTGGCCAATTACAACAATGAGTGTATGAGTTCCCCCATGAATTTTGTTGTGCGTTCCTACCTGAGAAAATGGAATAAAGAACTCTCAGATATCAGGAATAATCCATGGAGAATACAAAGTTTGCAATTGACGGAAATCATCAATTCCAGGTATGTTCGGGCAATCCACGGAGAACAAGCAAAAATTGAATCTTATGAAGAGTTTAAAGAAACCATTCCAATTCAATTCTATGATGACATCAAAGAAAAGATCCTTGAATTCAAATCCAAAAAAACTATCCGTTGTGAATATTTCGCCCAGTCTTCAGGAACGTCATCTGGTGAAAGAAAGTTAATTCCAACTCCTGAAATATTTGTCAAAAGAAATCACCTGAGGGGATCCTGGTACATACTTCATACCCTGTACCAACACGATCGGGAAATGTCGGTGTTCAAGTCTAAGAATTTATTGATTGGTGGATCCATTTATCACAAGTCTGATTCTTCTACAGTCGGAGACGTTTCCGGAATTATGCTCAACAGGATTCCGCGTTTCTTTCGACCCTGGTATGTGCCCAGTATTAAAACAGCAGTTCATCCGGATTGGAAATTCAAATTAGAACAAACTGCCAAGGAGGCTGCTCGAACAAAAAACATTGCCCTTCTAGGTGGTACTCCAACCTGGGTACTGGCTGTCCTCAGAATGATCTTACAAAGATCCGGGAAAGAAAACCTGACAGAGATATGGCCCGGATTGAAAGCATACATTCATGGCGGTGTAAATTTTGAACCATACCGAAATCAATTCAAATCTTTGATTCAAAAAGAAGAATTCAGATACACAGAAGTTTACAATGCCTCGGAGGGATTCTTTGCCTTCCAGGACCGACCGGTTGAAAGGGGAATGTTGCTGATGTGTGCCTCGGGAGTTTTTTTTGAATTTATAGAATGGCAGGATTTTAGAAACGGAATCATGGATGCCCATTCGATAGCGGAGGTGTGCACCGGGGAAGACTATGTCATGGTGATTTCTTCGATCAACGGATTGCTCAGATACGTCCTCGGAGATTTAGTAAGGTTCGTTACGATCGCACCCTTTCGAATCATAGTTACTGGTAGAATTAAAGAATATATAAATGCATTTGGTGAAGATCTGGCGCTTTTCCAGGTCGAAGAAGCTTTGAAAGAAATCAACGCTATTCACCAGGTTCATATTCGGGACTTTTCTATAGCTCCTAAATATTTGAACATCGAGAAAAATGGGTACCACTTCTGGTTTATCGAATTTTACAACGAACCAGAAGATCCGGATCTGTATGCCAGGGATCTCGATCGAAAATTATGCGACCTGAATTCGAATTATGCTCAAAAAAGATACGGCCAGATCGCCCTTGATCCATTAAAAATATTCAAACTGAATAAAGGTACTGTTGACAAGTATTTTCAGCTTCATTCAGTGCTTGGCGGTCAAAGCAAACTCCCAAAAATGAGCAATGATTCGAAGATCCTGGATCGCCTCTATCAAATACATCACGCCATACACCAAGATGTTGTAACTTCATAATCCAGCAAAATATGAATGGATAAAATAGTCCGGCATCTCGCGGATGCTTTGAATAAAGAGTTGGAGTTAGAAGACAAAGGAACAGTATTATCTGTCGACTCCCTGAAAAGTGCCATTGCTTTCAGGGTGCAGGAATTATTATCGAGCGATCCTTCATTACTATTTAGTTATTTGTATCGATTGGATGTTTCAGAAACAAAATTGAAAGAGGCTTTGGATCCATCAGGGGGAGATATAGTCAAGGCTATTTCCAAGCTCATTTATAATCGTCAATTAGAGAGGGTCAAAACGAAGAATTCATATAAACAATCTACAATTGACGGATGGGACTGGTAGGGCTTATTAAGACGTAAATATGCTGAAGAGCACCGAAGGCATTATTGTAAGAACGGTTAAGTATGGAGAATCTTCGATTATCCTTGACCTCCTGACACCTGAAGAAGGTATCCGGTCATTTATCATGAGCGGTGTTGGAAAAAGCAAAAACCAGAACTTAGCATCAAAGATCCGGGTCTTGAATCTTGTAACAGTCCAGGCTTACATCAAGAACAATGACAGACTTTCAAGAATTAAAGAAGTTTCCTACAGTTACATTTATAAATCTATTCCATTTCACGTAGCCAAAAGTTCGATTGCCATGTTCTTGATTGAGGTTTGTCGTAAAGCTGTGAAGATCAGTTCTGACAGTCAGGCACTCTATCAGTATGTGGTGAAAGGACTGATTCATCTGGACAATCTTGCATCCGGGATTGCGCATTTCCATATTGGTTTTCTCGTTGGACTCGGTCGACACCTGGGATTTGAGATTAACAACAATTACGATGAAAGTCGTCAATACTTTAATCTTGAGGAAGGATCATTCACTTCTAAAAGAGGAAGTCATCCGTTGTCATTAGATAGTGAATCAAGTTTTCACCTGTCGCAATATCTATCTAATCAACAATATACCAACTCCAGCAGACTGCAGAGAAAAGACTTGATCCTTTCGCTGATCGAATTTTATAAATACCACCTGGATGGATTTGGTGAACTCAGGTCTCTTGATGTCCTGATGGCTATCTACGATGAATCCTAAAACTTGAAACCAATTGAAAGATAAAAACCCAGATTCTTATCGCTATCATTGTTAAAGATCGGAGTCTCATCATCATTAACCCGGGCAAAGGAATAGTCGGCTGTATTTCTGGTAATATCCCTGACTCCGTATTCCACCCGACCCATGAGGTATAATCCTCTGTTCAGATAATAAGAAATACCGCCTGCAAGACCTAGGTCGATACTGAAAAACCTCCCCTCATCGATGTTAAACTGGTTGAAGTCGTAGGAATTCTCTATACCCCGTAACGTCACATCCTGACCATTGGCCCGAATCAATATATCCTGGCTGCGCACTCCAAAAATGTCGAATCGAGTGTCTGCATCATCACCGAAATAGTTGAAGTTCAAGCCTTGTCTGAAACTGTGCTCCTGGCTTGCACCGGGGCCTCCGAATATCAATGTACCCGTGGCTACGGGACTGACTAAAAAACCGATATAACCACCGGCAAAAACTTCGAGCTTGTCCGAAACTCTCAGATGCACGGTCTGTGGAAATTGAATGTAGGCATTGGAATGATTCAAGTCTATAAAGGAAGTATCACGAAGAATGATATTTGCCGATCCATCTTCAGGAGGGAAAATATAAAACCCATTGGGTGTATTCAACTCGTAGGAGGAACCCATCTGGTTGTAAAGCACTTCCGACCTGATGCCAATCAGATCGTTAAAATTCCATTGAAAACTCAATCCAAAGTGAAATCCTCCGCTTAATTTATAACTCTCACCAAAATCAGTTTCCAATGGTCCTGTGAACTTATTTTGACCAAGTCCGGCCCGGATGCCAATATTATATCCTTGTCCCTGGACATTGGCGGCAAGTAGAAAGGCAAACAAAAGTACGGTCAGTCGACAAATATGCGACATAGAAGAATAATTGAGCGGCAAATATAGATCAATTCATTTTTGGCCCAAATGAACCCTGTTCAATTAAGAATTGATTAAGAGAAATGAAATAAAGATAACCCGGACTGATTTTTAATGGAGTATTAGCCCATCTCCGAAACCACTTCAGTAACCTCAGGAACCATTCTCTTCAACATTCCTTCAATTCCCGCTTTCAGCGTCACGGTGGAAGAGGGGCATCCGCTGCATGAACCTTGTAGAAGAACAGTAACCACGCCTTCGTTGAACGACTGGAATTCTATATTCCCACCATCCATTTCAACAGCTGGTTTTACATATGTATCAATCAGTTCCTTGATCTTTTTGACGAGTTCGGCTTCTTCACCTGTATATTCATAGGAAACACCTTTTTCTGCTTCAATTGCCTTCATAGCCTCTTCGAATCCATCCGCCACGATCGACTTTCCATCCGATACGTAATTTTTGATAAACTCCTTGAGTTTGAGCATAATGTCTTCCCAGCTATAATTGAATTCCTTCGTTACGGTAATGAAATTATTACAGATATACACACCCTTGACATATGGAAATTGAAATAAGCTGCTGGCTATAGGAGACCATTCCTCTGCCAGGGATTCATCCCTGAAATCGGCCGTACCCTTATACAGCATTTTATTGGTTACAAATTTCAACGATTCCGGGTTGGGCGTTTGTTCGGTATATAACATAACCGGGCTTTGCGTTTGCGTGTCCATCTTATTGTTTTTACTTATTTTATAAACAATTTCGGAGCCACAAAGATCAAATAAATTCTCAAATTATGCTTCTGGTTCTCGACTTCCCGGTTCCTTCGAAGAATCGTGAAACCAAACGGTTCTTTGCGGGAACGGAATTTCGACACCATTCTCGCGAAATAAAGCATCAATTCTGAATCGTATATCACTCTTTATTATCTCGATGATCTCTACCTGGTCTGAAAAGAAAAGGAGGGAAAAATCCAGGGAACTGTCTCCAAAATTCTCAAATCGAACAAATGGTGGAGGACTCTTTTTGACTTCTCGTACTTCTGAGGCAGCTTTAAGCAGGATCCCTTTTACCTTAGCCGTATCCGATCCGTAAGCAACCCCCACCTGCACCTTGAAAAGGGTGGTAACCCTGGTACTGGACCAGTTTGTGACATTCTCATTAACTATTTTTGAATTGGGTATAATAACGTCTTTTTGTTCTATGGTTTGAACAATAGATGCCCTTAACCCGATTTTTTTAACGGTCCCTTTCATATCTCCAAAATCCAGGAAATCACCCACTTCGACAGATCTTTCAAATAGAATAACCAATCCGCTGAAGAAATCACTGATCACCTGTTGCAGGGCAATACCGACACCTACCAGTAATAATCCTGCCCCGGCTAGCAGAAGGGTCAAATCAATGCCCACATATTGCAATGCAAATACTAGGGCTATAAAGTAAAAAACATAAGAAAGCAATTGATTATAAGCATACTGCTTTCCCAAATCAATTCTCTCTCGTTTGTACCACCCATATAGAAATAGATTGATCAATATCCATATAATCAATCTAACCACTAAAAGAATTAGGACAGCAGTCAGAATGCCCGATATGCTGATCGTCACATTTTCTTTTAGGGGCATTTGAAAATCATAATCTATATCAAAACTTCTTATGACCAGGATCGATACGATTATGACCAATATGTAATGAACAACTCTTGTGATATTTGATCGGTTCTTTTGTCCGTATTGATCGTGATAAATGTCCCTGACTGTTTGAGATTCGATTTCTTCAAGGATCCTGGCGGAAATAAATCTATCTGCAATACGGGCAACTGCAATGATGAATAATGCAAACAAAGTATTTCTCACTGTAATCGTATGCCAGATGACTCCGTCGAGTCTGAGGCTGAATAGACATAAGATCAACCATCCTGCGATAAAGGCCCAAAGCATCCATCTTTTTACGGATGGGAGAGGATCTTTGGAGATATCATGTCTTTTGGAATATGCTCTCAAGGCAAGAACGGCAAGTCTATACAGAGCCGCAACGATGATGGTTGAGAAAATGCAACCCAGGATCCCACCCAAAGTAAGATCGTATCCCGATAGAGAAAGTATAATCGTATTTAACCAATCAGATAACATATATGACGCTCTCCAAAATCGAAGTTATAGATAAAGCACTAGCCCTGTATATACACAATAAACTTTTCTTTAAAGTAATCCTCTGGCATCATATCGTAAATGGACACAATTTCTGTAGGGTGTATATTTCTTAATGAAGTAAATTCTTGCTCAATATTACCTCCTTTCAAGAATATGAATCCATTGGGTCTTGCATTCTTGTGATCATCGCTGATATTATTCCGGTTCCATGATATCAGTTTCCCAATTTTTGCAACAGCCCGACTCATGACAAAGTCGTATTTACCTTTCACTTTTTCGGCCCGTACTTGTTCAGCTCTTACGTTTTTCAAGCCGAGCGATTTGCTCACTTCATGCACGACATGGATTTTTTTACCGATACTGTCCACGAGGTGGAATTCAACCTCAGGGAAATAAATAGCAAGTGGGATGCCGGGAAATCCACCCCCACATCCTGCGTCAAGCAGTCGTGTACCTGGTTGGAATGCCATCCATTTTGCAATGGATAAAGAATGCAAGACATGTCTTTCATATAAGTGGTTGATATCCTTTCTTGAAATGACATTAATACGAACGTTCCAATCGGCATATAGAGGCCCCATCTCTCTGAATTGTTCTTTTTGCGCAGGGGTGATATTGTCAAAATATTTTTCAATAAGTACCATTACCGACTTGCTCATTGACAATTGGACATTACCAGTTCCTTCTCGGAAAAAAATAGGACACGCTAAATAACGAATAGAAAATGACAATCAGAAAGTCAAAAATTGGGACCGTCCACAATTCCAAAGGTTTGCCGAGGGTAGCTTTTGATCTCTGTGCCATCCACAATATGATCATATAACGTATGAATAATGCCGCAATCGATATTGGAAGATGCCAACTGATGATGATAAAACTGACATACCAGGACAAGTGTGACAGGAAGATTAATGTCAACCATAACCGGGTACTCATCCTGTAATGGACGGACGTGGTCAGATGTCGTCTTTTTTGTTGAATATAGTTGCTCAGATTATTAGCAGGCTTACTCCAGGTCCAGCTTTCATCACATAGAGCATATCCGATGTTTGCATCCTTTGGCAAGGACTGAATAAACAAATCATCGTCTCCGCTCTTAATGGTTTTGTGTCGATCAAATCCCCCGATTTTTTGGAAGATTGATTTCCTGTAGGCCATGTTTCTGCCAACTCCCATATAGGCACGATCCAAGGCTGCAGCTGAAAAGTACTGCATGGCAATATACCAGGTCTCATAAGTGATCCACCGGGACAACCACGTATTCGTTGATTTATAGGGGCCATACCCCAGGATGACATCATAATTGGAGTGATCCGTAAGTAAGGACGAAATCCAGGATGTACCTGCCGGTTGACAATCGGCGTCAGTTACAATAATCCAGTCAGACGTGCTTTGCTCCAAACCAAATGTGATTGCTGACTTCTTCCCCTGGAAATGCCCTGGTAACGAAAGTACCTTCAGGCGTGGATCTTTGTACTCTTGTAAATACTCTTTGGTCGCATCACTACTATGATCATCGATGATGATGACCTCAAAATCCGGATAATCCTGTTCGAGCCAGGAAGAAAGATGAACCTGGATATTATCGTATTCATTTTTTGCCGCAATCAATACGGAAACCTTAGGCTGAATTTTCATTCGATTTTGTACCCGCCGGTCTGCCAGAAAAATGGAATTCAAGTGATACAACCAGAAATAAAGCTGGAAGGCGGATGAGGCTATGAATACAATGAACAGCACTGTCATCTTCGAGACAAGGTAGTACACTAAATCGGATTTGGTGTATATCAGAAAGAAGGGTGCGTTCAGGAAATAGGTGATGACCAGAGGATTAGAGTTAATTTTGGTATCAATATCAGTTCTGAATCAATTTGAACTGATATCTTTGCGTTAAGCACATGATCGTGTGTTAATCCCTTCCTGAGAGATATTTTCTTTATCTCAAACTCTCGAGTGTATTTGATCGGATGAAAACGTTTTGTAATTCTCTTTGCGTCCTGTTGTCGTTGATTTATTCCATCTCTACTTTCACCCAGGTGGAACATGAATCATATGGGGATGAATGGATCGTAGAAGGTCAGGAATATTTTAGAATAATAGTGGATCGGGATGGCGTGTATCAACTCACCTATAACGATTTAATCGAGGCAGGAATGCCATTAGATCGCGTACGTGGAAGACAACTCGAATTGTTTAACAATGGTCAACGAATCCCATTATTTGTTTCCAATGAAGGATTGCAGAAAGAAGGGGACTTCATCGAATTTTATGGTCAGTCCAATGACGGCACCATCGATGCCCTGTTATATGAAGATGCTTCACTCCAACAGCTCAATCCATACGTAAGCCTGTATGGTGAAAATCGCACCTACTACCTGACCTGGTCAGAAGAGGAAGGGGGGATTTTTTATACCGTACATACCAATGGTCTGGAGAGCCAGGGGCGTCCACCACAGGAACCCTATTATATGCATCGTGAGATTCTTCGTTTTGATGAATTCCATCATAAGCCGTCACATGACGGGAGAAATTTCATTCGGTATTCATCCATGGATTACGCCGAAGGCTACGGAAGTGATCTTCAAAAAGAAAGAACATTAACTTTCCCGATTCAACATCTTTCGGGTTTTGGAGTCGATCCCAAAATTGTGTTGAGATTAGGATCCAATATTCACAGCAGGAATTGGAAAATATCAACCGGAGATCGCCAATTGGCAGTCGTTCCAAGAATCGGATATGGTATCAGTGAAATCGATGAGCGATTTCCTCTTGAGGATTTATATGAAGGGGACTTTCCAGTGTCCGTCGAACCTCTTAGTGCTCAGAATGCACGGCATACCATTGCACAGATTGAAATACATTATCCAAGGGAATATGTGTACGATGGAGAGATCGAAATCTCATTTCATCAGCAGGCTTCCATTCTTTCACGCTATATTGAAATCAAAGGATTTGGAGGGCAATCCCCAAAGTTGTATAACCTCACCGGGCACTTTTTTCTCATTCCCGAACAAGAAGCTGACATTTTAAAGTTTATTACTCCTGCTGCGTTCAAAGAACATAGCTGGATCCTTGTGGATGCTGAATCCGGAGTGAGACGTCCACAAGAAATCTCCAGGGTAAACCAAACGAATATTTCACAGTCGGGCGAATACCTTATCATCACCACAAATGAACTCTACAGTTCAGAAGCTGTCCAAAGCTACGCTTCCTACCGATCATCTCCGGACGGCGGAAATTATGACGTCTCCGTTATCAATTATAGCGATCTCGTCGACAGATTTGCCTATGGTATCGATGGACATCCGATTGCGATAAAAAATTATTTGAGGAAGTTGTACGAAGAGGATCAACTACCGGAATTTGTCTTTTTGATTGGAAAAGCCCGGGAATATACTGACATCAGGGAAGGATTGGTGGATCACGCTGTCCTCCCTACCTTCGGTATTCCTGGTTCGGATAATCTCCTTGTTGCATTTGACAATAAAAGACATCCAAAAACGGCAATTGGAAGATTGGCAGCACAGTCCGAGTCAGAAGTGGAAAACTATCTGCAAAAAATCATTCAACATGAACATCCAATTGAGCAGAGTCAGACCTTAGCTGACCAGGGGTGGAAGAAAAATGTTATTCATCTCAGCGGAGGTTCAGCTGGAAATCAAGCCACAATTTTTCGCTTTCTGAATGAAATGGGTGAGGTCATTTCGTACAATACATTTGGAGCGGACATTTTCACATTCCGGAAGACTTCTTCAGACCCTTTGCAGAGAGTCACTGCAGAAGATATAATGCAGCAAATCAACCACGGTGCATCATGGCTTACTTTCTTCGGGCATTCGGCGGTTGGCACTTTTGATTTCAGTCTCGAGGATCCGTCCAAATACAGTAATGAAAGACGCAATCCTATCATTTTGTCATTAGGGTGTCATTCCGGGAACATCCATACGGCAAATAAAGGCATCAGTGAAGATTTTGTGCTGGAGCCGGGAAAAGGTGCAATTGCCTTCATCGCCTCATCAGGTACAGCATATCCGGAACCTCAATTTGACACAGGAAGAAAATTATATGAGCTATTAGGGGGAGATCTTTATGGTGAACCCATTGGACAGATCCTTCAAAAATCACTCGAATACAGGACGAACAATCCCTCCCTGGCAGTCCAGACTTTAATCGAGCAGTTGACCCTTCATGGTGATCCTGCCTACCGGGTAGGCGGGTTTCAAGGCCCGGATTATATCGTTGATGAATCCAGCGTGAGTATTGACCCGGGAATCGTAAATGCCACTTCTTCTTTTGTATCACTTTCATTTGACATCCTCAATCTCGGCGCCGTAAGAGATGAAGAATTACTGGTGCGACTCCACCATGTCCTTCCTGACGGATCCTTTGCCGATACAATTGAAGTGTTTCTTCAGGCACCAGCCTACCGTTCGGAGATTTCAGTGGAACTGAACAATCCAGGTTCTGAATGGATCGGAGCCAACAGGATCCTTATCGAGGTTAATGCTGATAATTCGATAGCGGAATATCCGAATGCAAAGGCTGAAAATAACAATGATCTGATAGGTGAAGACGGAGAAAAAGGCATCTCATTTTTTGTCTTTGATAATAGTGCTAAGCCTGTTTTCCCACCAGATTTTGGCATCCAGTCAGAGGCACCATTTGTGTTGCGTGCCGCTTTGAACAACGGCTTACGCCCAGGAGGAATATTTCAATTGCAAATCGATACTACGGAACATTTCGATAGTCCACTATTCGTGTCAGAAGTGATCGAAAATGAATCAAGTGTACTTGAATGGACTCCCGATATTCCTGCTCTTCCGGAAGTGGTTTATTATTGGAGGGTTGCACCTGTAGAAGAAAATGGTCAGTTGAAATCCAGCATTTGGAGCCATTCTTCATTTGTTTACTTGCCTCAAAGTCCTCCCGGGTGGAATCAAAGTCATCATTTTCAATTTCAAAAAAATCGATTCTACAAGAAGCAATTGGACAATGATTTGCGGAGATTCAGTTACGATCAACGGGAGTGGGATGTACGTATTAAAAATGAAATCAGGTCGGACGGAGACTTTTGGGTCTATGTGAACAATACGCCGTGGGCCTCATTAAATCCACGGAATATGGGATCGTACCTGTCCATTTTTGCATGGGATCGTCAAGACGTCATCATCCGCAACAATGGCTCAGATTTTGGTAGCGACCCCTTTTCCTCAGATAGTTTCATTTATGATATGGACGATGTACAAGACATTTCCAATATCATAGACTTATTGAGTGCATTTCCGGATGGAGCCAGAGTATTTGTTCACACGATTCTGGAATCTGAAGATGCAGACTTACTCATTGACAAATGGGATGATCCACTGGGTGACCAGGGGGAATCGTTGATTGAAGTACTACAAAGAAACGGGGCACGGCGAGTTCATGAAATATTGGAACGAGGCACCGTGCCATACACACTCATTTACGATAAAGGCGGTGCTTCTGTCGTGGAGGATATTGCTAACAACATATTGGAAACGATCGATCTTTCTTCTAAAGCATTTTCGATTTGGCCGGAAGGATGGATGGGGTCAGTGACTATTCCTGAAGCAGGCAGGTGGTTAAGACTCCTTTGGGAAGAAGAAAAGGAAGAAAGTGATTTTACGGAGTTGCTGGTACTTGGGAGAAGACCCGGGGGACAAATAGACACTTTGAAGAAAATCAAGAATGATTATTCGGTCAATCTCACGAGCATCAACCCGGGAAGATACCCGACAATCGATTTGGTGTATTACACTTCGGATGAACAAAATAAATCAGCACCCCAAATCAAATATTGGAGAATTCTTGAAACTACCCTGCCTGATGCCGCTTTTTATACAAAGACCTCATCTTTCCAACTAAGGGACACCTTGAATGCAGGTGAAGCCCTGGAAGTGAATTATCAACTCCTTAATCTTACCGAAGTTGACATGGGTCCCGTATTGGTGAAATATACACTGATCGATGAAGAATATGGTGAGCAAATCGTCATCAAAAGGACGAGTGCCCTTCCTGCAAAAGATACGATTCAAGTGAATGAGCTGATTTCAATCGACCAGCTTTCCGGGAATTATCAACTGGTCGTAGAGATCAATCCGAGACAAGATCAAAAAGAGATAAGTGATTGTAACAATTTGGGCTTTGCACAATTTTATGTTCGTCCTGATACCCGAAATCCCTATTTGGATGTGACATTTGATGGAAAGCACATTCGTGACGGAGAGCGAATATCGGAGTATCCTGAAATTGTCGTCTCTCTCCGGGATGACAATCCCTTTGTCTTGCTGGACAACCCGGACGATTTCGATATAACCCTGTATTCTCCGGAACTTTTCAGTTGGAAAATTGTGCCAGGTAGCCCTGTTGTTGACTGGAGACCGGCCACCTCCCTGGAAGAAAATATTGCCAGGTTTGTGATCACTCCTCATTTGAATCAAGAGGGCATTTACACACTTAAAGTGCAGGCCAAGGACATCGCCGGGAATCCTGCAGGCGATCAAACTTTCAGGATTACCTTCCAAATCGATTTGGATGACGACTATCCGAAATTGACCGTTCATCCAAATCCCATGACCTCGTATGCAGACTTTGAATACTATCTGGACAGTGATATTGCTCCGGACATCTTCAATTTATATATCTACAGTGCTGATGGAAAACTGATCAAGCATGTACGAAAATCTGACTTCGGACAACTCAGAAGAGGTGTGAACCGGTATCGCTGGTATGGTCAGACTGATTCAGGTGAGTTGCTCACCACAGGATTATATTTTTACGAATTTGTCAACAGTGTCGATGGAAGAAAAACGAAGCCAAAGGGAAGCATTTTTATGGTCAGATAATTTCCGGAATCATCAAATCCTCAATTAAGGGGCAAATGTTGAAATGTAATAGTCACAAAATGTAGACCTAGTTCGGACGAGGGTTTATCTTTGCCGCCTGTTTTTTGTGTCTTTTTAAGAAATTATAAGTCACAAAAAACGTGTCATTGTGAATAAGTACTGAAAAGAGGTATACATGATTACGATTACTTTCCCGGATGGTGCCCAAAAAGAATTCAAGGAAGGGATAACTTCTTTAGAGGTAGCTGAATCCATAAGTGAGGGTCTGGCTCGTAATGTCATGGCTGCATCCGTTAATGGCGAAGTGTGGGACATCACGCGACCGATTCCCGGTGATGCACAAATCAAATTGCACACGTTTCGGGATCCTGAAGGGAAGGCAACATTTTGGCATTCCTCCGCCCACCTGATGGCAGAAGCCATTGAAGCGCTTTTCCCGGGAACAAAATTTGGAATTGGACCCCCAATTGACAATGGATTTTACTACGATATAGATACCGGAGACAAGGTATTGTCCTCTGATGATTTCAAAGAGATCGAGAATAAAATGCAGGAACTGGCACGGCAAAAAAACAATTACATTCGTCAGGAAGTGAGTAAGGCCGATGCGATAGAATATTTCACGGAAAAAGGTGATGAATACAAATTGGAGTTGCTTGAAGATCTCGAGGATGGAAGTATTACCTTGTACGAGCAGGGAGGCTTCACAGATCTTTGTCGTGGACCGCATATTCCAAATACAGGGGCAATCAGGGCAATTAAGGTATTGAGTCTTGCCGGTGCATATTGGAGAGGGGATGAGTCCAGAAAACAGCTCACCAGAGTATATGGAATTACATTCCCAAAGCAAAAGGAACTGACTGCATATCTCGAAATGTTAGAAGAGGCCAAGAAAAGAGATCATCGAAAACTCGGGGCTGAACTAGGTCTTTTCATGTTTTCTGAGCGGGTAGGGTCGGGTTTGCCGATTTGGCTGCCTAAAGGTACTGCTGTAAGAACAAGGCTTGAGGAGTTCATGAAGCATGAACAGCTAAAACGCGGATATACACCCGTCATTACACCTCACATAGGGAAAAAAGAACTCTATGTAACTTCCGGGCACTATGAAAAATACGGCAAAGATTCATTTCGGCCCATTCATACGCCAAAAGAAGGAGAAGAGTTTTTGCTAAAACCGATGAACTGTCCACATCATTGTGAGATATTCGATCATCGCCCTCGATCATATAAAGAATTGCCCATTCGCATTGCTGAATTTGGGACGGTCTATCGATATGAGCAAAGCGGTGAATTGCACGGGCTGACACGTGTACGGGGATTTACCCAGGACGATGCACATATATTCTGTACGACGGATCAACTTAAAGACGAGTTTCTGGATGTTGTTGATTTAACAATGCATGTCCTTCAAAAGTTAGGCTTCGAGGATTTTACGGCTCAAATCTCATTGCGTGATCCGGAAAACAAGGAAAAATATATTGGAACGGATGAGAATTGGGATCGGGCAGAACAAGCCATCATAGAGGCTACGAGAGAGGCGGGTCTGGAGACAGTCACAGAATTAGGAGAGGCGGCATTCTATGGTCCAAAGTTGGATTTCATGGTCAAGGATGCCTTGGGTAGAAGTTGGCAGCTTGGCACCATTCAAGTCGACTACAATCTGCCTGACAGGTTTGAATTGGAATATATCGGAGCGGACAACAAGCCGCATCGGCCGGTAATGATCCACCGCGCACCGTTTGGATCCATGGAGCGATTTATCGGGGTGTTAATCGAACATTGTGCAGGTAAATTCCCTCTTTGGTTAACACCCGAACAATATGCCGTATTACCTGTAAGCGATCAATATTTGTCTTATGCGGAAGAAGTGAAACAATCCCTTTCCATGCACGATATCAGGGGCTATATCGATGACCGTACCGAATCAGTGGGTAGAAAGATCAGGGATACAGAACTAAAAAAAGTACCGTATATGCTCATTGTGGGAGAACAGGAATCCACGGAAAAATCCGTATCTGTCAGGAAACAGGGAGAAGGAGATATCGGGACAATGACGATAGACGACTTCACAGGTTATTTTAAGAATTTGTTGTGAAGAAGAAAACGAACAACTAATGCTATTTCTTCCGGAACGTTATCTGGTCACATCTGCACTACCATATGCCAATGGACCCTTGCACATCGGCCACCTTGCGGGAGCATATATAAATGCTGATATCTATGTGAGGTTTCTGCGTTTGATGGGAAAGGATGTAGTATGGGTTTGCGGAAGCGATGAACATGGTGCAGCAGTGACCATTAAGGCCCTGAAGGAGGGAGTACACCCTCAGTCAATCGTAGACAAGTATCACAAGCTTTTTGAAGAAGCCTTTCAACGAATAGGGATTGACTTTGATATTTACCACAGGACCTCAGAGCAGATCCATCACGAGACTTCCCAGGAATTTTTTCGGGCCCTTTATAACAAAGGGGAATTTGTTGAAAAGGAGACGGAACAGTATTTCGATCTTGAAGCTGGCCAATTCCTGGCTGACCGGTACATCAAAGGGACCTGTCCCAATTGCAAGTTTGAAGAAGCTTATGGTGACCAATGCGAAAACTGTGGTTCTTCTTTGAGCCCTACAGAATTGATCCATCCACAATCGACTTTATCTGGAAGTACCCCGGAACTCCGCAAGACTACTCACTGGTATTTGTCACTTGACAAGTATGAAGAATGGCTGAGGGAGTGGATCACGACAGGGTTTGTTGACGGCAATCAGGTACATGATCCCGGCGAATGGAAAAACCACGTTCTGGGTCAATGCAAGTCCTGGTTGGATGGAGGTCTTCAGGCAAGGTCTATGACCCGTGATCTGGACTGGGGGGTAGACGTACCCCAGGAAATACCGGGTGCAGAGGGTAAAAAGATCTACGTGTGGATGGACGCGCCGATTGGATATATATCCGCGACCAAGCAATGGGCAGCAGATAATGGCAAAGACTGGAAGCCTTATTGGCAGGATGAAAAAACGGCATTGATACATTTTATAGGAAAGGACAACATCGTTTTTCACTGCCTGACATTTCCCGCCATATTAAAAGCGCACGGAGACTATATTCTACCGGTCAATGTGCCGGCCAACCAATTTCTGAACCTCGAAGGAAAAAAGATCTCTACCTCCCGAAATTGGGCGGTTTGGGTCAATGAATATATAGAAGACCTTCCGGGCCGGGAGGATGAGCTTCGGTATCATATGATCAAAAATATGCCGGAGCAAAGGGATAGTGAATTTACGTGGAAAGGATTCCAGGATAGTGTGAACAATGAGTTGGTCAATAATCTTGCAAATTTTGTCAACCGGGTAATGGTACTCAGCCATAAGTACTATGAGGGCATTGTACCTGAGTTTAACCCGGACGAAGTATTCGTGAGCCCCTCAACAGAGGATTATGATGGCTGGCATGAAAGCGAAATGCTACAATTACACGATGACATCCAGGAAGTGAATGATTACATCCGAAATTTTGAGTTTAGGGCAGCATTAGCCCAATTGATGAAAATCAGCAGCCAGGGAAACCAATTGCTCCAGTTCAATGAGCCCTGGAAAGCAATCAAGGAAGAACCCGAAACAGTTAAGGTGGTCATGAACCTGGCTATTCAGGTGGTCGCAGCTTTAAGTGTGTCCTTATTTCCGTTTTTACCGTTTACGAGCAGGAAGATCAGAACAATTCTCAACCTGGATGAAATAAAGGGAAGTTCTGAATTAGAAAAAATGCTGGGCGCATTATCCGAAGGTGAAATGATCATTAAATCTGGTCATTCGATTGATCAACCATCTCATATTTTTACCAGGATTGGTGATGAGGTCATTGAGGCTCAAGTTGCCAAACTGAGTCGGGGGCAAAAGAAAGATAATACTAAGGCGAAAAAAGAACCTGCAGAAAAAAAGTCCTCAGGTAAGGCTACGATTCAATATGATGACTTCGTAAAGATAGATATCAGAGTGGCCACTATTGTACATGCTGAAAAGGTACCGAAGACAGATAAGTTATTAAAACTTGAGCTCGATGTAGCAGGAGAAACGAGAACCGTCGTTTCCGGGATTGCAGAACACCATGACCCTTCCGAGATCATCGGCAAACAAGTCAGTTTGCTAGTCAACCTTGCTCCACGAAAATTGAGAGGAATTGAATCCCAGGGAATGATTCTCATGGCTGAAGACGGAAATGGTAAGCTGACTTTTGTGTCACCTGAAGATGAAGTGGAAACGGGCAGCATTATCAGTTGATTCACCTAAATCAAAATTCTTCGAACAGGACAATGACCTGCAAAAGGAACGGTATCTTTAAGAATGTAGATTTAAGAACATAAAGAATCAGGATTATGTCAAAAGTCGGATGGTTTGAAATCCCTGTAGGTAATTTAGACCGGGCCAAATCTTTTTATGAAGCCATATTTGATATCCGGATTACCGTCCGGGATATGGGCCCGTTAAAAATGGGTTGGTTACCAGATAATAATGAAAGTTATGGAGCAAATGGGACCCTGGTCTTTCATGAAGAGTTCTATCGCCCCGATGCTCAGAAGGGGGTCTTGATCTATTTTATCTGTGCTGATGTCCAGGATATTCTGGACCGGGTAGAAGATGCCGGGGGGACCATTCATACGGAAAAACGTCAAATCTCACCGGAAGTAGGTTATATGGGCGTATTTATCGATTCCGAAGGAAATCGAATTGCCTTGCATTCCAAATCCTGAGCCCTCACAAGGGTATTTACCTGATTCCGGATATATTAATATTATTTCTAATATTTGGCTTGATTTTGGATGGTTTAGAAGAAAAACTGACCATGAAAATCTTGATATTCGTCCTTTCCATCATTTTAAGTTCGACATTTTTACCAAGTAAAGTACAGGATGATCCGGTAGTCATTCTGATCTCCTCTAACAGTACACCTGATTACATAGGCGAAATGCGGGATTATTTGAGCCTGTATGGATTTGTCCTGAATGTAGAAAAGGAAAAATGGGCCAAATACGATCAACTCGAGGAATTTGCATTCACATTGACCAATACTAAGAGCAAAACCCAAATGTCTTTTCACCACAAATTCAATGCTTTGAATCGAAACCAGATCCTCATGATTTATCCTACAGAGGAGAAGAGATACAAAAGTCTTGTCACAGGCCTTGACTATCTTAAATCTGAATTATTAAAGGTGGTGATCAATAGGGATATAAGACGTATGAAGCCCATCCTGCACCGGTCTTATGCAAAATCCGGATCTCCGTACCGGGAATCCATCGTATTGTCAGATTTGTCTGAATTGCTGGATGAAATGGAACCAACTATCGAATTGCTAAAAAAGATCAAAATCGATCAGGTCACGAGAAGAACATTATCGGGATATGCATATACATACAATGGAGAATACCTCGAAGATCCGGCTGGAATCCAATTAGATGATATGACATCCGATGTCCTGATCGAAGACCTGGAAAACGACAGCAAGATCATCAACATCTGGTCCGAGCTACCATTGAACCGACTGATATCCGGTTCTACAGCATCTGACCAATAAAAGTTTTAGTGCCCAAAAGCTGATCGGTGCAGGGTTGAATTATACTCTGCACCTTTTTAATTTACGGCTGTCCAGTTCTATTTGACGTCACAGAATATTGCCTTGTCAAGGGACCGCTCAAGCGTCAAAATGCTCGATTCTACAGCGCTTTCATGCATCTATTCAAGATTCTGCACAGAATTTTTTGTTCCTGAGTATCACATCAAAGAATAAAATTTTGAATACTGTACAATAAATCGGACTTGACTTACGATTTATTTTGAGTTTAATTTGCAAATCAATTATAAAGAAATACGACAAAATGTCAAAAAAGAATGAATATCAAACAACGACAACAGGTGTGTTGACCGTGATTCATTCTATTGTAATAGATGAATTGTCGACCCACCTGCGATTTTCCAACTAATCCGTATTAAATAATTGTTTTTTAAGATGCTGAGCAGGATTCTGTCTCAGGGTCTGACTTTAATTTAACAATACTATGGAAGAAAAGAAGAAGAGGAAATTTTCCAAGGACACACTCAATATCATTCGGACAACGATGAGGAATAGCATCGAGCTGACTCATATTGCTGATAATAAAGCCAATGTGTTATTAAGTTTAAATGCATTGATGATCACCTTTCTTATTCCCCTGACGATACCCAATTTCGATTTTGTGATCGGCTATAACCTCACGATGCCATTACTGTTGCTTGTGGCCACATGCCTGGTCACAATTTACATTACGGCACTTGTGCTTAAACCAAGCCGGATATCACAAAATCACAAGGCCTTAAAGAAAGGTAACCTCGTCAGTCCGTTTTTCTTTGGGAATATTTATAAAATGAACAAAGAAGAATTTGGGGAATTCATTCATGGAGCTGTTTCAAAAAAAGAATTGGTATCCATGCACTTGACGGAGGATTTGCATTTTATTGGAAGCCGACTCGGGAAAAAAATGATCTTGATTCGACTTGCGTTCAGCATATTCCTGTTCGGACTTTTTGTCTCAATAACGAGTGCAATCCTGATGATCAGTTTTACGAACAACTGGGTATAAATGGTTATCCGCCGATTGTGGCCATGGATTCATTGATGAATTGAGAGGCTCGAAGTAGCTCGGCCTCTTTTCCGTCTTTTGCCCTGGAGCCTAAAGCTGAAAGAAGTGCAGTAGCGAGATCGTCATTGGAGGCACCATTACGGATGAGATCTTTGATGTTGAACACCCCGCCATCATACAGACAGGTTTTTAAGACACCTGTTGGTGTGAGGCGGATCCGGTTACACGTTCCGCAAAAAAGCCTGCTGTAAGATGCAATGATGCCAAAAGAGCCTTCATATCCCGGAATTTTATAATTCACGGATGTGCTATTCGGAGCATTGTCGATGGGGTAGAGGGCAGGATGTTTTTCCCGGATGGTCTCAAGTATCTTGAGGTGGTTCCAGAGGGTCATCTCCGAATGTTTACCGATACCATTGAAAGGCATTTCTTCGAGAAAGCGCACGCTGACCGGTAAGTGCTTTGTGAGTTCAAGCATTGGAAAGATATCTTCCACGTTCTGATCGTTCATCACAACCATATTGATCTTAGTGGGAATATCATGTTCGATCAGCAAAGTCAAACTTTCCATGACCTTTTCGTGATCATCTCGTCGGGTGATTTTTTTAAATCGTTCAGGGTCCTGACTGTCCAAACTTAGATTTACGGATCTGACACCCATTGAATGAAATGATGGAATAATGTCCCTGATCAAGGTTCCATTCGTGGTCAGATGAATGGATTGTACTCCTTTAATCTCATTGATCCGCCGAATACAATCCACGAGACCTTTACGCAAGAATGGCTCCCCCCCGGTTATGCGGATCTTATGGATGCCCATTTGAGCGAAAAGAGTGATCACCCGTTCAATTTCTTCATAAGTCAGCAAATCTGACCGAGGGACATAGTCGATGCCTTCCTCCGGCATACAATACTGACATCGAAGATTACATCGATCCGTTACAGCGAGGCGCAAATAGTTAATGATCCGACCGTGATTGTCGTAAAGCATATACTTAGATCCAAATGAAGTATGAAGATATATTTTATCTGAATATGAGACCTGTAGATTCTTATATTTGAATTCATGAAAGTCAAAATAAAAGCATTCGGTATTGCCAAAGATATATTGGGTGGTCCGTCTGGTGAGTTGGAAATTAAACCGGAGGCCAGGGTGGTTGATGTAAAAGAAATACTGACACATCATTTTCCTGAGTTTGAAGCCTTGAAGAAATTTTCCATTGCAGTAAATCAGCAGTATCGGGATGACGATTTCCTGATTAATGAAGGAGATGAATTGGTAATCATACCCCCGGTCAGCGGGGGATAGAATTGTTTTCCGGGGATAAAGAGTGAGTCCTTGTCAGAACCCTAGATGTAAGACGATTGAGACGCTAAAGAATTTTATGAGCGAAACCATCGATATTCAAATACTTGAAAAGCCTTTGATACTCGAGAAATGTTATGAGTTTGTACAACATCATGCAGCAGGTGGCAATGCCATTTTTGTAGGGACGGTACGCAATCAAACTCAGGGAAAAGAAGTGCTCAGGTTGGAATTTGAATCCTATATTCCAATGGCAATAAAGGAAATGCAAAAAATTGCTGATCAAATCTTAGGACGGTGGTCAGCGCTGAAAGTAAGCTTTCATCACCGCATTGGAATCCTGGAACTAGGTGAAGTAGCAGTGATCATAGCAGTGAGTTGCCCTCATCGCAAAGCGGCTTTTGAAGCTTGTGAATTTGGCATTGATACCTTGAAAGAGACGGTACCTATTTGGAAGAAAGAAGTCTTTGAGGATGGTGAAATCTGGGTTGCGGCGCATCCATGATCGGGTGTGGGTGTGCGTTTGAGTGTGAGTGATGAATTGGGCTTTTGAGCTCTCATAAAAATCCTTGACAGGAATTACCTAACTGCATGTAGAAAACCGACATGTACGAAAGGAATGGGGGTTGGGTCTTTTGCATTGACTAGTTGAAATTGAAGAGATACATCCAAATCGTCCCGACTAAAACCATAGCCGGGAATCAGAAGAAAAATGAGAAAGGGGACGAGGTATCCTCCCTCGAAATGAAGTCGCGAGCTTAAAAGAAAATACAATTTACTTTTCATGGACCTTAACCCAATCCACTACCAACCAGGCTTCATCCGGAATTTGACTTACATCAAGATTGTCAAAAAACCAACCACCGATGGCAAGATTCAGGGTCAATCGATGCTTTTTCCTGAAAAATGAGGGAACAAAAGTATAAGTTTCCGCATCGTAAGTCTTGACTATTTCTCCATCAAACCAAATCTCAAAAGTATCTGCAGACCATACCAATTCATAGAGATGAAAGCAATCGGAAAGTTTTTCATCATGGGTGTAATGAAAGTCGTTGAAAATGGGATCGGTCTGCAATTCATTTATGTTTTCTCCGTAATGAAAATTGGATTGAAATTCGAATGGAGTGTCACCACGAGCCTCCAGGATGTCAATTTCTCCTTTCGTCGGCCAGGGGTCATTATACGACCACCATGCCGGCCACAGACCATGCCCTTCCACGAGCCTGAGCCGTGCTGAGAATCGTACGCTTCCTTTCCCTTCACCCAGATCCGGGCCAAATTCGGTGTTGGATTCAATTCTCGCGGAAGCAAAATCAAATGCACGCGGAGTTTCATCAAAAGGATTGTTTCTTCCGGTCACCTGGATGCGTTCTGCTCTTATATATAACAGGTCATTTTCAATGAAGGAGTGGTCCTCCTGGTAGTGTTGCAATTCCTGATTAAATCCACCCCCTCGCCAATGGCTCCATTGTGAAAAATCACTTTCAAAGCTCTCAACAAATATTTGGCTCCATCCATCAAACAAAGTGTCTGGTGCAACGAAACCACAATCCTCTACATCAGGTACCATCACCATAGGAGTGGGTTCGGGTGTAGGTTCTGGCGTGGGTGTTGGTTGAGGAACCTGTGCAGGCTCCGGATCTGACGTTGTGCTACATGAGATCAGCAACAGGAAAATGAATAATAAAATCTTTTTCATGACCATGCGAAGATAGGAATGAAGGGACACATTCTCAATGACATGCTCAAGGTTAAAAGTATTGTCAGATTTAAATGTCGATCCTACATAGAACTCATCACCCAACCTGGAAGTTTAACCCATCACCCAACCTGGAAGTTGGGTGATGGAGCACTCCTGGCCTTACGGAATGATCACCTTCACACTTGAGATCTTATCTTCCTGGGCTGCAGTGATTACGGCTAACCTGGCCAGGTGATCCTTAACAGGAAAAAATACTTCCGAACTTCTGTTCTGATGGACAATTGTTTTTTTATCTACCAATTTGCCTGATAAATCGTGGATGTAAAAAGTAACATCACCCTCTATGTCACTCAGATACCTTACTTCCAGTTGGTTGGTTTCGTTGAGGAATGCAGTCAGGGTAATGCCTTCAGCACGGACCTTCAGATCTTCGGTACTATCCTCCTGATTATTATTGCGATATGAAATTACATTTTGAACCACTGCCCAATTTACCCTGGACTCCTCGCTCATTTCATCGAAATATTCACTGGAAGGTTTTGATACCACAGAAGTATCATACTTCGTGTAAGGCTTACCGTCTTCTCCGAAACTATGGGCGGAAATAATGGTTGTAGTCTTGATGGAATTTTCCTTATGATCAAAGGATTGCTGAACAATCGTATCCGGTTGAGGTAATACAAAAAATTGTTCGGTGTAATCTTCAGGATTAAATACTACGAAAGTGTCAAATATCGTGTACTCAGAATTGTTTGTATTTGACATTGCATTTTGATCATTGGGAAGTCGTCTGACTATTTGCATTCTTTCGGTATAGGTAACCGGATCGTAGCTAACAACTGTGTCGTATTTTATCTGTTGAACGTTTTCTATGTGCTCACCTTTCCATTCATTTAAGGCTTGTAGATCTGAGATCAATTGACTTCCTGCCAATCTATATGCCTTGGAATCAAATCCTCCACCCATGAATTTTGGATAGAATGAAATAACAAAACCTGTCTCAGGCAAGTCAGATATTTCCAAAACAATTACATGATTTCCTTTTTGTTTGGAAAATCGGTTTATGACTTTTTCACCGGCATTCGGACTGATGATAAAATCCACCTCTTCCTTTTTATTTGAAAAATATTCTAATTTCAATTTGCCATTCTTTACTTGTGGGATCTTTACCGTGTAGTGATCAGTTATAGTTTCTTGTAAATATTGAGAATTGAAATGATTGAAGACCGTGCTGTAGGAATGCTCATCAAATAGTTTTTTAAACTTTCTGGATTTTTTGAAAGATGGCTTTGGCCCTTTTTTGATGAAATTCAGAATGGATTTTTCCGTTTGGTAGATTTCTATACCATTATAATTTTTTTTCTTTTCAAAGAGTGAGTTTAAGTCACGAAATTCAATCAGTTCCCCTTCAAAAAGAGTCAATAGCTGTTGGGATTGATTATTGAGGTCTTTTCCGGAAAGCGTATGTGCACTACCTTCGCGTTTGTTATTATCTATTGTAAAGCTTTTTGTAGATATTTCTATTACACCGTCTTTGCCATCTTCACCGAATTTATCTATCGCTTTTTTGTCGGAATATACTGTAATGGTATGAATATCATCAAGGCTAAGAAATTCTTCTATTTTTATCTCATTGAGGTTTTTTATACCGTGATTTTGATTATCAATGATCAATAATTTATTTTCCAGACTTTTCTTTCTCCTATCTCTTTTTTTCTCGGTTTGAGGTCCGGATTTTTGATTGGGATTTGTCTCCTCTCCAAAAATGTTTTCTTTGGTGGTTATCAGGACTACTCCGTTACTTCCTTCATCACCATATTGCTCCAGCGCTTTTTCTCCCTTGATCACCTCTACTTTTTTGATGTCATCAGGCTCCAGATTAAAGGGCCTGTTCACCGATCTTATTTTAAATGTTCCATCAAGGATAAACAAAGGTTGTTGATCAAGCTCTTTGGATGTTAATAGAATAACACCTTCTCTTCCTTTTTCCCCATATTGTTGAATTGCATGATCGTCACCTAAAACTTCAATTCTGCCAATTTCAATTTCTTCGAAGTCGGGCATCATATCAAAACCGCGACCAATCTCTTTGCCATCCAGGAGAATTAAGGCGTTTTTATAGGTCACATTGTCCTCTTCAATCTTTTGTTTTTGATAATTCTTAAAGTGTACATTTTGATCATTCTGTGGTACGGTGTCTTTATTGAACAGGATTTTTTCAATGGTTTGATTCAGATATTCAGGGTCCGAATTAAATTGATCCCCTTTGAGTCCGAATGTCTTTGAAGAGGGGCTTCTGTCCTCTGTTTTTGACTTTTTTGATTTCTCCAGTTGTATTTGAAGGCCATCGAGTCGCCCGGAAAAAGACGAGACTATGGATATTTGAAATAATCCTTCAGGGGTAGTATAGTCAGAAACAGGTGTTTCGATTGTCTTACCCGATTTATAGTAGTCTTTCTCCCAAATTTCCTTAAAGGATCCATCCCGGATAATTATTGTGAACTTTCCCGAAGAAGGGGAGGTATATCTATGCATCCACTGCTCTCCATTATGATATACAAATGACTCTTCTTCATTTGTTCGGAGCAGATAACCATCGACCCTGATGTGGTTGAATACGGTTTGTCGATTTTTTGCAATAGATCCAAATTGCTTGTAACACTGGTCACCGGAAATTATTTCGACGCCTGTGAAGCGTTTACGATATTGAGCGGCTGCTTCCATTGATGGAAATTCAACCACTTTTCCTTCGTAAAGTACGAGTGGTATGTTTGACTGATCAGTTGTGGATCCATTATCCTCCTTTAAACTCAGTCCTTCTATCTGGTGCCGATCATTTAGTCGATATTCAATATTTTTAGAATTGAGAAAGGAGATAAAAAGCTTGCGAAGATCCGCAAGTTCTTCCTTGTATTTTACTCTTAGTGAATTATACAACAAAAGAACTTTTTGAATATTGACCTCTCCGGGATAATTGGGAGTCTCTCTATAGGCTTCTTCCAGTTGCCGAATGATGTCATCCCCCAAAGGAGAAGTCGCTGTTATGATAATTCTTGATTGTATACCTTCCTGGTGAATATTTTTAAATTCGACAGCACCGTGCCTGGCTATTGATCCAAATTGATCCATTGCGAATTCAGGACTGTATATGGTCAATTCTGCGGATTGTATATCGCGATCCGGATGGATATAGCTTCTTAAATTTTTTTGAATAAGCTTTCCGTCAATGATGACTACAAAATTTTTCTTAGGATTATAATTGAATATTAACTCTCTGAAATGATCGGGGTATTTGGTATACAGTCCAATTTGTTGGGACGGGACTGTCGTCGGCTCATTGACATAAATTTTAGCCGGAAATATGGACCCTTTAACTCCATCACAATGGAAATTAATGTCCTGTCCAAACTGAGTACTTGTATAATTGCCATTGTTGTAGCCCGAAAAAACGATGAAGAGCAATACTAAAACCGGCAAGGCCAAAGAATACTTCAGCCAAGCCGACTGTCCGGATTTCTTTTGATACATCATGTTGATTCTTTTTTTAATGTGTGAATGAAAAAATTGATGTGTCAGGGCAATCTGTATTCCGGACAGAGATTGCTTTAACAATAAAGTGCCATATTTCTTGCGAGATGTATTTTGCAATACTGCATGATCTGCGAGATATTCATGTGTTTGCCTGATAGCGGTCTTGTACAGATAGATAAATGGATTGAACCACCAAATGATATTGATAAGCTCGATGAGTATTATATCAAGACTGTGCCATCCTTTGACATGGCTTATTTCATGTTTGATAATTTGATTGTATTCCTCTTTCAGTGGAGTCGCACCACTGATAAATACAAATTTGAAAAATGAAAATGGGAGGTGATCCTTCCGGGTGGTGATCAGGGTGAATGAATCTTTTTTGGCACTTTTTCCTGTACGATATAAATGTCTTATTGTAAGAAGTCCTTTTATAAATCTAAAGACAAAAAAGGAGAATCCGAGGATATAAATGCTCAAGAGGAGATAGGAAGTTATAATATTCCAATCAGTGGTTTGTTCGGCAACACTTGTTGCAATTTGAGCCGGGGCATCCTTAATGACATATACAATTGGTGCTATTTCAGCCACGTCTTCCTGGTAAAGGTTAAGGTCCACGTTTTTCAATAGCGGAATGATTATTCCTGAAAGTAAAGATAGAAGCAAGTACCATCTGTTGACCCTGAAAAATGTCAATTTACGGAGAGCCACAAAAAATATGGCGTAGAAAATTAACCAGCACATTGTAACTTCAAGAATGTAAGTGAGCATATCCCGATAATTGTTATAATTTGATTTCTTTCGAAGCTGTTGATTCTAATCCGTCCTGGATTGCCACGATCGTGAAGCTTCCATCTTTAAGATTTTCGATCGGTATTTGATCGTAATGTTCATTATAGACGTAATCTATTTTTAAAGAACCGACTTTTTTACCCGACGGATCAATGAGATTAAACTTCACCGGGACATTCATATTTGACTGATAATGAAAGTGAACGGCTTCATCAGTTATAGCATTGATCAGAATATTTTGTTCCGGGGCAACATTTGATTTGTTACGAACAGGCACTCTTCTGATGTCCTTTTTGGAAAGTTCATGACTGATTTTAAAAGGAATCTGGGTCTTTTGAGGAATATTATAACAGGTCGGAGGTTGAAACTGTAAATTTTCCTTTAAATGGTTGAATACTACTTCTCCTTCTTTTTGTAGTCCAAGCCCATAAGGACTACCATCCTTTGTTGCTTGTTCGAAACCTACTGGCCTTCCTTTCTCATCAATGTCTAATTCAAAGTAAGTCAGACCCTGGAATCCGGCTTTTCTTGCTGCCAATGGGAATGATTTGCTTTCATTTACCAAAGTCTGCACCTTCTCTAGAATACAGTCCACGGCCTTTTCTCCCTGTCCACAACCATCCATTCCAAAGGATTCGTTGATAAAAAAGACATGTCCATTTTCATCTGGCTTACACGGTATATGATCTTTATCTTCTTTTGCATCAATTCGTACATGACCTTCTTCATTTCTTTCGTAAACTTTTGAAATTATACCTTCTTTAAATATCAGGGCCAGATCATATTCCATGGAAGCTGTAGATAGTGCCGTTGGAATTGAGGTCACATAATTATAAGTGCGACGGTTTTTGACAGAGTATTTGTCCGTCAGGTATTGACTAAATTTTTTAAGGCTTACCGACCATCGCTCTTTCGGTACGGAAGGGAAAGAAGAAAAGAAATTTTCAATTTCCTTTTCTAAATTGTGATTGATGGTCTCAGGGTGATCCAAGGGACGCGATACATCATATAGTGCATAAAAACCATATTTGGCCTTGTCTCCGAAAATCCTGATTGATTTGTCAGGTGCCAGGTAAGTATATTTTCCGATTGGCTTTGACAAGTCCACACTTTTAGATAATGGTAAATCGTTGATTACTCCTTCCACCCACAAATAAGGTGCTTTGGAAGGATCCTCTTCATTGGCGTACTTCTTAAGTTGCTCAGGTGCCATTACATTTAATAGTGGTTTACGCCTAGGCAGGAATGTTGCGACTGCATTGAATTGATCTCTCATGTATTTATTAAACACTTCCATGATATCCCATTCATGACCTGGGTACATTTTTAAAAGAGTCTGGTACCGAAGATTCAATTCAGCATGATCCAGGCCTCTAAGTTTCCTGTCCTTAAACCGGGTTGTGAATTCATCAATTTCATTAAATGCAGTTTCATTTAAATATGACTTATTACGGTATCGTTGAGGGTATTTCTCAATTCGAGCTGGGAATTCAATATCGATCACTCGTTCGTCCTGAAGCTCAATTTCAATTTTTTGATCGGCACAGGTCTTTTTGAAGAAAGCCGGTACTTCATTGGATCTTTCTGTGTTGTTCCATACAAATAGTTTGTATAGCAGATTAATTCGCCACGAAGTCAGGACACTGCCTTCGGATTGAGCATTTTTGAGAATTTCAACAAGGTATTTTTCAATATTCTTAAAATTATAGTCTTGTGTGTCATCTGCCCAAAGTTTATCATCACGCGTATTATAATTGTGAGTAGGGTCTAACTTGATCACTCTTCCTTTGTCAGTACGGATTTCAATATTTGTCTGACCCGCGTATGATAATTCCGACAGGTCGTTGAAATTTGGAGCCGTACCTTCTCTAGGATATATTATTGCAATCTCAGCCATTTTATCTGCAATAGAGTCAGGCACCTCCCAGAAGACTGTTGCTTTGTTTTCTTGAATTTGAGCAGCTAGGTTATTCTTGGAAGATGTGAAAGCCAAAACAAATACTACAAGAATTGGTAGTACGAGTAAATACTTCATCCAAGCGGCTCGTTCGGATTTTTTTTGATACATCATGTTGATTCTCTTTTTGATGTGTGAATGAAAAAATTGATGCGTTAATGCAATTTGTAGTCCGGACAGAGATTGCTTCAGTAATAAGGTGCCATATTTTTTACGAGAAGTATTTTCCAAAACGGCATGATCGGCAAGGAATTCGTGTGTCTGTCGCAAGGCGGTCTTGTACAGATAGATCAATGGATTAAACCACCAAGCCATATTGATCAATTCCAAGAACAAAATATCGGCACTATGCCATCCCTCCACATGAGTAATTTCATGTTTAATAATTTGATCATATTCTTCCTTTAACGGGATCTTGTCACTTATAAAAACCAATGTGAAGAAGGAAAATGGAAGATGATCTTCGTTAGTCCTGATTATTGTATGACGTTCTTTTTTGAACTTTGATCCTTTCAGGTATAATTTTCTAATTGCGGATAAGCCACTCATAAATCTGTAGATGAAGAAGGACAATCCTATAAGGTAGATACCAATAAGTATGTAAGGAATTAACTCATATCTATCTACGGATTGCGAAGTAACGCTAACGGCTATCTGGGAGGGAGCATCTTTGATAACATAAACTAACGGAGCTATCTCAGCAACATCCTGTTGATAGAGATTTATTTCGATGTTTTTCAATAAAGGGATTAAAATACCTGCTATCAAGCTCAAAAGAAGATACCATCTGTTTATTCTGAAAAATGTCAATTTTCGAAGTGCCAAATAGAATACGGCAAACAAAATCGACCAGCAAAGTGTAACTTCAAGAATATAGGTGAGCATGTTGAGTGATGTTTTAGATTTTGGATGAATGATTCATTCCTCCTTGTCCGATTCCAGTTTTTTCACGATTAGCCCCAGGTCTCTTAAACTGAGATCATTTTCTTTGACCAGGAATGAGACCAGTTCATTCATGGATCCCTCAAAATAATTTCCAACCAAATTCTTTACAGAAAATTTCGTGTATGCCTTCTTTTTTAATATTGGAAAGTATACATGAGTTCGTCCATACGTCTTATGGTCTACAAATCCCTTTTTCTCTAAGATGCGCACGATACTACTGATGGTGCTGTGTGGTGGTCGGGGCTCGTTCATTTTGTTGATCAGGTGTGACACCGTGCACGGCTCTGATTCATTCCATAACATGTGCATGATTTCTTCCTCCGCCTTGGTGAGTTTTTGATATTTCATGTCGTTCAACTTTTGATCCAAATATATAACGTATAAGTAAGTTATACAACTATAAAATCAATTTTATATTTTATCGGCCAACTTCAACCAGTATACTTTATTTAGGAAAGTATGTATGATTCCTCTTGGGTTTTTGAAATTCAGCACCGGATTCGTCATCACGTCAATTCGCTCATTTATTCTATTGATCAATAAGGATTGGGGAGATGAAGGAATCAATGGAAAGGGACAGTTGGAAGTTTTTTCCCTGCCTTTGTTCTTTTTTGCATTGTTTATCCTCTTTATCGCTTTCATCGTTCCTGGAAACAATTAAAAAAGGCCGTAAAGAATGATCTTCACGGCCATTGAATTGATTGATTTCGTGCTTACACGTGTATCAGGCAGGTCGTCTTCTCAAGTCATAATTGTTTACTGCTTCAGATATTTCGTACCCCAATCTCAGTCCCTCCACACAATCCATCCTGATATGTACGCCAAGTGGAATTCTTGAAAATGCATTTTCAGCAGCCATTTCTTCGAAGGTCCCGAAAGTTCTGGGGGCTCCCCGAAACTCTGTTCTTCCTTCATGAGTCCTGTCTGTGAAATTGGTTTGATTGCCAAGGAAATCGATAAAGACACCGGCCGCAGCTGATGCAAAACAGGAATGTCCTGAAGGATATCCCGGGAAGGTTGGGTTTGGCCATGGAATCAAACGGAATAAATTCGTCTGATAGGCAGGATCGATATAATCCTGGATAAAGACACTCGGTCTCATGACCATATATTCATACTTATATTTCCAGGTCGACACGGCTGCATCGTTCAGAGAGAATCCCAATTTAACCAGGAGATGCAGACTTTCCTGGAGATTGAGCTCATATTGTTTGATCAATTGATTGGCAATAGATAACTGCCGGCCCGGAGGACTCATCATTAATGTCTCTACGTCGTCACTCCAGAATTCCGCAATCCATAATTCTTCTCCATCTTCTGTCCGTGCATCATTATTTGCATGATAGACCTCGAACATTTCCTGGTAGTAGGGATTACCTTCGACATTGCTGTAAGGCATTGGTGGAATGGTTGTTGTCTCATTAGGGCCAATGACGAAGGTCCTTACACTCTTCCAATAGGGAAACAGGGCGCGTTCGGGTTCTGCTGAATAAGTCCAGTAACCTTGCCCGGTTGGAGGTTCGTAGGACAAGGGTTGTGGCTCCAGGATTTGTTGTTCTGCTTCAGTATCTGTTTCACTATAATTGATGATTTGCCTGGCTACTGAGACTCCCCAGTCCAATGATTGGTCTATCTCTCTTTGCCGCTGACCATTGCTTAATTGTTCATGCAACTGTGATTCCAGATCACCGATGTTTGACCGCAGATTGGCGGGCAGATTGATGAGAAAATGATCAAGTACACGGGCATAGCAAGCATTCAAAGCCATTTGCCAGTTGATATTTTGCCGATTGACATTGCCCCTGATCCTGAGTCCCCGGATCCTTTCACCATTGGAAATCATTCCGGTCATACCCGGTTGAGCAGTTTCATAAACCGCCAGGTTTATATAGGCAATTGCCCTCGCTGTTGCATTGGGACGCATTCCGCTTGCATACCTGTCCAAGTCGAGAAATAGATCATTCCATGTCGAGACTATGGAAGCATCAATCGATGCTACGGATCCTCCATTAGCATTGCCTCTCGGACCATCGGGACCACCTCGTCGAGCCTCTTCAGTAACGGGGGCAAGAGGAACAAAGTCTTCAGTGGAAATGATCTCGTCACTTTCGGAGCAGGATTGGTGAATAAGACTCCCTGATACAAAGAGCAAAAGAAAAAACATTCTGTTTGATAACATATCTACATGTTTTGAAGGTTAAAAAAATCAGCTATGCTGGAATTAATGAATCAGCCAGGGTATTGACCTCGCTGAAAAGACATGTAGAACTGTGTAAAACGAGTGATTTAAACCTATAAGGGAGAGAACTTTATTTTGTACTCAAAATGAAGGAGATTTTTTGATATCGTATTAGATCTTTATTCTTTTAGCTGTTGATACCGTTGCCCTTCGATCATGATTTTCGAAATGATTTCGCACATAATTTCTGAAGTTCCTCCACCAATCTGGCCCAAACGCGCGTCGCGAAACATTCGGGCCATTGGGAAAGATTCCATATACCCATAACCTCCAAACATCTGCAGGCATTCTGTCATCACCTTATCGGCAAGCTGGGTGCCGAGTAATTTGGCCATAGATGCTTCTTTGACAAGATATTCACCCTGATTATATCGATAGTACAGGCTATAAACGAATTGTCTGTTCATCTCAATTTCAGCGGCAATTTGAGCAATTCGGTGCCTAAGGACCTGGAATCGATTCAATTTTTTTCCAAAGGCTTCGCGCTCGTTGATATACTTCAACGTTAATTCCAGGGCATAACTTGAAGCAGCTACTCCGCCATTTGCCATAGACAGCCGTTCCGATACGAAATGTTGCATCACATAAAAGAATCCCTGCGCTTCCCGGCCAAGAAGATTTTCAAGAGGGACCTTGACATCATCAAAGGCAATTTCTCCCGTATCTGAGGCACGCCATCCCAGTTTGTCCAATGCCGTAGCGCTCAATCCTTCGCTATCGCGGTCAACGATCAAAAGGCTAATACCCTTTGCTTTTTCCTTAGGATCGGTTTTTACGACGACAACAAGAAAATCACTGAATACACCATTTGTTATGAAAGTCTTGGAACCATTGACGAGATAGTGATCGTCTTTTTTGATGGCTGATGTGCGTATGGACTGTACATCGGAACCGCCACCAGGTTCTGTTATTGCCAAACAACCAATTTTCTCTCCTCTGATCCCGGGAAGAAGATACTGTTGTTTCAGACGCTCATTACCTGCTGCATTTACGTGATTCAACGCAAGTAATGGATGAGCTCCAATGCTGGCTCCAAAGCCTCCGGAGTTCATCCTCGCAATTTCCTCATCGAAGATTACATTGTACCATACATCGCCATCCATACCGCCATATTCTTCCGGGAAGGTCATTCCGAAAAACCCCATTGCCCCGAACTTCTCATACACCTCCCTGGGTATGCGGCCTTCTTTTTCCCATCGATCAATATGGGGTCGCACTTCTTTCTCTAAGAAGTCACGGAAAGTTTGTCTGAATAATTTATGCTCTTTCCTGAAGTAATATGGCGTGGTATGGAATGACATGTTGGCAATGTACGTCGTCCGTAATTTTCAGAACTACTTTTGCCATGAAAAAAATTAGACAGGATGAAAAGGTAGATTTGTTTTAGTAATGCCTCGCACTATAGATTACTTGCACGAGCCGCGAGATTAAAGACGATCTGAAACCAGACGTTTTAGTAATGCCTCGCACTATAGATTACTTGCACTTGGGCAGGCGGCACACTCGAATTTGAAATTGTTTTAGTAATGCCTCGCACTATAGATTACTTGCACAGATTCAGTTTTTGTGCCGACATACCTCCATTGGTTTTAGTAATGCCTCGCACTATAGATTACTTGCACATATTTTTTGGTGGTGTTTAGTAAGAAGCCAAAAGTTTTAGTAATGCCTCGCACTATAGAT
>JANQHF010000105.1 GCA_028282725.1 Saprospiraceae bacterium
TAGAAAGCTGACGGTATCTCTTGGATATACAACCAGCGAGTCTGAAGTTGACCCATCTGACCATAAAAAGGTATGAATATTAGCCATTTGTAAATCAGCAATGCGCAGTATTGTGCTGTCCGTCCAAGAGCGGCACCAAAGGGTATCTGTGCCATAGGAAGATGAAATTCTGAATTGTGGGGATTGTCTCACATTAACTGCAATATCTCTAACTTCTATACAAGAATTAGAATATTCTAGTTCTAATGAAACAGTAATAGTAGAATCAGGATTCAACATTATACTAGAAACGGTGGAACCGGATTCTCCAGTACTCCAACTAAAATTTATGACATTACTAACATCGCCAACTATAGATATCGCTACTGATTCACCAGGGCATATAGATTGTCCTCCATTAGAAGAATCCAATGACCAGTCAGACACTATTGTCCCATCATTGCAGGCCAAACAATAGTTATCGTTAAAACAACTCGGATCAAGGCAATCAATCAATCCATCATTATCATCATCAACGCCGTCATCACAAATTGTCTCCTGACAATTCTGACCAATATTAAATTGTTGCTGGCCTGACAAGAAAATTGAGACACTCAACACGAATAACAAGGCTAGAATTCTACTTAATGAATTATAATGCATAGGACTGGTACATTTATTCCGCCTGCCTATATAAATTATGAACTTCAAACATTCCTATTAATTCCTGATGGATAGACTTTGAAATAAAATGTTCTTAGCACAAACAGGACAGTAATAAAGATTAAATTTCCAATTACAAAGTATATCGTCATCGACTTTCCCAAAGGAGCATAATGCATAAATAAGACATGCACGAAATCGTTAGATTGAACAGTATTTTTAATAAATAAATAATACGGCAAATAAATAATTGAACAAACCATATAGATCATCAATATGTGCTTTGCCATCCTATAGAGTCCAGAATATTTTAAATCGTCATGCAATAGATTGACACATTTGACCAAGACGATTACTTGAATGACTTGCAAAGGCCAAAAATATATAATGTCCCATATCACACTGCTTCCCAATAGTTGAATAAATGACATTTCATTAATGTCCACTGCATTTTGATGTAATATCGTTGGTGCCAAGTCGTCCCATTGGAAGAATAT
The DNA here is from genome assembly GCA_028282725.1 of Saprospiraceae bacterium. Lineage (GTDB taxonomy): Bacteria > Bacteroidota > Bacteroidia > Chitinophagales > Saprospiraceae > JAJRXG01. Next base: position 1,140 of record JANQHF010000105.1, read on the forward strand.
ATTTGTTACATCCACCAAAAGTTTACATATTAATCCTTGCAGCAGGTAGAGTATTATGAATAATATGATCTTTCTAATTATCATATAATCTATTCACATTGAACAAATGATACTGGAGAATCTGATTTGAGTTTTTCATAGACCATTTCAAAATCTAATTGAACAGAACTTGGTTCTTTAATATTAGCTGCTGGTCCCAGAAAGTCTGCAAGCTTGTTTTGTAGATTGATCCATGTACGTTCTCCTACATCAAAATAATCCTCTTCATCACACTTTGACTTTAAAATTGAAAGCAATTTTAGCATATCGGTAGTATGAGCCCTGTCAATCGCTCTTGTAAAGAACTCCAGATTTCCCTCATCATTAGTTCTTAGTCCAAATTGCCTGTTCCCACTAAAAGGTTGGCTTTGACTTCTTGGTGATGTAATCGTTGAAAAAATCCAGGAACACGTGGATTCCTGCGTTGTTATTACTGCACCGTTGTCACTTATAACGTTGGCAAGTGGATTGTCCGCTTCAGCATCTATGAAAAATATTGCTCCAATTGTCCTGGAATTCCACTTGGGTAAATCAACCTGGTTATCATACGGAATAAATTTCCATGATGCATTAAACGACGAAATAGGATTTGGGCAATTCGTTTCTGTTATGAGAGCACTTCCCTCTGATAATTCCGTAAAATTGTCTCGTATTGCCTGGTAAATTTGGTCATGCGTATCAGCCATGCCGTCATCACAAATTGATTCCTGACAAACTTCATTTAGCAATATCACACTTAGAGTAAAACACTTGTTTATATTATTTGCGAATAGAACACCAATGAGGATAATTGTGACAAGGTCTCTACTTAAAAGTGCAATGTATTTATTTGAATTCATCAAGATTTTAGATTGTAGAATTTCACTTTTTATTCTAAGTCAAAACAATTTTATACAGATTTCTCACTTACCAATCATTTAAATTTAAATAGTGACTCTACGCATAGCTAAATTTTGTTCATAAAAGAAAATTGTCCATTTTTTTCTTTAAATAGATAAGTCTCGTAATTTTCCCTATAATCTTCTTTACTGACTGATTTTATAATAATTGCCCATATTATTTGATCGCGAATTTTAATGTTCAATGGGATGGAAAATGAAATTAATGGGTAGACGTGCTTTGAATTTTCCAACTCTGCTCTTGTATTATAAATAATCAAACGCCCATTATATGACCCAAATACGTCTTCATTCACCATATAATTATCTAATTCAATCCTGCTCAATTTAATGGAGCTTACGGACCGCAATATGAACTTTTCATATTCCTCACTCGGTTGGAATAGATTTTTATGCACGTAGATTGCAGGTCGTTGGTCATAAGACTTCCCAGTTTTCACAAATTGGTCTGGAGACAATGGATATTTAAAAATCAAACTATTACTCTCGATAGCCTTATTGATCGACATCTCAATAATTTGAGAAGTATTTTTATTCAGGTCGAATTCATTACCAGGATATCTACACCCGACAATCAACATTAACACTATTATGAATTTAAAATTATTCATATCATCTACATCCCAAATTATCACCATTATAAGGTCTTACATCAATTGTCCCACAAAGGTGTTCATATTGATTATCGAAATTACTCTTATATAAAGGATCCATGAATTGATACAATCCTAATGCTGCCTCACACATGAAGTAGTCCACACCAATTTCATCATTTCCAAATAGACTTTGAAGTCCACTCGCTATTTCCCTAATACTGTTTTCAATGTGCAACATTACAAGATGCTGTACTCCATCAAGACCTCCTCCATTATCATAAAATGAAAAAAGATAATCTTCATATGCCGGCCAAAACTCAGCGTAAGATTCAAACGCATACGGGTCCAATCCTGCCTCTAGCATTTCCTTAATCCATATGGCGTGCTGCATTTCGTGCAATATAAGTCGCGCTATATCGATTTCCTCTCTGGAATCAAACCTAGGGTCTCCTCTTTCACATCCCAAATTCAAAATCATAACACTTTCATTGGTCTCTGAATCATAGAAAGTATAACCGGGATCATGCATAGGATTACCTTCATGATCTTCGTTGGATACGGTAATATTTAATAGAAAATTATCACTTTCGTAGATTTCACCAATGGTACTGCATATATAAGGGTTTTGACTTTCCAGGAGTTTATCATAAATGCATTGAGCAATAGGGCAATCCGAAAAACTCTGATCTAACAGAATGATTTCATCTTCATTTAATTTATCATAAAACTCATTAATGGAACAATTATTTCCACATCTAGACAAAGAATTATAAATGATTGCATCCTCTGAACTCTCGAAATTACATGGATCTACCAAGGATGTATTTTCAAGTAATTTTTCAATTTCTGCTATAAGAGCAGCACTTAAATCAAAACAAATATCATCGAATTTTTGAGGATCTTTTCCCTTTAAATTATTCTCTCGGTTTAAGAGGCAACCAAGATCTTTGCAATCCACTAACCCATCGCCATCATCATCCTTGCCATTATAACAGATTTCAGTGCTCAGTTGATAATAAGTACATTCACCATTTTGATCCGTAATATGCAAACTATAACTACCGGCTTCTAGTCCTGATATACTTCCCATTATGGGATCGATACATTGATCACCAAAACATATGTTATAGTCACTCAAATTATGCCCTGAACTGAGAACAACAGAAATCTCACCTATCGCATCCCCACAGATTGCTTGCTGGTCAATACTGACTTCAATTACAATAGGATTTGCTGAAGCGCATTCCGGTTCATAACAATCTTCACGCCCGTCCCCGTCCTGATCTCCGGGATTTGTACAATCCTCTGTATCCGTACCGTCAGGAGAAGGATCATTAACATCAAGAATTCCATCTCCGTCGTCATCTTCATCAAAAGGATTGGCAATTCCATCTCCGTCAATATCATGATCCATCCCATTAGGCACTCCATCTCCATCTGCGTCTGGGTCTTCGCCATTAAGTATTTCATCATCATCAATATCCGGATCAAAAACGACCGCTTCAAAGGTAAACTCAGTAAGGACTATTCCATCTTTGGAAACAGCGAAGGAAATCCAGCCATTTTCATTTTCACAAACTTCCCCATTTGTATAATTGAAAGTAATTCCTCCCTCTTGATTCAGAATGTCATAACATGCTTCAGAATCCAAAACTTCTGTACAATTCAATTTAGAAAGAACCGAATCAATAGAAATACATCCTCCTTGAGGTATCACTTCTATAACTTGCTCCTTCTTATCAAAATCTACATTTATAATTTCAGATGCAAAGCAACTTCCATCTTCATTCCAGACAATAAGGTACGCATATGTCCAGGACGGTTTTAACTGTACAATACTCCGTGAACCCTCCTTAATCTTTAGTACTTCACTATAGCCTTCCTCGCTTGAATATACCGTTCCCGTATAGGATGGATCAATTCCACTTACTGTTATGAATGCCGCCCCATTACAAACTTCAGTATTTATCGAAAAATCACAATCGGAAGGCAAATCCAGGACCTTAGCATTACAATTACACCGCAGCACGCCAATTCCATAATTGTGATAGAAGCCGTCGTTGCCGCAAGTTCCTATGGTGGCAGCGGTGGATCCATAGGTGTGTTCAAGGATGGTAATGCAACGGTTACGACGTCTTTAAACGACGTTGTTACAAATATGCAAGTGTCCTTCCCAAGTGGAGGAGCAGGAGATCTCAATAACATTCATGTCTTCCATTTTGAGAATGCCAATGGAACTGCCACCCGAACCTATGACATCAGGGCTGTGAATTCTTATTTGTCAAGCAGTGATTGGAACTTGTTTGTCAATAACAATTACTACAATAACAAAGCTTCAGTTAGCTATATGACTGTGAAAGAAGTATTAGGCGAGGAAGTAGTGTCTTTCACAGAAGTTGACCCTACTACACAGAGTGTAAGCAGTTTTGCACCAAGTCAAGATGAGGAAGAGATCCCGACGATTGATGGAGATGATGCTCAAAGTCAATTGGATGAACATTTGGCAATGATCCAACAACTACAACAGGAATTACAAGAACTCAAAGGTCTAACCTCTCATCAAGAATTGGTGAACCGAATAGAGGTAGACCTGGAAAACAGTGTAGAACTTGAGGAAGCTTACATTTCTCAAAATATGCCTAACCCTACCAATAGTGAGGCGATCATAAAATACTACCTTCCCGAGAATTCCGGAAACGCCATTGTTAGATTCTTTTCTCTTTCTGGTCAGGTCATGAAAGAAGTAGATCTTGAAAATAAAGGACAAGGCGAAATCAAGGTGAACTTGCACAGGATGGCAACGGGCAGTTATATGTATGCATTAATAGTAGACGGCGAATTAATTGATACGAAAACAATGGTTGTTGTGAAATAGAATGAGATTGTAATTATAATAAGGGCATTACTCATTACACAGTAAGGCCCTTTTTTATTGAATCCTTTTAATTGTCCGGATCAAGAGCATTCACAAAATAACCTGAGCACCTTGAAAATTCAGCATATGCACCCCCATGCATATGCTGTTACGATTATGGGAATAAAGGTAGATGCGATGACCGGTACCCAAGGAAAAGAATCCAGGTCACCTGATAACCGCAAGACTATTGCGAATAACTGTAATGATTTATAAGACTATATTCAAGACATGAAAGGAAAGCGAAATGCCTGCTCCTTATTATACCACAATTTATGAATGCAGCATCTCTTCAATGTCCCGGAATGAGATGTCAGGCGTTCCTCCTTTCTTAGACGCCGTAATTGCACCAACGGCACAGGCAAACCTGAGGGCGTCTTCCATATCTGCGTTTTGTAGATACTGGAAGATAAAAGACGCCAGAAACGCATCCCCGGAACCCACTGTGTCCACCACATTCACCTTGAACACCGGTTGTTGTACCCAATTCCCCTGGTGGAGACCCACTGCACCCTCACTTCCCAGGGTGGAAATAATACATTTGAATTGATAGAGTTCGTCTAATGCGGACATCTGATCCCTGATATCAGATGATGTGATTCCATGCCATTCAGCAACCCTGGATAACTCGAATTCATTCATTCTGAGAATATCTGCCGCTTTGACCATTCTCATGATCGTTGATGGCTCATACTGACCGGTCCTTAGATTGACATCACATATTTTAAGACTTGCATGGGGAAGAAGGGCAAATGCGACCTCCCTCGAACGCTCATCTCTCAGGGCAAGACTGCTATAGACGAATGCCTTACTTCGGGCAACCAATTGGACATTCTCTTCAGTCAAAAGAATATCATCCCAGGCAACAGGAGAAAGAAAATGGTATCCAGGTTCTCCATTTTCATCTACCGAAACGGTCACCTTGCTTGTCGGCAGATGATTGTGTACTTGTATGAAGCCGGTTGATATACCACGTAAGCGGATTAAATCAAGGAATTCATTGCCCAGTTCATCATTGCCCACGCTACCAATAAGGTGTGCATTTAAGCCTAGTGCTGTTGCACGGTTGATAATGTTGAAAGGAGCACCACCGGCTACCCTTCCCGAGGGAAGAATATCCCAGATCAATTCACCAAAACAGACGAGATCTACAGAATCGCCCTGCAAAGATCAGAGCACTCTAAGTTCTGCCAATAGCTGGTCCGGGCGTTTATAACCGGGAGAAGACTTGATTTTGTCCAGATTACTGTCCAGGTATACAAGTGTCGGATAACCCATCCTGCCACTCATCAACTTAAATGCGAGCTTGTTTACACCGTTTCTTCCTGCCGGCATCCACTCATAAGTCTCTCCCCTGAATGTTACCGGCTCTCTTTGCTCAGCATTGAATTTGACAAGGACGAAGTTTTCGTTTAAGTAGTTAATTACCTCCTGGTCCGTGAACGTCTTTTTATCCATGACCTTACACCATCCACACCAATGGGTGTAGAGATCGACAAGGACTTTTTTGTCTTTTAGATTTTTCATCTTGTCAAGATCATCAATGGCATACCAGCTCAGTCCTTCAGGGGTGGTTTGATAGGCAGTGACACCATAATTATTGCTTGATGCACCCGCAATATTGCAGGCCTCAAACAGAGTAATTGACAAGATTCCGGTCAATAGAAATAAGAATAGTCTCATAGTTCAATAAATTGATTGGATCGGTTAGATTGATAATAGACACGAAGTTAGCACAGAAATATTATGCAAATAGCTGAAAATTGAAGCTTAAGATAAGGTTAACGAATGTTATGATTTGGAAATATCAGGTTTTGATACCGGTCAGACTCATCTTCACCTTTCTTTCCAGTTCATTCAGGGCATCTTTGAGGAGCGGATCTGTATCGATCAGATCTTCGACTGTTTTACACGAATAAATGACCGTGCTATGATCTCTGCCGCCAAAATTATCACCTATAGCCTTTAGCGAACTATTCGTATGATGCTTGGCAAGATACATTGAGAGTTGTCTTGCCATGACGACCTCTCGTTTCCGTGTTTTTCCTTGTATTTTCTCTACCGGCACTTTCAGGTGATCAGATACTAATTGTTTGATATTATCAATGGTTATTTCCTTGGAAACTCCGGATACGAAGTTTTCAACAACACTCTTCGCCAGGTGCAGGTCAATGACCTTGTCGTTGAGAGAAGCCTGTGCGATCAATGAGACGAGTACACCCTCTAATTCCCGAACATTGTCTTTGACATTATAACTGATGAATTCAACGATCTGATCGGGAAGATTCACCTTTTCTTTATCAAGTTTTGCAGACACAATAGCCATTCGAGTCTCCAGGTCCGGACTCTGCAAATCTGCCGAAAGTCCCCACTTAAACCTGGAAATCAATCGATCCTGGATACCCTCAAGAGATTTTGGAGGACGATCGGATGTCAGGATTATTTGTTTCCCCAATTGATGGAGTTGATTGAAAATATTAAAGAATATTTCCTGGGTTTTGATCTTCCCACTGAGGAATTGAATGTCGTCTACGATAAGCACGTCGATGGACTGGTAAAAATTCACCAACTCATTTACAGAGTTCTTCTTGATCGCTTCGATGATTTGGTTGGTGAATCGCTCAGTGCTCACATAGACCGTGTTCTTTTTGGGAAACTTGCTGTACACTTCATTCCCAATTGCATGAGCAAGATGAGTTTTCCCCAGTCCCACATCACCATAAATCACCAATGGATTGAAAGCTGTCCCTCCAGGGTTTTTAGCGATGGCCTTACCGGCACTTCTCGCCAGCTTGTTGCAATCACCTTCTATGAAATTATCAAATTGATACTTGTGATTCAGTTGGGGATCTACCTTGAGCTTTTTGATGCCCGGAATCACAAATGGATTGGCAATCTGTTGTGGAGAATAAAACTTTCTTCCTGAAACAGAACTGGAGACGGAAGGCTTGGTATGATCTTCGACGAAGATTTGGTACTCAAGTTTGGCACTTTGCCCTAACTCCTGTCGAATGGTTTTCTTAAGCAGACCGACATAATTTTCTTCGAGCCATTCGTAAAAGAAATTATTGGGGACCTGGATGGTAAGCACACTTCCCTCGAGCTTTATCGGCTTAATTGGTTCGAACCAAGTTTTGAAGCTTTGGGTATTTATATTCTTCTTTATGGTCTGAAGACAGTTTTCCCAAATGGTAACATGGTCTAAAGTCATCAACTCCAGGTCTTAAATCTCTATTAAAAATATCTCTCAGAAAAATGTTTTTGGGATGGCGAGAAGTTTTTCTCGGCTTAGAACAAAGATGATAATATTCTGGAAATCTTGAGCATCAGAACGGAAGAAGTTTCAAATATTATTTATCGTAATATGTAATTATATGTCATTAATAATCAATTGTTTAAACATAATCATTACTCCTATGTGTAAGCTGCTGATTTTTAATAAAAGCACTGAAAAGATCATTTGATTATCAATCACTTATATATTATTTACCAATTTTTTACAGTTGATATTAAGGTTTTTTTACATGTCGAAATGTGACATTTTAGAAGAATTTATCAGCCAGAAAAATCTCATTTTCAAGTCAACACTCAAGCGGGATTCAAATATTTCCCCATCCCGTACCCGTTTGAATCAGGGGCGCCACAAGAGCATTTCATTTATACCGGACTTACTGAAAGTAGATCGCTACTTCCTTGCGAATAGCCTCTTTCACCTTAGAGGTCATCTTCTGATTCAGAGATTGTCCAAGCTCCACGAGTTCCTCTTCAAATTGCTTTTTAGACCGATCCTTATTCTTGATAAAACTTTGGGTGGTGATAGAGATTGATTTTTCTTTGAGCAGTTGGATCATTTCCCACAGCTGTCCCGAGACATATACCTGTTGGGCCAGATTGTGTTCAAATTCCTTTTGGATCGAGACGAGCATAGCATTCTTCAGATGTTCTGACGATATTTCCGCGCTATTCAATCGCATCATCAGACTGACCAGGTTGATCCGTTCACAAAACAGGATCAATCGCTCGTATGCCTGCAGACGCAAGGCCAAAGTTTCTTTTGTCACTCCCCGTTGTATACGGAGTTGTTCAGTTATGATTTGCCCTTTTAAAAGCTGTCTCATGAGAAAGTAGACCACCAGTGCCGGCACGGTATACTTGATGACTTCCAATAATACTTGAATGACTTCCACGAATCGTTTGAATAATCTTTAGGTGACAAATAGCATTGGAAACAGGACAATGAACTAACTTTGTCTCTCCTTTGTTATGACAGCAAAATAATGCAAAATGGCAGAAGTAGTTGCTCAGAGTCCGGTTCGAATCTCAGAAAGTGCATTGAAACAACTGAAGAGAATTAGGCAGGAACAGTCACTTGATGATTCTCATGGATTGAGAATAGGGGTAAAAGGTGGTGGCTGCTCGGGATTTACCTACGTTCTTGGATTCGATGTGGTCAAAGAAAAAGATGAGATTTACGAATGGGAAGGAATGAAGGTACTCATGGAAAAGGCTCATGGCATCTACCTGATCGGGATGGAGATCGACTGGCATGAAGGATTGAACAACAGGGGATTTACCTTTAACAATCCCAATGCATCAGATACCTGTGGCTGCGGAACGAGTTTTTCTGCATAGATAGCCTGGCACGACACTACTCCGCACATTCATATTCTTCCTGCAGACGTTTAGATAATCCGGAAACGACAAGGTCGTATGAATGGTCTATTAATTTGGTGATCAGGGCGTCCGGAAGAGATCTTTCCAAATACACGGTATTCCAATGTTTCTTATTCATGTGCCATCCCGGAAAGATGTCTTCGTACTGCTCTCTTAATTCGATAGCGCGTTCAGGATCGCATTTGAGATGAACACGAGCTTCGACTTCATCCAGCGGACATATCGCAAAGATCTTTCCCATCACCTTGAAGACCATGGTGACCTCATCAAATGGAAACTCCTCACTAACGGCCTTTTTTGTCACACAATACAATTGAAATTCTTCGACGTTCACTTTTTTCTTCTTTAACCTGCATTATCCGGACCTAGAATTTCAAACTGTACTTCAGCTTTTTCTCCAAATTGATCGACAACAGTCACTGTGTGTTGACCTGGAGTCGGCCGGATTTTCATATTGTGAAATTTGGTCGTGACTCCAAGGTATTGTTTGTCTATATACCAGAATAACCTGGCTTCCTCTTGCCGATGATATACTTGTGCAATTAATTCTTGTTGATTCTGGTTTAAGCCTTTTGGTAAATAGATCTTATCCTGATACAACGGGTAAACAAATTGCAGCGATTCATTGGCCAAATAATCAGAACAGCCCGAAGCCGGGGGAGGAATTTCAAGGTATTCGGGATGATATTTTTTATAATAGAAAGATACCTGGGGTGGCAGTGAAAAATAAGTCCGCACTTCCCTTTCAATGGTCGAACATTCCTTGGTTATACGTCGTGTTCCTTCAGCATTGACATATATCTTTTTATGATAGGGGCAGACCGATGTCCTCTGCGTCATCAATGGCCAATAGGTAGATGTGGTTTTATCACAATTTATCCCGGCAAGATGACCGGAGGTGTTACATACATTGAAAAAATCCATTTCCTCATATGGTGGATCGAACCAAATAGTATTCAAATCCATGATACCCAGGACAGAAAAAAGCAAATGGCCTGCAGTCGAGGTGCCAATTATATCTTCTTTTCCTTCACCATCCGCATTTCCAACCCATGTGGCAATTGTGACTTCAGGAGTAATCCCGAGAGCCCATGCATCCCGGTGACCAAAACTCGTCCCCGTCTTCCATGCCACAGGGACCCTGCTTTCCATACGGTGCCAACCCCCTTCTTCGTCCGGCCTCCTCAATCCCCTTAATGCCTCAAATGTTTGAAATATGGCGGACCTGCGTAACAGCTGTTCTTTCGACGGATCGTTCAGCAAGATCGATCCCATTTTTTGATAGACATGAGCCAGGTCCCACAGTGTAATTTCACCTCCTCCCAAAATCAATGACAAACCATAGTGGTCTCCTGTTTTGTCAAAAGTTGAAAACCCGTGTTTTCTCAGGTAGGTCAAAAATTTATCGGTCCCAAATCTTTGTAGCTGCCGTACGGCTGGAATGTTCAATGATTTTTGTAGCGCCTGATCTGAATGAATAGCACCGCTATATGTTCTGTTATAGTTGCTCGGTGAAAAGCCGGATATGTAAGTAGGAATATCAAGAGCAAGTTGCGTCGGACTTGAGATTCCTTCATCGATCATATGTGCATATAGAAGGGGTTTGAGAATTGAACCGGAGCTTCTCCGAGCTTGTACCATGTCCACCATTTGTTCGTCTGATGCCGTTGGAATATTTCCATGATATGCAAGCACCTGAGCTGTACGTGTATCAAGGATCAAAACTGCGGCATTATGGATTTCATTTTCCTTCCAACCCGACCCGGCTTCGGTTAAGATCCTGGCTATGGACTCCTGCAGATCCGGTCTGATATCCGTTTCGACCATTCCTATGCCCTGTTGTTTTTTCCTGTACTGCAGGTAATGTGAAGCATGATTAGGCAGCCTGTACAACCCGGAAGGGAGAGGTTCGGCCAGAGAAGCTTCTAACTCCATTTGATCTATAATCCCTCTTTCGAACAATCGATGCAGCAAGCCATTCCTTTTCTTCAAGAGTCTTGATCGATTTTTGTTGATATGGATAAGTGAAGGTGCATTGGGCAGGACAGCCAGGGTAGCAGACTCCGCCCAGGTCAATTGATCAGGTTGTTTTTCAAAATATCGCCAGGATGCCGCTTCGATACCTACTACATTTCCTCCATAAGGAGAAAGAGATGCATACCACTTCAAGATCTGACATTTGGAATGCCAAATTTCCATCCTCACTGCCAGTTGAGTCTCCAAAATTTTATTCCATAAACTTCGCTTCTTATGATTGCTTGCCATCCTGGCCAATTGCATCGTCAGTGTGCTTGCTCCACTTACAATCCTTCGATGCATGATATTCAATTTGATTGCGCGAATGATGGCAATCGGATCAAAGCCTGGATGCGCATAAAACCTCTTATCCTCGAAGGTCAGCAGTGCCTTTTCAAACCTAGTGGGTACATTCTCGACGACAGGAAATCTCCATTGTCCATCATCGGCAATCTGTGCTGAAAGAAGTGCTCCCTCCGAATCAATGATCACCATACTATAGTCCTGGTCAAGAAAGGATGTGGAAGGTGGTCTGCACAGCCACAATCCCAGGAGCGCGTATACTATGAATAATCTGTATTTTCTCATTGATTCAAAAAAGAACTGTTATGACCAGTTACGTGCACCCTTTGCCCCTTTGTCGTTGCCTGTACCTCCTTGTCATACATGGCCTCCACGTAAACAGGCGGCAAAATATAGTCTCCTTCATAGGCAGCACTCAGCAAGATTGCAAACTTCTTACGCTTTCCCATGTCGAAGAATGTAAGGACTCGGTCATCGCGCACGTCCCTGTAATCGTAGGAATCCTGGACAACACCATCCGATTGATTCAATCGTCCACTTCTTATTTCCCAGCCACTTGGCAATATTTGAGTAAGGGCAATTTCATCCAGGTAGGTTCCCCTGGTATTCAGGTTGGTAATTTCAACTTCTGCGTAAAAATCGGTCCCTTGTTGCAAACGGGAAATATCGAGTCGACTTCCATCGAGATTTTTGTATCTCACATCGACGCTTATGTGCTGGTCGACCGGCTCTATAGAAAGACTTGACTCAGCAGAAGGTTGTCCGGAACTTTGAATGGAGGCAAAGAGGACGTTTTCAGACTGATTCATCACCTCCACATTCCGGCTGTTCAAGTCATCAGGTTCGAACGACATAGTGAAAACTGGCTTGTTATAGTGGACTTGCACGACCTCACTCTCAAGATTCACTTCCGCCTTGATCTCATCATCTTCAAAGATTTCTGTTGCCTTTCCGACAGCAAGCAAGCCAAAGGCGATGGATTGAGTACTATACCACTGACTCGAATTCAGCTTTTCTGCTATTTCTTTAACCAATGACAGAGATTGATTCTGTCTGTCCATCAAGTTCAAGGCCTGGGCAATCAAACTGATATCCCGCACTTCGCTTCCAAAAGTTCTTCCCAGGTCCCTGTACGGTTCCACAGTAACACCGGCATTCCTTATGAGGTCCAATGCAATATTCGATTTACTATTCATGGCATATGCTGCTGCCAGGAGGAATTTACCCGTATCGGAAAGCTTCTCCTCTGACCGGAGTGCATTCATCGCTCCCAACTGAGGAGCCCCGTAAAGCGAAAGGGTATATAACCTGTATGCCTGGTTCAATAAGGACTGCTGAATCCGATAACTGTTTTGATCAGAGTCCACAGAAAACTTTCTTGCCAGGTTCCGTTGATGCCCAGCCCATTTTGACAAAAGATGGTTAGCGACAAAATATCCCTTATTTCTCGCTTCAATCAGAAAATGCCCTGCATAGGAAGATGACCATTCATGTACATCTGCTCGAGAAGAGGGCCAATATTTGAATCCACCATTTCTGTGACGCATTTTAGAAATTCGCCTGATACCTGCTCTAATGTTCCGGTCAATAACCTCATCGGAAACATAATCCGTCAAGTCCTTCAGATAGAGTTGAACAAAGGATGAGGATGTCGTCTGCTCAAGACATCCATAGGGATAGCCAACGAGATAATCAACTCGTTCTGAAAGATTCAATGAAGGAATCCGGCTTAATTCCAACACGCCGGCATTCGTACCCGCCACTCCTGCGAGTTCAAATGGAATTGTTTTTCTTTCCCCCGGTTGAATCGTAACCCTGATGTCTTTAGTAACGACTGGGTTTGGATTGCGAACATCAATTTCTACCCGTTGACTGGACTCATGGGTGCCACTGGTCGCTATAACTTCGACTTTGGCCACGCCTAACTCCTCACCTATCGTGGCATCAAAATATACCACCTGCTCTCCTGGTTGACTGAAGTGTACCTCGCGAACATCTTCAGTTACATAAAGATGTCTCGTAGATTGTAATTGAACGCGCACATTTCGAACGCTCTCGTCCATGGCAAATACACTGACTGGAATCTTGATTTTTTCTCCTTGCGACCATACACGAGGAAGCGTCGGCAATACCATGAGCGGTGATTTAACGGTAGCGGATTGTTCAGCCATTCCATATGAATCCGATCGCCGGGCAACCACCATTGCCCGTACGGAACCCAGGTAATTTGGCATGTGAAATGAATGCGTGTTCCGGTCATTTTTGCCCAGGCGAAAAGGACCCGCGGAAAATACCACCGGTTTGAACCTGATCGCTTTTTTCCGGCCTTTGCCGGACCCGGTTTCACCATCCCCTCCGATACTGATGATTTTATCCGGTGTCCCCTTTGGACCATAAAGTATATCGTCATACAGATCCCAAGTAGTGACTCCAAGGGATCTTTTTGCGTAAAAATATGTTGAAGGATCCGGTGTCTTGAAATTGGTAAGATCAAGAAGACCCTCATCGACAATGGCAATGGTATAAACGAGGTCCCTACCGTCTTCTTCCTGAACAGTAATTGTGAATTCCGTTTCTGGTTCTATCTGATCGGGAGCGATAATTTGCGGACGCAGGATTTTATTTTCATCATTTACCATGACCGGTATTACCCCATACATGCGGATGGGTAAATCGTTGTCTTGCAAACCATATGGCTGTACAAGGGAGATATGGGCATAGACGTTAGGTGCCATTTTTTCGTCAGCACGAAACGTGTAGCTTATACTTCCACTACGTCCGTCTACCCACTCCTGAAACAGGATGTCATCTTCACCTTCTATTGAAATCAAAATTCTGGAATGCTCTTCCGACGGAATGGTCAGGGTCACATCATCACCAACGGAATAAGACGGCTGGTCAGATTGGAAATTCAGTCTGCTCAGACTGTTTCTTTCGTCAGATGAAATATCTGAACTCCATCCGGAAGCATAGAAATAGCCCCCGGTACAATGACCGGATGCCTTATCACAGATCCTGATCAACTTTCTTCCGTAATCCAGGTCATCTGTGTTTATGGGGATTTGGACCTGACCAGAACTTTCTGTTGTCACCGTTAGTCTTTGAATGGCCTCGGTATGTTCGGCACTATTCAATTCATAGATGCGATAGCGCTGTCCACGATAAAACCACCATTGCCAATCAATATCATAGATCCCAACAGAAAGTTCTCTGTCAGATGTTGGTTTTCCATTTTCATCGGCAACAATAGCTTGCACAATAAAGGGATCACCGATCCTGACCGATGCGATGCCCCACTCGTCTTCAGGAATGTTCACCCCTGCATAGTGATCATAGGGACTTACGGTGATCTGGGCGTAGTTTTCCGAAAAATCCCCGCCTTTCTCAAATGCACGGCTGGTCACATTACCATGGAGCATGGCAGGATAAGAAGCATTTGGATCCAATTCCAACTCAAATTCGGCTGTGCCTTTTTCATCAAGGGTATTGTTGAATATCGTGACAAGGCCAGATTCGACTGTCCGTGCGGGGTCGACAAAATTGAACGCCTTGTGTTGATCAAAGTCCGGTGAAACTGAAGACCATTGCACATCGATTTGCGCTCTCAGATTGGAAGCGGGAGCACCATGGAGCCATGAAGATGCGATTTGGATCTTTCTGCTATTTGGGCTGCTGTATGCAATTACCGGATCTTGCTGCAATGATAGCCGTAACCTGTTAGGTTTGATTGTTTCAATTCGAATCCGTTTCGAAAAATTGACACCCCCGATGGTCACCGAAGCATTCCAGATACCGGTTCTGTCATTTTGATCGGTGGGGATCACAAAACTGTATATCCTCCCCTCATGAGTATTGATATTCCGGCTGAATTTCATGACTCCCTGTGGATCGCGAAAGACGAGGGCCACAGGATGATCATCCGGCAGATTCATTTTGCTGTCATCCAACATAAGATGCATGAAGATGGTGTCACCTGGTCTATATACACCCCTGTCCGAATATAGAAAAGCATCCAGTCCACTTTTAGACTTTTTCCCACCTGTATCGAAATCACTCAGACTATTGGAATTTGCATCCAGGATATTGATATAGGAAGTTCCTTCAGCATGTCTGACAGTCACAAATGCCGCAGTCTCACCGACCTTCAATACGGCCAGTCCATTTTGGTCAGTGGAGACGGATCCTAACGTCATTTTCTGGTAGTTGTAGAATTCTACGGTTGCATTTGTCAGGGGCCTTCCATCTGAGATCGCTGTAGCAGCTATGTGGTAAGTATCATCCCCGGTGCGTTTGACAATTGCGGAGGCATTTGAAAGAAGGACATTTCTTTGGACAAAGTGGTCAGGACTATAATATGTGCGATAACAGGGATCATCCCATCTGCCATAATCGTAAAACCTGTATTCCATGATAGAACCTCCTTCAGCGGGCGGAATATAACCGTCGACCTGTCCCGGGCATTCAATGAGGACGTAAGATGGTCTGAATCCCAACCGCACCTGGTAGATGGCATCGGGATCAGCTTGAAAATATTCATCCAGGTCCAGGGCAATGGATCGCCATTGGTTAAAGAATTCAGAGGAAGGTCCGATCGCTACTTTCTCCTGTAAAACAATCTTGCCAACCTGTTCTAAATTATAATCACCTCCCATGGCATTGTCTTGCAGAAATTGAAGAACATTTTGATCGAAAATCTTGAATATTTCGAGATCTACCGTATCAATATTCACAGCTTCAAAAGGGAAGGTCAATTGACCACCGGAGGGTACGATGACCCCGGAGTTTGCTAAGCGCAATTGCGGCCTGAGTGCTTCCATCATCAATGATTGTTCAACAGACTCTTGCAGTATTGCTCCGTTAAAAGATTCAATGTTCTTAGATAGTGACAGATCGAATTGTCCGCTGATGTCACCACGGGGATAAATCGTAAGTTCGTTTCCATCGATCTGTGTTCGGATGTCTTCGTCAGATTCATCAATCCGAATCATTCCCTGCAGGTCTTGATTTGGATTCAAAGGCTGGGAAAAGATAAGATTGATCTGACGGGAGGGTCGGTTTACAACAAACACGTCTTCCAGCGAAAATTGATCTGCTCCACGGATTACAAATTGGCGTTCTGCCACAAAATCCCCCGGAAGGGGTTCACCGCTGAAGACAACCTCAATTTCCCGATCACTTGCCTGCTGTTCAATCCCGGAAATTTCAAAATTATGGACAGTACCTTGCTCATTATGTTCCCAGGAAACCGAGAGTTCAGGTAATCCTGGCTGAATCCTCAACAACTGTTCAATGGTCGCACCACTGATCATTTGACTGGTGATAATTTCTCCCCTAATAGTGGCCATGATCTGTTCGCCTTCGGCATTCAGCTTGTAGTAACAGTTGACCAGGTTGAACCGTAGTGGTTCGGTCTTAAAGTTGAGAATGAGTCTCTCAGATACTTCAGGGCTCAGTTCTATAATCTTGCCTAGGTCTATTCCGATTGAATATTCCTGGTCATATTCAAAATGTTCTTCAGGCTTGAAGATAATCGTATGGTCATCCGGTAGAGAATATTGGCCTTTAATTTGGGGCTGAATACGCACAGCTTGTTCGATTTGCTCCGAATCGATTTGATAACGATTCTTGAACCTGATGACGATTTCATCATTGATTTGGACCATACCGGGTGATCTTTCAGTCAGGTACGAATCAATCAGATTTGAGTCCTCAATCATTTCTCGCACCAAGGGATCTTTACAGGCGAATACAAAAAGCAGGAAGAAAATCAGGATGGTTTTCTGCATGAGAAAAGAAGTTTGGATAATGTCATGTAATATAATTGTAAACGAGGATTATTCAGTAGAATTTATGAGGGTAAGCCCGATGATTCCAGAGCCATCTGAAAGACTGCTACAATCATCCTTGGAGATTATTAAAGACTGTATGAGTCATGTGAAATCAAAAGACTAAAGGGCTCTTCTTAACGGGTTTCACTTTCTTGGGTTGGAACTTATACCTCAATCCGTTGAACATGTTGTAGATCAGGTTCGGAAGACCTGTCGGAGGCTCTCTGTCATACGTGAGGCGTATGCTGATCTGCAGTTCTAATTTGTCGGTAATCCCCAATTGCAAAATATTGTCTGTCAATAGCCGATAGTCTGACCAACTCATAATCCTGGGCTGGACATAGGTTGTAGAAACAAATGACACCGTTGATTGGGGTTTTAAGTTGAAAGAGAAATAAGAGCTTACCCGTACATCACTGTTCAGGATATCTTCTTCGAAAATTTGTTCTCGTTCGTACATCAAAATCAACCCCCAGTGAAAGAGGGCATTGTCAAATTTGGTCAATTGAAATCTTGGTCCTGAACCAACTAATAACCGACTATCGATCCTGGTCAATTTATTGTATTGAATCTGGGTAAAATATTCCCAGGAAACAGTTCTACTCGTATCTACAGCTTGCGTATACCTGAGGTGTAAAAATCCGTCATTCGAAAAATCTATATCGTCTTCTATCGTCCGATCGATATTTCCTGATTGTGCAAAGCCTAACTCTCCTTTTAAGATCAGTTGATTTTTATCATAGACCTTATTCAGATGACCCCCCAATTTTAGATTCAATAGATTTCTTGTATTCCTTTGAATATTTACATTGGCCGACAAACTTCCGTATAGCCCCGAATTCTTGTTTTCCAATCTCAGCTGTTCTATATTGACAATCTGCCCATGACAAAAGCTTCCTGTGAAAAGACAGAATATGAATGTCCGGATCATCATTTATCTGATGCTTGTTGTTTAATTTTAGATGTAGTGCAATAAGTGATCCAATAATGTCCTCGTACCCACTTCATATCTGTTCCATTCACAAATGGTTTGTCATAATGATCGCGACCATCTGCCTGATCATTTCATGCGGGCAGGAAAAGAAAAGCGGTCAACCGAATGTTTTGATCATTCTTGCAGATGACCAGGGTTGGGGTGATCTTAGTTTTCATGGCAATCCGGATCTCCTGACTCCCAATATCGACCGTATTGCCAGTGAAGGGGTATCATTTACTCACTTTTATGTTCAGCCCGTATGCTCTCCAACACGCGCTGAGATTCTTACGGGTCGATACCACCTGCGAACAGGTGTACGATCCACCTCCGCCGGTGGTGAAAGAATTGATCTGGATGAAACATTGATATCCGAGACTTTTTTAAATGCCGGATATGCAACGGGCTACTTTGGAAAGTGGCATAGCGGAAGTCAACGACCTTATCACCCGAATAGCCGGGGATTCGAGGAATTTTACGGATTTACCTCAGGACATTGGGGCCATTATTTTGATCCTCCCCTGGATTATAATGGATTGGAAATACGCGGGGAAGGTTATCTCCCGGATGACCTGACCTCACGTGCTATTGAATTCATGACCAACCAGGATCGGCCCTTTTTTCTACATCTTTCTTATAATACGCCCCACAGCCCCATGCAAGTGCCGGATCGATGGTGGGGACAATTCGCTGATCAACAGTTATTGGATGTTCCGGAAAATCCCAATCAGCAGAACCATGCCAGGGCCGCATTGGCAATGGTAGCGAATATCGATTGGAATGTCGGCCGAATCTTTGATGCACTGGAACAACATCAGATCGATGACCAAACGATTATCTTGTATATGACAGATAATGGTCCAAATGGGATCAGATGGAATGGTGGTATGAAGGGCCGGAAGGGATCCACAGATGAAGGTGGAGTTAGATCCCCTTTATTCGTAAGATGGAAACATCATCTTTCCGAAGGAACGGTCATTAATCACATTGCCGCAGCCATTGACCTCGCGCCTACCCTTCTCGAATTATGTGGGATCAATAATAAGCTCTCGCAAATAGACGGAAAAAGCCTCGTTCCTCTGTTGCAACAGACTGATGCAAATTGGCCTGATCGGTATCTCATCCAGCACTGGCGTGATCGCACTTCGGTCAGAACCCAGCAATATCGCCTGGATCACGAAAACAGACTTTTTGATATGGTCAATGACCCAGGACAAAAACAGGATCTTGCCTTGCAGCAAACAGGCCTAAAAGATTCTTTAATGCGCTTAAAAAATGATTGGACGGACTCTGTGGCTTCAGAACTTCCCGATCAGGATGATCGTCCTTTTCCGATAGGATATAGTTTTTCTTCTGCCGACAACTTACCTGCACGGGATGGCATCCCACATGGCAATATTCAGCGGTCTAATCGGTATCCTAATGACTCTTATTTCACCAGTTGGGAGTCTACTAAAGACAGCATTACCTGGGAAGTTGAAGTCTTAACGTCCGGGACCTATGAATTCTATATACACTATACCTGTTCGGCAGGAGAGACCGGGTCTGAAATCTCCCTTTCCCTGATGGATCAATCATTGGAATTTACTATTACAGAGCCTCATGAACCACTATTGAAAGGAATGGACGAAGACCGTGTGCCAAGGATTGAGTCGTATGTAAAGGATTTTAAAAAGATGAAAGTTGGAAATTTGGTATTGGAAAAAGGGCGAGATATTTTAAAATTAAAGGCTCTCAGGATTTCAGGATCGTATGCAATGGACATCAATCGGATAACCATCCGAATGATAGAAGGTCCGGAAAGATGACGTTTGAATATGAAATATTTATTAAAAAATAAAAGTTACCTCTCTAATTGCCAGGTGAATCATTCATTAAATATTAGAAAGGATGAACAAGAAACTGCTCAGGACCTGACAGCAGATTGCTGAAAAACACGGTGTTTCCTATGGATAAAGTCGTATCAATCCCAAGCCGATTAATTGACGGATAGTTTTTAGCAAGGTCCCTTTATTATCCCGAATGAGTTCTTCCAGTTTTATATATGGGACTCTGTCGTTATTATTGATCAACTTGAGGATTCTATATTCGAGTAACGATGTCTTATAGAGGTCTATGCATCTCGAATAATGCATCACAACTTTGGCATATATACCGGGCCTGAAATAAAGGTCCAAATTGTGCGCAATCCAAGATTTTGGCATTTTATCCATTGACAGGAGATCGTACTTATGTGTAAAGAGAAGATCTTGATCTAAAATTGAAATGTTCCCTGATCGCAAGTCCTGATCAGATGCCAGGTGGGCATAACGGAATGAATTTCTTTTCCACTGAGATTCAAATAACTCATCAAAACCGACGGGAGGATTCGTTTCATTGATCCAGCGAGCAAACATCTTTATTTCTTTTCGAAAGGACACCGGACAGTTGGAGGCACGCTTGTTTCCAAACGATTTACTGATGCTCTTCGAAATACGACGAGCCTGCTCGTAGCGATGAGCATACACATATCGATCTATGCCAAAAGAATATTTTCTCTGAACGAAAGAATGACAGCGGTCAAACAATTCCCTGTTTTCACAATGCAACAAGAAAGACAACCTCTCTCCAAGCTCAGGGCAATTTTTAGCACCCATAATATGGACATAATCCACCGAATGTTGAAAAGAAAATATATCCTGAAAAAAAGATGTATCACGCTCCTCTACCTGATCATATAAGTAATGGACACCGTACCGCATCTTCTTAGCTAAATAGGTAAAGAGCAACTGTTCACAAAAAATACTGAGATCACTGGCAGTATTGTACTTATAAAAACGCTCATTTTTAAAAAGAACAGCAGAGACCAGTTCATACAACTCTTTATAAAATTCAGAGCACTTCCCACCAGCTACCCCAAGATTTGAACCACCCCATTCCGAGCTTTTCAAATATGTCGTCAAGTCATCTGGTTTCGGATTAAAACTCAAATAGCTTTGAATAACTCTTTTGTAAATCTCGAACTTGTGCTCAAAATTCTGTGCAAACAAAACAGGTGTGTCGATATTTTCGAATAAACGTTTTCCAATGTATACATCATTGTCAATATTTAGAAATGCCTGTTTATGCTGCGCATATGAAAAGATCTTTCGCAGTGCCCATATTTTGGGATATGGCGTATGAAATGTATCCAGTGAATACTTAATTCGGTCATATGGAAATTTTAATCGATCTACCAGGACTGATTTGGTAAACCTATCAGTCATTAAATTGACCGGGTAGTGCTTTGCAATTGTATGTGCACTGAAGGCCATCGTACAAAGCCAAATGTGCGGATTGGGCCAGGAATAGGGATTATACCTGTACGTATTGGATTTGGAAATCCAAATGGTTTGCCAGGCCTGCAACTATTTTATTTTAAATATGAAAAGAGCCGGGTTATATGCAAACATTTCCCTGGAATCCTTGAAGTCCTTATTTTGTACATAGATGTCTTTTTCGGCAAGCATTTGGATAAGTTTGTTCTTGCTTTTATCAGATACTTCCGGAGATTCAATCATTTCATTCAGCAAAAAATAGGGGACTATTGTTGCAAATTGGTCTTCATCTACGTAATAACTTGGTGCCCAGCCTATATCTTTCATTCCCTTCAATCTTAGGAATCCGGAATGATATATTTCGGATTTCAAAGTTGTATCATATATAAATAAATTTTCTTTGCTATTTTTAGCATATCGAATATATATCTTGTCCTTACTTTTATAAAACCCAGACATCCAAACCAAGCCATGTCTTTCGACATAATCCATCCTCTCCTCGATTTGATTATTTAATCTCAGGTTAGCGAATACACCAACATTAGAGAAATCAATTCTTTTCTTTTTCAATTTAAAATTTGGACTGAAAATATATATTGTATCAGTATAAGGATGGAAATAGTAAACATCTGTTTCATTCCATTCGAAAAAATTCCTGGGAACAGTATGATCAGTCATATATCCCAAACCCGCTGGAGTAGATCCAAGAATCTTATGGGGTATCCCATTTTTTGTAATAAAGAAATCGATATCAACTAGAGCAATAGAGTCTATACTCAAATGAGAATTATTCATGCCTGCTACAGACACTAGATCCATACTATCGTTTAAAGTATAAATATTTCTATAATGAAAAGGCATTCTGACCTTACTTAATAGCTTTCCATATTTAGAATACAGGTATAAGATTCCTGGCACACTGTCATAAACCTCAAAATGTGCATCATCTAGTTTAGTAACACGATCTGGTGAGTTAAAACAATTTGGATCACCCTCAATTTCCGGTGTTAATTTAATATCAATTTCCCCGGTTTTCCGGTCTAGTATATAGACAGAACTATAGCTACTCGAGACAACTACTACCTTATCTGAAAAAAGTATAACATTATCAATTTCCAACTCAATGAGACCATCATCAGCAATATTAATAATCTCCATATCAATCGGAATCGTAGAAATGTAAGGATCCCCTTCTACAATCAAGGCGTCATCATCCTTATGACTATCACTCCCACAACTAACCAAAATAGCCGTAATTATCAATGCTACAAATATTCTAAATGGCACTTTAATCTATTTTATAAAAATCAAGGTAAACGAATTAAATTAATCTGTACTTAGATGAACCGTAGAATCATGAATTCTTTCTACCCACCACCAGGAGGACACGCGTGGCATGTTTGTGTATTCGTTTGATGACAATAAGTGCTACACTCATAGCCATTTTGATAACATGTTTTTGTATAATAGTTTCCATCACAACGTCTATCCCGACAAGTAGTACTACTCCCTCCTCCCCAACACTTTGTTGAGCTTGGTGAAACCATTACATTGATACCAGCTCCACTGCTTGTACCCCATGATACGTTACCTCCGACCGAATAATTCATACATGTTTCAGTTCGAGGCAGATAGCATGTATTCGAACTACTTCCTCCCTGTGATACGACCGCGCTATACGTATATCTTGTCCATGCGTATGTACCTTGTCCAAAAACATTAAAAGAAACCATCAAACTTGTTGTAAACGTGGCTATTTTCAAGAAACGGCAAAAGTTGTGTCTGTTAATTATAAATCTTTTCATATCTCTTCAACTTGAATTTAGATTGGTGATTAAATGATTGAAATATCACATGTAAAATTATAGAGATACGTTAGCAAACCCAGCATTAAAATTTAGCCAAAATCCACCAAAATCAACCAGAGTCAAATCAAATCGATAGAAAATTAGGAATTACAGTTTATTCGGGAGTTGTTCTTTTTCAAAATATCTCATTCAGGCAGGTTGGTAGTCGTTCCAATAAACAGAGGCACTATAAACAGAATTACAAAAATGGAAAATACCAATCCGCCGATTGTTCCTACTGCCAGTGAAAACCAAAAAACCTCCTGGCTGCCGTGCATCGTAAAAGGCAACAAACCCACTGCAGTAGAGATAATTGTTAGAAAAACCGGAGTGCTCTTATAACGGAAGGCCCGCAGGTATAAATCGATAGGTCGTCTCCGGGGCCACTGTTTTTTGAATCTATAGTAATCGGATAGAATAATAATCAAAGCATTCACAACCAAACCGCTAACTAGCAAAAATGAAACATAGCCACCCTGGTCAAACGGAAAATCAAAACAGTAAAAAGTAATGAATATGCCAATGTAGGAGAGCGGTATGAGTAAAATAATCCATCCGGCCGCTTTTAGCGATTCAAAATGAATACTGCAGATAAAAAATATGGATACGATCACCAATAATAGAAGACCATATTTTCTTTGCTCCTGACCACCCCAAAACGAAAAGGACGATTGAGTTACAGAATATCCGAGAG
Organism: Saprospiraceae bacterium; assembly: GCA_028282725.1. GTDB lineage: Bacteria > Bacteroidota > Bacteroidia > Chitinophagales > Saprospiraceae > JAJRXG01. Next base: position 25,219 of record JANQHF010000105.1, read on the forward strand.
GAAGTGTAGGAGCAAACTGAGCAAGGCATTCATCCAGGTAGCGCTGACCAAAACGAGCTGAACCTGTATACTCAAATTCCAACATCTGCAAATATTCCTGGTTCTCTTTATGGATGCTATTGGCCATGATGGATTTGTCGAGTGATACAAATTCCTTAAAGTTTATTGGAATACTGTCCTGATATCGATACGTTTCTTCCAATTGCCATAAGTCCATTTTCCCCGGACGAGCTGCAGCTATTTTGATCGGAATGTTATCTTGTCCAATTCCTATAAAACTTCTTTCCTGGCTGAAAGGCATGATCTGCTCCTTTAAATCACTGAGATCGACATTGGCATAGGCAGCTTGGGACCGATCCATACTGAGCACATACTTGTATTTATTCTTTTCCCACCAATTCAGATTGGCATCCTGGTCCACTTCTCTTATCCTGGGGTGTTCTAAAAGCAATTTTGTAAAAAGCCCTGTCTGTCGATTTATTTCCTCTTTATTATATCCTCTGAACATCACTTTAAATCGAGGTGGATTGCTACCGGAAGCATTACTGAATGCCTTGCCTACCCCATAAATATTCCAGGTGGCACCACCCATATCAATGGCAAAGGATTGTAATCGACTTTTCAAAATGAAAGGAAAAGATGAGGAAATACCCTCCTCAAAGGAAATGACAATCGAAGATCTCTGTCCACTTGACACATTGGTCACATAAGTGCTTATTCGATCGATATAGGAATCAATATACGTCTCCATCTTTGACATAACATCATTCATCTGTTCAATCGTGCTTCCTTCCGGCAAGGAGCAATTCACATACAATTTGGTCTCTTCAGGAGACCGATATCCACTTCCTTCATATACATAGAGAGAGAATAACCGAGATGTGCCTCCCAGAATTCTGTTCACCCAGGGTTTTACATTTTCAACGTAATAATCTGACCCCAGACTCTGGTTATACCAATTCCAACCTTCCACTTTGTTTGGAAGCATAAACACCGGAAGCCCAAAGAGTAGAATGATAGCCACTATTGCCAACTTCCGTAACTTTCTCATTTGAAATACCATATGGTTATACATCTTATTTATACGGAAGAGAAAGCTTTCCGAATTGAAATTTCGAGTCCTTAGATTACTGCGCTTTCCTCGCCAATGTCTGATCATAGCAGGTACTACCAATAAACAAATGACCAGTGAAAGTGTCAGATTAACGGACAATACTTTTGAAAAGTCCATTAGTTCAAACTTAAGTTCATCAGGAAGGGCCAGCAGGACGAGGAGGGCTGAAAGCGTCGTCAGAGTGGCAGTCAGCAGTGGTCTGAAGACATGGATGTTGTTATGTTTTTGAAAATGATGGGACATGATAATCGTATTATCAATAATGATCCCAAACGAAATTGTAATCGCAGCCAGGGCATATAAGTTGAGTTGAACATCAAACCAATCATACAAAATGACAGCAACTGCAAGATTGATGAGCAGACTTGAAAAAATAATTCCCAGGTCTAGCCAACGTCTGTAAGCAAGAACAACAAGGAAGAACAGGATACCCAAAGACCAGGCAGATCTCGCTTGTATTTTATCTAATTCGCGATCAATATACCGTGTTGAATCATATTCAAGATGAAGTTCATAACCTTCAGGAAGTGATTTATTTACAGCAATGATCTCTTTTCGGATTCTTCTTGCAAGATCCAGGTGATTAGCATTGCTTCTTGGAATAAGGTTCAGGCGAACACTATTCTTTCCATTAATGCGATAAAAATGATTGGGCAAAGCTTCCTTCCTGGATATTTGAATCAAATCTGTTAAAGGAATGATCTCATCTTTTAATTGAATGGATTGTTCTTTCAGCTCCACAATCTGGCCGGGTTCAGATCGTACATAGAGATAACTATCATCATAAAGCTGGTATGAAAAGGATTCGGAGGAGATGATATCCAAAATTGACTGCTGAACGAGAATTGGGGAAATACCCAGCAATTGTAATTGATCAGGATCGTAGTTGATCACCCACTCCTCCTCATTGGCACCTAAGACATCCACCCGCTCAAGACTATGGGCCGATCCCAATTCCGGAGCAATACGGTCACGTGCAATTTGGAAAACCTGCGAAGCATCAAATGGACCCGACAACGTATAGGTCATCAGGACAGGATCCAGCATCTGCTTCTCAGAATCATTTAACCTGACGAAAGGAAAGGGCACTTCCCTCGGAAGATGCGGGTAAATTTGTCTGAGTATTCCTGAGATTTCATAGCGGATGAAATCCATATTGGAACCTTCGTCTATTTCGGCAGAGATAAAACCACCACCATACCTGGATATGGATTTAACAGAATGTATACCCTGCACAAGGCTGATACTTGCCTCAATGGGAGTTGTAATGACTTCTTCTACCTGCCTGGGATTTGCATTCGGAAAACTAAAATAAACCTGTATACTGTTCTTTTGATTTTGAGGAACAAAATTGAACTCCAATCGAGGAACGAGTAATAATCCAAGTGCAGATACCGCAAAGGCCAAAAGGATCACCGAAAAATTGGGGAGTTTCATTCTTTATCTGGCAAATTTCAATATAGACATAACCATTTCATAATTACTATGGTAAATACTTAGAGGAAAACTAATAACCTAAGCAAATAATTGTCAAAAAAGATTAAACACTATCTGAGTCATTGCAATATATAATGAAAAATATATATTTTGATGACACTCCGATTTAGACAGCAATTGTTTAAAGCTAGTTTCCATGCCCGTACATGAATTTAAAACCCGTCTGCAAATAGCAGAAGAATTAGGTGTATCCTATAGTACGCTTAGAAGGAAAATTAAATCAAGTTCTTTAGAAATTCGAGGAAACCTAATTCCTCCGCAACAGGTAGATGAAATAAAGTCACTGTTTGGCCTAGGTAAAACGAATATATATTCAAGAGGTATTGATGATCATTTTTAAATTTACGATCTTTTTCACCCTTTATTTTTGAAGATCTGATTCATTGTTTAACTGATCCTCCTTTAGAATCTGTTCTATACTAAATATCCAAAAATTCATCTTCGTTTTATTGGCATCTAAATGTTATAAATTCTCTAATCTCCAACGAGGCTCATCAATCTTTCCTCTTTAGTAAATAACTGAATATATAATTCCTCACTGTTGATGCTATCGCACGTAATTTATATTTCAATGAATCAATTTAGTTCATATCACGACGCAATTAATTTCATTAGTTATACGTCTATTTCAATTAATATTGATATTTACTGATAAGAAAATATTCTAAAGGCCAATTGATCTTCCTCCTCAGCTCTTTCTTTAAAGAACAATCCTTCTTCTTGTATAGACAATCTTTTAGGCACAACGCCTTTGGGGATTTCCTGTTCAAATTCTAAATCGAGGTTTTCACTATAGACTGATATAATAGACCGATGATGCTCATCAGTTTTAGGCAACCAGGATACCCGAATAAACTTGTTCCTGTATCTATCATAATGCAATGATCCAAAATGAGGATTCCCTTCAGTCATTCTTTTCAATGACTCGATATCATTATTATAAGACAAGTTTAAATTGAAATGCTGATTTAATATCGAATTCGGAAGATAGCATTCCCATTCTTCGCAATTCTCATATACACAACTGCATAGCTCTCCTGAGAGAGGAAAACTGATATAGATTTTGTCATCAATAAAACTGAGATAGGGTACGAAATTCTTATATAGAACTAAATATTTCTTCAGATAATTCAATTTTTCATGATAAGATGGAACTTGAGGTAATCTAAAATATTCTATTTGTCTACTAACCAAATTTGCATATGCAGTAATCAATTCTCCTGATTGGTCGTCTGAAGAATACCCGACAAAAGGATACATATGACTAGGAAACTGATCTGAAATGCCATCAAAGAAAAAGGAATTTGGTTTTATTAAGTCCATATTCTCCGCAATGCCACTTATGTGATCTATATCAGAAAATTTCAGTTTGCCGATAACCTTACCATACTGATCTACATAGTAAACGTTTTTTTGACCGATACATGCGACCAGAGAATCCATCAAAACAAAACTATTTATTCTTACCTGATCCGGGCCTTCATGCTGAAGTTGAATACTATTTAGAAGCTCATAATTATCCGTATCATAAAATAAAATCTGATGTAAATTGTAGTCGTAGTACGTAAATACCTTTCTGCCATTCCACTTTACTATTTTCCAGTCCAAAGTATTGGACAGATCATTTGCCTTTATATTAATAGACATCGATGATTCAGAGAATTTTCGATCCGAAGTTGTTGCTGAGACACACGAGACAATGAGAATGAATAATATCAAAACAAAAAATAAGAAACACTCAGATCTGTTGGTAGTCATAAACCAAGTTAAATACGATAAAGAATACCTTTCGGAATATTCCTTTGATAGAAATAAATAAAAATCAGACACGATACAAAAGTCGTATCGTGTCCAATACAAAATTAAAAGATTTGCTTAATCACAATCAATTGAAATCAAGGTAAATTCATCTCCATCATTACAATTATGAATTGCTTCAAAAACTGCTTCCCAATAGTCATAATCACAAACATAAATATCACCCTGACAGGCTTGAGAAATAAATGGAGACACATAATGCTCACTCTAAAATCCGTTAAAAGGCTCTTGATGTGGACAACTAACGCCCGATCCATTACATTCGCAAGTACAACAATGGCTTTCTGTTCCCTGCAAACAAATTGAATACCAGGCATTAGGAGTGATCATAACTCCTGCAGAAACGCAACACTCGTATGCAAATGAGGACACTTGAAAAGCAATTAACATTACTAAAACACAAAAAGCCCTCTTTAAATAATTCATAATTACAATTTTAATTTGGCCACTGGTAGAATAGAATAATCCCGCTTCTCATTTATATGAGGGTTAGGTAAAAAGAACAATTCATCCTGAGGTGAGACGGCTTGTAAATAACCCATCTCTTTGGGTATTTTATATTCGCTCAAATACTTCATATTCTTATTGAATAATATCAATGAACTGGTATAGCTTTCAAGCGATTTTCTTATCATATCAGGACCCTCCAATTCTTCACTGTATTCTTCGGAGATACCGTTACTATACAATATGTAGAAATATGAATTAGAAGAGAATATTCTTGCAAAACGGCTATTTAAGGCTCTATCAGCGATTATCGATTGATAGTGCTTTGGTCCGTTAAAATTCCGAGGATTTAGATCTATTCTTTCTACCAATCTAGGAGAAAGTTCATAAGTATATGTAAATATGGAAGGCAAAGGATTGAAGATAGCCAAGATTAAATCTTCATCAGGATCTATGTGAACAATGAAATCAAAAAAAGATTGATAAAATTCCGTTTCATATTCATCCGGGAGACCGATCTTCACTATAGACGTATCAAGTTTCAAGTCCCTGATCGTAAGATTTCTAAACGATTGATAGGGCCATAGTAAAGGATCTGTATCTGCCAATTTTAGAAGATCGAATGACGCTAAAAATGAATGAAGAGCATATCTCCCCTCTTCAAAATCAGCAAAATACAATTTACGATTAAAATTTGGGGTCCGAACAAAACTATCGACTCTGTCAGATTTTATAAATTTATGTGACAGGCTGTACTCAAAATAACCCTCCTTATTGACAACTAAATAGGTTGAGTCATTAGTAAAGCCCGCAGAATTTATAAAAGATGTAAATTGACCCTTGTTATTCCCATAAAAATCATTAACTCCTTTTAAATTCCCTCGTAAGTCAGTGATAAATATTTTACGATCAATCTCATCTTCAAACAATATTAATTTACGATTAAAATCTACATCCAGGATGTTCGGAGTGCTTGGAAAATCCAGCAGAATCGTATCAATGAACCGAACAGGTAGAGTGGTATTTGAGATATCAGATTTAGAATGATGTCGACAACTGGTAAAAAGAAAATTAGTTGATGCGAAAATTACAAGTAGACTATAAATTTTAGAACCAGATGTCAAATAATCTAATCTTTTCATTCATTCGCAGTTTCAGAGGTTACAAATCGTCGTTAATTGAAGTAAGCACGACTTAATCTGATCATCTTATACTAATAGTTTATAAACGGAGGTGAACTTATGTTAACTCTTGATTCTTGTTTGAAACTTTGTATCAACAAAATTATCAAATCTCATAAATGAGTAAATAAAGAGTAAAATTATCTTTCAAAATGATGCAAAACCTTCCAACTATCAACTATCAACTATCAACTATCAACAAATACTGAAAAAAAGTCCCAAAATCAATCAAAATCTTCCAAAACCTTTCAGCCCTCCTTGTCCCACAGGGGAAATACCAGTAAAAACCCTTCTTTTCACCTATAATTGGATATAATGGAAGTGCGTTAAATGCCTTTGAACAAATAGTAAGTATCTTTAAATCATGTATAAACCGTGGCAGATCATATATTTGATCGGTTTGATCAGCCTATTCCCGGCATGCTATCACACTGTACCCAAAGAATCTACTGAGTCTGTCAGTGACCCTCTCCCCAACAATACACCGCTTTCAACCGAAATTTCCTACGTACCCGCAGTATTCAAGTCCATGGAGCAGAAGATCGTTGTCAATGGAACCATTCAAGCTCATAACAAAGTAGATCTAAAGTTCGAAAGAGGAGGAATCCTCACTCAGTTTGACTTACGCAACGGCTCTCAAATCAATTCAGGAGAGATCATAGCCCAACTAAACCAGGAAGAAATCGAGCACCAGGAACGCCTGCTTCTTTCAGACATTGAAACCGCGCAGCTCGACATAAATGAAAGAATATTACTCTCAGGAGGTGAATTCGGTGTCGATAGTACGATCAGCACGGAACAATTGGAATATATCCGAATCAAATCGGGTATCAATAAATTCCAGCAACAACTGGCCGAGTTGCAATTTCAAAAAAGCAAGATGAAAGTCCTGGCTCCTTTCGATGGAATGGTCGCAGATGTACAAGTCCGCCAACACCAGGTAGTGACGCAGGGAGAGGTCATTTGTACCCTCATCGATTACAATTCTCTGGAGGCCGAATTTGATGTCCTTGAAACGACCCTGTCCAATATTTCAAACGGGCAGAAAATAAACATCTACCCTATATCTCAGCCAGATAAAATGATGGTTGGAGTCATTTCACGGATCAATCCCGTGGTTTCGGATAATGGCCTGCTAAATATCAAAGCAAGGATCAAAGGATCTAAAAGTCGACTCTACCACGGTATGAAAATCAAAGTTGAAATATTAAAAGATTCAAAACCGATGATCGTTATCCCCAAGGAAGCACTGGTCCTGAGATCCAATCGACAGGTAGTATTTACTTATGAACCCGATGAAGAACTGGCTAAGTGGAACTATGTAACCGTTGCCCACGAAAACGACAATGAATTAGCCATTAGTGAAGGACTGGGCAAAGATGATCTTATCATTGTCAGGGGTAATCTCAATTTGGATCACGATGCGCGTGTTGTCGTCAATGAAGAACAACTATCATCCTCGATTAAATAATTATTCTCTTGACTCGGATCAACATGCCTAATCACCCATTCCACATTCGACATTTCGGAAATAAGGCATGCTGCAATTCCTGATACAGAGACCGATTGGTGCGATTATGAGCACCATTGCTATAGTAGTGGTCAGCCTCGTATTCGTCCGTGACATTCCCGTTGCCCTACTGCCGGATATACCCATACCCAATATTACGGTTCAGATCTCAGCTCCTCAACTGGACAGTCGGACGCTCGAATCTACTGTTGTCCGTTCTATTCGTCAACAGTTGATGCAAGTCAATGATCTTAAAGACATCTCAAGCCGTACCCGAAACGGGTCTGCAATAATCGAATTACAGCTGGATTTTGGTGTCAACACGGATCTGTCATCCATTGAAATCAATGAGAAGATGGACCAGATCATGCACCTACTCCCTGACGAACTTGAAAGACCAAGGGTCATCAAATCCAATATATCAGACATCCCCGTTTTTTATGTGGACATATTCCCAAGAGATAATGAACAATTCTCAGATGTGGATTTCTCTAATTTCATTAAGAGAACAGTCAGAAAAAGATTAGAACAGATACCACAAATCGCCTTTGTTGACATGCATGGCTTTGCCGAAGCGGAAGTGGTCGTCATTCCCAATCGGGAAATAATGACAGCTTTTAACATCGATGATCAGCAGTTGAGGTCAGCCATAGTAAATGCCAATATCCAATTGGGAAATATTATTCTGAAAGATGGAGCTTATCAGTACAACGTCGAACTTTCTTCGAAGCTGGTCAATAAGAGCGATATAGAAGAATTATTTGTAAATATCAATGATCGGGTATATCAACTCAAAGATATAGCAACTGTTTATAACAGTCAGAAGCAAAGAAGAGGGGCCTTCTATTTTGACCGGCATGAAGGTATTAGTCTTGCCGTACGACGTAAATCGGATGCCAACAACTATGAATTGAGAAGTGCTATTGACACCTTATTTAAGGACCTGGCATTGCAACATCCCGAAATTGAATTTCATCTGTCCAATGATCAATCCAATATTCTTGAAGTCTCCATCGAAAATTTAAGGACCTCCCTTCTATATGGCTTGGGATTTGCAGCTATCATTATGTTCGTTTTTTTCAGGGATTGGCGTTTGCCTCTTTTGATCATCATTTCTATTCCACTGGGACTTGTACTTACGTTATTCGGATTTTACTTGTTTGATATTTCCATCAACATTATTTCACTTGCCGGTCTGATCCTTGGGGTAGGATTAATGATAGATAATGCTATTATAATTATTGAGAATATAAAGCAAAAGAACCATGAAATGGAATTGTCTCTTGCTTGTTCTGAAGGTACCAATGAAGTCATTCGTCCTTTGGTCAGTTCGGCATTGACAACGAGTTCTGTTTTCCTTCCTATGATCCTGTTAAGTGGTCTGGCTGGTGTGCTTTTTTACGATCAGGCCATTTCCATAGCTTTGGCATTGACTTGTTCGATACTGGTTTCATATTTCATTTTGCCGGTGTTCGCCAATTTAATGCTGAATTCCAATAGACCAGGTGGCAAATCAATCGTTCATAGGGGTCATGCTCATTTAATCAAGTGGCTTCTTCGATACCGCTCTATTTTGATACCCATATTTCTATTACTGGGCTTTGGTTGCTTTTTCCCATTTAGATCCATTCAAAAAAGTGCCTTTCCTGAAATGACAAGGATGGATTATACATTGTCCATTGATTGGAATGAGCAACTTTCGTTGGAGGAAAATAATGATCGCTACCTGCATTTGAAAGATCATATCGCACCGTGGATTCAAAAAGCCACATGCTATCTGGGAGAACTACAATTTTTCCTGGTCGAAGAGCCACAGCACATGAATGAATCTGAGGTGATTTTGAGTTTAAATGATGCTTCAGATATCGTACACATTCGGGAGAATATCGAGTCTCTTTTTCACCGGTTATACCCGGACGCATCCTATGGCATCGTTCCTTTGTCCAATGTGTTTGACCGGATTTTTAACCAGGACAAATACGATCTCTTTGCACACTTGCAATCGACTTCCCAGGTAAATTTCCCCAAATTCGAAGAGGTGGAAACACTCTTTAGTGCTTTACAATCCAATTACGATGAGATCAAGGTGCCGCCATTGGACAGGTACCTGGGAATCAGGATCAACCAGGAAAACCTCATCCGCTACAATATTGATTATAACATGTTGATCAATCGATTGAAATTTCTTTTGCGCAATAACGAAGTATCACAACTTAGAGGCAATGACGAATTCATCCCGATTCAGATCAGCAATAGTCTTGAAATGAATGACATCGGATCACTCATGGAATCTGCCCAAGTCTTGAATCGGGATCGAATGATGATTCCTATTCAAGCCTTTGTGGACCTTGCAGTATTCCAGGATTATAAAGACATTACCTCGATTCGATCAGGGGAATGCCTTACCATACCATTTGACAAATATGATGAGGAAGTAGTCAATGGGATCAGGGAAGTAGTTAAGGATCACCCTGAGTACAGCGTCCAATTCAGTGGGGCATATTTCAGTCAATTGGCTTTACAAAATGAAATGAAGTTAGTGGGTGGCGTTGTTTTTCTTCTCTTGTTTTTGATTCTAGCAGCACAATTTGAATCATTTATTCAACCCTTTATTGTAGCCCTTACTCTGCCGGTTGGAATATTGGGAGCCTTGCTGGCCCTTCATTTGACAGGACAATCATTAAATATAGTTGCCATCATTGGGATCATCATCATGAGCGGCATTGATGTTAATGATGCCATTCTTAAAATTGATATAATCAACAATAACATCAAATCCGGTATGTCTTTGAATCAAGCGATCATCGATGGCTCAGAGAGAAGGATTAGACCCATTCTGATGACCTCTGTGACCACCATATTAGCCATGATTCCCATTCTATTTTCCACAGGTCTGGGAGCAGAATTGCAGCGCCCCCTTGCAGTGGCTGTGATCGGCGGACTAATCTTTGGGACGATGGCGAGCATAGTCATGGTCCCGATGTTGTATCGATTCTTTTACAGGGGTGAATCCGCATAATTGGATCTGAGGAGTCAAGAACTCCCTAAGTGATTTCAATCCAAATTTTATAAATTGAGAGGTAATTAATAATTCCAGCTTTACCTCTCGAATAATCCTTCTAATCAATAACCACCATGAAAAAAAAGAAGTCTATAAAGCGCAGAAAATTCATCAATGATGTGACCTCTACGGCTGCGGTCTTTACAATCGTACCAAGAAATGTCCTGGGAAAAGGATATGTTCCTCCTTCAGACAAGGTGCTCGTCGCCAATATCGGATGCGGTACCCAAGGGATCTATGAAATGCCACGAATGCTGGAAAATGAAGACATTCAAGTGGTAGCTGTTTGTGATGTCAATCGATATACAACGGATTATAAGGACTGGTCAACGCTTCGCGTAAAAAATACCATACGAAAAACACTCGGGGACGATTCCTGGGGTAAGTTTATCAAAGGGATACCAGGCGGTAGGGAGGTCGGTCTGGATTTTGTGAACCGTTTCTACGCCAAGGACAAAGCATCAGGGACGTATAAGGGTTGCACGGCATATGAAGATTACAGAAAACTGCTGGAGGAAGAGCCGGACATAGATGTGGTCAAAATCATGACTCCCGATCATACACATGGTTGTATAGCCATGGATGCCATGAAAAAAGGAATCCACGTGATTACCCACAAACCAATATCCAATCGCCTGGAAGAAGGAATGAAAGTCATCAATGCAGCCAGGGAATATGACGTTCGGACTCATTTACTGGCTTATGACGACAAACCCAATTACAGACTCATTAAGAGTTGGATTGAGGCAGGTGTCATTGGCAACTTGAAAGAAATCCATAATTGGAGTGTTCGTCCTGTTTGGCCGCAATACCCAAAAGCATTTGAAGAAGAAATGCCTATTCCCTACGGCTTCAACTGGAAATTATGGTTGGGTCCCGAAAAGGACCGTCCGTATCATCTTAACTACACGCACAATGTATTCAGGGGCTGGTACGACTTTGGTGGAGGGAGTATCGCAGACATGGGGCACTACAGCTTATTCCCATTATTCAGGGAATTAGGGATCAATAAGGCGCCTAAAAATGTCAAAGCCTATGGCAGCGGGACGCGATCGACAAATAACCAGGTGTGCGTGCCGGTTTTCAATAATGCCGCCTTTCCATATACATGTATGATTAAATTTCAGTTTGATGCCCAGGAATCTCTGCCGGCCTTTGACCTGTACTGGTATGACGGCGGTATGAAACCATTTCCACCTGAAGAACTCCTGGAAGCGGGAGAAGACTTTGCTGCAGAAGGTATGCTATTTGCCGGTGATGACGGCAAGATCCTGGCAGGCTTTCAGGGAGAAAACCCACGGATTCTTCCACAAAGCAAGATGGATGCTTATACCGGTGATAAATCTCCTTCGGCTGAACAGCCGGAAAGACGATCCAATGTTTGGATCCGTGCCATCCGGTCGGGGGAAGAGTCACCGGGCAGTTTCCGATATGCCGGACCTGTGACGGAAATGATCAATTTGGGAGCTGTTGCACTACGCTCTAAAAAGTATTTGGAATACGACGCGAATACCCAGAAAGTCACGAATGTAAAAAGTGCAAACCGGTACCTCAAACGGGATTACAGGGAAGGATGGGAGATGTGATTTCTTTGGTCTTTGGTATCTATGATAACCACAGTTTATGGATTAATCATCTATTTGACATCACTGTTACTTTCGCTCCCGCCAGGCAGAATAAAAGTTATGAGAATTGGTTGAAGGATCCTTTTTGGTCAATGGGGTGAAACCCGTTGAAAGTCACTAATAGTCGTACATTCAATCCAAGGGGTTTCAACCCCTTGAAAACTCACACCCAACCCCAAACCAGCCTGCCGAGATGCAGGCTCACACACTTTGCCGGACCCTGAATCTCAGCACGGTTTTTAGCTTTTCCGGGGCTACCTTTCTGAAATCTGAGAGATAGATCTCTCGGTGAACTTTCGATATCCTCTCCAATTCGTTGTCATGGGCAAAATCCTCCATTTGTTTAAAACTTGCCGGTTCATCATCATAGCTTCCTATGTGTAGCATCTGGATGCATTTTCCGTCGGTAATATTTTCAAATTTCAGTTCATCCAGCAAAGGATTTGGTTTTTTATGTTTAGTTAATTCGACCATGTCTATAAAGAATCTTTGGTCGACAAACTGTGGTTGCCGAATCATCAATCGATATACGAAGTCATCTTTATTGATCCGGCCGTCATAATTTCTTTTTGCCTCTTCATTCAGGTCCCAAATACCTTCCAGGGGATAGACCGTATAATCAAAATGACCTATGGGTTTAGGTTCCATTTTTTTTGCAGTCATTTTAATCGCATATGAGACGCTGTACAATGCGGCAATACAATCGGAAAAATATTCGGTATACGGACTCCCTTCTCCTTTAATTGTAACAAACTGAAATTCAGGTACCTCAATGACTTCCGGTTGCCGTTTTGGCAAGTAGAAATTCCTTTCTTGTTTTCGCCATTCGTGTTTTTCCATGAGTGTTCGTGATTAGGTATTGGTAAGTGCTGTAACGAAAATTAATTGGCCTGTTCATAGTACTTTTGATTCCTTTGAAATTCAATGGTTCTTTTTAATCCTTCTTCAAAACTGTATTCTTCTGTGTATCCCAATCTTTGTCTGATTTTATTCGTATCCATTACGAGATGCTGATCAAAATTAAATGGCACTTTTTTCGTTTCACGGGTGATAAGAATTTTCCCATTCCACTGCGTCAATTCTCTCAATTGATTGATGATCTCAATTTCTTTATATGTCTTCTTATGTCCGATAGACATCACCACTGCTGATCAGGATCACTTTATTGGTGTCTGCCTGAATGTCGAAATTAATCTCTCTGCATCTTCCGGAAAGTAAGCTACTAAAAATCAATAACTACGTCAGGCTGGATCCTGGCAAAATGATCCCGGTGTACTGCCAGTTCTTTCCGGTCACCAAGAATGGACTGATGCCTCACATCTGTAACTTTTTCACCCCGATGAAAAATGATCAGTTCATGCTCATTGCTCAGTTCAGTTTGCAAATGTCGTCCGACGAATCCCGTACCTCCAATGATTAATATTTTCATGCGAATAGGCTATACCCTCCCGAAGATCCGAATAACAATACATCCCATATAAAAATCAAATGCTTGAATACCCCTTTTCTATTTGTGACTTTAATTTCTCTTTGATCCCATCACTTGCAAATGAGTGGTCGATGGCTTCCAGATTACATCTTAAAAAATGAGATTTTTTCCAATGAAAAACCCGTTCCATCAAGTTGTATTCATCTGTAAGTGTTACGTCTGAGATGGTTCGTGCATCAGTATTTAAACTCATCGAAATACCAAAATTATAGATCATGTCCGCGGAGTGATCCTCGATTTTTTCAAACACATTTACTTGAATGTTGCTGGTGGGACATACTTCCAAATGAATATTTTTTTCTTTTAAAAAAGAAAGTAATCGCTCATCCTCCGCACTTCTGACACCATGGCCGATTCTCGAAGGATGAAAATGGCGGAGTGTCTCCCATACACTTTCCGGGCCTTTTGCTTCTCCTACATGAGCTGTACAGTTGATATTGTGCTCTTTTGCAAAATGAAATGCCCTGATGTGATTATCAATTGGGAAACCTGCTTCATCGGCTGCTATATCAAATCCTACAACATGACTACCCCTGTATTTTTTGACCAGCTGTACCGTCTCTGAACTTTGTTGTTCATTGAAGTGCCTTAACGTACATAAGATGATCCCTGCCTCAATGTTATATTTCTGAATGCATTCATCTACGGTATGATTTACAGTTTCGACAGCCTGTTCTGGTGAAAGCCCTTTTAGAGTGTGTAGCAAAGGTGCAAATCGAATTTCTGCATAGATAACATTGTCATCATCGAGTTGTTTGAATAAATCATCGGTCACCCATCTTAGTTGCTCTTTTGTCTGCATTAATTCATAACCCTTTACCGCTCTTTGAATATAATCTGCCAGGTCAGTACATTTAGATGGAGCGATGAAAGACTCATTGTATTCTTTCAAAGATATTGTCGGATCAATTTTTTGGACGACATCAAAACTTAAGGAGCAATCCAGGGGCAGGTGCAATTCAATTTTTGGAAGATCTTTGTAGTTCACTTAAAGTTCTTTATCCTTTATGCTATAGATCCAGCAGTTAATTTTTTAGGACGATTCGAAAACGTGCCTTGCCTTCTTTAAGATGTTGTAGTGCTTCGTTTACTTTGATCATCGGAAACTCCTCGACCGTCGGATAAATATCATGACGTACACAAAAATCAAGCATCGTTCTATTCAATGCAGGACTTCCTAAAGGGCTGCCCCCGATTGATTTTTCTCCACCAATCAAGCCAAAAGCCGGGATGGCCATTGGTTCCAAAACAGCACCAACATGATGGAGCCTGCCTTTTGGCGACAAAGTTCTTAAATAGGACGTCCAGTCCAGGTTGACATTGGTCGTATTCAGGATGAATTTAAGACTTCCTTGTATGGACTTCAATGCTTCAGGATCTTTGGAACTGATCACCCTTGTCGCTCCCATGGCTAGAATTTCTTCCTTCTTTTCCGGGTTGGAAGAAAATGCAATGACTTCACAACCCCAATATTTTAAAAACTTCAGTGCCATATGTCCCAGACCGCCAATACCGATTACTCCTGCTGAATCCGTAGGTTGTACACCAGCCAGGACAATCGGATTAAAGACGGTAATTCCGCCGCAGAACAAGGGACCGGCCTTACTCAGATCAATGCCTTGCGGAAGCGGAATCGCCCATGACCAATGCCCGCGGACCATATCTGCAAAGCCACCATGTCTTCCCACGATGGTTGCTTCGGTTTGATTGCACAGGTGGTGTGCTCCATCCATGCATATCTGACAGCTCATACAAGACGCAGAAAACCATCCCATACCCACTTTGTCTCCAATTCTGATATTTTTGACTGCCTCACCTGTGGCGATCACCTCTCCCACGATCTCATGACCGGGCACCAGAGGGTATTCAGTCATTCCCCAGTCATCGTTGATCATACTCAAGTCCGAATGACAAAGACCGCAATACATCACCTTGATATCAACTTGTTCGGCTCCGATAGGGCCTAACTCATAAGAGAACGGAGTCAATTCACCACCTTTTTCCCTGGCGGCATAGGCACTTACTTGCATGTTAGGAATTTGTATTGTAAAAATACGATGGCAATAGTTAACCTGGAACTGTAAATTTCAAACGGTCAACTTATTTCAGGCACTTACAGTAACTCTCGGCGGAATTGCAATGGCCAGCATTGGTTTTGGCGCATATTCTTGAAATCAAGAATTGTGACAAAACCTTATCCCACGCACATCAAGTCATCTCGCCATAGGCGGAGCAAGCACCCAACCTTAAGTCGAGTGATGCAACCACGCCCTGCAGTCAACTTCCAAACTCCAAAAACCAAAGACTAATGATTTAAAAGCCCCGTAGGGGCGAAATATCTGTAGCCAGGGTAAGTGCGAAGCACGCAACCCTCGGTGGAATTTTGAGAAGGATTATTGGTTTTGGCGCATATTCTTGAAATCAAGAATTGTGACGAAACCTCATGCCACGCACATAAAGTCATCACCCGACAAGGCTTCGGCGCTGCTCAGCCTAAAAAGTTGAGTGATGAGCCGGGCCCCTCCAAGGGGTATAAACTCCTTGTCTAGAACAACCAATAATCCGGTTTGACAAGGGTACTCCTGGGTAAAGTCGTACAGTCTACACATTTCTCGGGGTTATTGGCCCTGGGGCGGGATTCGCAATCGGTGTCGGCAAAAAAACCTCGTTCACTAATATTGACAAATCTTCGCTGGAAGGACTGACTCACCACTGAAAAATATCCCTGGATGCGCTGATTGGGGTCACTGGTGCTCACGAGATTTCCATTCAAAACACCCGGTGGAGGATCAAACAAGGTCCCCTCCACATCGATCAATTGCCGGATGCGCGCCCAGTAATTATATTCGTGTTCCGACATGGTATACTGAAAGACATTAAACAGATACAAAATATGAAACCTCGAATCCATAGGCAATCGAACCAACGGTTCTTTATCAATGACGCCTCCACTGTAATCTTCTAAATCCGCAACGACAATATTATTGATATCAATGTTTTCCTTGACATAACAATGACGCGGATTGAGAATGCCAAAATACTTCTCAACGATATCGTATTCTCCCGTCACCCGCCATCGGACGTATCCGTCATTCTGGACCGGCAATGTATTGGCATAAATCTCTACATACTCCCTTGTCGCCACATTTCCGGATTCATTGATAAATTCCACATTGATCACTTCGAAGTCTATTGTGTCTATTTCAACAGTAGATTTGGGAATCATTTGAGGCTCACTCCGGATGATTGTACCATCGGGAATAGCAACTTCAATATGATAGGCCACTCCTCGTTGTAATCCGGGAAGATTTGCCATGTAACGTCCTGCGTCATCCTGAACTTCGCTAAAGGTAAAACGGTCCGAATTATCACCGACCACTTCTACCCTCGCTTCAGAAATCGGTACCAGGATATTGTCATTCCCAACCCCGATGATCGGGCTATAATCTACAGTTACAGAATATTCGCCAGGTTGATCTGCTACCAATCCATTGACAATAACAAACTGTTCGTCACTATCTACATCAAGCGTAATTTCATCAATGCATGAAACAAATAGACCTAACAGGACAAGTAAAAAGATATATGCTCGGTTTCTATGGATCATTTGAAATTAAAATTATAAGTGATAGCTGGAAAAATGGAACCCAATGTCGCAATACGCTGGACACTCAAACTCTGAAACGGCAGCTGTCTGAAAAAGACGGAATATGCGTTGCGACGGCCGTACAAATTATAAACCGATATAGTCAGTTTATTCTGAGAATTTTCATTTCCGAATGGACCAATTGTATATGCTATATCCAACCGGTGGTAATCCGGAATTCTAAATTGATTTCTTTGACTGAAAATCGGAACATTCAAAATATTATCAACCGCAAAATTGCCCACAGGTGCAGTGATCGGTCGGCCGGTGCTGTAGGTAAAGTTGACCGAAAGGTTTGACCTGGGACCAAATTGCCTGGACAAATTCATATTCAGGGAATGTGGCTTGTCGTAATTGGATGGGTACCAATCTCCATTATTAATCGCATTTTGTATCGCTGTAGCCTCTACCCTTCTTTCGGATCTTGAATAGGTGTAATTAATTTCATATTTGAAATCACCTCTTGTCTTTTTGAAATTCGCTTCTACGCCGTACGAACGACCCACTCCTTCGACTACTTCCCGCTCAAGGAAATCATTCAACAATAAATCTGCAAAATCCCTGTATTCAACAATGGTCTTCTGATCCTTATAAAAGACTTCCAGTGAACTCTCAAATTTGTTTTCATTGAAATTGGAAAACCATCCCAGATTATAATTATCGGCAACCTGGGGAGCGATGTAGGTATCTGATAATTTCCAAATATCAACAGGTGTCGCTGATGCTGTATTGGACAATTGATTTAAATATTGGAATCCCCGGTTATAGCCGATTTTCAAAGCATTTTGTTCACTCATTTTGTAATTGATCGAGACCCGAGGTTCCCAACCCGTATAGCTCACTATCGAACCGTCATTGAATGATTGGATCTCACTCAAACTTGTGGCAGACCTTGGAACGCCGTCCAGGTAGACAGGAACCTGTCCCGGACCCAAATTTGAATAATTCGTATATCGCAAGCCACCATAGATATTGATGGCATCATTCAATTTCAATTCAAGCTGAACGAAAGGGGTAATGGCAGCTCCTTGTTCGTCTTCCAGGATCTGGGTCACTGCGGTGGACTCAGGCCCCTCAGGATCCAGGCGCCCCGGTCGTACTGTATACTTATTGTATTCAGCTCCTGCAACGATATTGATCGACTCATTGACATCAATAAAATTTCTTAAGGCACCCCTCAGATAGCGGACACCATTTGTAAATCTTGAGAGATCATTTCCCTGGATATCAAATAACGAACTTTCGTAATCCCCGATATTGACAATAGCCCTGAGATTCCACCGATTGGAAATCAACTGGTTGATATATCCTGAAGCGGTCTTTGTCTGGTAGTCGAAGTTCACCTCCTCGCCAAACTGAAACTCATCGCTGCTGATAAATGATGATATGCCCACCTTGGTCTTGTCCGAGAGGCGTGCATCCGCCTTCACGGTCATATCATAAAAAATGGTCTTGCTTCTCTTAACATTGATATTTTTGACCATGTTGAGCAGGTAATCCATATAGCTGACTCTTCCACCAACAATAAATGAACTCTTTCCCTTTTGAATGGGTCCTTCAAAAGTCAGACGGGAAGCGGCCATACCTACTCCTCCCTGGAATTCGTAATTCTCGCGGCTTCCTTCACGCAAGTCCACCTGGAGCACAGAAGAAAGCCTGCCCCCATAATAGGCGGGTTGATTGCCCTTGTATAATTCAACCGATCGGATCAAGTCGGGATGAAACAATGAGAAAAATCCAAGCGTATGAGCTGGATTGATAATCAATGCATCATCCTGAAGAATCAGGTTTTCATCTGCATTTCCGCCCCTCACATTGAACCCTGAGGCGCCATCACCAACACTGGTTACCCCCGACAGGGACTGGATACTCCGCAATACGTCCAACTCTCCCATCAACTGGGTTCTTTGTGACAATCGCTCAATGTCCAGTCGTTCGACCCCGGAGATCACCGATTCGATGTTCTCTGTTTGAGATTGGCCTTGAATGACCACTTGATCCAATTCGACAGCGAGGCTCTGTAATTCGATATTCAAAACGGCATCTTCGTAAATCTCGATTTCAATGAGCAACGTTGTATATCCCAGGTATGAGACTTCCATCTTTGACCTTCCTCTTTTCAAGTCAATAGTGAAATTTCCATTTTCATCTGAAACGGTTCCCCCAAGCAAATTGTCCACATTGAAAGCTGCACCGATGATAATTTCTCCTGAGTTCTTATCGATAATATTTCCAGACAACTGATAGGTTTCCGATGTAGCTGCAGATTCAGATCCGAATTGTACTTGTTGTAAATCTGAGTTTTGACCTGTCAACTTAAAAAAGGTCAATACCAGGAGGCAAATAAGAATCCTCCCTAAGAGTTTCGATTTAAGTTCGTTCATACAATCTTAATGATTCCAATTCTTCCCTTGAAAAGCGTACGGGGGCGTCAGGATCATGCAAAATAGAACAATTGATAAGAACTGTAGTTCATCTCACAGCATTATTTCTGAGCACGAGAAGATCATTGGAAGTTTGGGGATTTTGCGATTGATTTGCCATAGGCCCTTTTTCGTAGGCACCCAATACGGCGTCACTGTCTCCATCTCCATCTATATCACCAGTTTCAAGTACCATCCATCTACCCGTATGGCCCAGGTTGAACTGATGGGTCTGAAACTGAATGTTATCACCCATATTGATTAGAGCAACGAGTCGTCTTGATCGATGTTCTGCAAAATAACAACTGGCTAAAATGTCCATATTTCCATCTGCATTGATATCGACAAACCTGGCCTGGGTAGCCCCATAAAGAGGTAGTGAATATATTTCCTCAAAGTTCCGTTTCCCCTTATTGACATATACCCTGATGCCATGATAGTCCTTGGGTTGTACAGAGCTGTCTGCATTATCACCATTTGCTGTAAGGAGATCGTCTAATCCATCTCCATTTAAATCATAGATGTCCATGTCGCTCAATCCATGTTCGGGTCCATAGCGCACCAGGGGTGAAAGACGGTACCCGGATTTAATTTGTTCGATGACGAAAACACCTTCCTGCGCCTGGCTCAAAGAAATGACTAATTGTTCCGGTTGATTCTTGTACAATTTCATCTTTCGAATCCTGTATGTCCCGGGTAAATTGTGAATCGCCTCGGATTGGAAATTACTGTCAATGTCATGCCTGGTAAATTTGCCGGTATAGAAACCAAATTGGGACACAAAGAGCTCATTGTCATCTTTAAATACCTGGACAGGTCTCCTCAATTGCTCAATGATCGTCTGAAAAGAATCCTGTTCCGTATTGAGCATATCCACCTTTCCATATGGTCCTTCATGCGGGTCGATTGTCCTCGAACTAACAACGTAGAGTTCTGACGGGCTATAATCATAAATGTGTGTGATCTCACTACCTATAAATACACTTCGATCCAAGGTAAACTGATCATTGATTTTCAGAAGTGTTCCGCTCGAACCAACGAAGAGATCATTCGATTGTGTAATCGTTATTGCTGTGACATCAGGGACACCGGCCGACAACGAAATTGGAATTTCATCAAAATGTTTTTGAATCGGCCATTCATCAGAATTGCGAATATTGACATCTTCCAGACCATTCTGGACATAGAAGTCCAATATGGATGTCCATTCTTCATCAGTAATCTGGTACTTAGCTCTTTGGTTGGATATGCTGCTATTTGCATAGGGATATTTTGATGGGGCTGTCCACACAAAATATTCAGACATCGCCGGAAGCACTGATTCGGCCCACATTTGCTTGGTCAAAGACTTTGGGTCAGGAGTGAGATGGCAGCCAACGCAATAGGTGCGAACCACCTTAGGTGCCTCTATTCCTAAAACTGAACGATCACAGGACAAAATAAAACTTGCTCCAAAGAAAATTGACAATGAAAATCCGATCAGGGTGAGTTGGGATCGATCCATCATTTCTATTATTCTGTCCTGTCTAATTTTCTTGTCTTTCCAACTGAGTTCGTCACCGTAATGGATGTGGCATTTTGCGGGACAACTACCCTTCCTGAACCTTGCGATAAAAACCCTGAATTCAAAAATACTTCTCTCACATATTGTACATTGTCAACAGTGTAGGTGATACTCTGATCATTTTGTTGAAGTTCAAAATTGTCGAGGTCAGTTTGGATCGTATGCAATTCAATGTTTCCCTTGTTAGCCCCGGATATAACCGACAATTGACGATCCCATTGAATCAGAGCCAATGACTTTCCATCACCAGGCGTGTATATTCCGGATTTCTTTGATTTAATGACCTGGAATGATCCGCCGCCGTGGTTCAATAGAAGCAATCCATTTAATGCATCCATTCTTCCAAAGACCAGTTCATTTCCAAAATCATTTCCAGTCAAAAGAATATCTTGAAATCCATTCTGATCAAAATCAAGGATGATCGTTCCGAAGACCGGCGCAAGTTGTGCCTCCGGAGGAAGTGCCTCCAACCTGAATACACCATCCTCATTCCATAAGATGGAGGAATAAGGAAAATTGACTTCGTATACCTCTGTCTCTTTCATGGTCTCTTTCGTAATCAATGTATTCACATCTGCCTGGGCATATAAACTGTACGAGGGAAGTCGTTTTCTGATCTCATTGATTTCTTTTGCAAAATCCATCCTGGACACAAAAGGATACTCCTTATAACCTCCTTCTTCGTCCTTGAAAAAAGCAAATGGCAGGGCATCAGATGATCCGTTTTTATCAAAATCATTGACATAAATTCGATAGGGATATTGGCTGGAAATATCGACATACGTATTGGTACCGAGGTTGCCAACAATATAATCCGTATCGCCGTCATTGTCTAGATCTCCGCCGCTGATACTGTTCCAGAATCCTCTTTGTGCAGATACTCCTTCCTGAACCTCCCGTTGGAAACCATCACCGGTATTTTTAAAAAATATGATGGATTCAAATTCACCCACCAGGATTATATCCAGTCTTTGGTCGTTGTTATAGTCCGTCCAAATTGCATCTGTGATCATACCTATTCCCTCCAATCCGGGTATAGCTGCAGAGAAGACAAAACGAGGTGAAGAGCCGTCAGACTGGTTTTCCAGAAGATAGGCATTCGCAGCTTTCGGATAGTCGCCTGTTACGACACGACCACAAATGAACAAGTCGATATCACCGTCTCGATCAAAATCGGCACCTCTGATATTCGTAGCATTAGAATAGTATTCAGGCAAGGCTGATTCAGCGATCTCCAAAGTCCCGTTATTGTTAATTATTAAGCGATCCTGTAGTGCAGTATCGCCCTCATTCAACTCATAACTTCCGCTGGCAATAAAGATGTCATTGTCCCCGTCTCCTTCTGCGTCAAATATCAGTGCTCCCGATTCTTCGGCTCTTGGATCATTGATCAACAGACTATCGATCTCGAATACCCCGTTTTCTTTTTGAAGGACAAAATATCCATTGAAAAATGTGGATCCTCCGATATAAACATCATCCAGTTGGTCTCCATTGATATCCCCTACCGTCAAAGACGGACCATATTGAGATAATTTATGGGGAAGTAAAGGCTGAACATTATAGTCGATATAGTCATCTTCAACGTGTCCCAATTCTATCGTTGAGTTTTTTTCAAAAAGCGCAGCAATTTCCGATCCCTGATCGTCAGAAGTACTTCGAGCCATTGAATTATAGTCAACCTGAAGAAGCTGGTTGGAAGGGACCTCTCTCAATTCAGATATTGACTGATCAGGCCATGCTATTGTTATCCTGGAGAGCGTATCTTTTTCAGCAAGTGGTATCAAAATATTTTTCGAATATGATGACAAATATCCCCTGTAGACAGAATGTTCGTGGTAGAGTGTCCCGCTATCCGTCTCAATGGTGATCTGCGTACCAAGCCCATCCGGATTCGAAGGGTGACCTTTCAGGTCGATTGCCAGGTAAGCAAAATCTTCAGTCTGGTGATTTGCCTCATTTCGATAGATGAATAGTGAATCATTAATATTATTGACCACAAAATCAAGATCGCCGTCATTATCCAAATCTGCATATGCAGCACCATTGGAATAAGAGGGAGCAGAAAGACCCCATTCAGTGGTCAAATCACTAAATGTCATGTCTCCGTTGTTCTTAAAGGCATAGTTGGGCAACTTGATGGATGGAATTTGATCCAACATCATTTGTGCCGAAGCGTAGGTCTGGGCGTCCGCCTTATAGTCGATAAAGTCGTGATCAGTTACATCTCTTGGAAAACCATTTGTGACGATGATATCGCGAAAGCCATCATGGTCAAAATCAGCTACCAGAGGCGTCCAACTCCAGTCGGTAGCAGAAATCCCAGAGAACAATGAAATTTCAGAATACTTTGGAGCATCTGTACTGTCGATGCCATTGTTCAATTGTAAGGTATTGCGGACGTACTGATAGGAGTATCCAAAGCGCTCGTTGTTGAGATACATCGTATAATTTGTCTCTCCCAGTAGTCTCTTTTGACGATAATTCCCTTCCGGAAGCATATCCAAAGCGATGATCTCATCATAGCCGTCATTATTCAGATCAACGACATCATTTCCCATCGCCGAATGTGAAGTGTGTTTCAACAGATCCTTCGCTGCATCTTTGAATGTGCCATCTTTTTGGTTCATATAAATGATCTCATCCGAAAGAAAGTCATTGCTGATATAGATATCTTTCCAACCATCTTTATTGATATCGCTGATATTGACACCGAGGCTGAATCCCGGCAATTGAATTCCAGCTTCCTCGGAAACGTCTGTAAAAACCGGGTGCCCCTTGTCTGAGGGATCATTGCGATATAATCGATCTACCCGCTGGAAAAATGTTCTTTGGTTGGGATCCCGGAACTGACTATGATAGCGGGTATCCCCCATTTCATTGACGATTATGATCACATCCAGGTCGTGGTCATTGTCGTAGTCAAAAAAGGCAGCATTTACCGAATAAGAGTTATCGGCTAAACCGTATTCCTCAGCCTGATCCTTAAATGTGGGAATTCCCTTTTCATTAAGTCCCTGGTTGATATACAATTGATTGGTCCTCCAGTATTCCTTTTTATTGGTTGTATTGCAAACATATATGTCCTGCCAGCCATCAGCGTTGATATCGACTACAGCTATCCCGGATGCCCAATATCCTTTTGATTGGATCCCGGCTTCAGCACTGACATCCTCGAATTCAAAATCACCCTTGTTCAGATACAGGGCATTATCCACCAGGTTGCCACCGACAAAAAGATCTTCCAGGCCGTCATTGTTGAAATCACCCATACCAATACCAGCACCGTTATACATATACTCATAGAAAAGTATGTTGAAAGTATCTGTTTCGGTTATGTGATTACTGAAGTGTACATTGCTTTGAGCCGGGTCAATGAGCGCGAACAAAGTTGAATCCGGGCGACAAGCGGACACCAATGCACATATAATCAGAAAGAAAATGAATTGATATCTCATCTAACCGTTCGCTCGAATTTTGAAAATCCTTGTTTCCGCATTATTAATTCCTACGATGATGGCATCCTGTGATTGCCCCAATTTCATACTTTGAATACTCCTTATTTCTCCTCTAATAAATATTCCGGATGTTTCCTTATCCAATGTTTTAAAATTCCCGTCACCTGAATTAATAAGCACCAAGCCTCTGGAAGAATCCAACCGGCCCACTTCTGGTTTCAATCCATACATATTACCTCCCAGTATCAGATCTTGTAGACCGTCATCATTGACATCCCTTGCCAGTATGGAAAAGACGGGTGCAAACTGTGCTTTTTTATTCAGGGGAACAACGTCAAAGCTGAAGTTTCCACGATTCATCAGTACAGATGTTTGGAGTGTTACCACTTGTTTTTTCAGACTCTTATTCAATTGTGCCCTGGAAAAGAGATCTGTCAGGGTCGTATTCGAATAGTCGTAATTCTTCAAAATGATTTTTTTCAGAGATGGTAATTGTCCTGTCAAATCGTTTTTTGAAGCGAACAAAGTGGCTTCCTTATCTTCAGGGGCATACCATTCTATTATACATTCGGATTTCTTGTTTTGATCAAAATCACTGACGTACATGGAAAGGGGTCTGTCTGCAGATGCCTGGAACTTAGAATTTGCTCCCCAGTTTCCAACGATCAAATCTTCCCGGCCATCATTGTCGAGGTCGGCAAGAGAAATGCTTTGCCATAGTCCGCCAGTCCCGGCCACTTCGGATTTTTTTCGCAAGTTTCCATCTTGATTCTCAAACAATATGATGGGGATCCATTCGCCGACGACCACCAAGTCCTCATCATTGTCTCCGTCGATATCAATAGCTTTGGCATCTGTCACCATGCCAATCAATCCTGTCTCCTGGGTGGTAGCCTCTTTCCATTGACCTGGACTCACTTCGACAAAATAGAAATTTCGAGGATCCAGCCCGTAGTTACCCGGAACGATTCGACCTCCAACGAATATTCCCCTGTGATCAGGGGTAAGCTGAATGGCTTCGATCACTGAGAAATTTCCCAATGCCTTCAACGCCGACGATTCATCTCTCGTGAATTGTCCCTTGCCATTGTTTACATAGATGCGAAGGACATAGTCTTCATATTGAAATGAAGGGTCATTGCCACCGGAACCTATCATTAAATCAAGATCGCCATCCACATCCAAATCAATCAAAAGTCCGCAAGTACTTTCATAGGCTTTGTCTCCACCGCTCAGTGCAGGTTGATTTACTAATCTGAATGAGCCCGAACGTTGTTGCATAAATACCTTATCGGCATCTCCCGTAGCTCCCAACAAAATATAGTCATCCAAGTCATCAGCATTCAAATCTCCAACCAATACCTCCGGACCTTCTGTAGATACCATGCGAGGCATCAGAGGTTCCCGGTCAAAATCGTTATACGTATTTTCATTGTGTATAGAACCAAAAGAACTGTTGACCACTTCTTCAAAGAGCGGAGAAACAGGTGCTGAGTCTTCTTCTTCATCAGTTGCGCAGGGAATTCCTTCGTCTTCGGCAATGGTAATTCTCTGATTGATGCCAATGTCTTTCAGCATGGTACAGTTACCACCGGGCCAATTGACTTTTATTGCTGATATACTATTGTCTTGTCCGATGCCAACGGTCAGTATGGGCTCGGTGGCACTTTGGAATCCCCTACTCTGATAATTTTGTTTGTATATCGTTCGGTCCCGGGTAATCACCTCTACGGTAGCACCGATGGCAAACCGGTTGGCTGTCTGTGATATTAGTTGAACGGAAATGTAATTGTTTCCTGATTGCTCCGTCGTATTCTCGTAAATATGAGCCGGCATATTTACATTGTTCAATACGAGATCGAGATCACCATCATTATCGAGATCACCATATATAGAACCATTGCTGAAAGAAGCCATTCCCAAACCCAGTGTCCTGGCCTGGTTGTCAAAATTCAGATTGCCTTTATTTACAAAGGCGTAATTAGATATTTTTGTAGATGGTAAGAATTCCAGGAAATCCCGAAAATCAAATCTTCCCTTTTCCCTGACCACCTTTTCCACTTCTTGCTGATCTTCTATAAAATCTGAGAAGTCCATATCCGTAATATCGTGATAGACTCCATTGCTGACGAAGATGTCCTTCAGACCATCGTTATCAAAGTCAAAGATCAGGGCACCCCAACTCCAGTCCGTTGCGGCTACTCCCGTGAGGTTTGCTATTTCCTTGAAGTGACCTGTACCGTCGTTCAGCTGCAGGCAATTCTGCGTGTACTGATAATGGTAATCATTACGGTACCGGAGGTCTTCCAGATTGTAATTATTGAAAATGGTCGTCCTCTTCAATCTTTGATTGGTAGCCGGAAGCATATCAGTGCTGAATATCTCAAATGAGCCATTGTTGTCAATATCGGCTACGTCTGCCCCCATGCTTGCTGTGGAGGTCATTGGCATCCTGTTGGTCAGGTCTTCATTAAAAGTGCCGTCCTGGTTATTGATATACAGGTAATCTCTTTCCCAAAAGTCATTGCTGATATAAATATCCGGCCAATAATCGCCATTGATGTCGGAAACAGATACTCCCAGTCCGAATCCTATTTCGCTTCCATAAATTCGGGATGACTCACTGACATCAGTGAAGACATTGTTATCATTTCTGAATAGCTTGTCCCCTCCATGGCTATTTCGTTCATTCCTGACATTCTTGAAGTCGATGCGCCCTGCATCTTTAAAACTATTATTGACCAGGTACATATCCAGGTCACCGTCACGATCATAATCGAAGAATGATGCATGTGTCGAATACCCGTCATCATCCAGTCCATAAACAGAGGCTTTTTCTGTAAATGTGTTGTCATGATTATTGATATACAACTCATTTTCCTTTTTATCGCCGGTCACGTCTCCGGAATTACACACATAAATATCCAGCCAGCCGTCTCCATTGACATCCGCCATTGTAACTCCTGTGGACCATGCCATTGATCCCTGCACTCCTGCCTGATCTGTGATATCTTCAAACTGTAAATTGCCCTGGTTCAGGTACAATTTGTTCGAAGCCATATTGGCAGTGAAGTAGAGATCTGCATTCCCGTCATTATTGATGTCTCCGATAGCGATTCCTCCGCCATTGTAGTAGTTGCGATAAGTCAATACATTGAAGTCCTCCTGGTCTTGCACCTCGTTGATAAAATCCACCCCTGATTGATCAGGGGAAACCAGGCGAAACAAGGGATCCTCCGGCATTTGATCAGTGTTTCCTTCTTTGTTTTGGCATGCACAAAGAAGGATCAACAAAAACAATGATAGGGTCAATCGCATAAGACAAAAATAAAAGAGACGGACCATTGGTGATCCGTCTCCAAATTTATTTCAAGAAATTAATTTCTTTTTCTTAGAATCCAGGATTCTGTTGTAACATCGGTGTTCCATCCACCTCTGAAAGATCTACCTGTGTACCCGGAAGTGGATATACATTGTGCTTCTCCTCCACGGTAAATGCTGCACTCAGATACTTCCTTTTTGAAGGATCGTCATCGCTACGAGCGTTATTTGCTGCGAAATAAGCATTCATCGTTTGAGCCAGAATACCCCATCTTCTCAAGTCATACATTCTGTGACCTTCCTGGAAAAGCTCAATTCTTCTTTCCAACCGTACAGCATCTCTTGCTGCACTTGCGTCTGTCCAGGCTGCATCATATGTACCCACTCTGTAACTGGCCCATGTAATACCGGGATCATCCGGAGAAACAAGAACGTCTGCAGCAGAAGTTCCTGGTCCCTGGGCACATCCATTGGCACGTGCTCTGACCATATTCACTAATTCACGAGCTCTTTCCAGATTGCCCAATTCCACTTCAGCTTCGGCCAACATTAGTAATACATCTGCATATCTGACGATATTATAGTTAATGGCAGTTACCTGAGGACCCCATGCACCCGCCGCGGAAGCAGAACTAAAATCAGCAGATTGTGAAGCCCAATATTGTTGCTTCTTAGGACTGTACGGTCCTCCAAAGTTTCTATCCCTGATCCAGTCTGGCTGATGTGTTCCATGATCCCAGTAAGGTACATCATCACGACCGATGGATAAATCCAATCTCGGATCGACAAAATCATCAGCTGTTACATCACTACCATCGATCAATGGAAGACCATTTTCGTCAGTCTTATACTGATTCACCTGGTCTTGTGATGGCTGGTTAAATCCACAACATCCAAATGGTGATCCCGAGTGGGGGAATCCCAGGCGGGTACCGTAATTTCCATTTTGTGCTCCCGGATTACCATCATTTACTGAAAACTGTACAGCGAAGATACTTTCGGAAGAGTTATCTGTAGAGGCATTAAAGTTATCCTGGAAACAGGGTGTCAAAGAAAACTGTCCACTGTTCACGACTGCATCCAAAGCTGCTTTGGCACCTGAGTAATCTTTTGCAAATAATCTCGCTCGACCAAGTAATCCTTGGGCAGCAGGTTTCGAAGCTCTTCCGGCTTCAGCCTGTGTTTGAGGTAAGCCATTTACGGCAGTTTCCAGATCAGCAATGATATTTGGAAGAATATCCTGATCATTCGCTTTCCGGAAATCCTCATCATCTTCCGTGTAATAAGGAATGGCACGGAAGACTTTGTAAAGATCAAAGTGAAAATAAGCTCTGAGGAATTTGGTTTCGGCATCAATTTCCGCTTTTCTGGCGGCGTCAATGCTCTCAGAACCATTATTCAAAGCCCTTGTCGCATTGGACCGGGCAATTCCCTCAAACCTTGAGGTAAAGTAATCATTGAATCCTCCGTTACTCGGTATCCACTGATATAGTTCTATCTGTGTTATATCAGCAATATCAGATGCATCAGATCCTTTATGTGCTTCATCTGAGGCAACACCAGACCAGATCCAGTGGCCAGCATCCCTAAACCAGGGGCCAAAGTTACCCCATTGACCGTTCCAGCCGTCCAGCATGGAATACGCCGAGATCAGAGAAGCCTCAATACCGGCAGGACTCTGGAGAGCAGCACCATCCAATGATCCTTGTGGATTGAGTTCGAGGAAATCCTCACTACATGCAGCGATTATTCCCAAGACTCCAATGAAAACTAAAAACTTAATGTATTTCATTATGACAATTTTATACTTTTTTAAAATTCAATACTTGCACCAAAAAGAATCGTTTTGTTTGACGGGTAGTTACCCAAATCCAATCCGGTTGCATTATCCGCTCTTCCAAAGTTAGACATTGCTGGGTCTAATCCCGTATAATCTGTGATTGTGAACAGGTTTTGTCCCTGAATATACAATCTGGCATTGACACCGCTTCCTGCAATATCCCTAAGGCGATAACCCAACTGAATATTCTCGAGGCGAATATAACTGGCATCTTCGACATAATATGAACTGGGACGGCTATTAAATCCTCTACCGCCGTAATCCGGTGCC
Source organism: Saprospiraceae bacterium (assembly GCA_028282725.1). Lineage (GTDB taxonomy): Bacteria > Bacteroidota > Bacteroidia > Chitinophagales > Saprospiraceae > JAJRXG01. Next base: position 55,483 of record JANQHF010000105.1, read on the forward strand.
GGAATATCCGTTTCCGTATTCGAAGGAGACCAGGCATTATCGAGTACTTCCTGTCTGATATTGGCCTCAAACTGTGAAAAGTCAGTAAATAGTCTGTTAAAGTTGAAGATCTCATTTCCAAAGCTTCCAAATAAGAAACCGGTTAAGTCTACGTCTTTGTAATTCAAGCCAAAGCTCAATCCTGAAGTCAATGATGGATGGAACGAGCCCAAAATCACACGGTCATTGTCATTGATCTCTCCATCTCCATCGGTATCCTTGAATCGGATTCTTCCGATGGCTGCACCTGGCTGATTGGCATGTGCATCGACTTCTGCCTGGCTGGCGAAAATTCCGTCCGTTTCCAATCCAAAGAAGGATCCTATCGGGTCTCCTATCCTGTTGATCGTAGTCGCGCCAATCCGGCTTCCACCGTTGGTAAAGAATTGAGTCTGTGAATCAGAAACCTTGGTAATTTCATTCTTGTAGTGACCTAGAGTAAGTCCAACATTGAAACTCAGGTCTGAAGAAATATTGTCCCGATAAGTGATGGAAGCATCAAATCCTGTATTCTTCATAGAAGCAATATTCCTTGCTGCCGGTGCTGCAGAACCTCCAGTACCCGGTTCGGCTGCTGTGAAGAGAAGATCAATGGTTTCCTTATTAAAGATATCTAATACAAAACCGAATTTTCCATTCCAAAGTGTTGCATCGATACCAAAGTTATGTTGCTCCAATTCTTCCCACTTTCCATTTGGATTACCTCTTGCAACCAATGCAAAACCAGTCGTTAAGCTATTGTTGGCACCTGTGATATCGTAGAAAGATGATCCTGTTCCTCCACCAAAGAGCTCAAATGCATTATCTGATCGAATGGAGTTATTACCACTGATACCATAGCTATATCGCACTTTCAATTCTTCCACGGCATCACTCTGGATCCACTTGTTCAACCGTACCCCGATCGATCCCGCAGGGAATGTTCCTCTACGGAAGTTGGCACCAAACTCTGACGCCCCATCATTACGTACCGAAGCACTTAACAACAGGAAGTCATCATATACGTAGTCAACTTTTGCAAAATATGAGTTGAAACTTCTCTGTGACCCACCACTACCGACAGACCGTGATTCAGGATCTGCCAAACCTGTGTTGAGGTATCTTGAGTCAACTCCAAAGACGAAGAAATCAACAAGGCTTCCTCCGATGTTTCGTCCTCTGAATTTATTTGCTTCATATCCAACAACCGCATTAAATGCATGTTGCTCTCCAAAGTTTTTAACATAATTCGCAGTATTGGTCCAGGTCCACTCAAAGCCTCGTGTCCAATTCTCACTATAATTAAAGGTAAATTGGTTGGGTTCCCTCGCTTCAAAATTCGGGAAAGACGCATTTTGAGTAAATCCGGTATTCTGATCGAATCCAAGACTTGTCTTCACGGTAAGACCTTCAATCAACTCTACCTGACCATATACATTACCAAATAACCTTGTAAAAGTTCCATCATCATCAATGTCATCGTCAATACCCTTTACAGGATTATTACCCAGTCCCATTCCTTGTCCTTTCGGGCCTGCAAAATTGCCTCCCTCATCAAAGACAGGTACTGTAGGTTGAATCCTAATCACATTGGTGATAATATTTTGTTCGCTTTGGTTACCCGATCTCTGTCCCAGAGTATTGATACGCGATACGGAAATATTCTCTCCGAATGTGAATTTTCCAGCTTTGAATGAACTGTTGGCACGTGCCAAAAATCTCCGGAAGTATGTGGTATTCACTGTACCATCCTGGTCAAAGTAATTTGCTGAGATGTTGAACGATGAATTCTCCGTTCCACCTGAGATGTTCAGATTGTGCTCCATAATTGGTGCACTTCCGGTTACTTCATTCCACCAATCCGTACCAACTGTGTTGGTTCTCATTAACAAGTTACCCGATCCAGGTACACCAATAACACCAGGAGCATATGGCTGACTTGGGTCACCATGATAGTACTCAGGGAATGAGCTTCCTGCATAAACTGCAGGTACCGTACCACTTGTAGCGGCTGTCGCTGCCTGTACATAGCTTCTGTAGTCCGATGAACTCGTAACCAATCCAGGATCATTAACCGGAGTTTGTGAACCATAATAGACATCATATGTCACCCTGGTTTTACCTGCTTTTCCTTTTTTCGTCGTAATAACCACAACACCATTACTGGCACGAGCTCCGTATACGGATGCTGACGCCGCATCCTTTAATACCTGGATACTTTCGATGTCATTCGGGTTAATACTGTTGAGGAAATTGTCTTTAGTAGGCACACCATCAATTACGAATAGCGGATCGTTATTCGTAAGTGAGTTAAACCCCCTGATTCGGATGGCTGTTCCGTCACCAGGTGAACCTGATGTACTGACTGTCACACCAGGAGCTTTTCCAGCGAGTTTCTGACTCAAGCTCGCAGCAGGTACGAGATTCAGGTCATCTGTATTAACTACTGTAACAGCTCCGGTGATATCTCTTTTTCTTTGTGATTGATATCCCGTAACAACAACTTCGTCGAGCAATTCCCCACTTTGGAGGGCCACGTCAATTGTCGTTCGATTGCCAACCACTTCTTCCAGGTCGGTATACCCTACATAGGAAAATACAAGAACATCGTTGGCCCCGGCATCAATCTGGTAAGAACCATCAATATCTGTTATCGTTCCGACCGTGGAACCCTTAATAAAAACAGATGCACCGATAAGCGCATCTCCATTAGCTGCATCCGTTACGGTACCAGTCACTTGGCCCATCAAGGTGAAGCCAAGAACTGTACATAGTACAGATAGAGCTAATCTCTTTAAATCAAACAAAAACTGCTTTTTCATAGATAGCATTTTCATATTTCAGTTAATAATGTACACATTTAGGTTAATAATGTAACAGTGCATTTTTTAAAGTAAGCTGGAAAGATAGAAAAAGTCACTAAGTCGCTAATAATCTATGCGAAAAAAAATATTAACGGGAAGTCCCGGCAATCATTCCATAAACGTTTAGGGATTCCATGACGCTTCCAATAAATTTTCGATGCCACGTCTTTTTGGTAAAAAATAATCTTGAAAAGGACAAATTTGGTGAAATATACCTTTTCAACACATTGTGAATTATTCAAACTATATTGTCTTTTGGCTCTGGATTTAAATACTATTGCATACATGATTCATAAGTTTTATCTGCAAGGATTGGTGATCGCGGTGTCTTCTCTTCTCTTTTGCAGCTGCCAGGACTCGAATGATGATTTATCGGATTTTGTCATTTCAGATGGATTCGACCTGACCTTGGTAGCCAGTGAACCTCATATCATGGATCCCGTGGATATGGAATTTGATGAAAAAGGGAATGCCTTCGTTCTGGAGATGCCGGGATATCCTTATGAAGACCGGGAAAGCCGTGTGATTCAATTAATTGATGCCAATCACGATGGGCTTTTTGAAGACCGACGGATATATGCGGATCAACTGGAATTGGCCTCTTCCATCATGCCTTATAAAGGAGGCTTGCTTGTAGCTGCTCCGCCTTATTTGTTATTTATCAAGGACTCCAATCACGATGGACGGGCAGATTTGAGAGATACGATCATGTCAGGCTTCAGTACCGGCAACCTTCAACACAACTATAACGGACTGAGTTATGGACTCGATACTTGGATCTATGCCGCCAATGGAGGAAATTCCGGAAAACCCTTCTGGTGGGGAGAACCATCTACCGTTATGGACCTGAGAGGTGATGATTTCCGATTCGATCCGGAAAGAAGAATTATGGAGAGAGTCGGGGAATCTTCTGGAGGATTTGAACTCGCATTTGATGAGTGGGGAAGAATCTTTGAAACTCATAATCTCGAACACATTTCTCAACTTGTTTTTCCGAGCAGGTATAGTAAAGGTATACTTTTGCGGCCTGCTCATGGCTTGTTGAACGTTTCAGATCATGACGAAAATGGTCTTTCAAGGATATACCCGATTGGAGAGCAGGAAACCAGGGTAAATCACCCGGAACAGGCTGGATATTTCTCAGGAGCCTGTGGCATAACCTACTACGGTGGTCAAAGTCTTGGTGATCAGTTGAACGGGAGTGTTTGGATAGCCGACGTCGTTCTGAACCTCGTTCATGTCGATCTCTTGACTGATCACCAATCCTATTTACAAGCTTCTAGACTCCTGGAAGGTAAGGACTTCCTGGCTTGCAGGGACCGCTCATTCCGTCCTGTTAATTTGACCGTCGGCCCAAATGGCGAGTTGTATGTAATTGATATGTATCGAGAAGTCATCGAACATCCCGAGTGGATACCTGATGACATTGAGGAAACTCTGGATTTAAATGCCGGAAAGGATAAGGGACGTATCTATAGAATCTCCAAAGATGATTATCAGTTCGAAAGATTCGATTTTGAACAATTCAGTTCGTTTGAGGGACTACTCGGATTGCTTGATCACAAGAATCAATGGGTCAGACTGACTGCCCAAAGACTCTTGATGGATCACAAATGCAACGATGAAGAGATCAAGTCATTGCAAGCGTTCGAAACTTCCAATGCGTACAAGCGCCTTCATCAATTATGGGTCCTGCAAGGAAAAAATATGATTGAACCTGGTTTATTGATAAATGCATTAAATGATCGTCATCCGGGCATCCTTGAAAATGCGCTGATTATAGCCGAAAATTATCTCGATAATCATGATATCGTTGAGCAGGTCATCGATTTACTCACATATGACCATCAACGCATCCGGATGCAGGCGGCACTTTCTTTGAGTCTGTTACCCACAACTTCATACGCACAATTCAAAGATTCGATAGAAAAGGCTTTGATACAATCCAGCAGGCTTGAGATGGATGAGTGGAATATCTCTGCATATACAATATTGAATGAGCGACTGAATGGAAACTTAATTGAAAAACTGGCGAATGAAAAAGAGGTGGCCGGGAATATGCTTGCTTCCATGGCATATTCGGTACAAGGAAAGTCGAGAAAGGAACAAGTGCTGAAGACGATCGCTGAATCGTCGATGGATCATCAAATTAAAATAGACATGCTGGATGCACTTTCAGAAAATAGTTCTCCTGGCGACCGAACATCAACCATAGCAGGATTTATCACTAAAATTGAGAACAATTCGACCCGGGCTGTGATTGCTGCGTGCGGGAAACTGCGACATCAACTTGATTTACCTCCTTCTCAAATCTATCTGAACCAGAGCAGGAAGTCTCTTGAACTCGTTCTCGATCAAACCTTAAATGAACAAGAACGTGTTGATCATTTGAATTCAATTACGCTTTTGCCGTATAAAATGAAGAAGGATGTATTGTACCAACTTCTCTCAAATAAGGAGTTGATCAAATTGCAGGAAGACGCTTTACGTCAACTTTGGGAATCAGATCACGATGAAATAGGGAGCAATCTCGTTGAACTATGGAATGACCTCGGACCACAGGCACGCAAATGGGCCGGTGATATTCTGTTGTACAAAAAAGCTCATCACGATGCACTTTTGACAGGCTTGGAAAATGAGACGATCAATATTGGGGAAATGAATTTTGACCTGGAAAGGAGAAGAACACTGTTGTGGTGGACCGATGATGAAAACACGAAGAGAAGAGCCGAAGCCCTGTTCTCTGACTCCGGTGTTGTCAACCGAAAGGAGGCCATTCACAATATGCAACCAGCCCTGGCACTCCAGGGTAAGGAAAACAATGGTTCGAAGATCTTTGATCAATTATGTGCTGAATGCCACGTATATAAAAGCTCTGGTAAAGATGTGGGGCCGGTCCTTACTGAGATCAACAGAAAAAGCAAGGAATCCTTGATTCATGACATTCTGGATCCCAACGCGGCCGTGGATACCAGGTATATCAATCACCAGGTAACTACTCTGGATGGGACTCTTCATATTGGAATGATAGAATCTGAGTCGGATGATGATGTCGTGGTTAAGAAAATGGGTGGTCAGTCAGTCCGGATTTCAAAAGGTGATATCGAGACCTTGAAGTCTTTAGGTACCTCTCTGATGATGGAAGGCCTGGAGGCCAATATGACTCATCAGGACATGGCGGATTTGCTGGCCTTTTTGCAAAAGGGGTGACTTGAATAACGGATAACGGATAACGGATAACGGATAACGGAAGATTTAAAACTTAAGTAATGCTTCGGATAATATTTTGTACATCGCTAATACTGTTCATCGGTTGTAAGCAAAATGATCGCTCCTCCTATGAGCAACACGACGAAAATATTTCACAATCCATTTCCCCAATGGATCTCATTGGCAAGACGATCGAATACAGATATGGCGAAAGTATATATCACGTTCATATTGATTCCGAATTTGAAATGCATTGGGAAGCAATGGCTGGTGATGAAAAGGGAATCACGGAGGAAGAAACGTACAAGATCGAAAGTGTAGGAGAGAACCTTCTTTTCATTACTTGGGGAGAAGCCAACGGAATTGGCGTAAGCCAGATCTTGGATTTCAACAAGGGCATCGTATATAATCATTTGCTTAGAGGAAGAGATATCAATATTGGACGGGGAGAAATCAGAATACTTGAAGAATGAAAATAATCCAATTGATTTGACAAAGTATACGCCTTCAGCCTGGTCAATAACATTGATCAGAATTTTTCTGACACCAACAATATCTCATCCGGCATTTTAGTAGGCACATCCGTATTTTAGATGTCGAATAGTAAAGCATATCGCATGATCTCTTTAGTTCAAAAATCCGGATTATTCAGTTTTTCAATATTTTTCTTTGTTGCAGGCATGCAACTGAGCGGACAACCTCTTTCAGCTCCTCTTGTCGATACGATTATAGTTCCTTCGGAACAACGCGTTGAGAAATACGTGAATAAAAGTATTTTGGTTTTTACACCTCATCCTGATGATGAGACCTTTGCCATGGGAGGAACTCTTGCTCTATTGTCCAAAAATCAAAATAATATTCAAATCATCATTTATACCAATGACAACAAAGGCTCTAAGGATCTCATGATGACGAGGGAAAAACTGGCACAAATTCGCAGGACTGAAGAAGAGGAAGCATGCCGAATTCTGGGGATACCTGCTGGTCAAATTCATTGGTTGGGATATGAAGATGGTGATTTGGAATATGCCGATCCTCGTGTACTCAGAGGTCGTATAGCGAGATATATAAAATTGTTTCGTCCGGATGTTGTCTTTTGTCCTGATCCTGGCAATCAATGGGTTCAATGGCACAAAACGGATCACCGAATGGCAGCCAATATCACACAGGACGCATTCATTGCAGCGGAATGGCACCTGTACTATCCCCAGCATTATCTCGATGAAAACCTGGAACCCTTCAGCGTCCCTGAAGTTTACTACTACTATTCACAAAGACCCAATTACGAAGTAGATATTTCAGAGACATTTATATTGAAAGCTCGTGCCTCTGCTGCTCATGTCAGTCAATTCGAGCCTTCTACGTCCAATTATACACCTGAAATGTCGGATGAAGTCTTCCAATTAATACATGACGGTTTTAAAATGAGGAATACGAATGAATCCGGAATGATTGTAGAACGATTCAGAAAGAGGTGAAGAATTTGAATCAGCCGACAAAGAGTTACAGAATCTGGCATGCACCAAGGGTAGGAAGTACATTGCTTTGTCAATTATTGAGCGATACCGGATTGGCAGGAATATCCGGAGAACATGTAATGGTCAATGACTGGTCTACCCTTCAAAAGAAATATAGTGTAGATACATACGATGAACTGAGGGATCAAATCTGGCAAGCGGGCAATGGAAACAGTGGAATATTTGGATCTAAGATTTCAGCACATCATGAGTACCATACACATATTGTCGATGAAATTGCTGGTTTGAGAGATATCCAAATTCGACATTCCTATGAAGAAGTCTGGTCTGACATTTTTCCAAATTGCAAAAACCTGGTTATTACAAGACTCAATAAAATTGAGCAATCGGTATCATGGTGGAAAGCAATCCAGGATAATATCTGGCACATTACTGAAGATGCCCCCAGGCACTTACCGGATTCGTTCTATCAGGACAAATATGATTTTAACGCTTTAATGCATTTACATCATGAAACAGTCTTGCGTGATGCGGCAACCCAGGATTATCTTTCCAGAAATAATCTTGACTTCATCACCATTGTGTATGAAGATCTTATTTCCGACCCCGGATCAGTAATTCTAAAAATTCTTGATTACCTGGAATTGGATCACGAGAATATTTCGACACCCCGTTTTAGCTATTCTAAAACTGCGGATAACATCAATGAGGAATGGGTGGAGAGATTTAAGCAAGAACTTCAGGCCAATTGGGAAAGAAAGGTGTGGGTTTGACCAATCGGTATAGTTTTAGTGATACGAGCGGAAGTGAATGGATTTGGGCTCGTTCTTCAATGATCACCCGACTTTAAGTCGTCACCTGACTTTAAGCTGTCACCTGCCTTTAAGTCGTCGCCTGCCTTATAATTAAACTTTCTCACCACATTTCCAACATGTGTTCTACTTTGGTCGATTTTGGAAGATTGTTTGAATCAGGATTGTGTACAATATTTCTCGATGAGCGGTCAACTATCTCATACGCCTGAGACATAAAACGTTCGTTGACAACACTTTAATAGGCATCCTTTTATCTAATTAAAACCACATCTCCATATATTGTTCTTTCCTTGTTGTCATCCATTAATACCACGGCTTCACAAACATAAATTCCGGTATCAGCCATTGTACCATTTGAAGTTCCATCCCACACTTTTTCATAAGAAGAAGGACTGCTGCTATAAACTTGATTTCCCCACCTGGTATAAATGTTAAGTGAGAGAACGGAAACCAGATCCTCAGCACCTTGAATCATAAATACGTCATTCACTCCATCCCCGTTAGGAGAAAAGGCGTTAGGAACATAGACTGAATAAAAATCAAGATTGAGATAAATCGTGCTGTCACAACCACTATTGGAAGTAACTGTCTGTATATACTCACCCGGAGTATTTATTTGTTCTTCTCCCAACTCATAAACCTCAGAAGGAAAAATTTTTGCAGATTCAAATTTTTCAACATGATGATTAATGATCAGTTCGAGATGGACAATACTGTCACAGTTGCGCACCGTTTGCAAAGTTTCAATATAAGTACCATCAGTAGTGAGTAGTTGTGTACCAAATAGTAAGGAATCTCCCTGACAAATTGATTCGGTGATCCAGGCCGTCTGAAATGGTGGATCATGAATATAAGATCGAGATATTTTACATCCTTGCTCATTTTCAATTCTGACCTGATATTCACCTCTCCCTGGCAGCGATTGTAATACGGAAGCATTTGCATCCCGGATGGCTACACCATCAATATACCACTGGTATACGATCCTATCCTCGGATGTAATTTCTAGCGCCAATTCGGATGGGCAGGGACGATCGTTCGCGGAGATGTCAACCTCAAAAGTGCGATCTTCGGCCAGGATCAAGTGATCAAGAAAATAATACGGACTTTTTGGAAAAACGCGTTGAGCACAATCGGGCCCTAGTACAACCGCCACTATATCATTCTTTGGTGTAAATTTTATTTCAAACTGCTTCCATTCGTTGTCTCCAAAAACAGATGCAGCCCCAAGACGCACCCATCCTGGCCCGTTCGTTGGACATCCAAATGAAAAATCATCTTCTCCAAAAGGTAAATTTGAACAGTCTTCCGTACCAAAGATGGCTATGTCCGTTGATGGAGATGACTCCCTGTCTAAAAATCCAATATTGAATTGAAGACGATAAGTAGTGTTGGCTTCCATTGGCTCTGTCAGACAATTCCCTACGTATTCCTTGTAATTTGGATCCATTTCCGAACCAAAAATGCCATCAAAAAATCCGATGTATCCCTCTCCATCCGGTATTGGTAAGGGGATGTCAAATATTTCCAGCCCCGAGAAGTCACAGAGGTTATAATAATCCGTTGTCGCCCTTGAAGCTTGAACCCAATCTGTTGCACAGTCGAGGCTGGAAGGTTCTTCAGGACAGCAATCTACATTCTCAAATGATGGATTCGGTATGATTGATATGGGTTCTAACAAGGGGCAAAAGCAATCTGAGTCATTGAGATCAACGAGTCCGTCTCCGTCATCATCGAGTGCATTATTGCATATTTCTGAAGAATATGACAAACCAGAATTAACCCTCCCTTCAGGCATTATGAGGAACAGAACAAAGGCCATAACAATGGGGTATATATTCATATCTCAATATCCATAGAATCAAATATTCATTCACCGTTTGAGAGTGTTCTGAAAAACGCTCAAAAGCGTTCGAATCAACGACTCATCACTTACCTGTCCTAATCTCTCAGCAAAACATCACTCAGTCCAAAGTGGATTCCCGGCCCTGATATACTTTACCGGCACTTCAGATATAAAGCCACTTAGCCATTCAGCACAATATTCCATACCAGGATCCTCAGAATCTGCATGCCCCATTACGATGAGTGCTTTTTCAAGACCAAGTTCGTTCATATCACGAACGTATTCCACCGTTTCCCATTCCCTGCTTTCACCGACAATGAGCGCATCTACGCCTTCTTTGTTGATCCATTCTATCTGTTTGTAAGAGCTCCATGATCCAGGCACTATGCCAACTCTCTTGATTGCAAGCTCCTGTCTTCCTACACTTCTGACTGTAGACGTTCCAAAATGTTTAGAAATGAATTGTGTCAATTCCCTCAAAGTCTTTTCAGGTATTTCAAATATCATATCATCACTATTCCCATAATCTTCCCATCCCAGTGATTTGATCAATCCATGATTAATTCCATCAGGCCTTGTCTTATGCCAGAAGTCGTGAAATCTGAAAACTGAAATACCTGCATCATTTATAAATTTTAATTTCGTCTTTTGAACGGGGTTATCCTTCAATGGTTCTAAATTATCAAAATGATTATAAAAAGTAGGTTCATGAGTAATGATCATATTTAAATTTTGCTCCTTTGCCTTTTTAATCACCTCCATTGTAGCCATAAAAGTTGTGGCAATTCCAGTCACCTCATTTTCTAGTTTACCAGTTTTTAAATTATCGACAGTTGGATTTGTCCATTCACAAGTAACGTTCTCTTTTACTCTGTCAATTACATCCTTGACCGTCAATTTTGAATCATCAATGTCTAATTTGGTTTCAACTCCAAAATTTCCATTGATCAGCCTACTATCCTGGCAAAAAAATAAAAATAGAATTACAGCAATTAGCAATCCTTTCATATTTTGAATTTGAGTCACGCAAGTATTTTATTGATGACTTCGCCATGAACATCGGTCAGACGAAATCTTCTTCCCTGGTACTTATATGTAAAGCGTTCATGATCAATTCCCAATAGATGGAGTAATGTGGCCTGGAAATCATGAACATGAATGGGTTCGGAGGTAATATTATAACCGAAGTCATCTGTCTGTCCGATACTTATTCCTTTCTTAACTCCTGCACCTGCCATCCATATACTAAAACATCTCGGATGATGATCACGACCGAAATTTTGTGGGGTCAATTTACCTTGCGAATAACAACCCCGTCCAAATTCACCTCCCCATATCACCAAGGTATCTTCCAATAATCCACGTTGCTTTAGATCCAGTATGAGTCCAGCCGATGGTTGATCGGTCTGTTTCGCCAATAGCTTCATATCATTGGGCAGGTTGCCATGCATGTCCCATCCCTGGTGATACAATTGAATGAATTTGACGTCCTTCTCTGCGAGTTTTCTTGCTAACAAACAGTTATATGCATACGACCCGGGAGTTTTTACATCCGGGCCATAGAGATCATATACGTGTTGAGGCTCATTGGTTATGTCAACTGCATCAGGAACAGACATCTGCATTCGAAATGCCATTTCGTATTGTTCGATCCTGGAAAGAATGTTTTCATCTTTGATTTGGGAATATTGGTTTTCGTGCAATTTCCTCAGATAATCCAACATAAAACGCCTTTGTGAGCGATCCATGCCTTCCGGATTATTCAAATACAGTACTGGTTCGTGACCGGACCTGAAAATAACTCCCTGATATTTGGCTGCAAGAAATCCATTACCCCATAACTTAGCATATAGAGGCTGCCCACCTTCCTTGCCACGTGAAAGCAATACTACAAATGCCGGCAGATTTTCATTATTACTTCCCAGACCATAATTGATCCATGAGCCTATGCTGGGACGGCCGGCGATCTGGCTTCCTGTCTGAACAAAAGTGACTGCAGGATCGTGATTAATGGCTTCGGTATACATTGATTTTACCACGCAGATATCATTCGCGATTTTCCGATGATGAGGAAGATGATCACTCAGCCAAAGACCATTATCTCCGTATTGCCCCCAGCCTATTTCACTCGCAGCGAGGGGAAAGGATCGTTGATCCGAAGTCATTCCCGTGACCCTCTGTCCTCGTCTGATGCTATCCGGCAGTTCTTCTCCAAAGAGCTCCTTCAATTTAGGCTTGTGATCGAATAATTCCAATTGAGAAGGTGCCCCACTTTGAAACAAATAAATGACTCTTTTGGCTCTTGGAGTAAAATGAGGAGGATGGGAATCACTACTCCGATTTTCAGAAGACTTTAATAAGGAAGAAAGAGCTGCACCTCCGATTCCAAATAAGCTGTTATTCAGAAATGTCCGCCTGTTGATGTTTCTTGCAATACTTGATATAGGATCCTGCTTCATTTATATTTAGTTGAATATCAGCGTTTCATTACAAATTCATCAAAGTTCATAATCGTCGACGCGATCATGGTATGTGCTGCTAATTCTGCCTGATCCAGGGAGCGGTCCATTTTGTATTCTCCATTTTTCAACCAGGCTAAACTGGTTGAAGAATCACCTTTGAATTGATTGAATGCCTCCTCGAATTGTAACTTCAGGAATCGATATTCATTTTGATCAGGCTTTCGTCCAATCAATGCGAGAAAAGCGTATTCGACGGGATCTAGGCTTTCTTGTCTGATCATTTTCTCTGCTAATACCCTGGAAGCTTCAAGGAATTGTACATCGTTCATCAAGATCAATGATTGAAGTGGTGTTGATGTCTTTTGCCGGTCAACAACACAGTAATATCGATCAGGGGCATCAAATGTCAGCATGTTGGGAGGAGGGCTTGAACGTTTCCATATGGTATACATGCTTCGACGATAAAGACTATCTCCATGCTGCTGTTTATATACCGTTTCATTCCTGGTTGCCAAAGCTTTCCATAATCCGGGGGGTTGATAGGGATATACACTAGGACCTCCAATTTCCCTTACCAATAAACCACTCGATGCCAGAGCATGATCTCGAATCTGTTCAGCACTCATACGATGAGCGGGATAGTGTGAATAAAGTATATCGTCGGGGTCAGAAATTTTAGCCTGATCTGAAGCTGTACTACTTTGCACATAGGTAGCAGACGTCATGACCAATTTTAAGAAGGCCTTTGTGTCCCAATTCAGCTCCATATATTTTAAGGCCAACCAATCGAGTAACTCAGGATGCGTAGGTAAACTTCCCTGGTTGCCAAAATCTTCCTGCGTGCCAACCAATCCCTGACCAAAGAGCATTTTCCAAATGCGATTTACAGCCACCCGTGCAGTAAGAGGGTTTTCATTTGAAACCAACCATTGTGCCAATTCCAGGCGGTCGGAAGGTGCGACATCAAAGTGGTCGGCAAACATTTTTGGTATGGCACCATTGACCGGAAATGCCGGCTGATCGTACAACCCCCTGTCGAGCACGTAAGTAGGTCTGGGAACTTTCCTCTCCTGCATGATCATCACTTCCTTTTCATCTGTCGCAAGCAAATTGTGTTCTCCTCGTATCTTATTGGTAAGATTGAGCAGTTGATTGTACTTCTGATTTTTACCTGAAAACAAATAAAATTTGATCAAGTCCTGTTCGTCAAGACCCTCCGGTGAATAGGGTCTATGATTCATTAAAGCGCGAATCTCTCCCCGGGATAATTGACGGTTATAGACTTTGAGTTCATCCATTTCCAAATCCTCAATCGTCTTACGCAATTCCATTCCCAACATGAAAGGCAAATCAGACCAGTTGGATTTGTCCTTTCCGTGCAACAGACTCTTGTATAATTTATCCTGGTAAACAATTCTCTCCGGCGCATTTCCATTGAGAAAAATCCTGATACCATTCGCTTTGCTGGTACCGTCATAAGACATCGCTATATGTGTCCATTTATTTACAGGAATAACTTCTTGCGTCCGAATATCGATGGCATTGTCGGGCCAAACGTGGTTGAATTGGAAAGAAAGAGTTCCATCCATATTCAATTTGCACAACCACCCCCGATATCCTTCAAAGTCACCATTCGTATTATTAAAAATTGGCCCTTCCAGGCTATCTCTGAGTGGTCTGATCCATAAACTGACGGAAATCGGTTCGTTCCTGTCAATGTCCAAATCACGATTAAACCTGATACCTGCATCACCTCTAAACCGCAGGCCATTCCCACGGACTCCATTAGAAAATTCAGGACTCCGGTCTTTGTCTCCACTGTATGTTGCATCTGCCTGATTTTTGACTGAATTGACAAAGGCCTCGACGTTTTTCTTTTTCAGTTTCTTCAATTTTGTGGCAGATAAACGATCCAGGTTCATTGCAACGTTGGAAGCGATAACCGTTTTTTCAAAGGAAAAATCAGCAAGTTTTTTGTAGGAAAGGTCAAGTTCCGTATCCCGATCAAGTTGATCATACCAATTCTTAAAATCCGAATAGAAATGTTCTGGTTGCAATTGCGATTCGAGGGAATCGATTTGTGCGGTCAATTCATCCAGTTTTTCCCTGACCTCCGGTTCGGGGAGAAAGACTGTAGGTGAGGCTTCCCCGTTATAGGGTACAATTCCTGATTCATTGTTGTTATTAAAAAAGGCATATAAACTGTAGTAATCCTTCTGACTGATCGGGTCGTATTTATGGTCATGGCATCTTGCACATTCCATCGTTAGTCCCATGAAAGCTTTACCAAAGGTGTTGGTCCTGTCCGCAACATATTCCACCCTGTATTCTTCATCCACAATTCCCCCCTCTTGTGTTTGAGGATGATTTCGATTAAAACTCGTTGCCAGGAGTTGATCATTTGTAGGATGATCCAAAAGATCACCGGCCAGTTGCCAAATCACAAATTGATCGTATGGCAGATTTTCATTATATGCCTTAATCACCCAGTCCCTCCACGGCCAGGATGTTCTTAAGCCATCATCCTGATAACCATGTGTGTCGGCGTATCTGGATATGTCCAACCACTCAAGAGCCATGCGCTCACCAAAATGAGGAGAATTCAAGAGCCGATCCAGGACTTTATTGTACGCGTCTTCATTTGAGTCATTCAGGAAATCCTTTATTTCCTCGATTGAGGGAGGAAGGCCAGTAAGGTCAAGAGCAGCTCTTCTCAACAGTGTTGTTTTTGTTGCGGGTTCTGAAGGTTCCAAATTAGCATCAGACAACTTTTCCATAATGAAGCGATCAATTTCATTATTTACCCAGGGATGATCAGTATCCGGCACATCGGGTAATTGAGGAGCCACAAATGACCAATGAGTTTTGTATTTCGCTCCCTGTTTGATCCATTTTGCCAAAACGGCCTTTTCGTATGCCGTCAATGACAGGTTTGATTCCGGCGGTGGCATTTGATACTCATGATCTTCCGAAATGATTCTTTGAAACAATTCGCTACCTTCCAAACTCTTCTTTTTTATAATCCTCGACGATCTTGACTTGTTATTTGTACTTTTTTTAAACACCCCTGACGCAATATCGAGTCTCAGATCTCCTTTTCGCGTGTTGGCATCAGGGCCGTGACATTTGTAGCATCGATCGGAGAGAATGGGCTTGACATGAAAGTTATAGTCCACTTCTTCGGGTAAGTCCGATCCGAACGCCGACAGATCCGAAGGGATATTTCTACCACATCTCGTCAGTGACAGGACGATCGTTATGAATATGACTGAAGTGAATACCCGATTTATTACTGACATCAGTGGACATGAAGGTGATAAAAATACAAAATTCATGGTGAGCCACCGGATGGCTTTACCTGCCCGTGTGTATTTCAAAATGCACAAAAAGGCTTACCTTAGAGTTATCCAAAAAAACAAAGAGATGGAAACGCGATTATTAGTAGATTCCATCCTGGAAGCA
>JANQHF010000037.1 GCA_028282725.1 Saprospiraceae bacterium
CGCCCCCAATTACGATTGATGTACCTACCCTTCTTCTTTTACCGGATCCCGTCCCGTCCAGGTTCCAGTAGGCAATGGTTGCATCAGGCCGGTGTCTGCCCGCGGTGTGATGTAGCACTATGCTGTTCTTCGGTGAAAATTCTTGCATGAATTCAGAGGAATCAAGCAGGTGAGACGTACTTCCAAATTCAAAATGAATATCCTGGCTAAAGATTGTCCTCCATGTATTGGGCCCGACAATTCCATCCACAGAAACCATTCCCTGGTCACCTTGAAACTGTTTTACAGCTCTTACAACTTCTGAATCATATATGTCATTTACATTCGTACCGTAGCCTAAAGCAGTGAGCATTTTTTTTAGAACGACAACTTGTTGGTCCGTACTCGTTCTAACTGGATGCAGTGTCTTCATAAAAAGAAATTATATTTTAGGATCTCTTCTATAATTTGGCTTTCAATGCGCCCCAAATAAGGGCTCATTAATCGAGACTTACCTACTCATTTTTGATCCAAATCAATCTTTCCTAAATCAATGATTCCATCTTTGTCCTTT
The DNA here is from genome assembly GCA_028282725.1 of Saprospiraceae bacterium. Classification (GTDB taxonomy): domain Bacteria; phylum Bacteroidota; class Bacteroidia; order Chitinophagales; family Saprospiraceae; genus JAJRXG01. Next base: position 554 of record JANQHF010000037.1, read on the forward strand.
CTCAATCTTAAATCAATGCTCTTTTTTGAATATTCGGGATACGAAAAATTCAGTATAGCGTTACAAGGATCATAATTAAGAATTACTATTTCAAACAATCCCTCTTCGTTTGTCTCAATAGATAAATTAGCATTATTCATATCGACCTTTACCCCCTCTTGATGGATATATTTAGGAGATGTAATCATCACTCTACCATGAACAAAAAGCTTTTTATTCGTTCTCATTTCTTTAGACACAACAATATTCTTGACAATCTTCTGCTTTTGTCCAAGTGATATAATCTTATCTTCTTCTTGAATAATTAAATAAGGTTTCTCAACACCAATCTTTATATTGCCACCAACTTGATTACTTGAATTAAATCTGTATCTCCCATTGACTACAGGCACTCGCATGTTATTGGCATTAATAAGGTACATAGATGAGATATCCGAAATCGGAATACCCTCACAATCAGTAATGAATCCAGAAATGGAATATTGAATATTCGGTTGGTCCAAGACCAGGACAATAGAAAGTTTATTCTCTGTATAAATAAAACCCTGACCCGAATATCCCTTTTTATTCGCCCAAACTTGAACTGGCAGATATGATTTATCTTTCAGCTCAAATGAAAAACTTCCATCCTCATCAGTCAATGTTTTGAGTCCTAATTCTGTTAAAGAAACATTAGCTCTAAAAATAGGCTCCTTGTTTTTATCTATTACCTTACCTTTAACAATGATCTTTTCGCTCTTTTTAATGAGAACAATATCAATACTTTTATCATTTTCATCAACTACTCTCGTATTACTTTCATACCCCTTTTTAGACGCTCTAATATTCAAAGGAAACTCAGTATTGCTTTTGAATTTTATCGTAAAAGTTCCAAAACGGTTCGTATTTACAGATTTAGATAATTTCGAAACATCCACTCTTACATCCCTTAGTGCATTCCCGTCTTGATCTTTCACCCTTCCCTTACGAATATCAAACTTGATCGCACTATCATCCTTTTTAACTATCCCTTGTAGTTGCTTAATCTGAGCATTGTAATTTAAATTATCAGATTTAACCGAATTGAGGTACTTATAATCATCTATGGCTTTATTCAATTGTTCACTTTTCGACCATTTAGATCGTCCCATTTGTTGGACATTATTCAGAACGTTTGTTGCTCTTTTTAATCTGATTTCATCATACGTCCTTTGATATTCTTCTAACTTTTCATTTAACTCAATATTTTTCGGTTCTCTTAATCTCCTTCCTATTCTTTCTATAATTTCAGACTGATCAGAATAAGCAGCATCAAATAATTCATCTTCCATTCTATAATTTTCACTGATTCTTAATGCTCCGAGAGCTAAGTCATTGTCTGGAGCATTTGAACCGGACGCCTTATCCAATAATCTGTAGCTAACATCTGATAACTCATTTTTTCGTCCAATCGTTCCCAGCTGTATATAGGCTTTTTGCCCATCCTCCTGATTGTAATGGTAAATGGAATCCGCAATGATCGCAATGTCTGGTATTAATTCAGGATTGTCATAGGCGCAAGTTGAACATATTTGAAACAAAAACTGTAAGTCCACATTACTTGCATCTAAATTGCTTAGTAAGCTAGTCATATTTCTTAATGACTTCACAGTAATTTCATTGAGAATCTTGTTAAGCGGATTGGGGAAAATCCGAAAATTAAGTCCTATACTATCTTGAATGCTATCCATTGTGCCTGTTATATTATGATCATAACCCGCCAAATATGGTAAGGTATCGGCTGAATGTCGAGAAATATCAATGTATTCATCGAAACTAGGAACACTTAATACATGGATTTTTTTTAGAAATAGGTCATTACTGCTTATGCCCATTTCTATATAGTCATTCACATATTGAGCATTTTCTCCATGGAAATCTTCAATTAAAATTTTACATTTCGCATCTTTTCTAAATTCTGGAGACTTAAATCCTTTAATCTTGAACATTATCGAAGACCACGATAGTATACCGATAATTGCAATTAATATCATTCCGGAAAGAACATATGCCCAGTTCGGTATAATTCTTGCATATTGAAAATGCATTTGAGAAGCCAGGCCTTCCTTTTTTTCTATACATATCCATTTATTTCTGTCTTCATAGTCATTTTCCAATTGAATGCCTCTTGTAACTGCAGAACCTTTTAATTCAACATTAGCATCATTAAGAGCTGATGCAACAGCAGAATCAAAAGCTCCCTGGTAGCTGGTGTTGTTGTCAATTAAATTTGTGAAAAAACTTTTTCCAAAAATACTTGCTGATTGATCTTCAACAAGGGTTTCTGTACCTATCACAATTGGCACATCAACCAAGTTTTCTAAAATTTTATAATTTGAGCATCCATTTAGCACAACACATTGTAGTTTATGGTTTCTGGCTATCGAGTTTAATTTGGCACTTAAGGCTTCATTCCGGCCCTCACCATCATAAAACTTCAGAACATCCTTATTTGAGTGTCCGCTAAAATAAAAGAGGCGCAATTCCTTCGCATGTTTATCAAGAGCCTCAAAAATCCATTTGGGCTTGAAGTCTTTTTGATCAAGAAATCTAACTTTTCGTGATCGCTGATCAGACTCAAAAGATTCGTGTAGAGCTTTATGCTCTTCCTGCAAATACGTCAGGTCATCTATGTGATCCGAAAATGCGGCAATGATTTTTGACTTCATACTTAATTATGATTTATAATCCTCGATTCCGTAAATATCGATTGGAAAATAATTGTGCCACCTTTGGAGAAAGTAAATTCCTTCTTTCCGTTAAAAATTGAATTCTGTTTTCTCCATACTGCTTCGTTACAAAAGCATCGTCCATTACGTTGTGTTTGCCCCAATGCCAGATGTGAGGTATTCCACTATCAATCATAATTTTGGAAATGAATCTGATATACTTTTTCGTCACCCTGGTTTCTATACCATCAATACCTATGATCGTGTTCTTGTCAAATTTTGTGAATGCCATAAATGCATTTGATTTGGGGACAAAGCGCAATGAAAATAAAGCAGGAATCTTTTTGTGTTTTTTGTTCTTAAATGGATCGATCATAAGCTCGACCATTTTTTGAGTATCTGTATGATTCACAGCAATTGCACACGCAAATTGACCTGCACGCAGGTTTTTGGTATCCCCAAACAACTGACTTAAAGTGCCAATTTCATGTTCTCCGTCTTTAGGCATTCGTTTGTTAATTGAACCTGGAATGGTGAATGGAAACACCGTAGCTAATAACTTCCCCATGTCCAAAAGGAAATCCTTATTGTATTTTAAAAATTCAGGAGGGACTTTTTTCGGTAATCCTGGCAATTTGTATATGACCTCAGCTCTCGTACGCGAATTATACTGATTTATATAAAATTTGACATGATAAAGCGTTGAGCCCGGCAACACTTCCGAGGATATTCCAGGATCTTTCAATGAAAATCCGTGCGCATATTCATAGGCCTTTGACAGGGGAACATCCGTAATTCTGTTTTCGAGAAAGAACAACTCCTCCGTTTCGATCAGTACTCCATGAATGTAGCCAAAGGTGCCCAGGTGCACCAACGCAGCATTGAATAAATTGTCGTTATTTATCAGTCGCGCATTTATTTTATCCGTAAAGGACTTGTTGACCGATAGTGATTGCTCCGGCTGAACAAAGACAGAATCCTCTTTAGCGGGTCCATAAACTATATGAAGACCTTTGACGGTATCCTGGATCGAACCTACCCTTATTCCCGAACCGTGGACACCGGTCCCGATGGCTCCGGCAATTGTCTGCCCATTACTTGCGCCAGAAGTACTCAATGACTTATTGAAACTTTCACAAAAAATGCTGAGGTCTTTGATGCGATTACCGCATTGCGCAAAAAGCAGGTTGTTTGGATCAACTCCAGGTACAACATCAGACGAAGAAAGAAAAAATTTCTCCTTGAGATCCTGGCTTTTCAATTCCTTTTTATCGAGGTTACGGCTGAATATTTGTCCACCCTTGACATAAGGCACCTTGGAAAGCGACCACAAACTTCCACAGGCTCTGATGGGCACCTCTTTATCCAAAAAGTCTTGAATTACTTCATGAATGGTCAGTGTAGCGTCATTGTAAGCTTCAATTCCCGTTTTATTTGGGTCATTATAAATTCGAATAAGGGATGAGAAAGGTTCTCTGAAGTTCCCATGCACATTGGTAAGAGGAAAGGTGGCTTTTTCGATTTTTTTTGGCATTGCAATCATTTATTCGATAAAGAAATTTATGGACATTATAAGATACGACTGAATGGCAGAACATGCGGTTGTTTAGACTTAGATCTCATAAAATACTAATTACTAGCTACACAAAAATGAGTACCGGCAAAAGAAAGATGATGCTCCTTTACCATAAGCTACAACCCGAAAGAGCATCGTGTGTCCCGCTTTTGTCATTCTAATCCTACCTTGATTGCAGATATTCACTAATTTGTCAGGATTGACCAATTGCTCAATTAATCGAAAACATTGCTTATGCATTCCAGACGATCATTTTTATCACTAGCACCCATAGGGTTAGCTTCCTTGAAAATCCGACCTGTTCAAAGCTCAAAAAAGCCTATCGTGATCGCCACCTGGGACAGTGGCGTTGATGTCAGCAAGGCAGCCTGGGCCATATTAAATAAGCAAGGCGGCAAATCACTGGATGCTGTTGAAGCCGGTGCGGTGTCAATCGAAAATCAGACAGTTTGTTGCGTCGGACTGGGTGGTAATCCTGACAGGGATGGTAAGGTCAGCCTGGATGCCTGTATCATGGATCACAATTTTAATTGTGGTTCCGTTGCCTTTCTTCATCGCATCAAAAATCCAATTTCCGTAGCCAGGAAGATAATGGAGGAAACACCTCATGTAATGCTGGTAGGAGAAGGAGCGCAAAAATTTGCCCTTGAACAAGGATTTGAACTTCAACCCGATGTCCTGTCCGGACAGGCCGAAAAAGAATACAAACAATGGTTAAAGAAATCTGAATACAAACCAATCATCAATATAGAAAAGGCTCAGAAGCAAAAGACAGGAAATACGCCTGTACCTCAAAAGCTGGATGACGGATCATTCAACCATGATACGATGGGTTTGATCGCTATGGATGGTGCGGGTCATCTTGCAGGAGCCTGTACAACGAGTGGCATGGCTTTTAAAATGCGGGGCCGAGTCGGGGATTCACCGATCATAGGCTCCGGGCTCTATGTGGACGGTGATGTCGGCGCAGTGGTGGCAACAGGTCAGGGCGAGGAAGTAATACGGACAAGTGGCACTCACCTGATCACTGAATTTATGAGAAATGGGGATTCGCCTCAATTGGCATGCAGGAAAGCCATTGAACGACTGATCAGGATTAATCCTGGTAAGGCCAGTTCATTTCAGGTGGCCTATATCGCTCTGAACAAGAAAGGGGAATACGGGGCCTATGCTATTCAACCCGGATTCCAATTTGCCGTACATGATGGAGCAGGGGTAAAATTATTTGATTCTGAAAGTCACTTTTAAAGTTGGTCAACCAGTGATCGATCATTGCTCAATCGCGGGACCTTGTTTTGTCCTCCTAACTTTCCAAGTCGCTTCATATATTTAATAAAAGTCTCGGGAGCTAACGATCGCACCACTGCCGGCTGAAGGATATTCCCATTGACGAGATCATCGTAATATACATTCTGAACGCGAAGCTGGTTGTCCAGATCAAGTGCAAACCGTTCAAGATCTACAGGTGGCTTTTCAAATTCTATAAACCATTCATGATAGGGTTTTGAATGTCCGGGAGGGTTGACCTGGGGTGCCACCGTGAATTCCCGGACAGAGGCATTGTGCATTTGACAGGTTTCCAGCATGGCTTGTTCGACTTCCTTACCAATTACATGTTCGCCAAATGCAGAGATGAAATGTTTAACGCGACCGGACACGACTATCCTGTATGGATTGAGATGAACAAACTGAATGGTGTCTCCCAGATTATATGCCCACAATCCGGCGTTATTGCTGATAATAATTACATAATCTTTCCCGATTTCAACATCTGTCAGTTGCAATCGTCGCGGTTGCTCCTTGTGAAATTCGTCCAGGCCTACAAATTCAAAGTAAATTCCGGAATTGGTATTTAAAAGAAGACCCTGGTTGTCCAGTGTGTCCTGGTAGGCAAGAAATCCTTCTGAAGCCGGATAAAGTTCAATTGCATCAATGGATTTCCCGATTAAATGTTCGATGGAAGAACGGTAGGGTTCGTAATTCACCCCTCCATACATGAATACCTGCAACCCGGGGAATACTTCCACTACTGAATCCAATTGTCTTGACTCCAGTAATTTTTCAAAATACATCTGTATCCATGGTGGAATACCACTGATTAATCTGAGATCTGCATACGCTGTTTCTTCGACAATTTTATCGACCTTTTCTTCCCAATCCTCTATGCAATTGGTTGTATAGGAGGGTAGTTGATTGCCCTTTAACCATCCCGGTATTTGATGATTGACGATACCTGATAATCTACCGGTGGAAATACCATTCGTATCTGTTAAGGTTGGCGATCCCGACAAAAACATCACCTTGCCATTGAACAAATCAGACTTGCCCGGATGGGCGGCATAAGACATAAGCGCCTTTCTTGCAGTACTAATGTGATTGGGCAAGCTGTCAGCAGTAATCGGAATGTATTTAATACCGGAAGTAGTCCCCGAGGTTTTGGCAAAATACTTCGGAGTACCCGGCCATAGAATATCTTCTTTGCCAAGGACAACATCATCAAAGTAATTTTTCAATCCTTCATAATCACGAATGGGAACAGCATGGGCAAATTCTTCAGGTTCTGCGATTTTGGAAAACCGGTGGTCCTGGCCAAACTTCGTTTTTGCTCCTTTCGAGATTAAATTTTTGAAAATCTTGTCCTGGTCTTCAATTGCATTCCTGCGCTCCCGGATGACTTGTTGAGCAATCCAATGAATATATGGCTTGATCAGAAGTGATTTCAAAGACTCTTGCCTTTAAGTGACTCAGCAATCGTGTGATCCATGGCTCTTTCTGCCAGCGGTCGGCTAAAATTATTGAATCGTTCGATTGCCAATTGGATACTATCTTTGGTGCCTGTGGATTTTTCTTTTTCTAAGTCCGAAATATAGTCTTTCAATTCTTCAACTTCCTCCGTTGTCAGTATAGCTGTGTTTTGATCGAGGAACTTGTGTCCATGCGTGATGACATTCTGTGCTTCATTCTGGGCCTCCACCAGAGCACGAATGCTCATGTCCGATTGGGCATTTTGAATCGAACTCAACAACATCCTGGCCATCTCTTCTTCTGATATGGCATATTGGGATTTTATTTCAATTTCGGTTTCGGTTTGCGAGCGATTTTCAATGGCCCTTACCCTTAGAATTCCATCGGCATCGAGAATAAATTGAATTTCTATCTTCGGAATACCTGCAGCCATTGGAGGAATTCCTTTCAAAATGAACGATCCCAACTTCCGGTTATCCTTTACCAGATCTCTTTCTCCTTGATAAACAGAGACCTTAAGATTCGTCTGACCATCGACAGAAGTTGTATAGTTCCGTCCCGCTTTAGTGGGCACTTTTGAATTTCTTGGAATGATCACGTCCATAAGACCGCCTACTGTCTCAATTCCCAGTGACAAGGGTGTAACATCCAGCAATAATAAATCCTTTCGGTTGCCTGCTAAAATATCTGCCTGAATAGCAGCCCCCATAGCTACTACCTTGTCCGGGTCAACCGAATCATCGACCTCTTTTTCAAAATATTCGGATACTGACTTCTTTACAAAAGGCGTCCTCGTAGATCCTCCTACCATTATTATGCGATCGATCCCGGCTATAGTCAAACCGCTGTCTTTGACACACAATTCGCAAAGCTGAATAGTCTTTTGCACCAATTCCTCTATTTCCTTCTCAAATTCCGCTCTGGTAATTGACAGATCATATTGTTCCAATTTCGTCGCAAACTTATCTTCAGTCGAGAGGATTTTTTTTGCTTCTTCTGCCGCCAGGCGAATTTGTTGATAGAAATTTAGATCGTCCATCCTATGATCCGGGATGTCGTATTGATCACGCCAGAACTGGATAATACATTTATCAAAATCATCGCCACCCAGATAGGTATCACCTTTCGTAGCCAATACTTCAAAAACTCCATCCTCAATTCGAAGAATGGAAATATCAAATGTTCCACCACCTAGATCATAGACGACGATCGTCTCATTGTCATCACGTGAAGTCCCTATATCATATGCAAGGCTTGCTGCGGTAGGCTCATTTATAATCCGCAAAACATCCAATCCGGCAATTCGGCCTGCATCCCGTGTTGCCTGTCGTTGGGCATCATTGAAGTAGGCAGGAACAGTAATGACTGCTTTATCGATGGATGTGCCTAGATTCTCTTCTGCTACTTTTTTTAACTTTTTGAGGATTTCGGCAGAGAGCTCCCGGGGAGTGTAAAAGGAAGAGCCAACCTGGATCTTAACCAGTCCCCCATTTTCATCATCGATTACTTTATACGCGAGCACTATATTGCCTGACGCTAAGTCCTGGAATGATTTACCAAGAAGACGTTTCACAGAATAAATGGTGCGATCCGGATGTATCAACAAAAGGTCTTTGGCTTTCTTGCCTGCGATAATGACTCCTTGCGAATCAAAGTGCACTATTGACGGAACCAGGGAAGAATTTCCTTCAGGGTCTTTAACGGTAATAGCCTGACCATCTTTGATATAGGCAACAAGACTGTTGGTGGTACCCAGATCTATACCAATAAAGGTATTCACCTTATTATTCCTGGTAACAGATCCTTCTTTTAAGTTGATTGAAATTTTGGCCATCTAAATATTCCTTGATTCAACAATTGCACCTTATTTCTCTTTTATTAGCACAGGTAAAATGATTTTGTAGTTTAGTGACCACTTCGTTCTATGCTAACAAATATTTTCAATAATAAGGTTAACCGAATCTTTTTTGTTCTCGCCGGTTTGTTTTTAACCAATGCACTGGTTGCAGAATTTATGGGGGCAAAGATATTCTCTTTGGAAGAAAGCCTTGGATTTGAAAGTATGAATTGGACCGTCTTTGGGGTAGAAGGTTTGGGATTCAATCTTTCAGCGGGTGTATTGCTCTGGCCAGTGGTTTTCATTCTTACGGATGTTATCAATGAATATTTTGGGAAAAGAGGGGTCAAAGTACTTTCCAATGCAGCCGTACTCCTGATACTTTATGCATTTTTTATGATCTATTTTGCCATCGCACTGGATCCAAATGATTGGTGGCAAAACCAAGCTGGATTGCTGGATGAGGACTCCGGCAGACACATCAAAGATATGGACATGGCATTCAGGAAGATCCTCGGACAAGGCTTGTGGATCATTGCCGGGAGTCTGGTTGCCTTTCTCATCGGGCAGATAGTAGATGTTTTTACATTTCACAAAATCAAAAGAGTAACGGGAGAAGGAAAAATATGGCTGAGAGCCACCGGTTCTACCCTGGTCTCACAATTTATCGACAGTTTCATTGTACTCTTTATCGCCTTTTACATTGGTGCAGATTGGGAATTGATCCGGGTGCTTGCGATTGGCATCGTCAACTACACGTATAAGTTTGCCATGGCAATCATTCTGACACCTCTCATTTATCTTGCACATCACCTGATTGACAACTACCTTGGATACGAATTAGCCAAAGAGCTCAAAGAAAGAGCTGCCCAATAGTCAGAGATCATGGCACAACAGATAACCGATACGATATTAATGGTTCGGCCGGCTCATTTCGGATATAATCCGGAGACGGCAGACAACAATGTTTTTCAAAATGCGGACACCAACTTGACCGCTGCAGAGATAGAAGAAGCTGCCCGTGCAGAGTTTGATCAAATGGTTCAACGGTTGAAAGAAGAAGGAGTCCAGGTCATTGTCATAGAAGATACTCCTCTACCTGTGAAGACCGATGCCGTTTTCCCAAATAATTGGATCAGTACGCACCACAATGGCGATGTCATCCTATATCCCATGTTTAGTCCCAACAGAAGATTGGAACGCAGAGCGGATATCATGGAGCACTTATCTCAATCATATGATTTGTCGATAGATGAAAGCTTGTTGAAGTATGAGGAAGAAGGCCTCTTCCTTGAAGGGACGGGCAGTATGATCCTTGACAGAGAGCATTCGCTCATTTACGCATGCTATAGTGAGCGTACACACGTCCCGCTTCTGGAAGAATTGGGAAAGAAAATGAATTATGAAGTGGTGGGCTTTCAAGGTGTTGACGACAACGGCATCCCATATTATCACACAAATGTCATTATGACCCTCGGTCAACATATTGCAATAATCTGTACTGCGAGTATAGAAGATATTAACGAAAGAAATAATGTATTGAATCACCTGGTTCGGACAAAAAAAGAAGTGGTTGAGATTTCAAGGGAGCAGGTATTACAATTTGCCGGTAATATGCTTGAGGTAGAAGTAGCGGACGGGCCTCCCTTGATGGTAATGTCTCGATCGGCTTACGATTCCCTTACAAAAGATCAGTTATATATTATAAAAAAATATAATAAGATTGTATATTTACCACTTAGTACTATTGAGAAGTTCGGGGGAGGAAGTGCTCGCTGTATGATGGCAGAAATATTTTTACCCAACCTGGCCTAGGAGAAACTCTTTCTGGTTAACCCGCTTTTTTAATGGGCTCATACCAAAAAGAGATCTTGAAATGTTAAAGTGTATGTAATTTTTGAAATTTTACACTTGACATATCAACATTTTGTCAGTCTCATACGTACTATACTATGAGTTTAATTTTTTATTTTTTTTACCCATGAACGTCATTAAAAGGTTATTTAGAACAGTAGCGCGATGGTTTTCTTTGACCGCAAGGAGAAGAAGATTACTGTTGGGCGATGAGGAATACGAGAAGTGGTTAGGTATCTAATGAGTTAACACGCTGTTGTAGAACTACACCTCAATCGTATATCCCAAAGATTACACCGTATTGCAACATAGCTTATCTAAAAAGATAAGCTATGTTTGTTTTAAGCCAATTCTCTTCAATTGATCTCCAGCCACAGACAACGTCAGATTATTCGTCGTGCAGTCTTTTTTGTCTTGCTGCCAGGACATCCTCGGACTCGACCCTATCCCTGTCAGGGACACAACAATCAACCGGACAAACGGCAGCACATTGTGGCTCTTCATGAAATCCTACGCATTCGGTACATTTATCAGGAACAATGAAGTAGATATCTTCATCGACAGGATCATGTTCATCGTCTGCATTGACGATCTTCCCGTTTTCTAATGTGTATTCACCGGTTACGGAAGTCCCTTCTGACATCTTCCAGTTAACACCTCCCTCGTAAATTGCGGTATTCGGGCATTCGGGTTCGCAAGCTCCGCAGTTAATACATTCGTCCGTGATAAAAATTGCCATGGGCCTTTTTCAGATTTTTAGATGACGGTTGCAAAGGTAAGTGCTAAACAAATGGAATTCAAAATAGGTTTTGGAATTCAGACATTTCGTGCCACCCCGCTGACAAATGAAACCAATAAATAGGAGCCAAAACAAACGATTAAAGCAAAGCTCGAATCAACTATTATAGCCGTAAGGGTACTTAAAATGACAAACCATAATTTCCAGTCCTTGGCAATGCTTTCGCCTTTCAGGGAGAAAAAACTCATTCTTATATTCATACAGACGGCCGTAAGTATGATCGCCAACATAGGTAACCAGTCAGGTGTAACTACGTTGTCCTGTGCATAAATCAGGATATACCCACTTACAATTCCCGCTGCAGCCGGAGTAGGCAAGCCATTAAAATCTCTCATGTTATCCTGAATATTGAACTTGGCAAGTCTGAACAATGCTGACAGGACATAAAAAATACATGCAAGAAGGGCCTCTGTATCGTTGAACAAATGATAAAACAGATATCCCGGAGCTACTCCAAAACTGATCAGATCCGAAAGCGAATCCAATTGCTTGCCCAATTCACTTTTTACCTTTAGTGCTCTTGCAACCAATCCATCAATCGTATCAAGAATCATTGCCGCAATAATAAGATAGGCACCAATCACCGGACTACCCAAGAGTATGACCAGGGTACCGCAAACCGCATTGCAAAGCGTTATGGCATTTGGTATTTTATTCATTTGTACAAAATGACAACATCAAAGATAAACTACATAGATGAACTATATGTTATCGACATCTGATTACTGTACTAACGAAATAGTCGGCACATTGTCATTTGAATCTGCGAATTCTTTTAAAAGAATCTGACGGCCGGCAAAAAATGGACGGTCTCAGGATGAAAATATTTATGCAAATTTCCTATTGATTATGGAATTGGTAATTTGGTCACTCAATTTTTGAAATGAAGTATTCATTGTTCATATTACTCTTTCTTATATTTTCCTGTAAGCAACAGAATCAAGGGTCGACTGAGACTATTAAGAGCTCAGACCCATGTGAAAAATATACCCGGACATTAAATGGTGTATTTGCTGCTCCCTACATGGAAGGGACTATGACCTGGTCCGGAGGATTGGAAGGTACAGTAGACATAGAAGGAGTGGACTATAACGACATCGTTTGTCAGTACCGAATTGCCGATTGTTTGAATGGCACTATAAATATGGTATGCAATGAATCGGGATATGATACCAGGCTTGAGATCATTACACAGGATAGTATACGGTTGGATAACATTGGATATTCCCGTGTACAATAACAAAATCAAAGTGTCTGAAAAGAAGCACAGCCTCCATTATTTGATACCGGGATTATGTACCCTCTGAAAAAAGAAGTCCAGTGAAAAAGGTATTAATTACAGGCGGGTCTTCGGGAATCGGTTTCGAAATGTCCAGACATTTTGCCAGGAATGGCTTTGAATTATTTTGGGTATCTCACGACTCAGAAGAACTATCGAATGCAAAGAATGACTTAGAAAAAGAGATCAATGGAGTGGTCATCAACACACTTCAGCAAGATCTGACTGATTTTTCAGGTCCTGATACTGTCTATGAGTGGACCAAGAATGAACATGTGGATGTAATCATCAACAATGCAGGGTTTGGCACATATGGTTATGTAAATGAAATCAATACCCTTCAGGAGTTAAAGATGATAGATCTCAATATTGTAGCTCTTTACAAATTGACCAGGTACTTTTTGAATGATTTCATAAAGCGGGATGATGGAACAATTATAAACATCTGCTCCAATTCAGCCTTCCAACCGGTTCCAAGAATGACGACATATGCAGCAACCAAGGGATTTGTCTATCAATTCTCCCGGGCATTGCAGGAAGAAATGGACATTACAGGTTCTGAAGTTCGGATCTTAACCGTCTGTCCCGCAGCTATACGGGACACTCCCTTTAAATCTCATCTGTCAAAAAAGGTAAAGACCTTTGAAGGTATTGCCGCCACTACCGCAGAAGAGGTTGCCAGTGACATCTGGAAAGCATTTAGAAAAAATAAGACATTCATTGTTAGTGGGAAAAAAATGAGGAGACTGTATAATATCAGGGGTCTGCTCCCACCTGCATTACAAAGATTCCTGGTGAGAAAAGAAACGGAGGCGCAATAAAGAATATCTTCTCCTTGTCAAAAGCAAAACGATATTATTCCCGAAAACACAGAATGGCATATTCCCTATTGATCGTTTTGATGCTGATCATGACGCTCATTTTTATTGATGAGTACCATGTGGAATACCTCATCATTCTACTGACTTTCATTCCTGTTCTGATAATGACTTTCACCTTGAGATCGTTCTATATAATCAACACGAACGGAATCTCGCGTTTCACAACAGGTGGCAAAAACAAAAATTCGGAATTTTGTATTTCAATAGATCAAATCGTAAAAATCAGGGTGTTAAAAAAGAACTCAACACCGTTTGGGCTCGAAATTTATTGCTCTGAAGATGATCAGGCACCTGCAAGATTGATCATTGAAAACGTGACAAACTTTCTGGATGAAATTTTGTCGATCAATCCAGAGATTCCAATTATTGGAGAACAAGATTCATCGGAACGTTCTAACTGAAGGTATCTAATGGTGATGTCCTCCCCCTCCTTCCATTTTGAGCAGGTGGCTCTGCAGATAATAAGAGCCTTGAATTACAATCCTGTCTGAGCGATGAATCTCCTCCAGCGGAATCACTTCAACATGTCCCAGTTGCCGGGCACCGGTTTTCACTTCGATCCTGTAGAATTCATACTCATCTTCGCCTTCTTCACCCTTGTGATCATTAACATGTTTGCTATTCCATACAAAAATGTACTCTCGTCCTTCGGCCATTACGATTGCATCAGACGGAAGTGTATTGACCAGATTTTCACCGATATCGATCAAGGCATTGACATACATACCCGGAATCAAACTTGCATCATTGTTTTCAATATCGGCATGAACCGCTATGGATTTGGTATCATTTTCAAATGACTTTCCAATATTGTAGACCTCCCCCTTGATTTCTCTGTCGGATTGATTAGCAAGAATAAATCGAACGGTCTGTCCAACCTTTACCTTTTGGATATCCTTTTCATAAACCAGGATGTCCACATGCATTTCATGATTATTAACAATGGAAATCATTACGTCCCCCGGATTTACCACCGAACCGATCTTGATAAAAACATCGGTTACATAACCTGTTATCGGTGCCATCACGGCTAATGTCTCACTTGATGTGGTTTGAATAGAATTTATGGTTGTTTCCAAAATTCCAATTTGAGTCCTGATCGTCTCTACCTTGGCTTTCTCACTTTGAAGACGTGCGGCAATTTGTTCCAACATCTTTCTTGCATTGATATTCTTTTCAGACAATTGTCTTTGTCTGTCATATTCTTGCTGGGTAAATACAAGCTGGGATTCCGATACAGTCAATTCTTCAGTCAATTTGGATCTTTCCAGCAGGAAGTTGTTGTATTCAAGACTGGTGATGGTTGCGAGAAGTTGTCCTTTCCGAACGAATTCTCCTTCGATAATTCCAATTGTTTTCACCGTTCCTCTCAAGGGAAGACTGATGTCCGCCTCGTCGTCCGGGTCCAGTTTTGTATATCCATTGGCATTGATTACTTCACTGATGTTTTTCAAAACAAACCATCCGGTGTCAATATCGGTATTCAGAAATTGTGCTTGATTCAGGTGAACGATCTTGCCTTCATCTTCATGCTCATCGGTCTCGCTGGTGGGTTCATCCCCATGGCTATGGCCATGTTCATCCGAGTGACTATGACTGCACGAAAAAGTGAACAATCCAAGTGCAACCAAGATAAATACGATGGCATTAATTTTATTGCTGATCAACATTTCAAAAATTTTATTGATTGCTCAAATAGCCTATGGCATGTTTGATCTGCCAGGCTGATTCGAGGAGATTTAAAAATTTCAATTTTTCCTCATTCATTGTATCGAGTGCCAATACATATTCTAGATACCCGATTTCACCACTTTCGTAGGACACTCGTGAATTCCGAACGATTAATTCGGTATTGGGAAGTACCGCAGCTTTGTAAAATTCAATGTTGTCCAATAGTGTGTTGTACTCCTTCACTAAGGCCCCAAGCTGGTTTTTCATTTGTACCCTCAACTGATTTTGTTGCGCCTCACGAATGAGGAGTTCAGTGTCGTTAACACTTCTTCTCACTTTGTAAGCCTTGCCAAAGATCGGAAGAGCCAAACCCACATCTACTCCATGAAACCTGGGCACAGAATTAGAACTTTTGAGTTGACCATTCACCTGGTCGGTGCCCCTGATGGATTGAATGAAGTATCCGATACTGAGATCAGGCTTTTTCCTTGCATTCAACAGATTTCCTTTGGATTTGGAAATTTCAATTTCTTGTTGTGCCTGAAGCACTTCCGGATGCAAGTTGATCATGGTGGAATCGATTACTATGGATTCTGAAATATTTTCATAACCGGAAAGGTCAGGTTCCAAATACACATCGATATAGGTCAAAGACCGGAGATTCCATTTCAATCCTTCGATCCTGGATTCCACTTGTTCGATTTCCCGTTCAAGTGTCTGGCTCCTGATTTCAGCTGAAGTTGTTTCCAAATAAGAACTTTCTCCCAACTCATATTTACGATTTGCAAATGTGGCAAACTGACTCCACAGTGAAAGTTGTTCCTCCAAAATGGAAAGATG
This sequence comes from Saprospiraceae bacterium, assembly GCA_028282725.1. Taxonomy (GTDB): domain Bacteria; phylum Bacteroidota; class Bacteroidia; order Chitinophagales; family Saprospiraceae; genus JAJRXG01. The sequence continues at coordinate 16,723 of JANQHF010000037.1, forward strand.
CTTTACATTACTTTGAAGCGAAGTCCAGAGTTGATTGAGATTCAATACCAACATCTTTTTATCCACCTCAATTCGAAACTGGCTTTGTTTGAGCTGGTGATTCAATAATTCTTTTTCCGCTCTGGATTCAAAAGGGTTGAATGTTTGAGAAATGGAATAATAGTGATCAAAAAGCCGTGTATTCATTTGCCCGAATCTTCCGTTGATCTGCGTTTTAGGTACCAGATAAGGGGCCTCCCGGAGTTGTTCGAATTTTTGTGTTCCCAGCCTGGAAGCCTGCAGGTATTGGTTGTGATCTATGGCTACCTCGATCAATTGCTCAGAGGATGTAATAGTCATATTTGATTGAGCACTTCCCGGATGCCATATAAACAACATCAAAACTGCCAAAACATTTGTGGCCACACGCCTGCTTCCCTTCATTTTTTCCGAGTAATAATACAGGATGGGTAAGATCACCAGGGTCAATAAAGTTGAGGTGATCAATCCACCGATCACCACCGTCGCAAGTGGTTTTTGTACTTCGGCACCTGCGCTGGTACTCAATGCCATGGGCAAAAATCCCAGGGAGGCCACTGCTGCCGTCATGATCACAGGTCTCAACCTGACAGACGTTCCTTTTTTGATTCTTTCCATTACGTCTTGCATACCTTCTTTCTTTAATTGATTAAAATATCCGATCAGAACAATACCATTCAGCACCGATACTCCAAACAGAGCTATAAATCCAATTCCGGCTGAAATGCTGAAAGGCATTCCGCGCAGATAGAGCGCTACAATTCCACCTATGGCCGACAAGGGGATTGCCGTAAAGATCATGATGGATTGGATGATACTTCCGAATGTGAAATACAGGAGTGTGAAGATCAGTGCCAGTGCCACGGGGACAGCTACCATGAGTCGCGAACGCGCGCGCTGAAGGTTTTCAAACTGGCCTGCATATTCAAAATAATAACCGGTTGGCAAATCGACTTCCTCTTTCAGGGCAGACCGAATGTCTTCTACAGCACTTTCCACATCCCTGCCTCTTACATTAAATCCAATGATTGTCCTTCTCCGGCCATTTTCCCTGCTGATCTGTGCCGGTCCGAGCCTGTATCCGATATTGGCTACCTGGCTCAATGGAATCTGATTGCCCGAGGGGAGACTGATGTAGAGGTTTTCCAAATGGCTGATATCTTTCCGGTACTCCCCGGCCAGGCGTACCACCAGGTTGAATTTTTGCTCGCCCTCATAAATTACCCCAGCAGATTTTCCGGCAAATCCCGTACTGATCGTTTCATTCAATGCCGCTACATTGAGACCGTACAAGGCCAATTTATCCTTGTCAAATTCAACATTGATTTGGGGCAATCCGGTGACCGTCTCTGCCCGTATATCAACCACCCCCTCTATATTTTGAATGACGCTTTCCACCTCCTCTCCAAGAGCCGTCAATTGTTCGATATCGTCACCATAGATTTTTACACCGACATCGCTTCGGATCCCCGTCATCAGTTCATTAAAACGCATTTGAACAGGTTGGGAGAACTCAGTTGTTACTCCTGGCAGTTCATCGAGGACAGCCTCTATTTTGTGGATGAGTTCTTCCTTCGTCTCAGCAGAGGTCCACTCGCTCTTGTCCTTCAGAATGATCAGGAGATCCGACAAGTACATGGGCATGGGATCAGTCGGCACTTCAGAGCTCCCAATTTTTGAAACCAAAATGTCCATTTCAGGAAATTTTTCTTTGAGTAAAGCTTCTGCTTTTAAGCAAGTTTCAATCTCTTGCTCCAGGGAACTCCCCGGTGGAATAATAATGTGTGCAGCTATATCTCCTTCTTCCAGTACAGGGATGAATTCTCCACCCAGCCCGGAAAACAACCATAAGGCTCCTGCAAAGAGGAGGACAGCCAGGAGGATAAATAGAGGTTTTGCCCTCATGACGGTATTGAGTACGGGAGTATAGCTTCTTTGAAATACTCCGATGATGCGATCTGATAATGTCTTTTTCTGGCTCATTTTCCGATTGAGGCACAAGGCACTCATCATCGGCACATATGTCAGTGAAAGTATGAATGCTCCCAGGATGGCGAAAGACACCGTCTGCGCCATAGGTACGAACATTTTGCCCTCAATTCCGACAAGGGTCAAGATGGGCAGATAAACGATCAAAATGATGATTTCTCCGAATGCAGCACTCTTTCTGATCTTGGAAGCGGCAATGGTCACCTCTTCGTCCATTTGAGAGGAGGTCAGGGCAGCTGAGAATTTTCGAGTTTGCAGACGATGAACAATGGCCTCAACAATGATGACTGCCCCATCTACGATCAGTCCAAAATCAATAGCTCCTAAACTCATCAAATTGCCACTCACCCCAAACACGCGCATTAAGGTGACGGCAAACAACAATGAAAGCGGAATCACACTTGCTACAATTAATCCGGCCCGCCAATTTCCGATCAGCAGGACCAGGATAAAAATGACGATCAGGGCACCTTCGATCAGGTTGGTCCTTACCGTTTTGATCGCACGATTTACCAGGTTACTTCGGTCCAGGTAGGCTTCGACCACTACTCCCTCGGGAAGGGTGGTCTTGATCACCTCCAGCTTTTCTTTTACAAGGCGCACCACCTCTGCACTATTGGCACCCTTCAGCATCATCACCATACCATTGACGACTTCTCCCTGGCCGTCCCTGGTCGTAGCTCCATAACGAGGGGCACCACCAAAATGCACTTCCGCTACATCCCTGATGAGTAGTGGTACACCGTCAATGATTTTGATAACAATTTTTGAGACATCGTCAAGCGAACTTGCCAGACCGATACTTCTGATAAAATATGCATAAGGCTTTTTATCAATATAGGCTCCCCCGGTATTCTCATTACTACGCTTCAGGGCATCGAAAATTTCAGCCATGGTGATACCCATGCTGTTGAGTTTGTGCGGATTGACTGCAACTTCATATTCCTTGAGTATTCCGCCCAGCGTGTTGACCTCGGCTACCCCTTTTGTTCCTAATAATTCAGGTACGATAAACCAGTCCTGGATCGTCCGGAGATCCGAAATGTCTAATTCATCCTCATACCCTTCGGCAGCACTGACAGTATACTGATAGATTTCTCCCAAACCGGTACTGATCGGTGCCAGTTCAGGGGAGCCGAAATCTTCAGGTATTTCTTCCCGCGCTCTGCGCAGTCTTTCAGAAATCTGGTTGCGGGCCCAATAGATATCCACACCCTCTTTGAAGACTACCGTAACAATGCTCAGTCCAAAACGGCTGACTGAACGCAGTTCGGTAATGTCGGGGATAGGTTTGACAGCTCTTTCGATGGGATACGTGACAAATAGTTCCACTTCCTGCGTGGCTAACTTGGGTGTGGTCGTCAAAATTTGTACCTGGTTATTCGTAATATCCGGAAGGGCATCAATGGGAAGATTACGCATGGAGTAAGATCCCACGGCAATCAATGCAATGATGGACATTCCAACGATAAACTTATACCTGATTGAAAAGGCAATAATTCGATCTAACATGTTTTATACTCTGATTATCATTCGCTTAATAACAGTCCTCAAATGTTGACTGTAGCCAATTGCTAAATTGTCCGGAGACGAACCGTCCGGACATACGTATCCATTAAGAATTAAACTAAGCAAGGAGAGGGGGATGCCAGATCGAATTGGTCCTGTCAAACTTATAGTGAAAATTGTAGGGAAAGTCATATTTGAAATGATGATCAGACAATGTTGTTTCCCAGTTGTTCAATTCAGTGAGTTCGATTGAAGCACCGCAACACTGACAAATACAGAAGGGAGAACAAGTGTCGTTTTCCTCTTCCGGGTGATTGTGATTATTTGTGATTTCGACATCTGATAAGTTCGGTGAGTTGAAATCAGTACATGGACCAAAGGCCAATCTCAGTGCAATTAAAGCCAATATGAGTGGAACAATTTTCACATTGATAAAGATAATTTCCTTTTGGAGATTAAACTAATCGCTGTGAATGAAGTCACATTTAATCGAGGAATGCATTTCGCCTGGATTTAATCATTTGTCCCATCTTAAGATCTTCCTTTCACCTTTGTTTTTATTTTACTCTTGTTAAATTCGATGATCCTTTTTAACGACGACTAAAACTGATTTATGTATATACATAAGGTATTCCCCTTGACGGGAATGATCATCTGGACCAAAAAATATATCCTCCTGTTTATTTTGATTTCGGCCGTACCCATTTTTTTGTTTGATGTATTGGAATGGAAATGGTTGCATCTTCCCTGGTTGCCGATCGGACTGTTGGGTACAGCGGTGGCTTTCATCCAGGGATTTAAGAACAATGCTTCCTACGACCGGCTATGGGAGGCCAGGAAGATATGGGGTGGAATCGTCAATGCGTCCCGTACCTGGACCATAATGGTCAAGGATTTTATTACGAATGAACATGCAAAAACAAAGCGATCAGATGAAGAGATTCATGAGATTCACAAAGAACTGGTCCATCGACACGTCGCCTGGATGACAGCACTACGTTATCAAATGCGGCAGTCCAAGACCTGGGAGACCACCATTAAAAAGAGAAATAACCAGCGTTACCGCGAAAAGAACTATGAGATACCCGAGTTAAATACTCCCATTGAGGAGGCCATCAGTCCATATATATCGGAAGAAGAGAAAAGTGAGGTTCTCGCCAAGGGGAATTGGGCATCGCAATTACTAGGGGTACAATCAAGGAGGTTGAAGGACTTGAAAAAAGAAGGGCTCATTGAGGATTTCCGGCATATGGAATTGGCCAATGTACTCAAGGAATTTTACACCCTTCAGGGCAAATCAGAAAGAATCAAAAATTTTCCCTACCCTCGTCAATTTGCCACCCTGAATCAGTATTTCATATGGATCTTTATTTTGTTACTTCCTTTCGGTGTAATGAATGCCTTTGATCAGATCGGTCAGACATTTCTTGCGGACTTCCTGGACCACGAACATGAAGCCGGTATTTTTCACGAAATGTTTGATTTTATTGGGAGGAATTTCGTTTGGTTGTCGATCCCATTCAGCGCTTTGATCTCATGGGTATTCTTTACCCTGGAGATGATCGGTGAAGTAAGTGAGAATCCTTTTGAAGGCAGTCCGAATGATGTCCCCATTACGGACTTGACCAGGGGAATTGAAATCGACATCCGCCAATTGATCAATGATACAGGGATTCCCGGAAAATATGAATGGCGGAATGGAATTGTGATGTAGGCAGTCAGGGATTCCCGGAGCACCTATTTGTACATGAGGCTCAAACCAGAAAACATCGAACAAAAGATTGGGATGTAGTCCGTACTAACCGAAAAGATAAATGTACAGTGGTCCGTGATTCGTTTAAATCATTGGCCTGGTCGCGGACCACTGCACATATGAATATTGCCGCATTTGGGCATCTTCATTTTGATTCGCAAATAATCGATTCAGTTGCTTTGGTGTTCAACAGAAGCTATACCATAGTTATGAGCCGTAGACTTGCCTTCATCATTTACCCTGACCATTACAATCTTGTCTATTGACAGAATCGATTCTTTGGTCAATAAATTTCGCACATGACAATTAAAGGTCAGAGAAGTATGTCCGATGGATTTAAGAGCGAGACCAATCTCTATTATATCTCCTTGTTTTGCTGTAGAAATGAAGTCAATTTCTGACATGAATTTGGTTACTACTCTTTGATCCACAATCTTGGACATCGCATAAATCCCGGCTTCTTCATCGATCCATCGGAGGAGCGCACCGCCAAAAAGCGTATTGTTGGCATTTAAGTCTTCTGGTTTTACCAATTTGCGGGTTGCATACTTCATGGCTTCCCGGCAATTCAGGGTCGCATTAACCGCGATCGTTTTGCCAAATACCTACGCGCATCCTTGTGACTCTCAGCCATTACTACCGATGGAGAAGGTGATCTATGCTTCAATATAATGTCATTCCCAGGTACTCCAAGACGAATGATGGCCTCGTACATTGCATTTCTGTTACCCTCGCGCTTAATGAAAATCTCTGCATAGTGAAGATCCCGGAATTTACGGTTCAACCTGTATAATTTCCATTTTAACAACCGGATGTACTTGTTGGCTATACCTGCCGAATTTCTTACTGTGATTGTCATAGTTCTTAAGTTTTTGTGATCAATAATGAATAATCAAGTATTCATATTTATGCTATTCAACATAGTCAATCACAAAAAGTTTTTATTTTTTTCATTTTGTTTTGAACCATTACTAAATTGATAGTGTTACTATCACAATTGAATTTTTAAACTCATGAAACAACTTTTAAGCCGAGTTAATATCAACGTCAATAAAAGCATCTATCTAAAGGATCCCAACAGCAGTGCCCTGGGTGAAAGAATCCTGGCCAATGCCATTGACCTGATACTGGAAAAAGGTTTTGAGGATTTCACATTTAAGCAATTGGCCAAACGTATTGAATCTTCAGAGGCTTCCATCTATCGCTATTTTGAAAACAAGAACAAACTGCTCTTATATCTGACAGCATGGTACTGGGGATGGATTGAGTACAAATTGGTATTCGCAACTGCTAATATTCAGAGTGCTCATGAGCGGCTCAATATAGCGATCAAAATATTGACGGAAATCATTGATGGAGACCAATACAATACAACATTTGATCTCAACAAGATCTATGACATTATTATCACCGAATCTTCAAAGTCATATCTTATCAAGTCGGTCGATGAGATCAATAAGGATGGAGTATACCTCGGATATATGAACTGCGTCCAGCGGGTATCAGAAATTGTAACTGAAATCAATCCCGAATTTCCCTATCCCCGAATGCTCATTTCTACAGTCGTCGAAGGGGCTCATCATCAAAGATATTTTGCAGACCACCTGCCCAGGTTAACAGACGTATCACCGAATTGCGACAGCATCGAAGATTTCTATGCATCCATGGTCTTCAAAACCATTGGTGCACAAACACCACAACCAATTCCTCAACTCACTAAATAAAATTTATCTGTACGCATGGCTCAAACTTTGACTCCGACAAAACGATTCTGGCGCCTTCTTACCCCTGACAGAAAGGACATTCGCAATGTCTATATCTATTCGATATTCAATGGATTGATCGGTTTGTCACTGCCTCTGGGCATACAGGCCATTGTCAATCTTATCCAGGGCGGACAGGTAAATACTGCATGGATCGTCCTACTATTATTTGTGGTCAGTGGTGTTGTATTTACCGGTGTTCTTCAAATCTATCAATTGAAAATTGTCGAGAATCTGCAACAGAAAATATTCAGCCGGGCGGCTTTTGAATTTGCCCACAGGATACCACGCATTACAATGGAGCGCCTCTATAAACATTATGCTCCGGAACTAATGAATCGGTTTTTTGATGTCATGTCCCTGCAAAAGGGACTTCCCAAAATATTGATCGATTTCTCAACTGCCATCATACATATTGTATTTGGCCTGGTACTATTGAGTTTTTACCATTCATTTTTTGTTGCATTCAGTATCATCCTGGTCGCATTAGTCGTGATCATTTTTGCCCTGACTGCCCGAAGAGGGCTGGATTCAAGCCTGGTGGAATCACAACGAAAATATGAAGTAGCACACTGGTTAGAGGAACTGGCCAGGACGACGACGACCTTTAAACTTGCAGGGTTAACAGCACTTCCCTTGAAAAGGGTGAATAGTCATGTAAATGATTATCTCGACGCCCGAAGTAATCACTTCAACATTCTTGTACAGCAATATTGGTTGATGACGGTTTTCAAGGGTTTGGTAGCAACAGGGCTGCTGGCCATTGGAGGAATACTGGTGATGGACCAGCGTATCAACATCGGACAATTCGTAGGAGCAGAGATCATCGTATTGCTTGTAATGTCGGCTGTAGAAAAACTGATTACCAGCATGGAGACCATTTATGATGTACTGACAGGTTTGGAAAAGATCGGACAAGTCACCGATATGGAACTGGAAAAACATGAGGGCATCAATCTCAATGACGAATGCAACGATGAAGGAATAAGCATCGCTCTTAAGAATGTTCATTTCTCCTACCCGGAAAGTCCTCACAGGATATTGAAAGACCTTTCATTGAAAGTGGAAGGCGGAGAGAACTGGTTGATCACAGGGCCAAGTGGTAGCGGAAAAAGTACTTTGCTCCAGGTGATTGCAGGTATTTACAAAATCACTTCAGGTGAAATCTCTTACAACGATCTTCCCCAGGGAAATCTCAATCTTCAATCAGTCAGATCAGTGATCGGTGAATGTTTTGAAAGTGAACAACTCTTTGAGGGTACTTTACTTGAAAACATTTCCATGGGACGGGAGGATGCCACATTTGAAAATGTAAAGTGGGCAGTCGAAAATTTGGGACTGACTTCTTTCCTGAAGTCTTTGCCTAATGGTTATGAGACGAGAATCGATCCTCAGGGGAAAAAACTGTCCAGGAGTATCGTTCAAAAAATTCTACTCGCAAGGAGTATAGCCAACAGGCCCAAGCTTCTCTTGCTCGAAAACATACTGGATGTATTGTCCCCGGGTGAAATCATCAGAATTGTCGATTTCCTGACCCATCCGGGACAACCCTGGTCTTTGATCGCGGTTTCATCCAACCACTACTTTGCATCCAAAGTGGATCAAATTGCCGTCTTAGATGCCGGTGCTGTACACACCACCGGTAAGTATACAGAAATTGATTCTTCACTCATTCCACAAATCTCAGCCAGTGCTTAATATTTCAAGAAATAGCGTGAGCGGCGATATTGCCCAGGACAAATGGTCCGGTCTTCGACGTGTAAATGATTATAAGTCAGGCCGATTATTATTGCGATTATTGACCATGCTGAGTGTGCTGTTTGTCGCAGCCCTCTTCCTGCCCTGGACGCAACATATACGTGCTAAGGGAAATGTCACTACGCTTCTACCACAGCAGCGCCCCCAAACTATCAATACGATCATCCCCGGCAGGATTGAAGACTGGTTTGTGCGTGAAGGAGACTTTGTTTCAAAAGGAGATACCATCCTGCACCTGACCGAGGTGAAGAGTGATTACCTCAATCCTCAACTACTGGACCGAACGAAGAGCCAGATCGAAGCCAAGTCCTCTTCGGCTCAGGCATACCAGTTGAAGGCAGATGCCCTAGAAAAGCAGATTACCGCCCTCACAGCAAGTCGGGATGCGAATATGGAACGGGCATATAATAAGCTGGAACAATTTCAATTGACCGTTTTGAGCGACAGTGCGAACCTCGAAGCAAAACTCCAGAACCTGGAGGTTGCAAAACAACAATACAACCGCCAGCTCAGGCTCTATAACCAGGGATTGAAATCCTTAACCGATTTGGAGCAACGGAGACTTACATTACAAAAGGCTGAAGCCGAGGGACTAAGTGCTACTAACAAGCTACAGTCCTCACGCGCCGGGGTGAAAGCTGCGGAAGCTGAAATCGCAGGAATAGAGGCCAAGTACCAGGAAGATCTCTCAAAAGCCAATTCAGATCGATTTTCTGCATTGTCCAATAAATATGATGCAGAGGGTACTGTAAACAAATTGGAAAATTCATTTGCCAATTACGAATTGAGAAATCAACTCTATTACATTACGGCACCACAAGATGGCTTTATAACCAAAACGATCAAAGCCGGAATCGGCGAGACGATTAAGGAAGGAGAAGAAGTGGCTACCATCATGCCCGCCAACTATGAACTTGCCGTTGAAATGTATGTACGGCCCATTGATTTACCGTTGCTTTCAAAGAATCAAATCGTGCGTCTGCAATTTGACGGGTGGCCAGCCATTGTATTTTCCGGTTGGCCAAATATCTCCTATGGCACCTTTGGAGGAAAGATCTTCGCCATCGATAATTTCATCAGTGAAAATGGATATTACAGGATATTAATTGCCCAGTCCGACTACGAAGACTGGCCTGATCTGCTGAGAGTCGGTGGAGGTGCAAATGGTCTTGTCTTATTGAAAGACGTTCCGGTGTGGTATGAATTATGGCGAAATCTAAATGGATTTCCTGCGGATTTTTATCGCGAAGATTCAGGATCAATTTCATCAAAAGAAAAGGACTTGTGAGAAAAACACTGCTTATTTGCTTTTTGATTTTGACCGGTTATAAAGGTGTTTCGCAAGTAGACACCCTGGTCTTATCCTATGAGGAATGTCTGGCTATTATTCTACAAAATCATCCGGCTGTTGACCAGGGACAACTTCTTCTGGACAGGGGAGATGCTTCTGTTCTTGAGGCTAAGGGTGGTTTTGATCCGCTTATTAATGCGAATTTGCTCGAAAAGAAGTTTAAAAATGATCCTTATTACCGCTTGTTTAATAGCGAGATTGAAATACCCACAAAGACGGGCGTCAAGGTGACAGCAGGATACGACAGGACCTCCGGAGTATTTCTGAATCCCGAAAACCTTGATCCGGAAGAAGGCTTAATCTATGCTGGCGTCAATATCCCTTTGGCAAGGGGATTGTTGTTCGATAAACGAAGAGCACAGTTGCAGAAAGCAGAATTAATCCGCCAGGCATCCATAGTTGAGCGGAGACAACTGCTCAATGACCTGACTTATGAAGCCGGTATTGCCTACTGGAATTGGTGGCTGGCTTATGAACAACTATCGATTTTTGAAGATGCCGTGACAAACGCTTCTGTTCAGCTTCAGGGGGTCAGGGAATCCGCATTGGCCGGTGACCGGGCTTTCATTGATACAATTGAAGCTGGTATTCAATATCAAAATTTGAATCTTCAAAGGACCCAGGCTTTTTTGAATTACGCTATGTCAACATTACAACTATCAACATTTCTTTGGGACGATAACGGCAATCCACAAATCATTCAGGAATCAACGATCCCAGCTTCTCCTCCATTTTCTGATAGTCTGAATCAAAATCTCCAATTTCTATTGGATACAACTGTAATTGATATGCATCCGGAAATCATCGAATATGATTTAAAAATTGAACAACTGCAATTGAAGAAACGCCTGGCGAAAGAAAACATGAAACCAGATGTGAATTTGAAATACAATTTCCTCGTAGATGCCGGCAATTCTATTGTGAATTCAGTAAGCACGAATAATTTTAACTTGGGTCTATCCGTGCAGATGCCTCTCTTTTTCAGAACAGAGAAAGGGAATCTTCAGAGAGCAAATATCGACATAGCAGATAATGTATACGCTCGAAGTATCAAACGGACCCAACTCACCAATAAGTTTGAAGCGACCTTGGCTAAATGGAATTCATTTAAAGAGCAATATGATATTTATGCCGCGATCGTAGAAGACTACCGTATCATGCTGGATGGTGAATTGGAGTTATTTTCGAATGGGGAAAGCTCACAGTTTTTTATCAATTCAAGACAAGCAAAGTACATTGAATCCCAATTAAGACTGAAAGAACTTTATACGTATATGAGAATCTCCGAAATAGAGTCTTATTATACCGCAGGTGTCCTTCCCGGCTTGAATTAGATTTCAAAAACTGCTTTGTTTTTCTTCATCTTTGCAATCTATCAAAAAGATCTATACCCGATTGATCCGATTGATTCTAATTCTTACAATTCAGCGGACAGCGTCTGCAATTACTCTTGCCACTTTTCTTATGCTTTTTACAACACTTCTTTTTCAAGTTTTTTGCCATGTCGGTAATGAATAATACTATGGATCAACAGATTTCATACTTACGTGCCCTTAGGGCACGATCTTCTTTTACTTCTCCATTGGAGGCCATGATCGACAGGTACTTGTAGAGCGTACAAATACTGATGTCTACATTATTTGATCTTATATTGATGTAGAGTTCTTCAGTTGTTAATGCCCGGTCCGCAGCTTTTAGGTAAGAGAGTATTAAGTCCCTTTTCATTGAAAACTTATGTTTGGTTTGAAGTCTCATTGATCATTAATTAGGGTTAAAGGGAATCTCTGAGGACAACTTCTCTAGTTGCATTTTCAGAATAGCGGAGGTCAGAACATCTTGAAAATCCAGTAATTCATGTTTTCTGAAATGAAGATCAATTCCTTGATAGGGTGTTGGAATCATGAAAAAATCCTTTTGGCATCTCTGATTACCGATAGCTTCAATTGTTTGACCAATGATATGAGCAAACGAATAGAAACCTGAAGGTTCCAAATGCAGGTTGAGATTCGGTAGAGTGATATTGAGACATGAACACGTGTTCGTTCTGAAAACGACAGCGATTTTACCACGAGCCAAAATTTCCTGTGACATGAATTAAATTTTGTTCAAAGATGCGAAGGATCACATGGTATAAAATCCCCATATTTTAGATGTGAGAAGACTAATTGTTATGATGTCTAACTAAATTGGGTATGAACTTGTAGATAAAGGGTGTTTCCGAATTCCTGGAGTATTCGCAATATCCGGATCTATACGTATTTCTTATAGGGTCCAGTCTCATATACCGTATGAGAGGTGGTCCGTAAAGTGGAGTGAAAAAGACAAAACATGGCCCATCTCAAAATGATGAGCCATGTTCTCAATCGATAAGAATGCATCTATTGTACGATGATCACAGGTTTGGACACCTGTTGGCCCTGACTGCTCACAACGATATTATATCTCCCGACATTTGTAAAATATTCAGAATCGAGTTGAATTACCTGTTCCTTTCCCGACGACGGATGTGATGAACTGTATACTTTTTTACCCAGACTGTCATACACATCAATTGCCAATTCGGATCCTTGTGTAGCTGTAACCATTAGGGAAACTGCATTACCAGAGATCACAGGATTGGGAAAAAGATCAAAATCCAGTCCTGATATAACATTATAGGCATCCGGATGTGCTTTCACGACCGTTTCTTTTCCATCTGATTGTGCAGCTCCGCCATTGCAAATATTAGAATAGCTGACCCAGATAGAAGATACTTTTCCATCGAGATTACCTCCATGGAAATAGTCGACCTTGATATCATTATTCTCGAATGACTGTTCGAATGTATTCAAGACTAGTCGGTCAATGTGTTGTTTGGTTTGAATGATCACATAGTCGTCACCTGTTCCCCAGGTACCATTGTCATACAACCTGATCTTTCGACATGCTGGTGTGTTATAGATAATAGCACTCCGTGCTTCATCATTCTTGGCATATTCATCGTAATCGGATCCATTAATTCGCGAAAACGAAACTCTCTGATTATAAGTGGTGGACTGAATACCGCGTATTTCATTAAGGGCATAGTTGCTCTCGTAAAGTTCTATGTATGCCTCATTGCTTGTATTCCATGTGACCATAAACATTTGTGCATCCAAGAGAGCGGTCGTTGAAGGATCATCAATAAGAACATTGAATTCCTGGGAGTGATTCCAGGACTGCGTGTCTTGATTTCCGGATCCAACCACTACGATGATTCCATCCACAGAGAAATACTTTGCATGTGTTTGCTTCCCTGAATTTTGATAGATCTGACGATCATTATCCAGGCTATACCACCTCACATTAAACAAATCAGCATTCGGATGAGCCGTACCAATTCGTTCTCTTATATAACTCACGGCTTCCAGGTTTGTCCCCCCTTGTCCGAGATTATTGATGCCTCCATCCGCAACATTGAATAAACGGCCGGTGACCAGATTAACGGTTACTCCCCTCTTTACTGCGTCAGCGATCTGATCCTTAAAATCATCGTCACTGAGATTAGGTGTAATGACATTGATCTCTGATTGTGCGCCCTGGATTAGTTCAATCCAGGCTTGGGTCAATGGATAGTAATTCTGGTTTGAAAACCAGGCTGGTTCTCTTGTTTTTGTAGCTGCGAGAACTTTAAGATTGCCATAAGTGCCATAGGTCGGTGTGAATGGAAAATGGAGAGTTGTTCCGAAGTGATATTCATGATCTATGTTGGGTAAGGCCATTGTATATTCAAAGGCATCAAAAGCACTATTAGCAATCGTGCCATGAAATATAAACCCAAGATCTCTCCAAGGACCGGTGAAGTAAGTTGGATCAGGTATAAAACCATTGTCGTCATTATAATCATTCGTGAAATAATTGCTGTTGTGTTTTACTTCGGGATTTGCGCCGGTGGTAAAAAACTTTTCGCGGTCGACAATGACATATTTATCGTGAAGATCACCAAATGCCGTATGTTCATAAGAGTACACATCCAAATTAACCAGGAAGAAAAACAAACTCGAGTTGGAAATTTGATTTTTGATCCCATTCCAGTCGGTATTTTTGCCATCAATAACGATTTTAACACGTAGAGGATCGATAAGACTGGCATTCCATTGTGCTACTTCCAAACCGTCAATAATGGCTTGAGTCGCTTCACAATCAGGATCCCATCCCCCAAAGGCGATCAAAACTTCGTTTTCAGCGGTTGCTATCATGTCTTCCAGAGAGGAGAATATATCGGGACCATCCAACATAAAGTCATGGAGATAATTATTACATGTGTAAACATTGGCTAAGTCAACAGTTGAATAATTCAGGGCTGTGCTGGTCGTCATCGCATCATACACGTCCTGGGCCAGATTGCTCAAGTTATTGTATGAGCATGTTTGGCCACGCATCAGTGTGGAAGTCAAGAAAATACAAGAAATGAATAGTAAATGTTTTAAATGCAGTTTCATAATACAGGATTTTTTGATTTACGAATTTGATTAATCAATTTGTTGATTGAAAATTTTTATGCCTTTGGTTATAAAAACTTAAATTTCATTTATTAGTCTGATAAAAAATAGAGAGGTAACCAGAATGGCCCATCTTTTTTACTGAGAGAAAACCATTAGTCCTCCCTTTGTGTATTAAGTACATGAAGACTCCAAATCGTTAGGCTGTATGGATAGAATGGTTCTGGAGCATTTTCCTTGCCGGAAAAAGTCGATTTGTGATATATTTGCGATCCGCTTTTGATAATAGTATTAAAAGTGGCACGCCTATGCCACACTTCACACAAGAACCCACGCCCACACTTGACCGCGAATGTAGCTCAGCTGGTAGAGCACGACCTTGCCAAGGTCGGGGTCGCGAGTTCGAATCTCGTCATTCGCTCAGAGAGGCGCGCAGTTGCGCGCCTCGTGTGTGTTAGTCCTTTGACATCGCTCTGGACAAGTAGTTCAGGGTATTGGAATGGATTGAGCGTATGTGTGATCACACTCAAACTCAAACCTAGCTGCCGACAGGCAGGCTCTTGCACGCACTCGACCGCCCGGATGGTGGAATCCGCCTTTGGCGGGACAGGTTGGTAGACCCGCCTTCACTGAAGTTGCGGCGGACAGGCACGCAGGAAAGTCCTGCGGATCGTTCATCTGAACATTGAAATACGTTATTGAAAAATCCATATCCTCGCCCGGATGGTGGAATCCGCCTTTGGCGGGACAAGTTGGTAGACCCGCCTTCACTGAAGTTGCGGCGGACAGGCACGCAGGAAAGTCCTGCGGATCATTCATCTGAACATTGAAATACGTTATTGAAAAAATCCATATCCTCGCCCGGATGGTGGAATTGGTAGACACGCAGGACTTAAAATCCTGTTCCCGATGAGGGAGTGCGGGTTCGATTCCCGCTCCGGGTACAATGATTAAAGTGTATATCCTTTATTCTGTCGCGGCTGACGAATCATGTGTGCTGTTTTAGACTCAGTTCCCAACATTGTCAACAGGCTATATGACATACTATGCTGACTATCCCAAGTATTCGTCTCGTTTGTATTTTTAGTTCCCACTCAGAACCTTTTCAGCACAGGTACGATTTTTGATCTGTTAACTAGATACATTTCACAAAATAATAACTCGAGCAATGGATCATTAATCAAAAGAAATGCATCCCACATCCTGAACTGACTTTGATCATAGTTGCCTTTAACTGCAATGAATGCCATTACTTTCTTCGATATTGAAATAGATCCCAGAAGCAAGAAGATTCTTGATATAGGAGCCGTAAAAAGTGATGGGAATTCTTTTCACTCAAATTCAATTAAAGATTTCGTTGATTTCATTGGTGACACTGATTTTATATGTGGACATAACATTTTCAGACATGATTTAAAACATATTCAAAAGGATCTTTTACATCACGGTAATGTACAAGTACAGCCTATTGACACTTTGTATTTATCTCCTCTGCTGTTTCCTGCCAAGCCTTACCATAGTCTACTGAAGGATGATAAGTTACAATCGGATGAATTAAATAATCCTCTGAATGATTCCATAAAGGCAAAGGATTTGTTTTATGATGAAATAACTGCTTTTAATAACCTGGATGAACCTATTAAACAGATATATTCTCTACTGCTGAGAGGACAGAGAGAGTTCTCATATTTCTTTCATTTTATATCATTTACTTCTCCTGAAAATATCTCACTGATCAAATTGATTTATGACCAATTTCAAAACAAGATTTGCTCAAATGCCCTAATCGAGAAGCTCATTTTTAAAAATCCAATCGAGCTTGCATATTCTTTGGCCTTAATTAGAAGTACAGATCGATATTCAATCACCCCACCATGGGTAATCAAGAATTATCCTGAAGTAAAAAGAATTATGTATTTGCTTCGAAGCAAACCATGCCTAATTGGGTGTAAATATTGTGACGAAGCATTGAACCCAAAAATCGGATTAAAGGAATTCTTTGGTTTTGATGCATTCCGCAGCTTTAATGGCCAACCATTGCAAGAGAGTGCAGTAAATGCAGCAATTAACAATAAATCACTCCTAGCTGTATTTCCTACCGGTGGTGGTAAATCCCTTACTTTTCAGGTACCTGCATTGATGGCAGGCAGAAACACAAAGGGATTAACAGTTGTAATATCACCTCTACAATCACTAATGAAAGATCAGGTCGATAATCTTGAGAAAAATGGTATTACAGAATCCGTTACTATTAATGGATTATTGGATCCTATTGAGCGCAGCAAATCTTTTGAAAGGGTGGAAAATGGATCAGCATCTATTCTATATATCGCTCCGGAATCTTTACGCTCCAAAACCATTGAGCACCTATTATTGGGTAGAAATATTGTCCGGATTGTTGTGGATGAAGCACACTGTTTTTCAGCTTGGGGCCAAGATTTTAGAGTTGATTACTTATATATTGCTGATTTCATAAAACAACTTCAGGAAAAGAAAAACTTATCAGATCCAATTCCCGTATCATGCTTTACTGCAACGGCCAAGCCAAAGGTCGTTGCTGATATATGCCAATATTTTGAAGAACAGTTATCCCTCGAACTTGAAGTCTTTAGGGCAAATAGTACAAGAACAAATTTGAATTTCAAAGTCTTCGATAGTAAGGACGAAGAAGATAAGTATAATAGTACCCGAAATCTGCTTGATTCTAAAAATTGTCCAACAATCATATATGTTTCAAGAACAAGAAAAGCATTTGAGCTTGCTGAACGATTGAGTCAGGACGGATTAGAAGCCAAGCCTTACCATGGCAAAATGGATGCAAAGGAAAAAACTGAAAATCAGAATGCTTTTATTGCCGGAGAGGTTCAAATAATGGTGGCAACATCTGCATTTGGAATGGGAGTAGATAAGAAAGATGTGGGCATGGTCATCCATTATGATATTTCTGATTCTTTGGAAAACTATGTTCAAGAAGCAGGCAGGGCAGGGCGAGACGAAAATATTTCAGCAGATTGTTTCGTGTTGTACAACGAAGAAGATCTTAATAAACACTTCATATTACTGAACCAGACAAAATTATCTGTAAAAGAGATTCAGCAGATATGGATGGCTATCAAGTACATTACAAAGTTTCGTTCCACCATGTCAAACTCAGCTCTGGAAATTGCACGAAAAGCAGGTTGGGATGATAATGTCACGGAAATAGAAACAAGGGTCAGAACTGCAATTGCCGCACTCGAACAAGCGGGATATTTAAAACGAGGCCAAAATGTACCACGTGTTTTTGCTGATAGTATTCTTACAAAAAATGCTCAACAGGCGATCGATAAAATAGACTCTTCTCCAAGGTTTAATGAACATCAGAGGACCAAAGCAACTCGCATTATTAAAAAGCTCTTTTCCACCAAGAGCAGAAGGCATTCAAATGAAGAAGTGCCAGAAGCAAGAGTAGATTATATTTCTGATCATTTAGGAATAGCTAAGGTAGAAGTTATCAAGATAATCACACTTCTTCGAGAGGAAAACATTCTTGCCGATGCAAAAGATTTAACTGCATTTATCAAGTACGATGAAAAAATAAAACGCTCAATATCTATTTTGGAATCATTCGCAAGAATTGAAAACTTCCTCTTACCTGTCATAGAAGAACACGAAAGAGTATTTAACCTGAAGGAGCTGAACGAAGACGCAATAAATAGTGGTTGTGTAAAGACCAATCCAAAGAAGATCAAAACGATTCTGAATTTTTGGGCAATAAGAAATTGGATAAAACGCCATAATCATTCCTTCTCTCCAAATCATATTTCAATAATGTGCAGTCAGCCTAAAGACATATTGAAGGACAGGTTGGAGAAAAGGCATGTATTGTCGAAATCTATTTTGACATATCTCTTCAATAGAGCAGATAATATTCGGAAGAGTGATAATCCAAACGAAGTTCTGGTTGAATTCTCGGTTCATGAGTTAAGAGATCAATTTTTAAAGGAATCCGAAATAATTAAGCAAAATGCTTCCATTGATGACATTGAAGATGCACTTTTTTACCTGTCAAGAATTGAAGCAATCAAAATTGAAGGTGGATTTCTGGTTGTTTATAATAAGCTCACAATTGATCGCTTGGAATTGAACAATCAAATCCAGTATAAAAAAAGTGATTATAAGCAACTCGATGAGTTTTATAAAAACAAAATGCAGCAAATACATATAGTTGGCGAATATGCTGCAAAAATGCTTTCTGATTATCAAGAAGCATTAGGTTTCGTTGAGGACTATTTTCAACTGAATTATCTAAGTACACGACAAAAAATGGAAGTAGAGCCAGATTATCCTGTAATCACGGTTGTTCAGGCTGTGGATGAAGTTATCAAGACCACCACGAAAGACGCTTTTTCGTGCTCTTCCATCTTTCTTTTTCTTGAACAGTTTGGGGCGTTTTTGTTTGACCCATTGACCAATACGGATCATCCAGGTGTAGGCCAAGGCCATTATACCAAACAGGGTTTCTAGTCTGGATGGATCTCTCAGATGGGTGTCCTCCAATTGGAATCCGTTGGTCTTCATGTCCTTAAACATGTTTTCTATATACCAGCGTTGAGCATATATCTCACAAGCCCCTTCCAGACCCTCAGAACTTAGTATGATCAGATACTCTAATTTGTTCTTGTCATTCCTAAAACGAAAACCGGAAACACAGACCTGTTGTCCACCTACCAGAAATATTCCTTTTAGTTCGGGTTTCTTTCTTTTGTTCCCTTTGCACCATACTTTCAAGGGCTTACTCTTACCATTCTGGCGAGCTAACATTCCTTCTTTGGCCCTCAGGGCAAAGCCTATACCATTGTCTTTCAGATACTTAACCCAATGACAACCTATGAATTCCCGATCTCCTACTACACATTTAATATTGCCGTGGCCTACTACTTGGATGACCTCTTCTAATAGGTCAATTCTCTCAAATTGGGCCGAGTTACCCTTCTTTGGCAGTAGTACCCACTTAATCGGTATGGTATACCCGTCGCCCAAAATGGTAAATACCAGAAAGTTAATGTTCGTCTTACCAAAGGTCCAATTCGTCCGATCTACCAGTAGAGTATATGGCCCTTCTAATCGACTTAACTTTAAGATCACATGACTGAGTCGATAACCTGCCCATCTAACATGGGCCATAAACCTCTGCAAACGCCTATAGTTGGACAAGGGCTTGGCTTTAGACACCATGCCATGCGCTACTTTGACTAGGTTGATACTTCGCACAGAGCACACACTGAGCACAGCTAAGACCAATAATTTCAGCCGCGCACCATGAAGTCCCTTTAGTTCTACTTTCAATTCTCGGGAAAGTTCTGTAACTTTCTCCTTGAATGCCATCGTAATATTGGTTGTAATTCTCACATAATCAACACATTACGCATGGCATTTATTCTTTAGATCACTTTTTTGTCGTGTATTGTGAAAGAAGACAAAAGAAAAAGACCAAAAACATTTTGTCATATCTGGCGGTTCTCTCGGTGGAAATTATTATGAGACTAGTAATTGTCTTAGCCAACTACTGAATAAAATTTACGACGACAAGGAAGAGGTGGAGAGTTTGAAGTTTTCCAGTATGACTAGTAATGGATCCAATGAGAATATGGTATTCTTGAATACAGATTTCGCTGACTTAGCATTAACTCAACTGAATGTCTTACTCAATCAATACTATGATGAATCTTCTGGTACAAAAAGACTAAAAGTAATTGCTCCTCTCTTTAAGGAGAGGCTTTTAATATATGTTAAGGATTTTCAAAATATATCATTTGATTCACTTAAACACCTTATTTCTCTACCGTCAACAAATAAATTTATACTAGGTGTTACGAGTAAAAATGGTTACCCCTACGAGGCATTCGAACTTGTCAGCAAGTTCTTAGAATTGAATCTTTCAAAAATTGAACTATATGAAGCCAATTATAATAGACTTGAAGAAATGCTTTTAGCAGACAGCATTCATGCCATGGTTTCTTTTACAAAGGGTCGTCCTAACAATGGTTCGCTAGTAATTTAAGCGGCTATTTTGCCAAAATTCAGAAGGTGTCTGTATGCTGAGTTTATTTTTATCAATTTATGGTCAAACCCATAGAT
>JANQHF010000042.1 GCA_028282725.1 Saprospiraceae bacterium
GACCAAAGAAATATCTCCCACGACAACGATGGAAACGCTCATTCCCGATACCAAGGCAAATTGGGAGGCCCTGCACCGCATGATCTCAGCAGGGCAGGAAGTAGTTTCGCACAATATGGAAACCGTAGAAAGACTCTATAGACTCGTAAGGCCACAAGCTAAATATCACAGGAGCCTCGAACAGATCAAAAGAACAAAGGAATGGGGAAAAAGAACCAAATCCGGCTTCATGGTTGGATTGGGCGAAACAAAGGATGAGGTTCTCAAAATCCTTGATGATCTTAAAGAGCATGACTGCGATGTGGTCACAATTGGTCAATATCTTCAGCCTACCAAAATGCATTTGGAAGTAGCCGAATATATTCATCCCGATGCATTTTCAGAATACAAAGAAGAAGGCCTGAAACGTGGATTTGACTATGTAGAGAGCGGTCCGCTCGTGCGTTCGTCCTACCATGCCGAAAGGCATTTATAAAGACAACAGGTATCTTGCATTGATCGGCTCATCGAACCAGTTAAAAGCCGGGTTATTTCGGGGATTTGGTTATCTAAATATTATTATATTGACCGCATTAGAATCTTCAAATAAATCCAGCCATGTTTGCAAATAAAAAAGAAAATGATGTTATGAGTACGAACAATAGAGAAGCCGGTTCAGCCGGTATCAATAACCTGGGTGTAAGTACAAGTATCAATGGAGATATAACCACTCAATCTGACATTCGATTGGACGGAGAACTCATTGGTAATCTCAAGTGCACCGGTAAAGTCATCTTGGGACCCAAAGGACGGGTGAAAGGAGAGGTCATATGCGAAAATGCCGTAATTGAAGGATCCGTAGATGGCCTGTTAAAAGTAAAAGACCACTTGCATGTCAAGGAGTCTGCTAAAATCGTCGGAGAAATATCCACTCAAAAGTTGACAGTCCAGAGTGGTGCGATGTTTAATGTCAAGTGTGACATGGGCGGGCAAACCATTGCACCCAAAACCTTGCCACAGGTCAAGACTGCTTAACCAGGCCGCCATGCCCAAAAACAAAAAACCATCAACTTTTTACGCCAGGTATATGGGGCTGGCATTTCAGATGTTCTTTTTATTGCTGATCGGATGGTTTGGAGGGTCTTATATCGATCGTTATTTTGGATTTGAGAAGCCCGCTTTTGCCCTGATTCTTACCTTTCTTTTTTTATTCGGTTACTTCTACAAGATTTACAACGACGTGAAGAAGGACAAACTATGAGTTGGCCTAGATTCCTGAAAGAATTTGGTCTTTTTTCAGTAGTAATGGTAGCGATCGGAATTGTCTCCGGGCGGATGAGTTTGAAGACTGATATTTTCTGGCTGTACACTGTGTCCCTGATCGTATTTTCCCTCTTTTGCTTGGTCATATTCTATTACGCAAGGATTTCATTTTCAACATCTTCTGCTTATTCTGCCAACAGAATTGTGATCATATCATTTTTGTCCAAGCTCTTACTGTCTGTCGGTATTCTGCTATTATTCGAAAGAATCTTTTCTCCCAGGGGCAATGGTCATATACTTCATTACCTTTTTATCTATATTTTCTATACGGTATTTGAAGTTTACTTCTTGATGAAACTATCAAAAAATTCATTGTCTTAATTGAGCAATCCTCCTGACGCACCATCCTTATTTTCGAGGCCTTACCTCATCGGTGGAATCCTGGCCTGCTGCGGGGCAATCTTGTTCTCTACCAAAGCGATCTTTGTTAAGCTTGCTTACAATTATGAAGTTGATGCCGTCTCCCTGCTGATGCTTCGAATGCTCTTTTCACTACCTGTATTCCTGTTGGTGGGAATGCTGGCACTGAACAGGCGGCCTGAAAAATGGCATATACTCAAAGGACATTTTAGACTGGTCATATTCCTGGGTATTCTTGGCTACTATATTGCCAGCTATTTTGACTTGGAAGGATTGACCTATATAGATGCCAGTCTTGAAAGAATCATATTATTCATTTACCCAACCCTGGTCATTCTATTGAATTTGGTTTTTCGAAAATTGATTCCAAACAAGATTCAAATCAGTTCGGTCATCATAACATATGTCGGTATAATCATTGCTTTCAGGGGTAATTTGATGATCAATGACCAACAATTGGTCTTGAAAGGTGGATTGCTTGTCCTCATCAGCGCATTTACGTACAGCCTTTACCTTGTAGGTACAGGTAAATTAGCCGGGACAGTCGGAACACAAATCTACAATTCTTTCGCTATGACAGCCGCATCTATTGCTATCATCGTTCATAACAGTTTGATCCATGGATTCAATTTACTTTCATTTGTTCCTGAGGTGTATGGCTATGCCCTGCTGATCAGTTTTTTTAGTACGATTATACCGTCCTATTTAATAGTGGAAGGAATTCGTCTGATCGGAGCCAATAACAGCAGCATCATAGGAAGTGTCGGTCCCATATCCACGATTATACTTGCTGTGATTTTCCTTGGTGAAGCATTGACCGGTATTCAGATAATTGGTAGTCTCATCGTGATAATCGGAGTCTTACTAACATTGGTGAGCTCAAGAAAGGAGACTGTTCATAAAAAAATACCGGATGAGAATTGAGAATGGAATAGGTCCAAAAAAGTGGACCTCCGTGCCAAAGGTTCTATGTCAGCACTGTTGGCTCAGTACCTTAGTAACATATTACCCTTTGGCTACATTGGTCACTCCGAATTAGATAATTCTTGTGCTTGATGCACATTTTGATGATGCCGTGAAAGAAGTCAACCTCTATTTATTTAAACTTTCGTACGATTAAATCTTTAGTGGTTTTCATTCGAAAACAAACCTTTGCTTGTTTCATAGACAAGATATCCGATAAGAGCACTTCATGAAAACATAGAATAGGTAAAATTCCTCCATCAAATTCATAATATTAAAAAATATTAAATGTGTAATTAATTATAATTCAATACTATATAATATAAAATCCAAATTACCTGTCCTTCACAAAAATCCATATTTTCTTCCATTCAAACAATAATTGTTGACTTCAATTACTCTTGCATTTGACGAACATTATTGACAAAAAACGACCAAATTCTACCATAATTAGTTGTTGTCTAACCATGTGCATATATTTTGAATCAGACTTAATTGACTTCGCTAATCAAAAACATGAATTCTGACAAGGCAAAACACAATTCCAAGTTGGATTGGGTATCTTATATCAGGCAGGCAGAAGATGAAGCTTTAAGTAAGATCTACTTTACTCACAGAAAGGCTTGTGTACGATGGTTGCAAAGTAAATTTGATTTACGGCTGGATGAAGCCCGTGACATATTTCAAATGTCTGTAGTCTGTCTTTATGATAATATCATTACTTGCCGCTTGGATGCATTATCCGGGGATATCAAGAGTTATCTCTATTCGATCGTGAGAAATAAGGCTTATGAACATCAAAGAAGAAAGACCAGGATGACGCATAATGAATCGCTTTATTTTTCGAGTATTAAGGATTCGGCGTATGAAGACGGTCAACACACAGAGATTGATGCTTTATTGTTACAGCATTTAGTAGAGTCGCTCGGGGAATCCTGCCGCAAACTTTTAGAACTGTTTTACTATAAGCAGTTGAGTCTTGACTTGATTTCAGAGCAAA
This sequence comes from Saprospiraceae bacterium, assembly GCA_028282725.1. Lineage (GTDB taxonomy): Bacteria > Bacteroidota > Bacteroidia > Chitinophagales > Saprospiraceae > JAJRXG01. The sequence goes on from JANQHF010000042.1 coordinate 3,626, forward strand.
TGAATTATTTGAACCGCAACACCGTCAAGACTAAAAAATACAAGTGCATTAAGAGACTTCAAAATGCATATTTAAATCATAGATGGAAGGATGGCATATCAAAGTGAAGACATCGACAGAATTGACGAATTCCTTCAAGACCTGCTCTCAGATCTGGCAAGAAAGCACTTCATCTTCAAAATGAACAGAGATGAACATTTAAAATCTCAATATCAATTCTTGTTCGGTTTGAAGTCCGCTTTACGAAAGACGCATCTGAACGAAAAACTAGCATATCTGCAAAGTCTTGAGCTATCGGGAAACAAAAAAAATTCCATCTTTTTTCAAAGATTCACAAGAACAAAAAATCGATTGGCCTGGTGGCCGGATTCGTCCTGATCTCTATTCTTATTACCCTGATCGCACTCGAGTCGGTAAATAAATCAATGATTGATCAGAATTTTGTCCATGTCCCTTCTCCGTTACAAATTATAAGGAGTAGTGACGAGACTACAGATAATGATGCTATCAGAGTCAAAGCCTACAGTCTTTATGAGGACAAGGCATACCGTCAGGCAGCTCCATTATTGTTTCAATACCATAAGGTAACCGGAGATATTTACAGTCCTTATTTCGCAGGCCTTTCTTACCTGGCTTCTTACGAATTACGTAAAGCACAGTCCTGTTTGGAGCATCCCGTTCTGGCACAATCCGGATGGGAAGCAGAGCAATATCTTCGGTTAATCAATGAGGCCGGCAAGTAAGTTGGATTAGCCGGTCTTGAATTTATGAAGCTCTTCTATTCGTCGAAGAAGCGCCTCACAATCCGAAACTGAAGTATGTGGATTCATTACTGTAAGTCGCAAATAGATTTCTTGCCCTAACTGAGTCTGAACGATATAAAAGTCACCCTGCTCGAGTAGTTGTTTTCTGATTTGACCATTGATTTCAGAAAGATTGGAATCTTGATTAGGTCGATACCGAAAGCAAACAATGTTGCTCATAGGCTCATGAGCTGTTTCAAAGTTGGGATGCGCATTTATTATTTGAGCAAATCTCCTTGCCTTATCGTAGGCACCCGTTAGAAAATCGTCGAGGATTTGCCTGCCATAGTATTTCAGGATGAAATATAATTTGATACTCATCATATACTTAGTCGTTTCATAGGTACGCTTCGTCAAATTGAACCATTCATTTTCGCTGCTTTCAAATAAATAGGCGGCTTCCATTTGGAATGCTTTATAAGAGTCATTGTCCTGTTTAAAGAGTACGGCTGTTGCCAAAGCAGGTGTCAACATCATTTTATGTCCGTCCAGGACAATACTGTCCGCACGCTCAATTCCGGAACACAGACAGGCATATTTTTTAGAGAAACAAGCGGCAGCCCCATGTGCACCATCAACATGCATCCAGATATCAAATCGTTCACAGATCCCGGCAATAGCATCCAGGTCATCGTAGCTGCCCGTAGAAGTAGAACAAGCACAGGCAACTACGGCAACGATTTTTCCATCGTTGTTGATCACCCTCATGATATTGTCTTCCAAATCCGATAGATCCATTGTAAAGTCAGAGTTACTTCTCACTTTGATGACATTTTTGGCTGGAATACCCATAGTTCGTGCAGCCCGATCGATACAGAAATGAGCTTGATCTGAAACCAGGATAAACTGCTCATTTGAATGGGAAGTAAGGTTTTGACTGGATCGGGCAGTAAGAAGGGCGGTCAAATTGGCAAGTGTTCCTCCGGATGTTAAAAAACCACCAGACTTCCCTTGGTCATATCCCAAAGCCTTTGATATTTCATCCACTACGAGTTTTTCAATAACAGTGGCTGAAGTCCCCATTTCGTAAATGCCCATTCCATTATTCATGAAATCCGAAACCAAACCCATCAGTGCATTCAGTGGAATCGGGACAGCTACCTGATGGCCGATATACCGGGGGTGATATAAATTGATACTTCGTTCCAGCAAGGTTTCGATGAATTGCTCAGGATTACTCAATTCATATTCAGACCAGAAAGCCAATTCATCTTTCGGCGCATTATATTTTAAGACCTCATTATTTCCCGCGCGTGATTGCACGAGGTGATCTGCGAGAAGATCAATTATTTCATGACCACTGCGTCTGAAAGACTCTGCATCGAAAGCATTTTCAACCAAGGACATTTTCTTTTTGTTTTCTTTCAAGGTTGCTAAGATATACAGTTATATTACCCTGCTCAGATGACACTGAGTGAATCATGAGTCAGACTGAATACGTATCATGATGAAAATCATCTCACATCAACTGAAATTTAAAAAACCCAGCGGTACATCACGGGGAATATTGACAACCAAGATGTCTTACTTCCCTGTGGAAATGATCAATGGCGAATTGAAGGCAATCGGGGAGGTCAGCCTGATCCAGGGTCTGTCACCCGATCATCCAGCTCAGGTCTCCGACCTGTTAGTGAAATTGATCAATGACTCAAATCGCACTCCTGACCATAGCGCCCTGCAGAATTTTCCTGCTGCATACTTCGGGAATGAAATATATCTGAAGAGTAGTGAATCGAATCATCCCTTTGAATTATTTGTCTCCACATTTCAGGAAGGAAAAACAGGTATACCCATTAACGGGCTGATCTGGATGGGAACGAAAAATGAAATGTACAGTCAGATCAAGGAAAAAATAGACCAGGGATATCGGTGTATCAAATTGAAGATTGGGGCCATTGATATTAATGAGGAATTGAGTCTCTTGAAACATGTCAGGTCACAGTTTGATTCATCTGAAATAACCTTGAGAGTTGATGCTAATGGGGCATTTTCTCCAATGAATGCAATGAACTATCTCGAACAATTGGCACTGCTCAAAGTCCATTCCATTGAACAGCCGATCATGGCTGGACAGATCGATGAGATGGCCAGATTATGTGAAGCAAGTCCACTTCCGATTGCCCTGGATGAAGAATTGATCGGAATCAAATCTTACAGAGAAAAAGAAGACCTTCTCAAAACAATTAAACCACATTTTATCATATTGAAGCCGAGTCTTATTGGAGGGTGGGATCATTCCGATGAATGGATACAGATTGCAGATTCTATGACCATCGGTTGGTGGGCAACCTCGGCACTTGAATCCAATGTAGGTCTCAACGCTATAGCTCAATGGCTTTCCACCAAAGAAATCACCATACCACAAGGTCTTGGTACAGGAGGACTTTTTGCCAACAACATTTCTTCACCACTTTATATAGACAAGGGCTATCTCTACAATAATCCTGAATCGTCATGGGATATTTCAGTTCTACTAAAAAATAATCATGGTCATTTCAACAGGCGATGAGAAAATACCGGAAAAGGCACTCCTGGAGTGGGCACTTGCCAGGTCTGAATCAAAGGGACCGGAGTGGATCCGTGATATAGCCCGCACTATCAAAGCGTGGTACGGTCATTCGGAGATTGTCCCAATTCACACATCAGGATCTACAGGACCTCCAAAACTCATTCACCTCCATAAGAAAGAGATGATTGCAAGTGCCCGGCTTACGGCATCCAGGTTTGGTTTACAACCAGGGATGAAATGCCTGAATTGTCTGCCCTCAAGGTATATAGCGGGTATGATGATGATTGTCAGGGCATTGGTAATCAAAATGGATGTATACTGTACAGAACCTAAGATCGCGCCAGGTATTCCTTCGGATGTGAAGATTGATTTTGCCGCTTTTACACCTATGCAGTTGTCAGCTTCCATTCAAAAAAATCAACAAGCCATCAATAATATTCGTACGATCATAGTTGGAGGAGCACCTGTAACGAATGAATTGCTTCTGCAATTACAAGACATACATGCTAATTGCTTTGCGACGTATGGGATGACTGAGACCATTACCCATGTAGCAGTTTCACCCCTGAACGGTCCAGGGGATCCGGGTATTTTTGAAGCCCTTGACGGAGTTTCATTTTCAGAGCAGTCGGGCAATCTGTGCATTCATGCCGACCATCTGAAAAGTCCCATTTTCACCAGGGATGTTATCGAATTATTGGATGAATTCCATTTCAAGTGGCTCGGGAGAAGTGATTTCATCATCAACAAGGGAGGTATCAAAATCAACCCCTTGCAGATCGAAAATGTATTGCGCCCTGCCATTCATGACCGATTTATCGTATCGGGGATCACTAATAAAAAAAGTGGACAGGACCTGGTTCTGATCATAGAGTCGGATCCATATATTGATGAAAAAAGAGAGTTAATCGAAGACCGTATTCAAAATTTACCCAAACTCCAGCGACCTGCAAGGGTCATCTTCGTCCCTGAGTTGCTGGAAACCAAAACAGGGAAAATAAAACGAAACGCAGACTTGTATACCGAATCATCAACTTAAATCTTATTATGTGGTTTAAATAGAAAAGAGGACAAAGTTATTTGGACAAAAAGGCTGAAATTTTACTGAAAGAAGATGAGGCATTTGCCATTTACAGCATGCCGGGGTCAATAGATCACACCCTGATCAAAGGTCATCTGAGGGATACCAATTCTGATCAACCGTCCTTTGTCATCCGGAAATTTGATAAGAAAGATGAGAGACCCTTATTCCTGACAGGTGATCAGATCCTTCATAATCCTAGTTTCGGGTTCAAGGTTTCTGAGAATTGTACACATACATCAACGAAGTATTCGACATATCGCACAATGGCAGAGGAGACCATTTGTGCCATTGAAACGGGCTTATTCGAAAAAATCGTATTGTCAAAGATTATCGTTGTCGAATGGAGTCAGCAAAGCCTGCAAGATCTTTTCCTGAATGTCAAATCCGGATATCCGGATGCCTTTGTCTTTCTTTATAACATACCGGGAGAAGGATGTTGGTGTGGCGCCAGCCCTGAAGTATTAATGCAGGGGAAGAATGGTTCTTATGAAACGATGGCCCTCGCGGGAACCCAGCCCGATCACAATCTTCCGTTGGATTCAATCAAGTGGGGAATCAAAGAAATACGCGAACAAGGGATTATTGAAGAATACCTGTCCGATGCATTGAATCGTATGAATATACCATTTGAGAAAAGCGGGCCTCAAACGATCACCACGGGTCAGGTGCTGCATATCCTGAGTACTTTCCATTGTTCTGACGTCCGGCAACCTCTTGTATTGGCTGAAAACTTGCACCCCGGACCGGCTATAGGTGGAATGCCGCAAAAAGAGGCCGTCGATTTCATTAACAAAATGGAAATCCACAGCCGCGATCACTACTGCGGATACCTGGGACCTTGGGAAATAGAAAAAACCAATGGGTTATTTATCAATTTGCGCTCCATGAGAGTCTTTAGGAATCATTGTGTTCTGTACGTCGGAGGAGGACTCACAAAGAATTCCAAAATTGAAGATGAGTGGAATGAAACAGAATTGAAAGCACAAACGCTCCTGTCCATAATCGAACAACCGGTTGTATCATGAGTTTGTCTTCAGACAAAATATCCATTTCAAGGCTTGTTCAGATTTGTTATCAAAAAGGACTGCGATATGTTGTTATCTCTCCGGGTTCGAGAAATGCACCACTGACACTATCGTTTGCAGAACATCCGGGATTTGAGTGCCTGAATATTCCTGATGAAAGATCTGCGGCTTTTTTTGCTATGGGCATGGCGCAGCGGCTCCAGACTCCGGTGATCTTATGTTGTACATCAGGTTCGGCTGTGCTGAATTATGCTCCTGCCATTTCAGAAGCTTATTATCAGCGAATTCCCTTATTGGTCCTGACCGCGGACCGACCTATGGAATGGATCGATCAAAGAGCCGGACAAACCATTCGTCAAAGGAACATTTTTTCAAATTATATCAAACATAGCTACGAAATCATCGAAGAGGCTCAGCAGGCAGAGCATATATGGTATAATGACAGAATTGTAAACGAAGCGATTAATGAAGCAGCAAGTGGCGCAAAGGGCCCCATACACATTAACATTCCCATGCGGGAACCACTGTATAGTTTGGTCTCAGCTGACAGATTTGAAGCGCCAAAAGTGATCCATTTCAATGAAGCCATAAAAAATCTTCCAAATGCAGATCTTGAACAATTGTCGGATGAAATAGAAGGCTATCATCGAATTATGATCGTGGTAGGTCAGAGAAGTCCATCCGGCAAGCTTGAGGAGCTTTTGGATCAGTTCGGTGATCAATTCAAAGTCATTGTTTTGACCGAAACAACTTCAAATCTCCAGGGTGTGGATGGCATCAGCACCATTGATCGGGCGATTGATGGCATTCGGGAAAGTGAATTAGACAATTATACTCCTGATTTATTGATTTCTTTTGGAGGTGCCGTGGTGTCAAAAAAAAATCGGTTCCTGTTCCGGTCCATGAAAATAAAAGCACATTGGCACGTGGATGCCAATGACGGTTATATTGATACCTATCAGGCATTGACGAGATTAATACAGGTTGATCCGGAATATTTTCTTGAGTCGCTCATAAAGTTCGGAAATTCGAAATCAGATGATTCTTTCTTGAGCACCTGGAAAAAGCGAGATGAGTTGACAAGACTTGCTCATGATCAATTCTTGTCGAATGCTCCATGGTCGGACCTTAAAGTATTCGAATTCATTCTTTCATCTATTCCTTCAGGAGATATCCACTTTGCGAGCAGTACTCCGATCAGGTATTGCCAATTGTTTGTCATGCGTCCCGACCTCGTCTATTACTGTAATCGAGGGGTCAGCGGAATCGATGGATGTACTTCCACTGCAGCTGGCTTTGCTTATGTGAATGATCGAACGGTCTCCCTGATTACGGGAGATATCGCTTTCTTTTATGATTCAAATGGATTGTGGCACCACCACCTTTCAAAAAATCTGAAAATCATCTTAATCAATAATGGCGGTGGAAATATTTTCAGGTATGTTTCCGGCCCGGATCAAACTGATTACCTCGAAGAACACTTTGAAGCCAGTCACAGCAATACGGCAGAAGGCATTTCAAGGTCCTACAACATTGGCTACAAGTCGGTTGGGAATATGCCCGCACTGGTCGAGGGATTGCAATGGCTTTACGATGAATCCAGGAATAATTGTGCGCTCCTGGAAATACAAACACCCGGACATTCGAACATTGATTTGCTAAAGGAATATTTTGAATTTCTTCCTCATACCAAGTCATAATGGATTAAATCTCCCACAACAGGAGTAGAATTGTCTCACACTCTTTTATTTTCGCATCAGAATACCTGAATATGATTATCGGAATTCCTAAAGAAATCAAATCGAATGAGAATCGGGTGGCTATGACACCAAGTGGTGTGGCGACCCTCGTTTCAAATGGTCATGAAGTACATGTACAAAAGAATGCAGGCATTGGCAGCGGCTTTGAAGATCAGTCTTTTGTAGAAGCCGGAGCAATTATAGAGTCCACCATTGAAGAAGTCTACGGTATTGGTGAAATGATCATAAAGGTGAAGGAACCCATCGAATCAGAATATGGATTGGTAAGAGATGGACAATTACTGTTCACCTATTTTCATTTTGCCTCACATGAACCGCTCACAAGGGCCATGATGGATAGTGGCGCGGTCTGTGTCGCTTATGAAACGGTCGAGAACAAGGACAGGTCGCTGCCATTACTTGTTCCCATGTCCGAGGTTGCGGGTCGAATGAGTATTCAGGAAGGAGCCAAATATCTGGAGAAACCATCGGGTGGAAGAGGCATTTTGTTGGGCGGGGTTCCCGGTGTATTACCGGCACATGTGTTAATCATAGGTGGAGGTGTCGTGGGAACGCAAGCCGCAAAAATGGCCGCAGGACTTGGTGCCGATGTGACGATCATGGATATCAACTTAGACCGGCTCAGGTATCTTGAAGACGTGATGCCGGATAATATTAATACGGTTTATAGCAATCCTTACAATATCAAGAAATTGAGCGTTACTGCAGATCTTATCGTAGGGGCGGTATTGATTCCTGGTGCGAAGGCTCCTCGCCTCATCTCCAGGGATATGCTAGCCGAGATGAAAGATGGGGCTGTCCTGATAGATGTTGCCGTGGACCAGGGTGGCTGCATCGAAACCTGCCGCCCGACAACCCACGATGATCCCATTTATGTAATTGATGGAGTTGTGCATTATTGCGTAGCAAATATGCCGGGAGCCGTACCGTTCACTTCTACTATAGCCCTGACCAATGCGACACTCGCATATGCCATACAATTGGCAAACAAAGGTTGGCGCAAAGCTTGCCAGGAAAACGAATCACTAAGAAAAGGATTAAATGTTATCCATGGTAAAATCGTTTACCCGGCAATAGCAGAGGCATTTGAATTGGAATATACTCCGGTCGGTGATTTTTTGTAAATAGGAATCCTGCTAATGATAGTATGAACCGTGCCGCCGGTATCCTATGCGAGAAAGGATGATACTTTGTTCCTCTTTGTCCGGATGCTCTGGTTGATGTTCCCTTTTTAAGAGTAATTAAAATTACTTCATTCAACAGGGCAGCAGATCAAATGGTGGTAAGTCAAGAATATTCTTGGTTTCTGCCTCGCAAGAACTATATTTACTGACAACAAAATCCGGTTCGGTGTCAGGTAAGGCTCTTCCACATACGATCTTCACAGAATTCGACATTTATCTCTTTAAAACCGGCCAGCATCACCAACTGTACAATAAGCTTGGCAACCGCCAAATTGAATTAAACGGATCAAAGGGCACCTATTTCGCAGTTTATGCCCCGGCTGCAAGGAGTGTTCAGGTCATAGGAAATTTTAATAATTGGGAGGGGGCCAATTATGATCTGTTTGTTCGATGGGATGGCAGTGGTATCTGGGAAGGCTTCATACCCGGTATTGATAGGGGAGAAATGTACAAGTATAAGATCTACAGTCATTACGATTCGAAAGTTAGGGAGAAGTCGGATCCCTATGGCTTTTACTTCGAAATGGCACCTGGTACGGCTTGCATTACGTGGGACACGTGGTTTGAGTGGGACGACGGTGAATGGATGAAAAAGAGAAAAGATTTCAATGCCTATGATTCACCCATCTCTATTTATGAAGTTCATCTGGGTAGTTGGAAGAAGCAATTGTCAGAGTTGAGATCTCTTCATTACTCAGAGTTAGCAGAAGAACTGGTCGACTATGTTGTCAAAATGGGTTTTACGCATGTAGAGTTGCTTCCGGTGACCGAACATCCCTTTTACCCCTCGTGGGGTTATCTGTCAACCGGCTTTTTTGCTCCTACGAGCAGATTTGGCGCTCCCCAGGAATTGATGTCTTTGATCCAGGCCTTTCACAAAGCAGGTATAGGCGTTATTCTCGATTGGGTACCCGCACATTTTCCCGCAGACGATTCATGGTTGGCTGATTTTGATGGCTCCCATGTATATGAGCATCCCAATCCTAAGAAGGGTTATCATCCGGATTGGAACAGCCTCATCTTTAATTTTGAGCGACCGGAGATCCAGTCGTTTTTATTGTCTAGTGCACACTTTTGGTTAGATCGATATCATATCGACGGACTTCGCGTGGATGCGGTGGCCTCTATGCTCTATCTTGACTACAGCAGAAACGAGGGAGAATGGGACCCGAATGAATATGGTGGCAACGAAAATTTTCCGGCCATCGGGTTTTTGAAAAATTTGAATCAAAGCACCTACGAACGGTTTCCAGGCATCATGATGATGGCAGAAGAGTCGACAGCATTCCAGGGCATTACACGGCCGGTCTATCAGGGAGGGCTGGGATTTGGTTTCAAATGGATGATGGGATGGATGAACGATACCTTACGCTATTTGGAAAGAAATCCCATCTATCGTAAATACCACCATAATGAGATCAGCTTCAGCATGGCTTATGCGTATTCGGAGACGTATATTCTTCCACTATCGCATGATGAGGTAGTGCATGGCAAAAGATCCCTGGTTTATAAAATGCCGGGAGATGACTGGCAAAGATTTGCCAATCTTCGATTGCTGTATTCCTATATGTTCAGTCATCCCGGGCATAAATTATTGTTCATGGGCAATGAAATCGGACAGACTTCAGAGTGGAATGTAGATGGTAGTGTGGAATGGCATCTCCTTGATCACGACCCTCATAAGGGGATCTGGCAATTGATACTCGATCTGAACGCGCTCTTCACTTCTGAGCCGGCACTTTACCAATACTCATTTGTCTACAAGGGGTTTCAATGGATCGATCATGGCGACCATGAAAATTCGATCCTTGCCTATGTAAGACACTCTGAAAAGGAAATGATCCTCGTCGTCTGTAATTTTACACCATCTGTTCATGACGACTACCGCCTTGGTATACCTGAAGAAGGTACATGGAAAGAGATTTTCAACAGCAATTCAACGAAATTCTGGGGAACCGGTGAGCATCACAATGGAAAGGTATTGACGGATAAAATCGAATCTCACGGCTTTGATCAATCCTTGTCGCTTGAAATCCCCCCTTTAGGTGTCATCTATCTAAAGAAGAAAAAGAAAAGGAATGCCAAAAAATAATGTCTTGCACATTTCGACGGAATGCTATCCTATGGCTAAAGCCGGAGGTATGGCAGATGTTGTTGGATCGCTGCCCAAATATTTAAGTTCGTTCAATTGGGATCCAACTGTAATTACACCAAGGTATATGTTGCCCTGGTTTGAGGAGCATGACCTCGAGGTGGTTTTCCGTGCAACATTGGAATTAGACAAACAGTCTCTGGAATACAATGTGCTTCGCCTGGAAGATGACGTGCTTCCCTTTGAATATTTTTGCGTGGATATCCCCGGATTATTTGACAGACAAAGCATCTACCTGAATGAAGACGGGCATGGCTTTGAAGATGAGGCTGAAAGAAACATTTCGTTCCAATTGGCGGTATTGCAATGGTTGCTGGATTCAAAATCCAAAAAAAAGTTTAATGTAATCCATTGCCATGATCATCAGACCGGATTTATTCCATTCCTCATTAAGAATGCACCGGAGTATGAGGATTTGAGTGGGATTCCGTCTTTCTACACGATACATAATGGTGCTTACAACAGTAAATATCCATGGGGTAAAAAGGGACTATTTCCGGAATTTGATTCGGATTTAAATCAATTCATAGAGTGGGATGGCGAAATGGATGGTACGGTCGCTGCAGTGCGTTATTCCGACCATGTGAATACCGTATCACCCAGTTATCTGGAAGATCTAAGAACCGATTTGCCCATTCTCCAGTTGATCTCGGAAGAGCACCCTGAAAAATTCAGTGGCAATTTAAATGGCATTGACAGTGACGTTTGGAATCCAAAAACCGATCACTTGCTTCAATATCCTCTGAAGACATCCGTAGAGAAATTTAAAAAGGAAAATAAACAAGCCATTCTCTCCGGTTTATACCATCTGGCAGGAATACCACTGATCAGCTTTATCGGGAGATTTGCACATCAAAAAGGAGGCGACCTTCTGGTGCCCAGTATTGAGAGAACCCTGGCTCGTTTTGGCTTTGTGAACTTTTATATTCTAGGTTCCGGAGATCGGTTTATCGAACATCAGGTACAAGCCTTACGGGATAAATACCCGGAGCGCATAGCCTGTTATGTTGGTTATAATGAGGGACTTGCACACCAGGTATACGGGGCATCGGATTTTATCGTCATGCCATCCAGGTTCGAGCCATGCGGGCTGAACCAAATGTTTGCCATGCGTTATGGTTCTCTGGTAGTCGCCCGGAAAACGGGTGGGCTGAAAGACACGGTCATTGATTATAAATCGGAAGGACTGGGTATTTCGTTTGATTACGACAGTATCGAGGATTTGACGCATGCTTTAGCGCGTGCCCTGCACCTGTATCGCAACCAGGAATTATTCAAAGAATTAAGAAAGAAAGCCATGAAAATTGATTTTTCATGGACACATACAGCCCAGGAATACAGTCACATTTATAATCGATTAATTGAAAAAGTATGATTGCTTCAAGAACAATTGCCGTCATTTTAGGAGGAGGAGTAGGGTCGAGGCTTTATCCATTGACCAGGGACCGATCAAAACCTGCTGTGCCCATAGCCGGTAAATTCAGATTGATTGATATTCCTATTTCCAATTGTTTGAACTCCGGAATATCGAGAATGTTTGTCTTAACCCAATTCAACTCGGCTTCATTGAATCAACATATCAAGAATGCCTACCGGTTTGACAATTTCTCCAAAGGCTTTGTAGATATCCTGGCAGCTGAGCAGACCACTCAAAGTATGGATTGGTTTCAGGGAACAGCCGATGCCGTAAGACAGGTAGTAGTGCATCTGGATCAACATGATTTTGATAATGTGATGATTTTGTCGGGAGATCAATTGTATCAAATGAATTTCAATGAGATTCTTAGGGATCACGAGGAAAAAGGAGCAGACATTTCCGTGGCGACCATCCCGGTTGGTCCGGAAGATGCCACAGGATTTGGAATCATGAAGGTGAATAACGAGGGTATGATCGAAAACTTTATTGAAAAGCCTGCTATCGATGTGTTGGATCAATGGAAATCCGAAGTCGAGGACAAACATTCCAGTCAGGGCAAGCATTACCTGGCATCGATGGGGATCTATGTCTTTACGGAAGGTATGTTGACTGACCTGTTCACAAAAAATCCCAAAGCGGTGGATTTTGGAAAGGAGATCATTCCCCATGCAGTGGAGAGTTCGGACTACAAAGTGGCCAGTCATGCTTTTGGGGGGTATTGGACGGACATAGGGACGATAAAGTCGTTCTTTGATGCCAATTTGAAACTCACTGACTACCTCCCGCAATTCAATCTCTATCACAACGAAAACTCCATTTATACCAATGCCAGGATGCTGTCTCCTACAAAGGTATTCGGCACACAATTTTCACATGTGCTGCTCACAGAAGGTGGAATTATCCATGCTTCCAAGATATCACATTCCATCATCGGAATCCGGTCAAGGATCGGGAAAAATACGACGATAGAACATTCGATCCTCATGGGTATCGATTACTATCAGACGCTCAAGGAGTTAGAAGAGGATCCGGATATCGAACTTCTGGGAATTGGTGAAAACTGCTTTTTGAAAAATGTTATCATCGATAAAAATGTCAAGGTGGGAGACGATTGCACCATTGTTGGTAGTGACCAATTAGAAGACACAGAAACAGATGAGTACTGTGTTCGTGACGGGATTGTGATCATTAAGAAAGGTGCATCCATTCCGGCAAATACCAAGATCGGTATTTGAGCATTGTTCATATGATCCAAAGTCTTTTGATCAGACCAAGTCGCTATCATTTATAATCAGAATACGAGTATCTCGTGAATATTCAAAGCCCAGGTTCTATTCATAGTTGTGAATTTCAGGAGGACGGACTGCAATTTACGACCGACCAAAATACCCTCTTGCATATTCGGGTGTTGACCCCTGAAATATTGCAGGTAAGGTTTAGTACAAGAGAGTATTTTCAAAATGATTTTTCTTATGCTCTTGATCCGAACCAGGAGTTCAGCAAATGCGAATTTGAATCATCTGAACATGATGATCATTTTAAAATAGTCACGTCAGCATTGATTTGCCATATCAATAAATTGGATTCGACAATAGAAATACTCGATTTGGAAGAAAGACTTATCAACCGGGATGACAGGGGTTTTTACTGGAACCACGTCAGCAACACCGGTAATGATGAAGTCTTCATGTCCAAGGAAAGGATGAGTAACGAAGCATTTTTTGGACTGGGAGATAAACCGGTAGAGTTGAATCTTGCCGGGAAGCAGTTTGAGAACTGGGGTATGGATTGCTACGGCTTTGAGTACGGGTGGGATCCCCTTTATAAAAACATTCCTTTTTACTACGGCCTCCACAATGGGATCGGGTATGGAATTTTCTTTGACAACTCTTTCAGAACAAAGTTTGATTTTGGACATCAGAAAAAAGAAGAAGTGCTTTTTTCGGCAAATGGAGGGCTAATGAACTATTATTTCATTGCGGGACCTTCTTTGATCGATGTGTCCGGCAGATATATCGTCCTCACGGGAAAGATGCCATTACCTCCTATGTGGGCTCTGGGATTCCATCAATGCCGTTGGAGTTACTACCCGGAATCCGAAGTAAAGGAAATTGCGTCCAAAATGAGACGACTACAAATCCCTTGTGACGCCATCTACCTGGATATCGATTATATGGACGGATTTCGTTGTTTTACCTGGAACAAGGAGCACTTTCCGGATCCCGCTAAAATGGTAGAAGAATTGCGCAATGAGGGATTCAAGACCGTGGTGATTATAGATCCCGGTATTAAAATTGATCCCGGATATTCAGTATACCAGGAAGGAATAAAAGCGGACCATTTTTGCAAAAGGTTGGATGGTCCTTATTTGGCAGGAAAAGTTTGGCCCGGGTATTGTCATTTCCCTGATTATACCAAACCACAGACGAGAGAGTGGTGGTCAGGCTTGTTCAGGGAGTTAGTGGAGGAAATTGGGGTGGAAGGACTCTGGACAGATATGAATGAACCGGCCTTATTCGAGGTTCAGTCCAGGACGATGCCGGATGACGTTTTATTTGATTTCGAGGGAAATCTCACTTCTCACAGGCAAGCCCATAATATTTATGCATTGCAAATGGTGAGAGCAACAGCTAAAGGATTTTCAAGATTTTCTGAACAGAGGCGAGGGTTGGTCATTACGCGATCCGGATATTCTGGTGTACAGAGATACTCAAGTGTCTGGACCGGAGATAACAGGGCTTCATGGAGCCATCTTTGGCTGGCCAATGTACAATGTCAGAGACTTGCCATAAGTGGGTTGTCATTCACGGGATCAGATATCGGTGGATTCATCGGTCAACCTTCACCGGAATTATTCGTGAGATGGATGCAATTAGCCATCTTTCATCCGTTCTTCAGGGTGCATAGTAGCCAGGATGACGGAGATCAGGAACCCTGGTCTTTTGGGGAAGAAGCACTTACCTATGTGAGGCAGGCGATTGAATTGAGATATCGATTCCTCCCTTATCATTACACAGCTTTTTACCAACATTCAATTTCCGGCATGCCTATTATAAAACCCCTCTCCTTTTTTGACCAGGAGGATATAAATGCGCTGCAAAGGAATAATGAATTCATTTATGGTGATCATATTCTTACCGGGGGAATTCTGGCTGAAGACCTTGAGCAAATGGAGTTTTATCTTCCCAAAGGTACATGGTATAATTTCTGGTCCAATGAAAGGGTTCAAGGTCCGGTCTTATTCAATGTTCCGTTGACAATGGATCATTTTCCTCTGTTTATAAAAGCAGGTGCCATCATACCTCAATATCCATTGCAGCAATATGTCGATGAATTGGAGTTTGATGAAATCGACCTGTTGATCTTCTTCGCCATGGCTAATGAGGAAAGCTATTTGTTTGAAGACGAGCATGACGGCTTTGGCTTCAAAGAGGGCAGGTATCGATATGCCGGTTTTCGATATGAATACAGGGAGGATTCGGTAATGATCCATCAAAGCACTGAAGGGGAGTTTTCAATGCCCTATTCGAAATTCCGGCTTCAATTTATTGGATTTCCCTCTACCACGGTGCATGTCCAATGTGATGGTCACGTCATTCATGACGATTCCGTTCCGGTAAATTTTTCGGATTTGACGATCACTTGGTTTCACTGAAGGTGGGCACAGGATCTGCCGCTGTATTAAGCAAAGTAGTATACGACTAAGAAGCCGAGATAGGTACCGAGCGCATTTCCCACTGTCGCAATCAATATTGCCGGAAGGAGCAAGTCTTCCCTTTTCAGGCTTTTGGCAAGTGCAAGTGCTGATCCTGAACCACCGACATTGGCTTGTGAGGCAATGGCAATGATGTCCCAATCCATTTTCAAAATACTGCCTACACCAAAGGTGAACAACCCATGTATGATTACAATCAGCCCCACAAAGACCATGAGATGGACGGCGAAATCGCCAAGAGCCGGAAGGGTGTTGAAGTCGCAATAAGCTCCAATCACAGCAAGAAAAAGATAAATACCAATGATGCCAAGCAACCTGGATCCGGAAAGTTGTTGAATCCACTTAAACTGGGCCAGGAGTAAACTTATCGTCGTTAGGATCAATATTGAAGGAATATTCACGTTGATTTCCCTGAGCGCTCCTGAGGTAGTTTCGGAAATCAGGAACGCAAAGATCCCCAACATAACAAGGATACTTGTTCGATAAGGATTGATGACTTCAGAATCATTATCTGTGGATGGGTCATTCCCTGTCGTTCCATTGGAAATTACTTTCTTTCGCGGGATGAGGCTGGAAAGGATTTTGGGCAAGGCTATGGTCAATATCATCCAGAATGCTGTCCAAATATTGTCGATGGCGACAGAGCCTGCGTACAAGTTCCCTTCTTCATTTATATTATATTCCAGTGCTACAGCATTGAAATTGATACTTCCTCCTGTATATGTGCCGGTAAACATACCTGCTATTTGTGGGAAAAACTGGCCAAGGTTGTCTGGCCCATTCATAATCATTCCAGCAGCAATGGCACCGATAACTGTCCCTAGTGACCCAATTAAGAACATAAGAATGACGGGCAGCCCGGCCTTCCTTATCGCCCCGATATTGCATTCGAGGAGAAGGAGGAAAATAGAAATTGGAGCAACATACAGGAAGATGGCATCATAGATGCCCGGGGGTTCTGATGAACCGGCAATCAAACCCAGGTTTGATTCCAGGGCGGTAACCAGGATAACCAGAAGTGCCGTCCCGAAATGCCTGAAGAAAGTGCGCGCGACCAACCATTCGCAGATAGCGATGTTCAGCATCAATATTGCCAGGATGAACACAGAGTTTGACGATAATTCAGCCATTATCTATCAAGATAGGGAACTTTCATATACTACCTTCCGGCTCAATTTGGTCAGGGCAAAAAAACTTTCCTGAAGAGGGGTTACCTGAAGTGGATTTGATCATATATATATAAAGACATCTGTCAATGAGTGATAAAAATTGCCTGGAATGTGGTGAACAACTGGTAGGAAGATCTGACAAAAAATATTGCGGTGACCATTGCAGATCCCAGTTTAATAATAGAATCAATAAGGATCAGACCAATTTCATGCGCAATGTGAATAATCTGTTGCGAAAGAACCGGCGCATTTTGGATTCATTCGTCAAAATAGGACGTACGAAAATCCATCGCGACCTACTGTTGGAGAATGGATTCAACTTCAGTTATTGCACGGCTGTACATTGGACAAATACCGGAAGCCGCA
The DNA here is from genome assembly GCA_028282725.1 of Saprospiraceae bacterium. Taxonomy (GTDB): domain Bacteria; phylum Bacteroidota; class Bacteroidia; order Chitinophagales; family Saprospiraceae; genus JAJRXG01. The sequence continues at coordinate 20,810 of JANQHF010000042.1, forward strand.
AGGTCTTCTGTTATGATCGGGCTTATGTAGTAGTAGATGATGACTATCTTCTGGTCGTTAATGAATAAACATAACAATCCCGCTAGAAGGCCTGCTTCTATTCTGAAGATTTTGGGAATTTATGAGATAACTGGAACGTAACGATTTAATCTATAGGCAATTATTTTTCTTATTTAGCAGTATCGGTCTTGGTTTCGGACATATACATCCTAAAGAAAAATAATACCGTTACAGCTCCGACGATTGCAACAATTGTTTCAATTGCATAATTCTGTCCCGCGCCACTGATTTCACCGAAAAAACCTCCGGTAAAGGCACCGACAGTTGCAATCAGAGCTGCGAAGATCCAATTACGTTTGTCCAGCGTAGGTATTACCCTTTTGGCAAGAATGCCGGTAATGATACCTACTGCAAGCCATAATAATAGAGTCATGATTTAAGTATTTCGTATGAATTTACGTTGGATTTGCCATAAATCCAAGTTTTATCAATTAAATGACGACCTTCAAAACAAAGGTCACATTTCCGTTATTTTATATTAATAGTACCTGTTCGATTAGAATGACAAACTGCAGACACTTTGAATGTAGTGTATCTAACTGACTCACATTAAAAAAATTATATATGATAATTACCAGTTATATGTTATAGGGTGTCGTCATATTACGATGTCTTATATGTGTTCGCTCGATGATTTCCCAGTTATTCCATAAAGATGGAGAACGCATTATCGAGGATAAAAATTTATTACCCTATTATTATACAGAAGACCTGTCCACCACGATGGGTCTTCTTGTTTTTACAAGATTATCCTGGAGGAGTAATAGGAAGAAGATACCACCTAAAAGGAGTATGTTTTACACATTCCGATCAATGAACAGAATTAAGGGTTAATTACACTTCAAATACAGGACGTTCCTTGTTTACTTCCAGGATTTCCCAGGTATGATCATGCATCAGCCGTGCAGCGGCCAGGAAGTAGAATGGAGGATTCGAACCCCATTCCTCAGGGGTCACCATACTCAGGATCCACGTTCCATCATTCTTCTCATACAAATTGTACGTTTGACCAATAACAGGTTTGAAAGCGCAATCAGCCAGATAGACTTTTTCTGAAATATCAATCCTGTCATGAATTTCCTGCGCCTGGCCCAGCAAGTGCTCTAACTGGTCTTTAATCTGGTGCAGCTGATTGGCGGTTTGTTCATACATGGCCGACAGGGCAACGCCTTTTATCCTTCCCTTGTCGATAGGTCGGATGATCGCACTTCCAAGTGTATGTGCATATGGCAAGAGATGCGGCTGCTCCGCTACTTTGTCAGGATCGATCGGATTTACTTTGTTTTTCTCCATTTGTATTACGAAGGTAAAGACTTTCTTGTAACGCCAGGGAGGCCAAAAGGATTTCAAGAAAGACCTGATTTGCAATGTCTTCTCTTGTCCTGATAAAATATTTAGCGACCATCTTACTACCCTCTTTGATCAACAGAGGGTGCTCATCCATTAATTGTCCCTGTAGAAAACTGATATACAGGTGATCCTTAAAGAAGTTTGTATAACACAATTCCTTCAAATAGATATAAAAGGGTACCCGCCATTTGACAGCTAAACGACAATTGGGAATGGTCGCTGTCAGCACCTCATGGATTTCCCAGAATAATGCCCGCTGAAGATCATTGACTGATCTCTCCATAAATCGTTCTCCTGGAAAGTCCTGCATGAGCTTATGTTAAATAGCTTATATTCAAATAATAATAGATTATAATAAATCGTAATATGATTGAATTATTATAAATTTGCATCTCTACGCACTAATTGGCGTATGGTATATCGTTAAAGACAAAACTTTCGAAAAATATGTATTCATTTGGAATCATCCTGTGGCAGGCTGACACAGAAGATGGAGAAGTCAAACAAAACCTGATCGATTTGATCACCAGTGGCGGTCCTTTAGCCATTGTTATTGTGGGAATACTTTTGGTCTTGTCCGTCATTGCCGTGGCCATATTTCTGGAGAGATGGGTGACCATTAAGAAGGCTGGAAGAATTGACCAGACATTCATGGAAAATATTCGGGCATCTGTGGCAGCTGGAAATATTCAGGGCGCTCAGGCGCTTTGTACGACCAAAAAAACACCTGTCGCAAGAATGATAGAGAAAGGACTGATGCGGATCGGACGTCCTTTAAAAGACATAGACGCAGCCATTGAAAATGTAGGGAATCTCGAAATATTCAAATTGGAAAAGAATCTGTCAACCCTGGCAAGTATTGCCGGAGCCGCTCCCATGATAGGATTTTTCGGTACAGTGACCGGTATGATCTTGGCTTTCCGTACGATGGCCACAGAGCAAAATGTGACTCCGGATGTACTGGCAGGCGGTATTTATCAGGCCTTGCTGACCACTGCTTTTGGACTATTCGTCGGAATATTTGCCTTTGTAGGTTATAACCTCCTCGTTGCCAACGTCGAAAAAGTAATCTATAAGATGGAACAGACCACTGTTGAGTTCATGGATCTGCTTCAAGAACCTACCTGATAAGAATGGCCATCCAAAAACGAAATAAGACGAGTGCGGAGTTCAGTATGTCCTCCCTGACGGATATCATTTTTCTCCTGTTGATATTCTTCATGCTTACGTCTTCCATGATTCAAATCAATATCGAACTCCCGGAATCCAGCAGTAAAACCATTGCGCCGACGGACTATACCGTCATGATGACCTTGGATGGAAAGGTCAAATTCAACGGCAAGCCCGCACGAATGAGGGACCTTAAGGGTTTGATACAACAGGCGAATGCCGAAGCGACAAACCAGGAAAATGCCACCGTTGCCATCGTTTCGGAGAAAGGAGTGGCATGGCATAAGGTCAAAAAAGTCATGGAGATCGCAAGTACTCTCAAAATGAGGGCTATTATCGCCACGCAACCACAGAAATAATTATGGGATTCAGGAAAAAAGCAAAGGTCAGCGCACAGTTCAATATGTCTTCGCTTACGGATATCATATTTTTATTGTTGATATTCTTTATGCTTACGTCTTCACTTGTTGTACCGAATGCATTGAACCTGAAACTTCCCGGAAAAAGAAAGTCTACCACCGAATTAAAAGCTCCACCGGCCAATGTCACCATAAAGCGAGACGGTACTTATTGGATCGCAGGTCAGAAGGTTTCCATCCATCGAATTGAAAAAGCGGTTATCGAATTGGGTAAAAAAGGCAGACCGGTAAGCATGACGATCACACCGGATCCCAACGTAGCGAATCAATACGTCGTTGCTGTCATGGATATTGCTCAGCGATACAGGGTCGAGACCATACTGATTGACCCTTAGGGACAGCTTCTATAACAGCCCTTCCGGCAAGTCCATATCAATCAATTTGTCCTCGTCATTTATTGAAGTGATCAATGCATCATGCAAGGGAATGAGCAGATCTTCGTTTTGCTCTCCAAGGACAACGGCCATTTCCTGCTGCGGATATTCATCAATGCGAAGAATCAGGCCACTTCGCCCGGTATTGATATCCCGGATGGTGTAATGCACATATCGGTGAGACAGGGGAGCATCTTTTTCTCCGATGGGACTTAGCAGATTTCTGGATAACAGAAACAGGGACGACTTTAGATAGGGCAATAATTCTTCAGAAGAATTGATAAACTCCAGTTTGATTATGATATCCTTGTTGAAGTCCAATTCTTCTACGTGAAAGGGAACCTTATATCCGTCAATCTCCAGAAACACAAAATCTCCTGTCTTAATCTCATCTTCCCACGAATTCAGGAGTACAATTTTGGCTTGGCCATTGAAACCATAGGCCTTCCTGATAAAGCCGATTTCGACAAATTCTTCTTTATAGAGTTCCAACAAATCAATTGATCATCTTCTGAATAAATATATGTCCTTTTTCAGCTTTATCAATCCAGGGAATATGCTGACATTCCTGAAAACATTGGGTATCCAGAATTTGTAATTCCTTATAAACCAAACCTATTCCTTCGGCATATTTTTCCATTCCCTTTCTCAGTTCAAGCCTGTTCTCTTCGTCTGCAAGTGTGATCGCGATTACCTGGTCATAGGACGTCGTCCCAATCACCTCGGTATAATTCATCCTGTCTATTCTCGACTTCCAGTATTTGTAATAATCAATATGTTCATTTCCTACCAGAACAGGTGCCGAGGCATCAAAAAACGCATTGCCATTCCATTCCAAGCCCTCAGTCAACGGAAACTGCATTTTGATAAATTTCCTGTTATTCTCTATCCTGACCGCCTGGTTGTTTCCAATAAAAGCTTGCCAACTCAAATCATAGATCCAGGCATCTTGTTCTGAGTTCCTTTTAAATCGATCAATTACATAGACCTGCTGTCCGGTGTCATCTATAAATTCGTCCACCACTCGTTCCTGCAATTGGTAGGAGAGCATATCTCTGACCAGACCCTCGTTTAGAAAAATCACTTCATCGATCTGATAGGTATTTGTCAGTCCGATATACATAGGGAAATAGGGAGCAGAATTGTTATTCAACGGGATGTCAACTTCTTCGGTTGAACAGGCTACCCAAGCCAGGAGAAAACCTAAAATGACAACTCTATACATAATTGACAGAAAAACAGTCAAATATATATTAAAAATTCTTATAACACATGAATTATCGGATCAGGGTTACGTCACCTCTTATATAGTCAGTGCGATCTGTATCAAAGTCATCTGTGTACGTGATCCTTATGACATAGGTGTATACACCGGCAGAAGCCAGATCCGTTCCTGGCCCGCCACTTCTGCCATCCCAACCGGCATTCATATCCCTCGAGGTATACATCAGGTTACCCCATCGATTATAAATGTGGATCTCATAATCCTGGATGATTGCTGTGGGTGGTGGTGCGACCCTGAAGACCATATTTTCCGGATTCGCAGCGGAAGCAGGACTGAATATGTTAGGTGGGAAAATTTCGAAGCGTACACACTCCCTGCTGGTGACCAGAACATCATCGACAAAGACGCATCCGAAAGATGAAGTGGCTGTCGCAGTATACGTCCCGGCCTCGGTTACGCTGATCTGAGATCCAATGTCAGTAGTATTCCATTCCACCATAACATCCGGCACTTCAACAGTGAGCAGGGTACCGATTTCATCACAAATTGAGATTTCATCCCCTAGTTCAAAAACCGGTAATGGCGCTTCTCCTACCATCCTGTCTGCAGAATCAAAGCAACCATTATCTTCAACCACAACGCTATAGGTCTCTCCACCTGGAACGGTTATGAATGGCGTAGTAGAGCCATTAGACCACACTGCATTCCAGGATGGATCATTGATAGATAATGTAATCATGCTGTTTTCGCAAATCGTGGTATCCGCACCGATAAATACTTCCGGAGCCTGAATTGTCGCTACCGTTATAGATCCGTCATCTTCGCATCCCGCCAGGTTCACAGTCACCGTATAGGTTCCGGCATCACTCACACCAATGGTCTCGGAATTTTCCCCGGTACTCCAGGTATATGCCGCACCCGGTACGGAAGGATCAAGGATCAAGACACTATCTGAACATATCGTCGGATTTTGATCCGCAAAGACTACTTCAGGAATGGGTCTCGTCCGGATATAAGTCGTATCTGACCATGTACATTCATTACCGGGCTGACCAATAAATGTGTCGGCATAAACAGGTCCCGTATCTCTGATCGGAATACTGGGGTTCTGATCGCCGTTAAACCATCTGATCCTGGTGGAATCCGTCAGATTGGGTATTTCAAGATCGAAAACAATGCCGTCGCAAAATGCCGTTGTATCGGGCCAGTCAAAAAACGGAGTAGCATTCACCGTTAAGTTGAAGGTGTCGCGATTTTCACAACCATTCCCGTCTGTCACCAACACTCTGTATTCCCCCGCTGTCCTGGCGACGATCATCATTTCCTTGCTAGTCCCCTGGGGTGTCTCCCAACTATAGTCCACCGAGATTTCAGTAAATTCGAGAATGATGCTGTCCCGGTCACATATGGAAGTATTATCCAGTAAATCCGCATTGGGCAATGGCTGAAATGAAACGAGGGTAGAGTCGCTGTTTGCACAACGATTTTGTGTAACTGTTACCTTGTATAGCCCATCCGTCGTAACCTGGATACTTTCTGTATCTTCTTGTGTACTCCATAAATAGCTGTCATTACCTGACATGACTGACAAAGTTTCGACAGTGCCCTGACAACTGAAGATGACATCTTGCAGATCAACCTCCGGTAACTCCCGGATACTGACCATCAAAGAGTCTCTGGCCGTACATTGACCAACTGAAACATCTAGAATAAAGGAGCCCTCGTCATTGATCTGAAAAGATGAACTTGTACTCAGTTCATTTTCGTCGAAGTCCCGCCATTGATAGCTGGCACCAACGATGTTGAAATTATAAAGTATTTCCTCACCCCTGCATAGAATCGTATCTGGTTTTTCGGTCATTTGGTGCAGGTCGAAAGGGGGGACTGCCGGATCAAACCGGACTGTAATTGTGTCCGAGACTTCACATCCTTCACCACTCACCGTGACGCGGTATTCATTGGATTGAGTGACCTCGAATGTCGCAAAATTATTTGCCGGAAACCAGGTATAATTCGTAGCCCCCGCTACACTTGCGTCAAGGATCAATGGATCCCCCTCACACAATACGGTGTCTGGTGGACCAATTTCTAATGAGGTCAGATCCAATACAGTTATGGCTATTGTATCTGCGACGCTGCATCTGCCTCGATCAGCCGTGGCAATGATCGTATCCGATACGGAAATAGTATTGGTTAAAGAAGATTCGCCGTTGCTCCACATCCAGTCATCCAGGCCTTGAGGGAGATCAAGCGTCAAAGTTTGATTCTGACAGATCAGGGTGTCCTCTCCAAGAAAAATATCGGGCACTTCTTCATATGTAATATCGATTGAATCCCGGTCTCGACAAATGCCGTCCTGGACTTCCAGGATATAGGTAGTTGTACCGATAATGACATCAATATTTAAAGTGTCATCTGTGCTTAGAGCTGTTTCATTGATATCGTACCATTGAATCGGAAGGTTTACGCTTGAAGGTTTGGTTAAGGGTAGGATCCCTTCATTGGCACACAATGTTATATCACCGCCCAGCGGTGGCTTGTCGACTTCCGCTACACGAACACCACGGGATGCAGTTTCCCGACAGGCACCCCGAAATGCCTCTGCCGTGAAGATAACCGGCATGGTGATATCATTTGCATCAATGGGTATGCTCAGACTGTTCGCACCTGTATTCCATATAACGCTGTCAAAATTGCTCGGAACGGTAGTTTGAATAAATGATTCACCTTCACAGAGTACAGTGTCCATATCATTGGGAAGGATTTGTAATATTTCGGGATCAAAGATGAATCTGACACTATCCGAATCGCTGCATGAGCCTTCAGATACTTGTATGAGGATATAACCATCCGCCGGTAGGTTGGATTCATCTACGGACAGGGTAGGCGTGGAAGTGCCATTACTCCAGGTGAATGATGTCGTATTGCGAACAAAGTTTGGTGCATCCAGAATTTCGGTTTCACCCGAGCAAAGTCGGATGGTATCCTGGGCAAAAGCGAATTCCTCCAGTTCGATACGCGTTACTTCTGCCTCATCTTCAACCATGCAATTCCCCCTGGTCACGGTGACCCGGTAGGTGTTGGACATAGATACATTTATGGAAGGATCCTGTTCCCCCGTACTCCACAAAAAATTTGCTCCAAGATTGACAAAACCGGGATCACGCAGTTCGAGCGTGGAGCCCTGGCAGACGTCAAAAGGACCGCCTAAATCATAAGTAAATTCCTGTGTAATATTTACGTTGATCGAATCAGCAATGGTGCATCCGGAAGTAGTAGTAACGACCGCCTTTATTTCACCATTAAAAATTCCCGGATCGAATGTGGGAAGCATACTTGCGTCCTGGTCATCGACAAGCCATTGGATCTGAGAAATGCTAATATTCTGGGAAGGCGAAAGGATGATCATTTCATCACTACAGGCTACGATGTCTTCACCTAAAAATTCCCGGGCGATCCTGTTTTCCTCGGCTGTTGGAAATCTCCAGTTTGAAGCATTGGACCCTTCACTTCCCGGGCCTGCGAAATAGTCTGTTCCTCCTCCTGTTGCTGCTATATTACCGATGTTCATATAACTCAAATTGAGTTCAATAGCGGGATCCATAGTAAGAGACTCCCGGGTGCCTGTTGTAGTAAATACAATTGGACTGCAAATATCACCGAGTCCCTGGAAATATTCGAAGATCTGGACGTCTACGTCGGAATTTAAAATATAGGTTCTTCCAGGATTGAAGATCAGGCTATCAATTAAAAATTGCTGCCCACCAAAGTTTCCGTTATTGAAAATGTCAAGATATCCTATTCTCACTTCGTCACGACTCAACAAGTTGGCATTTCCGGAAGAACTGTTAAAAACAACTCTCTCCAGAATTGGTCTTCCAGTTATATCAAATCCCGATTCTTCCGCTGTGAAAATCCAATCCGTATTTGAAGATGTTATTGGGCCCACTTCTGTAATTGTCAGGGGATAGGTGACCCCATCGTATTCTCCGGTGAGAGTGATGATTGAATTGATCAATTCCAATTCCACGTCACTACTGACAATCCTGATGAATGGGGCAGTTACATTGAATTCATTCGTGCGGAGACGGACGAGTCCATTGAGCTCAAGAGTACCTTTGATTTCCAGGTCAGCCCTTAGGGTCACCCTTGGAGGATTGATTTGATCATTCGAGCTTCCCGTTATGAAAAGGTTGTTCAGGACATTGGGGATAACTTCGATGTTCTGGTTATCCGTATTCATTGTATTCCCACCCTGATTGGTCCCGACTATGAAGACATCCTGCACATTGAAGATGAGTGGTTCCGATATGATCAGCCCTGATATCACTGGTTTCTGGTTGTTTTGTTCTGCAATGATATGTAGTTCGGGTAATGAGAGGATTACGGCAGTGTTTCCCGAATAGTCATATCGAAATGAATTGACATAGATTGGCAGATCGTTGGAAATTGTGACCGGGGTTCCGTTAGGAGGAAATGAATTATCATCAAAAACCACATTGTCTATACCTCTCGGAATACAGGCACCTCCCATTCCCCCGCTCGTCTCTGACCAGTTGGCAGGGTCATTCCAGTCTCCATTGACTCCGACCCAATAGAGCATCCTGGCATCCGGTGAAAAGGTCGTATACGGTCCCGTATTATTTCCGCCGTCCACACCTCCATTCAGAGTGACTGTGCTTTGTGCCACGAAATTGATACCGGTGTAAAATACCGGGGCATTCAATGAAATCGTGAATCCGACATTGAGATTGGCTTTTGGTTCCTGGTTGAACTGGCTCGTAAGCCTTGCATCGCCATCGCATCCTGGTCCGATCGTAGCTATATCATCGATGAATTGGGTGGATCCATTTTCCAGCTGGGTCGTGAACCGATTGCCTATGGTCAGGGTATTGATAAAGTTATTCCCAAGGATTAAACCGTTATTTTCAAATATAAGATCCGTTAAGAAAGGACCCGGCGTACCCCCTTGCAATTCCGTATCCAGAACACCGTCATTCACAAAGCGGATTTCTCCGATTGAATATTCCACGTCTCCGCGAAGCAGGGCGGTAGCGTTATCTCCCGTGAGTACGAAAATGGAGTTATCGGCCATGAGGTTTAATGATCCGGCATTGAGCAGCAGAGAACCCGGAATCGCATTCGTTTCCAGGAGCTGAACCGTTGATCCTCCCAAGTCGATTGTCACATTATCAGTTTGTAAATCCGACCGGAAGCTATTGGCAATAACGGTTTCTCCGTTCGTAATAAAGGTGCCGGCTTGAAATTCTAAGGTATTGACAACAACGAAAGGATCGAGCAGTGTCCATTCTCCTCCGCCAATGGCGTTAAATATGACATCGGATCGAAAAAATTGTCCCCGGGTTTCTATGGTGTGACCTGTGGTGTTTCCTCCAAAAAAGACCGGTCGCTGGACGGACCATGTCATTTCTGCAACAGATAAGAGCATGACAGATCCGCCGATGTTTACATCAATATTGGGATCTGTTACATCGAAAATCGGATTATTCGTAGCTCTTGACCAATCCATATTTCTGCAAAAAATTGGATTTCCCGTCGCAGTAACTGTCTGATTCGGAGCATCGAATGAGTTTTCATCAAAGACGGCATTTTCCTGGAGGTTAGGTGGGTTAATACCACCCAATCCCCCGGATGTAAAAGACCAGTTGGCCGGATCATTCCAGTCTCCACTGCCACCCACCCAAAAGAGTGAATTTTGTGCGCTTCCCTGGTAGGATGCCACGAATAAGAAGAGCGTAACAAAACTCAGTGCGATCAGTCGCATATATCCGAATAATTAGACTTTTATTAAACTAATCTCAGCGGTTGAAATTGTGTAAAAAGAGGGTTGAAACAGCTCAGGCGAACATTTTTCCCCAAGTAGAATATATGCCGATGCAAACCCCTCTGGATATAACCATTAATATATTAAATTATTTTTTAATATGATAGGCATTCGTAGCCTTTTAAAAGAGGACGGCCACGAGGCATATTGGCCGGGGAAACCCAAATGCCTCCCTCCAATAGAGCAGGGTAAATCAGGTGATTACAGACTTCTTAAAATCCTGCCTCCCCCTATGACATCATCCCCTTCATAGAATACGGCAGATTGACCGGGTGCAATCCCCCGCACATTTGCCATAAATTCTACCCTGATATTGTCGTCTTCAGAAAATAGTTTTGCCAGGGTGCCTCGATCATTGTAACGTACGAGTGTAGTGGCTTCCATTCCTTCCCTGAGGTGGTCATATTTCTGAAGATTAACATCTGCGACCACCATTCCGTTTCTCAACAGGTCGTGTACTTCTCCCAATATCACAACATTCTCGTCAGGCCTGATTTCCGTTACATATTTTGGAGTTGGGAATCCACCTCCCAATCCTTTTCTTTGGCCAATTGTATAGAATGGGTATCCCTCATGGGTCCCCAGTACTTTTCCCTCCTGATCTATGAATAGACCCCCCCGAACCTCATCTTCAAGGTCCGGTATTCTCCTTTTCAAAAATCCGCGATAGTCGTTGTCGGGTACAAAGCAAATCTCGTAGCTCTCCGGTTTTTTTGATAGAGCCTCATACCCTCGCTCGGCAGCCATTGCCCGTATTTCATCCTTGGTGTAAGGTGCCAGGGGAAATCTGGTACGAGTCATGCACTCCTGGTTCAATCCCCACAATACATAGGATTGGTCTTTGCGGGGATCCGTTGCCTTGGATATGTAATAACGGCCATTTTCGTGATTAATCCTTGCGTAATGTCCCGTGGCAATAAAGGCACAGTCCATGGCATCTGCTCTTTTCAACAGGGCAGACCACTTGATATGCGTATTGCATAAAATGCATGGATTAGGGGTGCGACCCGCTATATATTCATCGACAAAATCATCGATGACATAATCACCGAATTCCTCTCTTATATCAATGATAAAATGATGAAAACCCATATGTACGGCCACCTCACGCGCATCGTTAATACTGTCCAGGCTACAACAGCCCGTCTCCTTTTTGGATCCTCCGGATGTAGCATAGTCCCACGTCTTCATCGTTATGCCGATGACTTCATAGCCCTCTTCATGCAATAACATAGCGGTAACCGTACTGTCAATACCGCCACTCATCGCAACCAATACCTTACCTTTTTTACTCATTTGATTTGACTATGCTTAAAACTCTGTCTATTTTGATCACCTAATATTTTCACCTATTGTTAACGTAACTATTCGGAAAAATTCCGTCTCAATAGAACACAAAGAAAGTAATATGTACAGGATAAAATCAAACCTGTGTGCACTAGCAGCAACATTGATACTCGCCTTATTGTTCCAGGCCTGTGCTGTCAATCCGGTAACCGGGAAAAAAGAACTCATGTTTGTATCCGAAGCCCAGGAATTGGCCATGGGTCAGCAATCGGACCCGGGAATCATTGCCAATTTTGGTTTGTACAACGATGAGGCATTACAAGCCTTTATCAATGAAAAGGGAAAACAGATGGGAGCAATTTCGCACAGACCTCATCTCGACTACAAGTTCAGGATATTGGATAGTCCCGTAGTAAATGCTTTTGCCGTACCAGGTGGTTACATCTATTTCACCCGTGGCATTATGGCACACTTCAATAATGAGGCAGAATTTGCCGGTGTACTGGGTCATGAAATCGGGCACATTACAGCCAGGCACTCGGCCGCCCAGATCAGTAAACAACAATTATATGGTGGCTTATTTGTGGCCGGAATGATCGTATCTGAAGATTTCAGACAACTGTCAGAACTAGGCTCTCAAGCCCTTGGTTTGCTCTTCCTCAAATTTGGCAGGGATGACGAGAGCCAGTCCGATGAATTGGGAGTTGATTACAGTACGCAGATCGGATACGACTCACATGAAATGGCGAACTTTTTCAATGTCCTGCACAGAATTCAGCAGAAGGCCGGTGTAAATATTCCAACTTTTCAATCTACCCATCCCGATCCCGTCGATCGATTCAATAAGGTGCACGAAATGTCTGATGCGTACCAGGCTGCCTACAATGCGACAAATCTGAAAGTCAACCGGGACAGCTATTTACGGATGATTGATGGAATGGTATATGGCGAAGATCCGAGACAGGGATATGTGAAGTACAATACCTTCTTTCATCCTGAACTGAGGTTTCATTTTCCCGTCCCTCCACAGTGGCAAATTGTTAATTCGCCCCAAATGGTGCAAATGGCTTCAACCGATGGAAAAGCACTGATGCTACTTACCTTGTCGCAACAGAAGACCTTGCAGGCTGCTGCACAAGAGACGGTTGAACAGGACGGTCTTCAGGTCATTGAAGCAACGGAGACCAATGTCAATGGACTCCCTGCATATGCAATGATCTCTACTCTTGCGCAAAATGAACAGCAAACATCCCAGCAACAGCAACAGCAGGATCTTCGAATACTGACATATCTCATTCAGTACAACGATTTAATTTATCGTTTTCACGGTCTGACCCGGACACCGGATTTCAATGCCTACTATCGGATTTTTACGAATACAATGGCGAATTTTGATCGTTTAACTGATCCGGCAAGGATCAATGTTACACCCGATGTCATCCAGATCGCGCAGGTGGCCCGTGCAGAGACTTTGGGAAGTGCCCTTGGGCGGATGCGATTGCCCCGGGAGGGAATGGAAGAGATGGCGATCTTAAACAATATGCAGCTGAATACCCCGCTTCAACCTGGCATGCTGATTAAAACCATTAAGAGAGGAAAGAAATAATTCAAAATTTCTGCTACCATGATACCAGGTCTAAATGATTTGGACGGTCCCTTTTGGAGTATCAAGAATGAGTTCTATTTGTACCCCGGAGGCCTCATAAGCGGTTATATCCAGATTCAGAGCTTGAAACATTTGATTGCATCTCATGGGAGCAGGGTGGTGAATGTTCAATTTCCGGATCGCACACCCGTCTTGTAATTGATTGGAAGGATGTATTCCGTTCTTCCAGGAAATATAAAACGGAATTATATCCACTGCAGGACTATTCAATGGATCGGTCATTTGCCATTTCAATGAACTGCCATCTTTACATTTTCTCGATCCGGTCAGGATCCTGCCTTTGGAAAAATCAATCGAATGAAGGGTGTTGGCATCACCGGTCAGGTCATCAGATTTGATCGCCCATCTTGTGATCACTTCATTTTCAATCAAATCAATTCCCATCCACCTGTCATCAACGTTGTCATTTTCATCATCAATCGCAAGCAGTTCCAGGTATGCAGACGCACCAACCTTCAGCAGTGCATTGTGTGTCCCTTTTGAAAGATGTCTTCCTCCATAAACAGGTCTAATACCCGTCAGCCGCTCAATGTAATCAGAAGCAAGGTCCAGATCCCGTACACAATAAACAATGTGATCAATTCTTTTTATCATCTGACTACATATTTCGAAAAATGTATCTTACAAATCAAATTGCAACCATATTTTTGACTTGGTTGATTTCATATTTCTTTTGTTTCTAAAGATTCCCAGATGTCCTCAGCTGTAAATAAACTGTATATACTTCTTACAATTGCCATTTGCCTATCCTGTGAACCCAAACTGAGTACGCAGTCCTCGACTATGGACTTTGAAAAATTATCCACCATGGGTAATGCTGTCAGGTTATCTCCTGATATCATGGAGACATCGGGATTGTCATTGGATAATGGAATGTTGTGGACACATAATGATAATGGTAACAAGGCATTCCTCTTTCAGTTTGACAAGGATAGCGGGAAGATTTTGCGGAGTGTAAAGATCGATGAGATCAAGAACAACGACTGGGAAGAAATTGAAATGGACAGTACGCACGTCTACATTGGGGATATTGGCAACAATGCAGGTGACAGGAAGAACCTGCGGATTTGCATGTTGGAGAAACAACTCTTGTATGAGACCGATGTCGTGGAAATCGAGCCTCAGAAAATTCGATTTCATTTTCCCGGTCAACCGGATAAGCTGAAGAATAATGGACATGACTATGATGTCGAGGCATTTCTAGTTCTGGAAGACAGTGTATACATTTTTACAAAGAATTGGTTGTCGAATACCTGCAACCTCTATGCAGTACCTAAAAAGGAAGGGACATGGGATGCACGATTTATTTCAAGTTTTGATACGCAGGGCTTGATCACATCGGCAACAGTAAACGAAACGTTCAGTAAGATCATTCTCCTCGGCTACAACCGCGGAAAACCACAAAGACCATTTATTTGGATCCTGGAAGGATTCAGCAAGGACGATTTTTTCAATGGTTCAAAAAAGAGATACAACCTGAATTTCTTTGCACAGACCGAAGCCATTGCCATAGTGGATGACCATCTGGTAGTCACATCAGAAGGGAATAAGACAACACCACCCAAATTATACAGATTGCCGATTCCTGATTAGTGACCTTTCGTTATTGTCCACTCCTCTTCGCCGGTTAATCGGGTCGCAAACACCTGTGGATTGGCCAGTGTGCGGTGGATAGGACATTTGTTGGCAATTTCCATCAGTCGCTTTCTTTGTTCGGCATCCAGATCGCCTTCTAATTTGATGATCCTTTCAAACCGATCGATCTTTCCGGTCTTCGGGTCCAGATTGGTCATGTCTTCATAATAGAATGTTGTTTTGCGATGAGACAAGTGAACCTGGACTCTTTCCAGGGGCCATTTTTTGCGCTTGGCATACATCTGAAGGGTCATGGCAGTACAGGCTCCCAAACTTGCATTCAACAATTCGTAAGGTGAAGGTCCGAAGTCATTTCCACCGAATTCTTCAGGCTCATCAGCAACAATGCCATGTCTTCCTGCCTGGATATCTGCCGTATAAATATCTTGCTTGTCCAACTGAACGACGACTTGTTCGTCCGTTTTGAGTTCTTCCCTTTCGTGAAAGTCAACATATCTTTTGACCCATGAAGAGATCACCTGTCCGGCATAGAATGCATCATCTTTTGAAGTGAGCATATGATCTGCTCCATCAAGTGTCACAAAGGACTTCGGGTGTCTTGCGAGTTTGTATATATGAGCCGCGTTATCAATTTCTACGATCCGGTCTTGAGGAGAGTGCATAACGAGGATGGCCTTCCTTAAATTTTTGATTACATCGATGTGATTTTGTGCCTTCAAATCATCCAAAAACTGTTTTTTAATTTCAAAGACCCTTCCTCCGATATCGACCCTGGCACATCCCTTTGCTTCGATTTCCTCCACACTTTCCCGTAGCAGATGAGTTACATGCTCGGGATAGGATGGTGCGCCAATCGTAACGATAGCCTTAATGGAGTGGAGTTGGCTTCCTGCAAACAATGAGGCTGCACCCCCGAGGCTGTGACCGATGATTATAGAAGGTGGAGTGTAATGTTGCTCAAGGAATTGTGCCGCTGAAATCAGATCATCCACGTTGGATGTGAAATTGGTATCAGCAAAGTCACCTTCACTTTCACCCAATCCCGTGAAATCAAATCGCAGGACAGCTACTCCATTCAAGGTCAGTGCTCTACTAATATGTCGCGCTGATTTGAGGTTCTTATTTCCCGTAAAGACGTGTGCAAAAATGGCAAATGGATAAGGACCCTTGCTCAGCGGCCAGTCAATTCTGGCTGACAATTCATAACCGTTGTTATTGACAAATTGAATTTTTTCGGATGGCATTTCAACAAGTTGTAATTAAGCAATAATGTACATATTTGTATGCAATATGCTTGTCGTACAATGGCAAAAGACAAATTTTCAAAGCAAATATCCTGGGAAGAACTGCAGTCCATGGGAGACCCCAATGCAGATCCGATCATACCTCCCGAACAAAAAAGCAATGACGTGAAACCACGTAAGTCAATCAATGATGCCATCAGGGTGTATATAGAAAGAAAAGGAAGAGGTGGGAAGACCGTAACCCTCATTAAGGGATTGTCTCTTGCCACCCCACAACTGGAAACATTGTGCAAGGAACTAAAGTCCAAATGTGGCGTGGGGGGTAAAGTGGAAGGCCGACAAGTAATGATCCAGGGGGACCAGAGAAAGAAGGTAATCCAGGCACTATTGTCCAAAGGTTATTCCGATGTCAAAAATGCAGGGGGTTAGACCAGTTGGCACAGGTAAGAAAATCCTCTTAACAACCGACTTTTAGCTGTTAACAGGTAATAATATTGTGTTAAGTTGGCCAGAATTTCTTGATCTCATCCCGAAAGAAGCCATACCTTCAAAGATGTATGAAACAGCTACTTTCCTTTGGATTCCTGAGTCTTTGGTTATTATGCTCATGCGCCTCGCAACGAGCAGGTCAGATTTATCATCAGGTTCCCAATAATGAAGTACAGTCCGCCATCATCAACGATAGTCTTTTTGAGATTGAATTAGCATACATCGGTGCAATCGGTCATTCGTATATTTTTGAATGTACTATTGTCAATCATTCGGAAGTAGTGCGAAAAGTGGATCATTCCATGTTTCAAATGGATGTGGGACAAAGAACCCTTCATACCATTGATGAAGACCACCTTGTCGAACAACTAGTCGTGGATCGCAGGGAATTGCGTAAAGACAAAAAGACAACCACGATTTTATCGGGGATTATTGTGGGTGTAGCGGCCATTGCCGGAGTTTCAAGTGGAGCAAGCGTCGGTGAAATCCTTCTCTATAACACGGAGCCAATTTTCGGAATATTCGATGAAAGACGCTGGTACCAGAGAAATATAGAATCTGTCGAAGACGAAATCGAATATGTGCGATCTGCTCAATTCAAAAACACTCCGATTCAACCGAACCAGGACATTGTTAGAGACGTATTATTTCCAACCATTCGTATCAAGAATGACGTCGAGCTCGTATTTAACTATAAAGGAATAGAGTACATCTTCTTCTTTCCGCGGAAAGTCTTCAGGTGAAGAGGAGGCCAATTTCCTGCCTTTATTCCCCCTCAATTTTATTTTGATTTAAGTCGGGTTATTTTACTAGAATTCAGAAGCAAAAGGTTATAATTATATTTTAATCCAATCTGAGATAAAAGAGCTGATATGTTTACAGGAGTGATCATTTGTTTCATTATTGGTTACATGGTTATTGTCTTTGAGCACCCTCTCAAACTCGATAAGACAGTGCCTGCTCTGATCATGGGGGCATTCTGTTGGGCCCTCATTTCCATAGGTCATCTGGAAGTGTATGATCACCACGGACATGCCCTGCATGGCGAGGACTATTACAAGGATTTGAGTGGTGTGTTGTTACATCATGTTGGCAAGACTGCCGAAATTCTCATTTTCCTGATTGGAGCAATGACCATTGTAGAGTTGATCGATTTACATCGTGGTTTTTCAGTGATTACACGACGAATCAAGACCAACAGCAAAAAGAAGATGCTTTGGTTAATTTGCATTCTTGCATTCTTCCTTTCCGCTACACTGGACAATCTTGCTTCTACCATTGTTTTGGTTTCTTTACTTCGAAGATTGGTGCCTGATCGAATTGAGCGTCTTTGGTTTGTTTCTATGGCGGTCATTGCGGCTAATGCCGGAGGGGCGTGGTCACCTATAGGGGATGTTACGACGACGATGCTGTGGATAGGCGAAAAAGTCAGTACCGTTGGTCTGATTGTCAATTTGGTCATCCCATCTTTGGTCTGCTTTGCCATACCCACTTTCCTGGCTTCTATGACCAAACCCTTTCAGGGAAGCATCAATCTCGCTTCCGTGGAGAACAATAAGGAACGCAGACAAATGGACATTTTGAGTAGCAGAACCATGCTCTTTGTGGGTATCGGTGGCCTGATATCCGTACCTATCTTTAAGGCTATAACCCATATGCCTCCTTACATCGGGATGATGCTTGCTTTAGGTATCGTCTGGCTGGTATCCGAATACATACATCCGGAAGAAGACTTTGATGAAGAGAGAAAACATCTGTACAGTGCTCACACCGCACTTTCAAGAATCGAAATGTCAAGTATACTTTTTTTCCTCGGAATCCTGATGGCAGTAGGTTCGTTGGAAACACTGGGGATCTTGCAGCACCTGGCCATAGAATTGGATAAGGCCTTGCCCTCGCAAGACCTGGTCGTCATCCTGCTTGGTATTTTTTCGGCCATAATTGATAATGTTCCGCTGGTTGCTGCCTCCATGGGTATGTATGATTTCCCGATGGATGATAAAATCTGGCATTTCATTGCCTACGCCGCCGGTACAGGCGGAAGTATGTTGATCATCGGTTCTGCTGCAGGAGTCGCAGCTATGGGTATGGAAAGGATTGATTTTATCTGGTATATGAAGAAAGTCAGTTGGTTGGCCTTTCTTGGTTTCGCAGGCGGCGCGATCACCTACCTTGTATTGTATTCCCTTGTCCTGTCTTAAAGGAAAACTATGGCCTACGACGAGTTATTGGCAGAACGAATTGGCAGAATCTTCCGGGAAAAGGGTATTGTCGCGGTGGAAAAGAAAATGATGGGTGGTCTCTGTTACATGGTTGATGGTAAGATGTGTGTAGGCATTGTCAAAGATGAACTTATGGCGAGAGTGGGTACGGAGGTCTATGAAGCCTGCCTGGAACGGAGTGGCTGTAAAGAAATGAATTTTACCGGTAGGCCGATGAAAGGTTATGTTTTTATAGAACCTCAAGCCATCGATCTGGATGAAGAACTGGAATACTATGTTCAGTTAGCTATTGACTTTAATCCTCTTGCCAAAAGCAGTAAGAAAAAATCCAGAAAATAGATCGATTCATTTTCCCCGACGGGCAGCAAAATATTTGATCATATCGTATTTCAAGGGTCCGAAATATTTCCGGGCATTTTAAACTACTGAAGAGGTATTTGTCTATTATTGCCTTTTTTCTACTCTGATATATGTTGAAGAGAAAGTATATTCTGATCCTGACGGCCATCTTCTTGGCACAATTCAGCGTGGGTCAGACTACCGTAAAAAGAGCTTCCGTCAGTTATCAGAATCAGACAATGCGGGAGATTCTGGAAGGACTGGAAGAGACGTTTCAAGTGTCAATTTTTCATAAGAATGAATCCTGGCTGGACTTGAGGAATTCAATGTCTATTGAAGACAAAACAATAGACGAAGCACTTGAGCAACTGCTCTCCGAGACCACTAACGGATTTCTTGATTATCGGGGATATGCCAAGATCATAGCTCCCAGGCTGTTGATCGAACAGGAGTATTCGTCTGATTATTACAAGGCCCTGGAGGGCAGTCTATCTCAAAGCCAGGACCAGGAAACCCGGAAGGTTGGTTCCATCGAACAATTGAATCCAAATGGGTTGGCCATTCTGACCGGAACCGTCATTGATGCCCAGATTGAAGAACCAATCATCGGTGCTACCATAATCATTGAAGAAACAGACTTCGGTACCACTTCTGACGAGAATGGCCGGTTTGAGATCGAAAACATTCCTGCTGGGGTACATCAGGTAAGAGTCTCGTTTTTGGGCTATGCCGAGCATCTGCAGGAAATTGAGATCCTCGGCGATGGTACTTACCCAGTATTATTATACAAGGATGCCATCCAGTTGAGTGAGGTTACGATACGTGCCAGGTCGGCTGATGAAAGTGTGCAAAACGTACAGATCGGAGTGGAAACTATGGATGTTCAGACGATTGAGAAACTACCCACCTTCCTGGGAGAAGTCGACGTGGTCAAGAGTTTCTTATTGCAACCTGGCGTCAGCACAGTCGGAGAAGGTGCCTCCGGGTTTAATGTTCGCGGTGGCAATGTGGATCAAAACCTGATCCTTCAGGATGAAGCCATTCTATTTAATTCATCACATGCCCTGGGCTTCTTTTCAACCTTTAATTCTGATTTGATTCGAAAAGTTGACCTCTACAAGGCAAACATTCCGGCACAATTCGGAGGTAGATTGGTATCTGTTTTGGATGTAGAAATGCGTGATGGGAACCTGGAAGAATTCAAGATAAAAGGTGGTATCGGACCGATTTCCAGCAGACTTGCGGTGGAAGGTCCCATTGTAAAGAACAAGGTATCTTTTATTGGTGGATTTCGCTCCTCCTATACGGATTGGTTTCTTCAGAGGTTGAATAATCCCGAATTAAAGAGAAGTTCTTCCTTTTTCTATGATGGTAATCTACGCATCATTGCGAGGCCAAATGAACGGCATACTTTTGCGCTTTCGGGTTATATTTCCGCAGACGATTTTACATATAACGACGAGTTTGGTTTTGATTATACCACTCAATTTGCGGAGCTCAATTATCGCTTTCTGATCAACGATAATGTGATTAATAATTTATCAGTTGTTGGAAGTACATATGAATCGACACAACTGAATCTTGGTGGTATAGATGCCGCACAAATCGACAATGACGTCTCTTACATCAAGATCAAAGAATCTTTGAAAATGGTCCCATCCGACGAATTGGAAATCAATCTGGGGGCATCCATGATCAATTATTTCGTTAAACCTGGCACGAGATCTCCACTGGGTGATTTATCAGTGATCCGACCGGTTACCCTGGAGCAGGAAGAAGGAAGGGAGTCCGCCGTTTTTGGAGATGCGATTTTCAACCTGAGTGATGGATTCCAGATCTCTGGTGGAGCGAGGCTATCCTACTACCAGTTTTTAGGGCCTCATGAGGAGTTTCAATATGAAAATCCTTTGAGACCCAGCGTGAGCGAAATTTTGAGTACCGAAACCAAAACGGGCACTGTAGCCAGTTATACTGCTGTGGAACCACGGGTATCTATGCGGCTCAATATTACGGATCAGTCAAGTATAAAAGCCGGCTACAGCAGAACTTCTCAATTTATCAGTCAAATTTTTAATACGGATTCACCAACGCCAACTTCTCAATGGCAATTGAGTACCCGCTATATCAAACCATTCCGTTCGCATAATGTATCGTTGGGTGTTTTCAGAAATTCCGATGACAACATCTGGGAAACAAGTATTGAAGTTTATGGAAGAAAAATCGATCAACTGTTTGACTTCGTTGATTTTGCGACACTCCTTGTAAATGATCACCTCGAAACTGATTTGCTCGAAGGGGAGGGACGCGCCATAGGAGCAGAATTGAGCATTAAAAAACATGCTGGCGAGATAAATGGCTGGTTCAGTTATACTTATGCGCGTTCCCAACGTAAGGTAGAAGGTATTAATGGAGGAGATTGGTATTTCAGCAATTTTGATAAAACACATGATGCTTCGCTGATCCTCAACTATAACCCGAATCAAAGAAATACTTTTTCGATCAACGTTAACTACAGTACAGGCAGACCGACTACTCCACCTGTGGGTAACTTCATTACCACAAATGGTATCGTCATCCCGATTTATTCCAGTAGGAATTCCGATAGAATTCCCGATTACTTCCGAATTGATTTGGCCTATACAGTTGGTCAGGGGTATAAAAAGAATAAAAAGTTCAGAACGAGTTGGACATTCTCTGTATTCAATGTCCTGGGTAGAAGAAATCCTTTTTCTGTTTTCTTCACGAGGGCCCCATTCGAACGTGTTCAAGCAAACAGACTGGCAATACTGGGCTCCGTATTTCCTTCTTTAACCGCAAATTTTGAACTCTTATGATCGGAAGAAGTGCAAAACGTGCAGGTTTGATTCTGACGCTATTTTTGATCAGTGTTACCGCTTGTATCGATCCCATCGACTTTGATGTTCCGGCTGGTCTGAGCGATAGTCTTGTCATGCAAGGCAGGGTGGTGAAGGGAAATCCTTCATTTTTTGAATTGAATATTTCCAGGTTATTTGACTTTAGTCCGGAGTCGCGGCAACCGGTCAGTGTCAGAAAGGTCGTTTTTTCGGACACAAACAATAATGAAATGGAAGTGGAAACGAATTCTCCCGGCACCTATCGGCTGGTGCTCGACGAAACGACTGAGATACAGGCCGAAGTAGGTATGGGATACATGATCAGGGTTGAAACCTTTGACAATCGAATTTATGAATCCACGGTGGACGTGATGACACCTGTACCTGATCCGATCGGGTTGAATGTATCAACTAAGGAGGAATTGGTTCTGGATCCGTTAGAGAGATTTGTTCCGGAACCAAGAATTCTTCTTTCCATTGATTCTGAAATTCTTCCCAATTCAGCAGGAATGTACTGGGAAGTAAATAATGTATTCAAGTTTACCGATTCTCCCCCGGATACCACCTTCGTGAAGCTGAAGACATGTTATTTAAATAAGTTGGCAAGTGTTAATGATATCCATGTTTTGGATCCTGAATTGATTTCCGGAAATAGGATTGAAGGATTTGAGTTGGGCATTAGTCCGATAGATTTCCGTTTTTATGAAGGATTATATTATGAAGTTCGTCAATACTCCCTGAGCGAAGGTGCCTTCAGGTATTGGAATGGCATAGATATACTGAGTGAGCGGGAGGGCAATATGTTTGATGGTCCCGTGGGTGAAGTAGAGAGTAACCTGATCAATATCAATGATCCGGAAGACTTTGTATTCGGCTACTTTTTTGCGACTGAAGAAAAACTGATCCGTGTCAGGGTGCCACAGTCCCTGGTTGGTAATCCGGGCCCGTTTTGTCCTCCGGAAGGTCCTTCGAGTGCCGGGCCGGGTGGAGGATGTATTTGGGGTCTTTGCTGTGATTGCCTGATCGATGAATCAGCCAGTCTTGAAAGACCGTCTTACTGGGAAGATTAGAAAAAAATGACCGTAACCAAAATGCGTATACTCTTAATCGTTCTTGGGCTATTGTTCTTTAATGTCTCCATCGATGGACAATCAAGAATGGCCAAGGTTCATTTGGACAAGCCTTATTATGTTACCGGTGAAACCGTTTGGTATAAAATCTATCTTCCTCAGGGATTTTCGAATATATCGGGAAAGGCGAGAGTCATTGTTAAAAACTCTCGTGATGTTCTGGTTGATCACTACTCGATACAATTGGCCGAAACACAGATGAACGGCTATTTTAAAATTCCCTATGATCTCGATTCCGACACGTATACGTTTTCTATTTACGTTTTGGAAAACAAGACCCTGCAACCTGTACAGCTCCTGGATTTCCTAATCCCCATTTACAATGATTTGTCCGGAAGCGAATTAATACCCATTTTTCCCGATGGGTCATTTCGATCCAAAAAAGAAATCAATCAAATTCCCAATACGAGTCTCGACCTTGAAATATCGAAAATCGAGGCAGGCACAAGGGAGAAAATCTCAATTTCAGGACAAGTCACAAGGGCAGATGGCGAAATCATTCCTTCAGAATTTTCGGTTTCTGTAGTAGATGAAGGGTTGATTGGTCCTGCAGTTGATGAATACTGTGTTTTTTCAGAAGAAATCGATTTGGGTTTTAATGTCGTAATCGGTCTCGACGAAAGGGTCTTTCTCCAGGGTTATATATCCGATGCAAAGACTGACCAGCCTGCGCAGGTGAATATCCTAGGTGCTTTTAACAGGAAACAAAACCGAATGTATTATTCGAAATCCGGTGAAAATGGATTATTCACCTTTTTGATGCCAGAGCAATTTGGCGATCAGAATTTGCAAATCGCAGGCTATTTGTTCAACGAATTTGAGGATACCCGGATCGAGATCTTTAAAGGAACCGCCGATACTGCAATGATCAGGATGACGAATCAGTTTGACCGGGATGTGTCTGATTATATCACCGCAAGCAATGTAAGAAAACGGATCTACCAGCAATTCAAACAGATAGAGGAACAGGCCGAATTTAATATAAAGGAATTGGACAGGTTGGAGGTAAGACCTAACAAGAACTATAAAATTGCCGAATACGTTTCTTTCGAATCCGTTGGTGCATTTTTTGATGAAATCTTAGGTTCACAACTCAAATTTGACCGGAAGGACGATCAGATCACAGCCAAAATGTTTAATCCTGAAAAAAACAGGTCCACATCAACCGATCAGGATTTTTACTATCCGATTGCTCCGGTATTTGTTATTGATGGAAAAATGACAAAGAATGCCGAATTCGTCTATAACTTAAGGCTGAGTCTGGTCGATGAAATTGATCTCTATTACGATTGGAGGGATATCTCGGAGCAATTTGGCACATTTGGAGAGTTTGGCTACGTCGTAATACGTACCAATAATGCCGATATAGCTCTTCCACAGGAAGATGAAGAAGATATCATTTCGATCACGGCAGTCCAACCGGCACCTGACTATCCGATTGTTGTCGCTCCTGAAGAAGAAGATATTCCGAATTTGAGGCCTTCCGTCTATTGGAATCCACAGGTCGGTAATAAGAACGGGCGGCTTCAAACTTCATTTACCTCATCCGATGATGTCAGCAAGTTTCGAATATTGGTTGTCGCCAGAACAAATTCAGGGGAGGTGCTGACCCGGCATGTCACCTACCAGACTGTCAATAATTAAATTCGGAAATTCAGCTCAAAGCTGGCCGTAGAAGTCCTGGATTGAGACTAAACGGATAACTCCGTCCGGAAGAACATGCAATAGAATCTTCATCAATATTTCCTCAGGCATTTAATATTTATGGATCATTTCCATGTGATGACTAGCACAGATGGGACCTAAAGACTTTCCGGTCCGAAGGCAAAGGGTAGAAGATCACTGATTTTTTCAATGATGCAAACCGAATGATTCGAACCAACGACCAGCAGTGTGATGTTTTGATCTTGCCTGAATTCTGTCTCGAGCAATACCTGGCGGCAACTTCCACACGGAAACGGGGGTAATCGGTCACCCGATATTTCCTTTTCTGTAGCAACGGCCAAGGCGCGGATATTCAATCCGGGATGATTGGATGATACACTGAATAGAGTTACCCTTTCCGCGCACAGACTCAATGGATAGACTGCATTTTCCTGGTTGTTTCCTTTGATGATCAGCCCATTTTCGAGGAGAATGGCGGCACCGACCGGATAATTACTATACCGGGCATTTGCCATTTTTATTGCCTCTTTGCTGGCCTCGCACAATTCGCGATAGCGCTGGTCTACCAAATCGGCAAAGTTCGAATGCCAATGAAAAGAAGATGAAAAATGAATTTCTTTTTTCACTTGATGAAGTCAGATTATGCTATCTACTTCAAAATTCATACTAAAAATTATAAGTGGGCCGAATTCACGATCATTTTGTCAGAGATCTTCTTGAATCTCGTAGTTAATAATCCGGCAGAAATGGTCAGACCCAGCACCAATCCCAACCATACGCCAACCGGTCCAAAATCAAGGAAGCGTGCACTTACATAACTGATCGGTAAGCCGAAAACCCAATACGCTATGAATGTGATGACCATTGGAACCCTGACATCCTGAATACCTCTAAGAGCTCCCAATGCAACTACCTGGATGCCATCAGATACCTGAAAAATAGCTGCCATAATTAATAAAGTGGATGCTATTGAAATCACCGCAGGATCGTCAATATAGATTAAAGGCAAGATGTTCCTGCACATTACAAAAACGACTGCTGCGATCAGCATAAAAGCCACCACCTGGATCAATGCAGAATATCCGGCCCG
>JANQHF010000115.1 GCA_028282725.1 Saprospiraceae bacterium
TCAGCTTCCTTCAACCATACCCTCACGGATATAATCTTGCCGTTCAGCTAATGCTTCCCCTTGCCGGGTGCATAAAGGACTCTCACCTCCAAGTATCTGCCCCATGCCGGGCGCACAAAAAAAAAGGGTGCATCTTATGATACACCCAAAGTTTTATCCTGTTGATCTATTTAGAAATATACTCCTGCCGCAATTCCAAGAGTTCCTCCGCCTCCTATGATAAACTTAGGTTCCACGAAAAACTCCAAATTGTCGCCTATGGGCATCGTACCATTTACTCCAATATTGATATTGGTACTGTTGCCACCAACGTTGAAACCTAATCCGGTATCCGCACTTACATTGAATATATTAATACCTGCGAATGGTGTAATCCTGAAAGACTCCACATCACCAATGTTGAATCCACTATAATGCACATCCAAATCAAGGGTCCATACAGTGATATCACTTTCAAAATAATAGGTGAAAGAGCCCTGTCCGGCCCAATCTTCATTGAAAGAATAGTGTCCCTTACCTCCGATACCGAAATACGATCCGTCAAATAAAAGGGCCGCCTGTGGACCAAATTTGAACTGTGCAGAACTGGTGAAGGCAAAAGCGCCTACGAATAAGGCAATAGCAAGTATCTTTTTCATATACGTCTTATTTTGGTTAATAATAGCACAATTTACATTTTTAGTTGGTCCACTAGTTACCCATTTTCGGTGATTTTTTTAACAATGTGAGCAAAGGAAGCTGTAAACTTGTACGTTACGTATGCATAATTTTCTAATATTTGCAGCGGATTTCACACTTTCTGTGCCGTTTTGAAAAGGAAAAGAATTATAATGAATGTCATCATTGCCTGGTTGATCGGGACGGCTTTGTCATTGATGATCAAATCGATCACTATGATCAATGATGTGCAATCCAATACAATATTCATCGCTGAGTTGTCGAAAAACATTCTGCCGGGCCAACGAATAACGGCAGAAAGTCTCGTCGCTGATCTGCCGCAAATACAGAAGAAATCGGTGGAAATGATCTCCGCTCAAAGGGCTCTCCAAACTATGAAATCAGATATGCCGGAACTGGAGTACTTATCCGACAACCCATTCAGGGATATTATTACCTTTCAGACAAAAGGATTGTCTAATGCCGGTATTCCCCAGTTGGTTTCCGAACTAAAGGATATTCAAGGGATTGAATCCGTGTACTATGATGAGGAATTGATCGAGAGCTTGCCGGGTTCCTTATACCGGATACAAACGGGCTTTTTTGTTATTTCGTTGTTGGTCTTCCTTGGGTCACTGATCGCATTGATCCTCAGGATCATCAGGGATCTGAGAACGTATAAGCAAGATATTACGATCATGATTCTTGCAGGTTCGCATGACAGCGCCATACTTGAAGATCGCCGGGGCTGGTCCATCAAATGGGGTAGTTGGAGCGCGCTAATCGCCGCAATCTTTATGGTTATTAACATCTTGTTTATCAATCAAACATTGCTTCATGATCTGGAAATTACTTTCTTGCAGAGCCTGATGGCTATTGGTTTTATGATCGTAATTGTGATCATGCTGCACGCTGTGACTACTCATCTTACCATTAAATCTTATTTAGCTCAATTAAATCCTAACATCAAATCGTGAGTACTTCAGGAAAAAAGAAAAAAGTCATCGTTTCCAGTGGCAATAAAAAGTCCAAGACCAAGACTATAAGCACTACAAAGAAGAAGATCAAACCTACCGTTTCCCGGAAAAATCGGGTTCCTGCTCAACAAACGGCTATGATCTATGGAAAAAGCAATTTCAAATGGATGTTCATTGGAATTGCCTTCATTGCCGTTGGTATGTTTTTAATGTCAGGAGGTTCAATGCCAAGTCCTGACGTATGGGATGAAAATCTCATTTATAATCATAGAAGGATCACCTTGGCGCCAATTATCATCTTGATCGGGCTTGGGATCGAATTCTATGCAATCTTTAAATAGTCTACTCAGAGCTTGATGACGGATATCTCACGTTCCTTGATTCTTGGTGTGATCCAGGGTTTGACGGAGTTTCTCCCGGTCAGTAGTAGTGGTCACCTGGAAATTATCAATCATCTCCTGGGATCGGCCCGGGGTGTTGATTCAGATTTGACTATGGTACTGGTCACACATTTTGGTACCGCCCTGAGCATTTTTTATGTATTCAGAAAAGACATTTATCGCATTCTTGGTGATCTTCTGAAGTTCCAAAACAATGACAACACACGTCTTGCCTGGGAAATAGTGATCTCCATGATTCCGGCCTTGATTATCGGTTTGGCATTTGAAGAACAGATAGAATCCATATTTAATGGAGGCATATGGATGGTAGGGTGTGCCCTCATAGTCACAGCCCTCGTACTTTGGCTCACACCCGATACACCGGAAAATGATGAAATGATCGGTTGGAACAGGGCAGCGATCATAGGTCTGGCCCAGGCGGTTGCCATCATGCCGGGAATATCCAGAAGCGGAATGACCATTGCTATTGCATTGATGCTTGGAGTGGGGAAAACAAATGCAGCCCGATTTTCTTTCCTGATGGTCCTGCCGGTAATTGTAGGAAAGATGATACTGGACTTGGTGAGTGGGGAGTTATTTGCTTCGGGTATTCAGACAATACCGCTATTACTTGCCCTGATCACCTCCTTTTTAGTTGGGGTTATGGCATGCACGTGGATGATTCGCATCGTAAGGCAATTCAGCCTGAAATACTTTGCCTGGTATTGCCTCGTTATTGGCTTGAGTACGATTGGCATGTATTTTTATGGATAATGTAATTAGTAAAAATCGTAGGCTCACTCAACTGGATCCGGAAGAAGGAGCTGCTGTCCTGATCGATAAACCGATCGATTGGACATCATTTGATGTTGTCAATAAAATCAGATACGCGATTCGATATCATCTCGGTGTCAAGAAGTACAAAGTGGGACATGCCGGCACTCTCGACCCTCGGGCCGGTGGACTCCTGATCATTTGCTTCGGAAAATATACAAAGAGAATTGAAGAACTCATGAATGCTGACAAGTCTTATGAAGCTGTCATCACGCTTGGTGTGGATACTCCGTCTTACGACAGTGAAAGTCTTCCGCATATTTATTACCCGTATAAAAAAGTGTCAACTGCGGACGTCCAAAATATCATAGAGCATTTTACAGGTGAGCAACAACAATTACCTCCCATGTTTTCGGCTGTAAAAATAAAGGGGCTTCCGCTTTATAAACTGGCCAGGAAGGGCAAAGAGATAAAGCGAGAGGCACGGACGATTCATATTTCAAAACTCGAAATTTCGATTCTGGGCGATCGGCATCTGGGTCTTTCCATTGACTGTTCCAAGGGAACCTATATCCGAAGCCTTGCATATGACATTGGTAAATATTTAGGGACAGGGGCTTATCTATTGTCACTCAGACGTACAAGAATCGGAAAATTTACCGTTGAAAATGCCATAGACATCAATGCCTTTATCGATCAATTGAACCACCTCAAACAAATGGTTGGATAATGTTGACTGCCCGTTCCATTTCAAAATCATACGGACAACATGTAGTCCTGGATCAAATTGATCTGGAATTGCATCGCGGGCAAATCGTAGGTCTGCTTGGTCGAAATGGAGCTGGGAAAAGTACCCTGTTGAAAATACTGGCATCTATAAACAGACCAGACCACGGCCATGTTCAATTGGAGGGGTCTGTGGGTTTCTTGTCTGAAAAAAATCCTCTCTACCCCAATATGTATGTATTGGAATACCTGAAATGGGTGGCAAATGTCCTGGCTCTTGAGCGACATGGCGAGCAGATCGATTGGGTGATCAGCAATGTAGGTCTTGAAGAAGTGACTCATAAAAAGATCAGTCAGTTATCGAAAGGATTCAAACAGAGACTAGGTCTTGCTACTTCTCTTTTATCTGATCCCGATGTGCTGATCCTGGACGAGCCCATAAACGGATTGGATCCCGTTCAAATTAGCGAATACCGAAACGTTATAAGGGCTCTTGCAAAAAATAAGGTGATCATACTTTCTTCTCATTTATTACAGGAGATCGAGGCTCTGTGCGATCGCATCCTTTTGATCAGAGATGGAAAGATCGTCGAAGACGTCCTGGTTGATCCCGATGGTCAGGAGAAAGAATCGAGGTACACCTTACAGCTGAATCGAGAGATGGATCCTTTGGTATTATTGAATATTGAAGGAATTGACTCCGTTCGTCAAAAAGGACAATGTTCTTTTTTGATAACAGTTTCTCCCGGAATGGATATTATAGAGCAATTGTTCGACACGATCGTAGAAGAGGGCTGTAAAATTATGGAGCTGACCAAAGTCCAGAAATCCCTACAAGAATTGTTTGAACAATGATGTTTGGATTGATCAGAAAAGAAATCAATGATTTTTGGTCTAACGGATTTGGACTATTCTCAATAGGAATTCTTATTCTCCTTGCATTTTTATTCTTATGGATATTCCCGGATACGTCCTATCCGTCTTACGGTCTGGCCGAAGCCGATCTTTACTTCGAATTCATGTCCTACCTGTTGTTGT
This sequence comes from Saprospiraceae bacterium, assembly GCA_028282725.1. Classification (GTDB taxonomy): domain Bacteria; phylum Bacteroidota; class Bacteroidia; order Chitinophagales; family Saprospiraceae; genus JAJRXG01. The sequence goes on from JANQHF010000115.1 coordinate 4,553, forward strand.
TTGTCGTCCCTGCGTATTCAGTTGGATTATTGGCCAATGAATACAAACACGGAACCACAGAATTAATACGATCCCTGTCTATACCGTGGAGTAAGATAGTGCTGGCTAAATTTTGCACGGCCATTTTGATTCTTGGTCTCATTTTGGTGCTTACGGTACCACATTTGATGGTTGTTGATATAGTGGCATCCCGGGAATCAATGCATTTTTCGCAGCGCATTGGGTCCTATGTCGGATTAATCGGTGCCGGAGCATGTTATGCAGCCATTTCCATTTTAATCACGAGTTATATCGAAGGGGTTATCGCTTCTTTCATCACTTCTGTATTCGTTTGTTTTCTGATACACAGTGGTCTGAGCATCCTTGCAGAACTACCAATTTTTAGTGGTGGTCCTGACTTCTGGCTGGATCATTTCAGTTTGAATTTTCACACGGATCACTTGGCCAGGGGGGTACTTCGCTTGTCCTCCATTGTCTATTTCACTTTACTTATCTCATGTAGTATTTGGGCGGCAGCTTTACATCTGAAGTACAAAGAAGTCTAGTCATGAGAAAGAACTCTATACGAAACTTCTTTCTTTACAGCATTTTGATGATGTTGCTCACTTTGTCTGTCATATCCTGGGATAGACAATGGGATCTCACCGCTGATAAACGGTATACCTTACATCCATTGGTAAAAGAGATGTCTGTGAAGCTACAGGAACCTTTGAACATTACTGTTTACCTGGATGGCAATGTACCTCCTTCATTTCGAAATTACTTCGACTACCTGGAATACTATATTTCCGAGCTGCGCAGGTATAACCGACGGGTTGGGATCGACTATCGAAATCCCACTGAAGGAGATCCTCAGAAAGTGGCGGAATTCAGAACATTTCTTTCAGACCAAGGTATTGAACCCATTCGTCGTCGGGTCAGAACCCAGGACGAATTGAGCCAAAATTTGCTCTATCCATATATTTCGCTCCACAATAGTGAGGAGTTAGTGTTTATTAATCTGCTGGAACCCCAAATACGGGGTCGGTCCGAAGAAGAAAATTTAATTGTGAGTCAATTGGCCTTTGAGGGAAAATTCCTTAAAGCTCTTAGAAGACTGGCGACACGCGATCAAACGACCATTCACGTGCTTGGTTTCAAGAAAGATCTCCTTGCAGAGGGATATAATAGAGATGCACGATTGGGAGGACACCGGTTTATTCCGGGCACTGCCGAGCGTTTACTGGAGCATAGAGATTCATTAGACGGGGTCCTGGTTGTATTAAAGGGAGATGATTTATCAAGACGGGAATTACTGGCCGTTGATATGGTCAGTGCCGTGGGGAAGCCTGTGATATGGTGCATTGACAAGTTTGAAGCAACACTCGATAGCTTGCGTGAGACCGGCAATCACCTTGCTGTAAGCAATGAATACATGGTTGAAGACTACCTGTTCAACCAGGGCATCCGGATCAGTCCGGGTCTGGTGATGGATCTGCAAAGTAGCCGGATTCCACAAGTGGCTGGAGATGCAGGAAGTAATGCTCGTACAGTCATGTTGCAATACCCCTTTCATCATCTTTATATTCCGGGAGAGCAAGATTTGCCTATGTCACGGGTAAGCACACCGGTTGCCCTTTATTTTGTGTCACCGATAGAGATATTGTCCTTTCCGGAGTCCGTCAGCAAATCTCCATTACTGACTACAAGCAGGTATACCCAGGTTAAGACGGGTCCGGCCCTTCTGGATTTCTCATTTCTGAGTGTTGAACCGGATCCCGATGAATACAACCTTGGGGTTTTGACTACAGGCGTTGTATTGGAAGGGAATGCAAAGCCCTATTTCGAAAATCGGCTGACTCAGGATGACGGGGACCTCCTGGCGAAGTTTAATCTGTCTTATGGCGACAATCAAAGATCCTCTGTACATGTGGTAATCGGAGATGCGGATTTTGCCATCCCGCAAGGAAGTATCAATGGGGGTTTTTACCCGGTGGGCTACAATAATGCAGAACGCTTTATGTATGAAGGCAATGCACAGCTCTTGTCAAATATCTTTGAGTCTCTCCTTCACGGAAACGAAATCCTTGAGTTATCCAATAAAACCAGTAGCCTGAGCATAATCGATTTACCCAGATATGAAAAAAATGCCCGGTTCTACCAATTTATGATTGCTGGTATTCCTTTGATCACCTTATTACTTTTGTACCTGTCGGTTCATTGGTACAGGAAATTCAAATATGCCCGTTAAGAATCCCTTTCATATTCTACTGATCATCTTGATGGGTCTATGCGTGTTGGTATCATCCGGCCATTCAGTACATGCAAAGAATGAATGGTGGGGATTTTATGGTCATCGATTGATCAACAGAATGGCGGTTTTTACCTTGCCCATTGAATTGATACACTTGTTTAAAGGAAATATTGAATTCATAACCGAACATGCCGTTGATCCTGACAAAAGGAGATATTCCGCTAAACTCGAAGCGGTCCGCCATTACATCGATCTGGATCATTGGGGAGTACATCCATTCGAAGAAGTACCACGCTCGTTTACAGAAGCACTTGTCTATTACAGCCAAATCCATGTAGTAGATAGAGAATCCGGTGATACGCTTCAAACCTGGTCTGATCGTAATGATTGGAACACGATCATCGACCAGGGACGTAAAAAACAACTATTACAGGAGGTCAATCTCAAACTGTTTGAATGGTTGGATAACGAGTATTTACTGCTACCGGATTCGTGGTTGCCAGTTGATTTTCAACCTTCAAATCATCAGTTGATAATCACTGAATATTTTTCGGGTTATGGAATTTTGCCTTATCACTTAGTGATCTATCAAAAACGGTTGACACGGGCTTTTCGCGATCAGAATTATCCCTTGGTCATTCGATTGAGTACGGAATTAGGACACTACTTATCCGATGCTCATGTGCCGCTCCACACTACAGAGAATTACAATGGACAATTAACCGGGCAGGATGGAATACATGCATTTTGGGAAAGTCGGATCCCGGAACTATTCGCTGAAGAAAGCTATGACTTCTTCGTCGGTCGCGCCAAGTATATTGAAAACACAGATCAATTCTTCTGGGATATCGTGTTGGAAAGTCATTCCTATGTGAAGGAGGTGCTTGCCCAGGAGTTAATTCTTCGTCGGAAATATCAAAAAGACCAACAGTATTGTTTTGAAGAACGGGGGTCCGTTACTGCCCGGCTCGAATGCCCGGCATATGCCAAGGCTTATGAAGAAGCAATGGGAGGAATGGTTGAAGAACGTATGAGAAAGTCCATAGCGGCGATAGGCTCGGCATGGTACACCGCGTGGGTTGATGCCGGAAGTCCCCCGGTGAAGCCTGTTTCCGCTCAGGCAAATTTTGATAAGAATGATTTGATCAGGATTGACAGTATGTCGATTCAAAACGAGGGAACTTTACCATCCAATGAAGGAATCAGAGTACACCTACCTGACGATAACTGAGGAAGTCGAAGGGATCTATCGAGAAAAGGGAAGCAAATTTATTGCTTACCTGTATCCCGTCACATCGGTGTTGGAGATAGAAGACCGGTTGCAAAAAATAAAGGGAGCACATCCCAAAGCCAGACATGTCTGTTATGCATACCGTTTAGGGATTGCGGGTGATCCATTCCGGTTCAACGATGATGGAGAGCCATCGGGGACTGCCGGCAGACCCATCTTCAACGAATTGCTCAGCGCAAATATCTCCGATGTACTTTGTACTGCCGTAAGATATTTTGGAGGAACAAAATTAGGAGCAAGCGGACTCATTCGAGCATATCAATCTGCTGCAAGGAGCGCTATTGCTGAAATGAATACCAGGAAGATCACGCTTACAAGACCAGTATGTATTTTCTTCAAAATTGAACATTTGGGAAAGATTTACCAGATCCTGAAAAACAGAGGTTTTACGAACATCGATTGTCAATATACACCAGAACCTCAATGTCTCATCCAGGTACCGCTCTACCAGGTCGGCATCATACGTCGTATGATCCTGGCAGATTATATGGGTACTGTAGTGGAAGACATTACTGATGAATACAGGAATCCGGAATTGAGGGTAGAGATTGATTAGTTTGTATTGACCTATCCCGGAAAAAGAAGAAAGATTTACAACTGACTTTCGGAATGTAACCAAGAAATTCTATCTTCCATCTGTTCGACTCTTCAGGTTTAATTGTTAGGACTTTATATATGAAAGGACTCCGGATACAGTTGATCATTGCCGTTATTTTCATCCTGCTGAGTTGCAGCGATGGAACACAGACAGTGACCAAGATCAATGAAATCGTAAATTCCGATGATTACGATATTCAAAATGTCGTGATCGAAATAGTGCGGGAGGGTGGTCAGACCGAAGTCCTTAATTTTCCTAAAGACAGCCTGGTAATCGAGAATCAATATATAAGATCCAATGGTCTTTATGTAAATATTGGATCAGTAAAGACATTTCGAATTGCAAATAAGACCCTAGAAATAAAACTGTGAATTGACTCGAACGAATATAGAAATGAACCCACATGAGTAAGTACAGGTTGTCCTTTTATGAAAATGAAGCAAAATTGTCCGATCAACCGTTTCTTCGGCAACCTTTCGGCGATCGTTGGGAAACGCATACATGGGCAGAAGTAGGTCAGATGGCCAGGAAAATAGCCACTGGTCTTCAATCCTTCGGGTTAGGGAAAAGAGCACATATCGGAATCGTCTCCAAAAATTGCCGGGAGTGGATTATAGCAGATTTAGCCATCATGATGGCTGGTTGTGTATCGGTTCCATTTTACCCGACATTGACATCTGAGCAGATCAATGAAGTATTAAGACTCGGAGACGTCGATGCCCTCTTCGTAGGAAAGATCGAACCCTGGGAATCAATGAAAGCCGGAATACCTACGGAAATGCCCGTTATACGGTTTCCTCATTATGATGGGAACGCCAGGATTGAAATAGGGGAGGACTGGCATGAATTCATGGATCGATTTGATCCAATCGAAGGTGAGGTTGAATTGGATCTTGATGATGTTTGGACCATTGTGTTCACATCAGGAACAACAGGTACTCCAAAAGGGGTGGTGCATTCCTGGCGTACCCTGGAAAGTACGAAGACAATCACTGAAAGAGATAATAGTCTCCAAATCTCCTTTGAGGGCGATAATCATTTTTTCTCTTATTTGCCGCTCAATCATATCGCAGAAAGAATCGTTGTCGAAATTATGGGCATGAGCTACGGTGGCACGATTTCTTTTACCCAGGATCTTGCTCATTTTGCACAAAATCTGAAGGATGCCCGGCCTACATTATTTTTTGCTGTTCCGCGGATCTGGACAAAATTCCAGATGGGAATTCTGGCAAAGATGCCACAGGAAAAACTGGATAGAATGCTCCGGCTGCCACTAATCAATCGAATTGTGAAAAAGAAGCTGGTGGCGGGATTGGGACTGGATCGTGCCAGGGCTGTCCTTACCGGCGCCGCGCCCATGCCGGAAGCCCAGAAGGATTGGTTTCGCAAGATCGGTATCTACATTTTCGAGGGTTATGGGATGACAGAAAACTGTGCTATTGCGACTTTACTGGAAGGCAAGGACATAAGACCCGGCTCTGTGGGAAAGGCAAGAGTAGGATCAGAAATCAAGATAGATCCCGGGACCAGTGAGATCTTATATAAGGCACCCTGGAACATGGTAGGTTATTACAAGGATCCGGAAAAAACAGCGGAAACACTACGGGATGGATGGTTGCATACCGGTGATGAAGGAAGACTTGACGAAGAGGGATACTTGTTTATCACCGGCAGGGTCAAAGACACGTTCAAGACGTCCAAAGGCAAGTTCATCGTCCCTGCGCCCATTGAATGGGAGTTCAGTCACAACAACGATATTGAACAGATCTGCATCGTGGGTCTGGGTTGTCCGCAGCCGATAGCGCTTGTGGTATTGTCAGAAATGGGCACAACTAAATCACAGGACGAATTGAAAAAAAGTCTGCAAGAGACCCTTGAGGAAGTCAATGCTAAGATGCCTAACTATAGGAAAGTCTCCACCCTGATCGTGACGGAGGATGTCTGGTCGGTGGATAATGGTTTGCTCACACCTACTCTTAAAGTCAAACGCAATGTTATGAACCAGAGATACAGGGATCAGTACCTGCGGTGGCACGAAGATGCGGAATCAGTAGTGTTTGAGTGATTTCTGGGTCGTATCAATGGAGACGTTGATAAACTTTTCTTAAAAAATCTAGATGAAAGATTGGAGTAAATTCTTACGGCTGTTTCTATGTTCTTATGTGATGTTCACATTGTCTTGTACATCTTCATGAGGCAATGCTTCGAAATCGATCTCGATGAAGATTCATAATAAGGAAATTAAGGGATCTTCTTTTGTGTCGGTACCCGAGATCCATATACGGGACCACTTTTTGAAGGATCAGAGGCACGGAATTTTATTTTTTTCAATATCCTGGTATTGACGGATCGCCCGGAATCCGAGAATGCTACCAATTGGGTATTCTCAAGGAATTATCCGCATCATTTTTGCCAGGGCCGACGACAAACCAGCATTGGGAATGTAGATTGGATTGCTATGCATCTGGCATCGCAGGAAAAATTAGCAGTCGTTAATATGAAGTATTTTAATCTTGAATTTGGTGAGACTATTTTGGTTGCTCCTCAAAAGGACGGAAGTATTCGCTTTCTGCAAGTCGATTTGCCCAATGCCTCTACCAATAGTATAGATGGACATGTCAGTGACCTGGCACAAAGAGGAGATGTTATCTCATTTTTTTCGGCGGATTCCAATATTTGAAACAAGCACATACGCTCAAGTCATCACCCAACTTAAAGTTGGGTGATGCACCCACCAGCACGCATTTTCATTTTTTCTCTAATGCCAATAGTCGTTCTTCATGTTGCTCAATGATTTGCTGTTGCGCTCGAATGATCTCCTGCTGTTCCTGGATGGCTTTGGTCAGGATTGGGATCAATCCAATGTAATTGATGCCTTTAATTTCTACCTGTTGATGTTCTGTTAAAGAATCATCTTCATAGAAATCATGCAAGCTTGTCTGAACCAGGTCGGGCAGTACTTTTTCCAATTCCTGGGCGACAAATCCGTATTGCGGGCCTTCCGCCAGTGCGAGATGTTTGATATTGGTCTTATGGTGATAAGTCCTCGGTCTTAGCTTTTGAACCATGTTCAGGGCGCTTTTGAAATCCTGGATATCAGATTTGAATCGACCATCAGATGCGCTGGTCAGGGCGCCTGAATACCAAAGATTTCCGGAACAATAAACACCCCAATGGCCGTTGGCGGCTATTCCGGCATATCCTCTTACACCATATCTGTTGTCATTTCCATTCGTTGCCCAACCGCTTACTCCATATCGAGGTCCTGTTCCATTTCCGTTTGAAAGTCCAAATAAACCCCATCCTTCCGAATTAGGTTCATTCCTTTGTGCTCTTAGTGTTATTGAGCTATGCCAGTTAATTCCAAATCCAGCATTAGGCTCTTCATCATTGATGTGCACCACTCTGTTGCTACCATTGGCCATTAGTTGTAGCTCACCATCGTCGTCCATCCGAAATCCAAATATTTCCGTGCCATCATTAGACCTGAAAGTAAGTTGGGAGTTGCCTTCGGACACAGCTTGTAATTCTTGTGTAATTTGGGCATGGATTCCCGTCGAGAAAGAGCAGATTAAAAAGAGGTGGGTAAAGTGTTTCATGAGTCTGATTTTAATTGATGAAGCAGAAAATACGAATTACTGGGTGATAAGAACAATTAATCGATACGCTTTTCAAGTGTTTCAATTCTCTGAAGTAGGTTTTCGATGATTTCCTGCTGTTCCTGGAGAGCCTTGGTCAGGATGGGTATCAGACCCACTGTATTTATGCTCTTGATTTCTATTTTTTCAGCCGGGTCATCGGGACTTTCTGAGACAACATTATGCAGATCCGTATGCACCAATTCAGGAAATATCTTTTCCATTTCCTGGGCAATGAAGCCATATTGTTGATTCGCAGGAAGATGTATTCCTTTTATATTTTGTTTGAATGAATACGAACTTGGGTTGAGTCGCATGATTTGATGTAATGTCGGTTTCAAACTTTTAGTTTGCCTTTTCAGGCGACTATCAGATACGCTTGTCAGTGAACCGGTATACCAGAGATTCCCATTGCAGTAAACACCCCATCGTCCATTTCCGGTTGCAGCACTCCCATAGACTCCATAGCGGTTACCAGAAGTACCTCCTGCAAATCCATATACACCATACCGATCACCCGTTCCGGTGCCAAAAGCTGAAGAACGGACTCCATGGCGAGTGTTGTCGGTGTTTTCGCCATTGACTATATAAAAGGAAATCGTAGATAGCGGGGCTAAATTGCCCAGAGCAATATGTTGGTTAGCATCAGAAATTCTTAATGCCTGGTCAGTGCTATTTGCTAAAATTTTGAGATCCCCGTCATTATCAACCCTGAAATCAAATACCTCAGTTCCATCATTGGATCTCAGCCTTTGTTGGGCATCGCCATTTGAACGGGCCTGCAGTTCTTGAGTGGTCTGGGACCATGCCGATACAATGACAAAGCCACAGATCAGTGCAATTATCAATTTTTTCATCGTAAATTGGTTTAAGTGAAAAGATCTTTTCCACTCTTAATTTACGGATTATTCAGGAACAATCTCGAAAGCCAATCTCATCATGTCCATGTAGGACTGTTCTCTTTCTTTTGCCGATGAAGATTTGCCTGTAATAATATTATCACTTACTGTAAGGATGGAAAGTGCTTTAATGCCATACCTGGCTGCCAGCGTATAGAGAACAGAAGTTTCCATTTCCACACCTAGCACTCCATGTTTTATCCATTTTTCCCAGCGATGCTCCACGTCATCATAAAAGGTGTCAGAGCTGAAGATGCCACCGGTATGAACATTCAGATTTTCGCTTTTCACTTGTTCATATGCCCGGATCAAGAGTCCAAAGTCCGGAAGAGGTGCATAGTCCTGGCCGTCAAAATATCTTCTGTTCATATTGGTGTCACTGGAGGCTCCCAATGCAAGGATGATCTCTCCAAGCCCAATATGTCCTTGAATACTCCCGCATGTACCTACCCGGACGATACATTCTACATCGTAGGAGTGGACGAGTTCGTGAACATAAATCGCCGTAGTTGGGATGCCCATACCAGTACCTTGAATAGACACTCTTTTTCCATTGTAAAATCCGGTATATCCGTACATTCCCCTGACTTCATTGTAGCAGGAGACGTTTTCCAGCAGAGTCCTTGCAGTATGTCTTGCCCGCAGTGGATCACCCGAAATCAGTACGGATTTTGCAATTTCACCTGGCTCAGCCCCAATGTGGATACTCATAATTTCTTAATAAATTCTGTTTACATTGTGTTGCCTGCTATTTAAAATTACAATTACCCTTCCAATTTTATGTCTGAACAAATATTTCACCCATCTGAGCTCATTCTCAATGAAGATGGCACGATCTATCATTTGGCCGTCGCAAGAGAACACATAGCAGACACGATTATCATCGTAGGCGACCAGGGAAGGGTAGACAAGATCAGTCGGTACTTTGACCGGATCGAATGCAAAAGAAGCAACCGGGAATTCGAAACACATACCGGCACTTTCAATGGCAAAAGATTGAGTGTCATGTCCACTGGAATCGGTACGGACAACATTGATATTTTTATGAATGAGTTGGACGCTGTGGTCAATATCGATTTTGGACAAAGGAAGAAATCATCGGTCCTAAAAAGTTTGAAGATCATTCGCCTGGGTACTACCGGGGCGATTCATGAGGACATCCCTGTGGGAAGCTTCATCATTTCCAGGTATGGTCTTGGTTTTGACGGTCTTCTCCATTTCTATAAGCGAAAGGAAGAACAGACCAATTTTGAGCTTGCTCAAAAAATTGAGAGACATCTTGATCTTCCCACAGGACTTTCCAAACCCTACGTGGTCGAGGCATCAGATAAAATTATTTCCTTTCTTGGAAAAGATATGGTACGTGGTATCACTGCTACAGCTCCTGGGTTCTATGGCCCCCAGGATCGGAAACTTCGCTTACAACCTGCAATTGACACTTTATTCAAACGACTACAATCATTTGAATATCAAGGTGATAGGATTACTAACTTTGAAATGGAGACTTCGGCACTATATGCCTTAGGCTCCTTACTGGGACATCAATGCTGTACCTGCTGTGTGGCCCTGGCAAACCGGGCGAATGGCACTTTTATAGAAGATCATGATGCCGCTGTAGATGGATTGATCCGTGTTGTACTGGAGCGGATCACCGAAATGGATTAACTGCCGGTTATCCGCTTCAACTCATCACCCAACTAAAAGCTGAGTGATGAGGCCAACCTCAATCATTCAAAATCCAACATTCAAAACTGATCACTCCCCATACGGAATCCAGATATTCTTGACTTGGGTACACCTCCGAAGAAATTCTTCTCCCTCGCCCTGGTTACTTTTGATCCAATCCCTTGTTTTGCCATGACTGACCCAGGTGCGCTTCATATTTTCGGCAGAGATGACTTCGATTTGTTTACTGGTCTCGCGATTTCCGAAATACCACAAGCCGTCGACATCATCGTGACTGGCCAGCACCATTGCCAGTTCATTGGAAGGCCCAGTTACAATGTTAATGGTGCCGGCAGGTACATCGGAAGTTTCGATCACCTGATAAAAATCAGTTGTGGAAAGCGGATGTTGTTCCGAAGGAATGACTACAACATTATTGCCCATAGCAATGGCGGGCAGGACGAGTGATAGCATACCGAGAAGAGGGGCTTCATTGGGACATATGATGCCCATCACACCCAGGGGCTCGGGCATGGCCAGGGTTACATTCCTGTATGTGGTATCATGCACCAGACCGTCATATTTATCAGCATAAGCGGCATAGTAATAAATACGATCAAGAGATTGTTCAAACTCCCTTTGCGCTAATTTGGTGGTAGCCTTCGTTTGCATCCTGATCCTGCTCACAAATTCATCTTCACGTGCGGAGAGGTTTTCAGCCAGGTAGAAAAGAACCTGGGCACGGGCATGGCCTGTTCGCCTGACCCATCCTGTTGCCTTATGTGCTGCTTCCACTGCGTTCCTGATGTCCTTGCGGTTTCCAAGACCGACTTCCGCACCACTGCCATTGGAAGAATAGACTGAATAGCTATAACCACCATCAGGTCTTACTTGCTTACCTCCAATAAACATTTTAGCCGTCCGGTCAATTCCGGGTGTTCCATTGAACCTCGATGCCGTTTTCTTATCGGACCGGCCATCCTCTCTTGCAGGTGCGGATCCCAATTGACGTTCAATCCTGGGTTTGACATATTCATACAATCCTTCCTTTCCTCCTTCCCGTCCAAATCCCGATTCCCGGTAACCACCAAATCCTGAGGCGGCATCGAATACATTGGTGCTATTGATCCAAACCGTTCCCGCCTTGACCTTAGGAGCAATGTCCATCGCAAGATTGATATTTTCTGTCCAGATGCTGGCGGCCAGTCCATATCTCGTATTATTGGCAAGTTTCACCGCTTCGGCATGTGTTCGAAATGTCATCGCTACGAGTACCGGGCCAAATATTTCGACCTGCGCAATCGTCGAGGAAGGAGAGACATTTGTAAACAGACTGGGCGGATAAAAATATCCATCCTTGGGACATGCCCAGGGGGGTTGCCACAACGTACTCCCTTCTTTCTGTCCTAGTTTTACCAGCGCGTCTATGGTCTCCAATTGTACCGGTGCCACGATGGCACCGATATCCGTATTCTTATCCAGGGCATCACCCACCCTAAGGCGTTCCATTCTTTTCTTGATCTTTCGATACAGTCTGTCAGCTACACTTTCCTGGATCAGCAATCGTGAACCCGCACAACAGACTTGTCCCTGGTTGAACCAGATAGCGTCCACAATACCTTCCACAACACTGTCTAAATCGGCATCATCAAAAACAATAAATGGTGATTTTCCACCCAATTCGAGCGATAACTTCTTCCCGCTTCCTGCCGTCTTTCGCCTGATGATCCGTCCGACCTCCGTTGATCCCGTAAAAGCGATCTTCGCTATCCCCGGATGATCAACTATATATGAACCGGTTTTTCCGTCCCCGGTAACAATATTTACAACACCTGGCGGCAATCCAATCTGTGTGCAGATATCGGCAAACAAGAGTGCTGTCAATGAAGTAAACTCTGCAGGTTTTAAGACAACGGTATTGCCCATTGCCAGGGCAGGAGCTATCTTCCAGGCAAGCATCAGAAGCGGGAAATTCCACGGAATAATCTGACCGACGACCCCAAGTGGCTCATAATCTTTCAATACGTTTTCTTTCAGGGCTGCCCAACCGGCATGATGATAGAAGTGCCGGGCCACCAATGGAATGTCTATATCTCTTGATTCCCGGATGGGTTTTCCATTATCCAGAGATTCCAATACTGCGAACAGCCTTGAATTCTTTTGCACTTGCCTTGCAATGGCATATAAAAAACGGGCTCGTCCGTAATCTCCAAGATCCTGCCAGCTCTTTAATGCATCGGAGGCAGCCTGAACCGCTTTGTCGACATCTTTTTTTCCTGCTTGTGCCACCCTGGCCAATTTCTCCCTATTGGAAGGGTTAATACTGTCAAAATATTTCGATGTCGTTGGTTTATCCCATTTGCCGTTAATATAGAGCAGGCATCTTCGATTACGGGCTTCAAGCCATTCTTGAGCCTGATCATCCCGCTCAGGAGCCGGCCCATAATCCATTGATTTATATATCGTTTTGACCTTCATGCTATCATTTTGCTATTTATCAATTCATTATGATTGGATCAGGATACCGGATGTCGATAAGCGGCAGAGTATCTTCCGGTCACATGATGTTCCAACTGCCGTTCAATATCGCCGAGCAGACTGCTGGCTCCGAATCGGAATAGCTCCTTATTGAGCCATTCATCACCCAATTCCTCCTTCATTAATATAAGCCAGAGTAATGCTTCCTTTGCCTTCCTGATCCCTCCTGCGGGTTTAAAACCGATTTTAAAATTCGTCAAGTCCTCATATTCACGGATGCATCTCGTCATGACCAGGCCCACAGGCAAGATGGCATTTACGCTTTCCTTCCCGGTACTCGTCTTGATAAAATCCGAGCCTGCCATCATACACACCATACTGGCCTTGGCTACATTGGTGAGCGTGGATAATTCTCCGGTGGCAAGGATGGATTTCATATGTGCAGGTCCGCAGGCATCCCTGAAATCCTTTACTTCCCTATACAGTTTTCGCCAATTGGCATTGAGCACATAAGCCCGGCTGATCACAATATCGATTTCAGAAGCCCCGGCTTTCACGGAGGATTCAATTTCTTTCAATTTTTGCCGATGAGAAATTTGTCCGGCCGGAAATCCCGTAGAGACAGCTGCGACAGGTATATTGCTTCCACCGAGTTCTTCGATGGCAGTCTTGACGAGGTTATGATAGACGCATACGGCTCCCACGGTCAAACCAATATCCTCGACGCCCATGGCTGCAAGGATATCTCTTCTAACGGGGTTTTGAGCCTTGGCGCACAGTCTCCGTACATTCCCGGGAGTATCGTCTCCAGCCAATGTCGTCAGATCAATACACGAAACAGCGCGCAGGAGCCATGCAGCTTGCCAGTCCTTCTTAATGGATCTTCTCTTGGTCAGGGTGCTCGCCCTTCTCTCTACGGCACTTTTGTTGATCCTGGTCCATTTGATCAGGTCAATATCAAGTGGAATTCCACCATTTCTTTTTACTGCCATGATTCAAATTTGACTTTATTGAATGATGGCTCAAAGATACTTCTTTGATTCCGCATGAATTCGAAACAAAACATTTAACAAATTCCCTGAAGCAATCGATTCAACTTGTTTATCTTTCTCGGATCCATCACCTAAATATGAACAAAAGAACATTTATTCAATCCGCTTCGATCCTGGCCGCGGGAGCAGTAGTCACTCCATGGTCATCTTGTAAACAAAAACCTATGGATCCATTGAAAAATTGGGCCGGCAACCTCGCTTATAGCACCGGAGATGTCCGGTATCCGGAAAGCCTGGATGAGATCGTTGACATCGTCAGGAGTTCCAGGAAAATAAAGTCTCTGGGTTCTCAACATAGCTTTAGTGCCATCGCAGACAGCGCGCACAGACAGATTTCAATGAAGAAGATCAATAGCGTTATCGAGCTGGATGAGCAACGCAATACCATAACTGTTGGTGCAGGGATCCGATATGGTGATTTCTGTGAATTTCTTGACGCACGAGGCTATGCCTTGCATAACCTTGCATCGCTTCCTCACATCTCTGTTGCCGGAGCTTGTGCTACAGCCACACACGGGTCAGGCAGGAAGAACGGAAGTCTTAGTACAGCTATTCGTGCTGTTGAGATCGTCAAAGCTAATGGCGATGTTGTAACAATCGATGCCTTGGATCCTTCCTTCCCTGCGGTCACAGTAGCCTTGGGAGCTTTGGGTGTCATATCAAAAGTGACCCTGGAAGTCCTTCCGAATTTTCAAATGACGCAGGTGGTTTACCGCAATATGCCTGTCGATGAGCTCATGGAAAACTTTGAGGCCGTGATGTCCGGGGGATACAGCGTCAGCTTATTTACGGATTGGCAGGATGGCAAGGTGAGTGAAGTGTGGATCAAGGAGGCTAATGAACAAGACAATACAACAGCTCCCAGTGAATATTATGGGGCCATCCTGGCTGAAAAGAATCTACATCCGATCGAAGACCATTCACCGGAAAATTGTACAGAACAAATGGGTAAATTGGGCACCTGGTATGAACGTCTGCCACATTTTAAAATGGGTTTTACGCCGAGCAGTGGAGAAGAGCTGCAATCCGAATATTTTGTGGCATTCGAACACGGAGCCGAAGCCATGGCTGCCATCGAAAAAATGAGAGAAGCCATCTTTCCACATTTGTATATTTCGGAAGTGCGTTCGATTGCAGCTGACAACTACTGGATGAGCCCATTCTATGAGAAGGATTGCGTGGCCATCCATTTTACCTGGAAACCCCATTGGCCCGAAGTTCAAAAACTATTGCCTGGTATCGAATCCGCATTGGCTCCTTTCGATGTGCTTCCTCACTGGGGAAAGTTGAATTCAATCGAACCTTCCATCCTGCAATCGAGAATCAAAAGACTGGCCGATTTCAAAGAATTGATGAGCGACTATGATCCGGAAGGCAAGTTCATGAACAAATACCTCAAGCAGAAGCTGTTTTGAGATTCAGGCAATGGAAAGGCCAAAGAATACACGTTTACAGATCAAGATGTAAAGTGTAGAGAAGCCGGATCGTCAATAAATTCATATTAAGGATTTATATAATCCATAGAGGTGTATATTTGCACACTAATTTGATTGTATACAGACGTGACCACTCGGGAATCATTCGACAAATACCTGTCACATTGCAGAGATATATTCCTCAAAAAGAATGAAGACTATGGCACTTCATGGCGGGTCTTGCGACCAGAATCTCTGACCGATCAGATCCTTATCAAAATTTCCCGGCTGAGATCCGTTGATGAAAAAGGCGAACAAAAGGTTAATGATCCCCTCGACGGAGAATTTTTTGGCCTGATCAACTATTCTATTATGGCGTTGATTCAGATGAATATGGGTACTGAGGCAGGGCCTGAAATGTCTTTGGATAACCTGAAAAGAGAATATGATGGTCAGGTCCAAAAGGCAAGGGCATTGCTCGTCCAAAAAAATCACGACTACGGGGAAGCATGGAAGATGATGAGACTATCGAGTATTATAGACATCATCCTGATGAAGGTCCACCGGATCAAGAGCATCGAGGAGAAAAACGGGGTGACTCTTATTTCCGAGGGTATTGATGCAAATTACCTGGATATTATCAACTACTGCATATTCGGCCTGGTCAAATTAGAAGAACAAAATGTAGAAGAATGACATTAAGCACTCTTTTGTTTTATGTGGCAATCGCCGCCGTTATTTTGACGTTGCTGGTATACTTTGTCTTCAAAAAAAAGGATTCGTGGGTCATGTCTTTTCTCCAGAATTACTGTGGGGCATTATTCGTATTCTCGGGATGGGTAAAGGCGGTTGATCCGTTGGGTACTGCATACAAAATGGAGCAGTACTTTGATCAATTTGAATCTGTTTTTGCAGCGACCTGGTTTGGTTTCCTGGCTCCAATATTCCCCATCCTGTCCACCTATGCAGTGGGATTTTCTGTTTTTATGATCATTTTCGAAATCGTCTTGGGAATCATGCTGATTATGGGACATAAACCCAAATTCACAGCATGGGCATTCCTGCTCCTCGTTCTCTTTTTTACCTTTCTTACGGGCTTTACATTTCTCACGGGGTATGTCCCTGGTGAAGTCAACTTCTTTGATATTGGCAACTGGGCTGCCTATGACAAGAACAACATGAAGGTGACCGATTGTGGTT
Organism: Saprospiraceae bacterium; assembly: GCA_028282725.1. GTDB lineage: Bacteria > Bacteroidota > Bacteroidia > Chitinophagales > Saprospiraceae > JAJRXG01. The sequence continues at coordinate 21,022 of JANQHF010000115.1, forward strand.
GTTTTGGAGACTTTATCAAGTTGGAACCCAAGGTGTCATTTTTGAAGGATATAGTTCTTCTTGTTCCTGGTTTTATTTTCCTTTTTGGTTGGAAGAGGATGCACACATTGTTTTCCAGGACGGTGCGAAATGTGCTCACCTCTTTGATCACACTGGGTTTGTTGTATTACTGTGCAAGCAATTTCATGTGGGATATTCCTCATAAGGACTTCAGACCTTTCAAGAAAGGAAGGGATATTGCAGAGCAAAAAAGACTGGAGGATGAAGCCATGGCCAATATTCAAATTCTGGCGTACGAGGTTGAAAACAAGTCAACCGGTGAGAAAAAAACCATTCCGTATGAAGAATACCTGAAGACGTTTCAGCAATATCCATCGGAGAAATGGAATCTGGAACAGGTATATTCCGAGCCTGTCATGACAACGACCAAGATCGCTGAATTCGATGTGATGGACAACGATGGATATTCCATGAATGAAGACATCCTGAATTCAGAAGGTCCTTTGATCTTTATAATAGCGCATAAGCTGTATGGGGACGGAAGCCCGAGTACACGTATTGCGAGGGATACATTTTATACCGTCGATACGATTTTCCAAAGAGATGGTTCGGTAAAACTGGAGCGTTCCATTTCGCGCATCGATGAAAGAACGGAATCTTATATCGACTACCAGTGGAAGGATTATTATACAAAGAGATATACCGAGGTGGTGCTGCCTTTTATTCAGAAGGCAAGAGCTGAAAATATTCCGGTAATTGCCGCAATCGGAGGTGCCGATTATGAACAAATCCTGGATTTAAAGGAAGACCTGGACATGGATATTTCCTATGGTATGGCGGACGATATCCTGCTTAAGACCATCGTCCGGTCCAATCCCGGTGTAGTATTAATGGATAGGGGTAAACTTGTAGATAAGTGGCACTATAAAAAATTACCATCATTTGAAGATGTCAAAGCTTCTTATTTACAATAGATAAGTGGTAAAATATTATACCTTTGTTATATATATAGATTTTTAAATATATAGATGTTAAGTAGAAGGAGCGTACGCATAAAAGCGATGCAGTTGCTCTTCTCTGTCAATAGGGATCAGCAATTAGAAATTGACGAGGCTAAGAAGAGGTACTGGGCATCTATTGAGGACACCTACCGGCTATTCATTCTCAATCTTCTTGTACTGATCAAAGTGACCAAAACGGCCCAGGCCGATCAGAAAAAGCGAAGTGCAAAGCGTCTTCCTTCAGAGTCAGACAAGATTTTCACGGATAAAGTGTACAACAATTCCCTGATCAAAAATCTGGAGCAAAACAAGATCCTGAAAAAAAAGGTCGGAGAACTGGATTACGAGGAAAGTGTCAATGGGGAGTACTGCGAAAAGATCTATTACGAATTTTCAAAGTCAGAAGCGTACGAATCATATATATCCAAAGATTCAGCACGGAAAGATCATCTCGACATTTTACTGGAATTATACCGATTTTGCCGTCAGCATGATTTCTTCAATGAAATCATGGAGGACCATTACGGGACCTGGCAGGATGACAAGAGCGTTGTGATCGGATCTGTGAAAAAAACACTGAAACGGCTGCCTGAAATGGAAGATGAATTTCTCAATGAATATTTTCCTTCAGACGAGACGGTCAACGAGTTCGGATTCCAACTTTTTGAAAAAACCTTGACCGAAGATCATTCTCTTTTAGAACACATCGAACCCACGCTTAAAAATTGGGACAGCGAGCGGCTTGCCATCATCGATATGATCCTTTTAAAAATGGCCATTTCCGAATTCCTGTTCTTTGAGAGTATCCCCACCAAGGTGACGGTGAATGAATACGTGGATATCGCAAAAAATTATAGCACTGCCAAAAGCAAAGATTTCATCAATGGAGTTCTGGACAGGATCATGAAGGATCTGCTCGAACAAGGATTGGTTAAAAAGTCCGGGAGGGGATTGGTCGAGTAGTATGATACATGAATCCGGCATAGTACATATCCTTGATTTTGGTTCTCAATATACCCAACTCATAGCACGGCGAATTCGCGAACTGAATATATTTTGCGAGATCCGTCCTTATAACACGGATCCTGGTTCCCTGAAAAATCCAAAAGCCATCGTGCTTTCGGGAAGTCCTAGTTCTGTCAATGGTGAATGTCGTCTGGACGTGGATATCAAGGCTCTTGCGAAATTGGCACCGGTCCTGGGAATTTGCTACGGAGCCCAATATATTGCCGATATCTACGGTGGACATGTGGCGAAGGCCGAAAAAAGAGAGTACGGCAAGGCCTGGATCCATGCTACAAAGGAGAGTCCCCTCTTTCACGGGGTTTCCTCTTCGAGCCAGGTCTGGATGTCTCATGCAGATACCATCCTTATACTGCCCGATGAATTCGAAATCATTGGCAACACGGATTCCATACCCATTGGTGCGTTCACCTATACACGGGAAACGCATCCCATATATGGTATTCAGTTTCATCCTGAGGTAACACATTCACTTGAGGGAAGTACGATATTGAAGAATTTTCTCGTTGATATATGCGGTTGCACACAGGACTGGACCCCGGATTCATTTATCGAGGAAACGATAGACGAAATAAGAGAAACAGTAGGGGACCAGAAAGTATTGCTTGGCATATCCGGTGGAGTGGATTCCACCGTTGCTGCCATGCTCATTCACAGGGCCATTGGAGATCAACTCACTTCTTTTTTCATCAACAATGGAGTCCTGCGTAAGAATGAATATTCTGAAGTGCTGACCAACTACAAAAATCTTGGGTTGAATGTCAATGGTATAAATGCCAGTGATCAGTTCCTCGATGGCCTGGAAGGAATTTCCGATCCTGAGCAGAAACGAAAGATCATTGGCAAGACGTTTATCGATGTATTCCTTGCAGAGGCAAATAAATTGGCGGATATCCAATGGTTAGCCCAAGGAACGATTTACCCCGATGTTATCGAATCGGTCAGTGTCAATGGACCTTCTGCTACCATCAAGTCGCATCACAATGTGGGAGGCTTGCCGGACTATCTCCATTTAAAGTTGCTCGAACCCTTGCGGATGCTGTTTAAGGATGAGGTCAGGAAGGTGGGGTTTGCGCTGGGATTGCCTTCCCGTTTTGTGGAAAGACACCCATTTCCGGGACCTGGTTTAGCCATTAGGGTGTTGGGAGAAATATCAAGGGAAAAGGTGAAATTGTGCCAGGAGGCAGATTATATCTACCTCTCCCTGTTGAAAAAGCATGGTTGGTATGACCGGATTTGGCAAGCCGGAGCCATCCTGTTGCCTGTTAGAAGTGTCGGAGTCATGGGAGATGAAAGAACTTATGAGTATACTTGTGCACTAAGAGCTGTAAATTCCAAGGATGGAATGACTGCCGAATGGACAGTTATTCCTTACGAACTGCTTGCCGAAATATCAAACGAAATAATAAATTCAGTAAAAGGGATAAACCGGGTCGTTTATGATATCAGTACCAAACCTCCGGCAACTATTGAATGGGAATAAGCAGCTGTTGATTATAGTAAGCTGCAGCATGATCCTTGGTTGTGCTACTACTACTCCGGTCGCCTCAGACTGCGAATTACTGGATAAGAATGAAAACACCCAACCGGTAGAGGTCATAGAAAAGATAGAGGTAGATACCATTTCATGGACCTTTACATCGGAAGAGGAAGAACCGCCCATCAGCGCAGAAACAAAGGTTGCGGCCTATTCTCTTGAGAAAGTAAATAAGGAATACTACAGGATTGCATTGCTCTTGCCTATGCGAATCGAGCAGGTCATTCCTACGATGGATGTGAACAACAAAAAGTTTGCAGATTTCTATGCGGGTTTGAAATTGGCTGCACGGGAATCTTCTGATGTCAGGGCTCATATCAAGGTGTATTATACAAACAGGAGTGAAGCCCGGGTCAATGAAATCATCAGGGATATGAATATGGATCTGCCAGATGTGATCATTGGTCCCTATGAGACAAAATTGATTTCTCGTCTGGCTGATTTTGCTCTTGAAAACAGGGTGCCTTTGATCAGTCCATGGAAGTCAAATACAAGCATTACTGATGACAACTTGTTTTACCTGCAAATGAGGCCCGGTATCGAGCACTACTATCAGCGAATCGTCGACCATGTGAACTATAATTTTGACAGGGCAGAAGTGGCAATTCTGCAGAGACCTGGCGGCGTCGACCAGGCAAAAACCTCATTGGTGGAAAAGATCAACCAGGAATTGTCCACCCTGCCGGTTGTTCAACCATATTCTGTGATTGATGTCGAACTCGATTCGTTGATGGACGCTGAAGCCAACGTATTTGATACGCTGCTGCAACAGGAATATAAAGCATTCATCCTGCCTCATTTCTCATCGAGAGATGAATCCTTCGTGTATTCCTGTCTGAGAAAGATGTACGGAGAAAAGAACGAGCGCGATTTGTTTGTTTATACCATGCCTATAGCGCTCAACTCTGATCGCGTTGATATCAATATTCTCAAAAATCTCGACATTCGGGCGGCAGAATTCAGGTTTCCGGATCCACAGGACAGTGATGTTATCAAATTCAAAGAGCGCTTTCACAATCGATACGGTTGGTTGCCAAGCGAGGATTCCTATTATGGGTATGACTTAATGGCCTTCGTCCTGTACGGATTAAAAAATCACGGGCAATATTTTCATTATTTTATGAAAGATGAAGATCTCGATCTTATGCAGATGAAGGTCAACGTGGGTCTTTACTACAAGGATTCGGAAGAAGAACAGCCGGATTTTCTGGTCAACCGGCATTTGTACATCATCGAATACGAAAAGGACCATTTTGTCATCAATGATATCCGGTAATGGGTATTTTACCCAAGCGTTTGGAGCGATTCAAATCGGTCATCTCCAGGCGTCAGTTGGATCTGACGGTCATCCTGGAAAATGTTCATGATCCTCATAATATCGGGGCGGTTTTAAGGACATGTGATTCAGTGGGTATTGCCGAAATATTTGTGGTGTACACAGATCCCCGCCTCCGGGAACGGGGCATAGAGGTCGGGCATAAGAGCTCTTCCGGTACGAGGCAGTGGATCGATATCAATTACTTCGAATCGTTAAGTGATTGTTTTGGACAAGTACGGAGCCACTACGAGAGGATCTATTGTACCCGGTTAGATGAGCAGGCAGTTTCATTGTATGATCTCGACCTGACACATTCCTGTGCCCTGCTATTTGGAAACGAACACGATGGTGTTACCACAGAAGCCAGTCAATTGGTGGATGCTAACTTTGTGATTCCACAGGTCGGTTTTGTTAACAGCCTGAATATCTCAGTGGCCTGTGCGGTAAGTCTGTATGAAGCATTTCGCCAACGTAAAGACATGGGATTATATGATATGGAGTTTGGCAAGAGGGAAACAGATCATTCAATGATGGATAAATTCACGGACATCCATAGATCCAAAAAGTTGAAAGGGAAGTAATAACTATCCAAAGAAACATCAGATGATACCTGCCTTGAATTGTGACAATTTATTGTAGGTGAATATTTCATAAAGTAAATGCGAGCATGGTATTCATAGTGGCTGTTCTTGATCATAACCCTTGCCTTTTTAACAAGAAAGGGCGTTCAATATGTGGAGCTTCGATCACTGCAAACGGAAGGATTTCAATTATTTGACATCGAAGCAGGAGATCGCGAAGTGAGGTCGATGAGGCTTGGTGCAAATTTATCTCTTCCCACCTTGCTCTTCATACACGGAGGGACAGGATATCCTGATATGATGTTTTCTCACTGTTATGACAAGCCATTACTTTCTGATTTTAATATTGTCCGGTATGACCAGAGTGGTTCGGGACTATCAAAAGGTCCGGATATTGTTCTGTCTGAATTGACCATGGAATACTTAGAAATTATTGAGGCCTGACAAAGGAATTCATTTTATTTGAAAAGTCTGGTCATGTGCCCAACTATAAGGAGCCGGTCAAATTTCATAATACCTCACGCTCCATTACAGTGCAACTCTGAATTGATTATTTGCTGTTCTAAATGCAGTGTTGCGAAAAAGACCAATTGGTTCGGTGTCCGGGGATTCTTACATTTTTGAAAGCTTTGCGTATGAGTTGGTCAATGTTTCATGTGGATCAGGTGCCAGATCTCTTTCCAAATAGTAGTGTTGAACACCGGATTTTTTGGCCTGTTTGACAATCGAAGCTACGTCCAAAACGCCATCTCCCGGATCTGCCATATTTGGAAAAATAGCCATCCATTGGTCGGGTGTGCCTCCATCCCCGGAAAATCGCACGGGAACACTGGCGTCTTTCAAATGCAATAGTTTGAAATGATTGGGATAAGACTTTAAATATTCCAGGGGATCTGCTCCGGCAGCACTCATCCAAAAAATATCCAATTCAAACTTTACCACATCCGGATCAGTGTGTTCCAGCAGGAAGTTCATGGGTATCTCTCCATTCATTTCGATATGTTCATAGCCGTGATTATGATAAGCAAATTGCATCCCGTGGGACTTCATTTGACTACCAAAAGCATTGAATTGTTCGCAGAGCAGCTTGTAGTCGTCCAATGAACTTCTTCCTTCCATAATGGCGGGAATGATCAGGTATTTGGTATCTAATTTGGCAGCTTCATCTAGCATGGGTGCCATTTGATTTTGCAGGGTCAATAAATCTGTATGCATGGAAGGTGCAGAAAGACCATATTCCCGAAGCATGGAAGCTACCTCTTCAGTTGAGAAACCGTAGAAGGCATTTTGATTCAAACCCATCATCCCCTTCATCATTTCCCATTGTTGGATTGTAGTAGGGTCGCTAAATGAATAGGGCCCGAAGAATTCCACTTCCCGGTATCCGATCTCACTCAGTTGGCGCAATGTACCTTTCAGGTCTTTTTCCACCAGGGAGGGAATGGTGAATAGTTGCACACCCAGGGGAATATCATCAAACAGGTCTGAATTGGATGTGCGGATACTGTCCTCCAGGGCAGAAGAAAATGATGCCAGACCACCCATCACCAGGGAGGAATATTTAATCAATTGACGACGATTCATATTCAATACTTTCTTCTCAATATCCGAATAAAATTCGATTGATTAAAGTCCAGGTGATGAGAAGGCCATTACTAGAATCCGGATTTTAAGAATTATTTTCACGGAATGATCAGGGGGCAATTGAAAAACTTTGTATTGGCGATCGCAATGGCCTTGTTGAGTATTGTGGTTGGGACGAGTGGATACATGTTCATCGAGGGCTATGACTTGCTCAGTGCCTTTTACATGTCCATTATCACGATTTCCACGGTCGGGTTTACTGAAGTGTTTGAATTGTCAAAAACAGGCAGGTTGTTCACTTCGTTTTACATCATTTTCAATTTGGCTATTTTTGCCTACGTCATTTCGGTTTTTACTACTTTTTTATTTGAAGGAAAACTGAGATCGATATTGTTCAGAATGAAGGATTACAGGGACATTAAGAAATTGAATAACCACATCATCGTTTGCGGGTATGGGCGCAATGGTATGAAGGCGTGTGAAGAGCTCTTGAGGGAAGGCAGGGAGTTTGTCGTGATCGAAAGAGATGTAGAGGTCAGAGATGCTCTACCGGCAGATACCGAGTTTATCATGCTGATCGGTGATGCCACCCTGGATCATACCTTACTCGCTGCAGGTATTAAAAAGGCAAGTCAGATCATTATCGCTACTCCCGGTGATGCTGATAATGTTTTCATAACCTTGACGGCCAGGGAATTGAATCCTGAAATCCGGATCATCAGCCGGGCCTCTGAGTCCCAGACCGAGCCCAAACTCTACAGGGCAGGTGCTGATCACGTCATCATGCCGGATCATGTCGGAGGAATGTTCATGGCTCAGTTGGTCACCAAACCGGTCATTATCGAATTCCTGGATCTATTGACCGGCCGTGGCCGTGATCGCGAAAAATATCATCTCGAATCCTTCAGTTACCATGACCTGAAGGCAGAATTCCGCAATAAGACCTTAAAGGATTTGGATATCAAGAGACTGACCGGAGCTACCGTCATCGCCGCCAAGGACAATGTCAAAGGGCTGATTCCGAATCCTCCCGAAGATACATTTATCGGCGAGGATGATACGGTCATTCTTCTGTGTTCTGAGAATAATAAAGATAATGTCAGCCGGATTTTGATGGGTTCCTGACGACATTTCCCGGGGCTCCGATCTTTGATTTCAGCCAATTCTCACCTTATCTGTGTATTTTTAAAGGATTCAAAGCCACTTCATGAATACGCCCAGCATTTTTAACGACGTCCTGGGACCTGTGATGCGCGGTCCTTCTTCATCACATTGTGCAGCTTCCCTGCGTGTGGGACGACTGTGCCGGGATCTGATGGATGGCAATATCAAAAGTGTCCTGATCGAATTTGATCCCGGTGGATCTTTGGCGACCACCCATGAAGCCCAGGGTTCGGATATGGGACTATTTGGAGGATTCCTGGGCTGGGAAGCGCATGATGAACGGTTGCAGGATGCATCCGAACATATTGCCCTGGCAGGCATTGATATTGCTTTTGAATTGAATGAACTGGAAGAAAAACATCCAAACACCTATAAGATCACTCTGAGCAATGATGTGGAGTCTCGTCAGTTGATTGCCATATCGACCGGAGGTGGAATGATTGAGGTGATTGAGGTAGATGGAGCCGGGGTGAACATGGATGGGGGAGTCTTTGAGACACTGGTATACACGAATGACACCAAAGCCGTGCATGATTATGTAATGAAAGCCATTCCGCACGAGGAGGTAGTGATACATGAAGGAAGTCTTCAATATGTACAGATCAAGACGGTGCAGGCCATTGATACCGTCTTCCTGAAAGAAATCAAAAATATTGAGGGTGTATCGATGATCCGGGTACTACATCCTGTCTTGCCCATATTATCAAGCAAAAACATTGAAGTACCATTCATCACCTGTGATGAGATGATGGCCTTTAATAGAGAAAGGCAACTGGAATTGTGGGAATTGGCCCTTGAATACGAATGCATGAGAGGCGGAATATCGAGAGAAGCCGTCCTCGCCAAGATGAAGGACATTCACGACATTATGAAGACTTCAATCGTTACCGGTCTGAGAGGCACCGAGTACGAAGACCGCATCCTGGGCCCTCAATCCCTGAAATTCAAGGAAATGCTGGAGGGCAACCGGTTGATCGATGGAGGAGCCGTCCTGAATCGGATTGTCCTATATGTTTCGGCCATCATGGAAGTAAAGAGTTCGATGGGCGTCATCGTTGCCGCGCCTACTGCGGGTTCGTGCGGAGCGATGCCTGGTGCTGTTTTGGCCGTGGTGGATGCATTGGGCATTTCCGAAGAGGAGGCGATCAAGGCGTTGCTGGTGGCTGGATTGATCGGAGTCTTTATTGCGGCACGATCGACCTTTGCGGCGGAAGTAGGTGGCTGCCAGGCAGAATGCGGATCAGGAGCAACGATGGCTGCGGCGGCCATCGTCGGATTGGCAGGGGGAACTTTACATCAGCAAATCTGTGCTGCATCGATGGCCTTGCAAAGCAGTCTGGGCATGATCTGCGACCCGATCGGCAATAGGGTAGAGGCCCCTTGTCTGAACCGCAATGTGATGGCCGCTTCGAATGCCTTGTCTTGTGCAAATATGGCTCTTGCCGATTACGATCATTTGATTCCACTGGATCAGGTGATCGAGACAATGTATGATGTCGGCAATAGTATTCCGAATACATTGCGTTGCACCAATTTAGGTGGTCTTTCGATTACACCGGCAGCAAAGGAAATTGAAGCTAAGTTGGGTCAGCAGGTTTTTTATAAGAATTGTTAAGGACGGAGGACGATAGACGGAGCGACTAAATGTCGGTTCGACATCGCTAAACTATATTTAATTGACCCTGTCACGAGTGGGAGGATGCATCCCAGCTTTAAGAATGGGTGATGACTTGAGTCAGGTTGGCGGTGTATTAAAGTCATTGGTCATTGGTCTTTAGTCTTTGGCTGTCCACCCGCTTATAAGCACCCTTGTAAAACAAATCAGACCAATCAACGAATTAAAACCTCTAAAGACCACTAAGACCCATCGGGGCGAAATATCTGTAGTTCCGGGTAGGTGCGCACCACGCCACCCTGGGCGCCAGCTTTAAGAATGGGTGATAGCTTGAGGCGGGTTGGTGGCGTATTAAAGTCATTGGTCATTGGTCTTTAGTCTTTTGGTTGTCCACCCGCGTAAGCGCTCATGCAAAACGAATCAAATCAATCAACGAATCAAAACTTCCAAAGGCCACAAAGCCCCATCGGGGCGAAATATCTGTAGTTCCGGGTAGGTGCGCACCACGCCACCCTGGGCGCCTGTCCCGAGTGGGAGGATGCATCACCCAGCTTTAAGAATGGGTGATGACTTGAGTCAGGTTGGCGGCGTATTAAAGCCATTGGTCATTGGTCTTTAGTTTTTGGTAGATTTTGAGGTAAACAAATAAACGCCAAGAATGTGGAGCGGCTGTATCTAGTGCATGATAGCTACTTACAAAAATTGAGCTGGACAATCAATATTCAATTACCAACGGCAATTCCCTGAATTCCACAACCTTTCCTTGCCTTGCCCGATCAAATGTAAGCGTCAAACTATGATGTACGTCCTTCTGAAAACGGATATTGGATGAGCTGGTGATGATTTCCGTAAACCGGCTTAGAAAGTCAGGACTTGGAATACCAAAGGTCACTTTTGTCAACCTTTCAATGCCTGACGGATGATGTTTAGGTTCCTGAGCTGTATGCTCCAGGGTAGAGGGCAGACGACATGTCCAGGGCAAGTAAGGATGCTCTTTGTTTGTGATGATGTCGAATGAATGGCCATTAGGTAAATAGTCAGGTTGATATTTCAAACAACCTTCAAATAATTTATCGGTATCAGTCGTATGTACCAAACAAAGTCCGAAAGGTGAGGACCCATTGATTTGATGATTGGCTCGCTCCCATAATTTGGTCGGTGCCGTGGTTGGACTTTTGATTTCACTTCTATTATACACCCATGCAATTTCCAGGAAGAAGTTTTGAAAATAGAATTTCCGGTTTCTGGTTCCCTGTCCGGGATGGATTCGACTACTCCCTTCTGTCAATCCGAAATGGATGAGTTCGTCGGCTTCTTTTCCTTGATGATTGGAAAATATGAAGATGTGGTCGGTTTGCATTGGGTTTGTGTTGGGAGTAACTTTGAATGATATACGACTGTGCGATGTATGTCCTCATAACCACTGTTGCCGATCTTGATTTAATTACCCGATAGCTTTGATAATTCTCTGTTCGTTTATAATTACATCTTTCATTAATAACATATGAGGGAACTCTTTTAATTTTCTATTCCCCTTAAAAGCATTAAGAATGTCGATTAAGGACTCAGCCCGAATTAAACTTAAGTTTAAAACATAATCTTTTTCAGTTTCATTGATAAAGTCATCGCTAAATTCAGGTGCTATCAATAATGTCTTTACTACATGGAAATCTTCCTTTTCCAAAAGTTGTTTATAGGCGTTTATTTGTCGGAATACTGAGCTGAACTTGTTATAGCCGCTTTCTTTGACTGTCTTACATTCAATTACTATTACTTCTTTGTCAGCAACTTTTAATAAAATGTCTACTTTATTTTTAGTGGTATTAATCGATTTTCGTAATTGCTCATCTACGTTGAGTCCTAAATCAAAAAATATTTTCTTTGTTAATTCTTCAAACTTGTTTCCAATGTCTACTTCCTTTATCCTAATTCCATTTTCCTTAAGCTTAATGAGATTTCTAAATGCTATATCTACATAGTTTTCAAGTTCAATATTCTTGGAATCCTTATAACTGTTTAAGATATTTAGAACTTCATTGCCTCTTATAGACACATCGAATTTTTCACAAAATTTTTTGAGTTCTGATTCTTCAAATATTTCCAACACGTCTCTCGGTTTAATGTTGTAGTCTAGTAATAAACTTGGATTTGAAACTTCTTCTTTTTGAAGCTCAAATTCATTTCTAAGTACAGAGTTTGTCCTTTTGAGGACAATACTGAGGTCTTCAAGTAATCTCTCGTAACCATCAATTGATATGCCAACTTTTTCATCTTTTTCTATTTCATTAAAGTATGCAACAAGATTGTCTATCTTTAAGTCAATTGTTGTTCCTTTTAGATGTGTAATATTTAAGCCTTTTTCAACCAAGTTGTTTATCCGTTCCTTCTTCTTTGTAAGGTTAGTGCCATCTTTATGAATATCAAATTTCAGTATATTGCGAATTCCGATACCTTCATTTATGATAGCTCTGATTTTATCTCTCTTTTCTAGTCTTCGATTAATTCCATGTTTTTTAGCGATGAGATTTAGTTCAGGATCTCTAATCAATCGAAGTATTCTTTTCAAATATTTATCAGCAACTTCTTTGTTTCGATACCTTCTTAATAGTCTAACAAATTCATCTGGTACGTAGATCGTTAAGTTCTTTTTTGAGTATAATATTATTCCGGACGATTTTAAGAGCTCGATAATTTCTTCGAGTTGTAAAGTTTTAAGAGGTAGTACTGAATAATTTAGAAGCTTAATTTCTTCTTGTGATAGGTCGAAATTATGTGCCAATAAATTCAAAATAGACTTTTCATCTACTGTAATCTTTGACTCTTGATTATTGTCTTTATCATTGTTATATGCAACATCTACACAATTACGATAAATGATGAAATCTCTCATTCTTGTATCTACTTCTGTTAAATCTTTACCCGCTATTTCAGATTTTAGAGTTCTAAGTTTTGATTTAATGTTTCGAATTTCCTTTTCGTATAGTTTTCCCAACCATTCTCTTGACATAATACAGTTTCCGTCTCTAATTAGTATGTCAATCAATATATCTAATTGAGATACTGATTGACTTAACTCGGTTTCGAGGTATACATAGTATTCGGTACTTATTAATGAGAATACTTTGCTGAATAGATGACTATCAAGATTCTTTAAATTGAAGTCAGAACTCAATAATTTATCAACTTCTCGATAATTTTTAGGTCTCTCCGATATTATTTTGACTACAATCTTAGCAAAAGAAGTTTTCTCAATTGTGTTTAGTTTGTCTAGGATCTTTTCAAGTTTCATTTATGTTGCTTTTTCATTTCTCATGATCTGTAACTTGTCAATATAAGTGCCTTTTGTCGCTTTATTTATACATTAGGCCCTCACTGATGTGTAATCGACTCTTGCTTTACATATCCCATGCTCATTTACAACCCACGTTATTCTTAAATTATCTATTCGGAGAGAATAGTAAGTTAGAAAGGATGAAGGAAATAACCAAACCGGCAGGCTCTTTGAGTGGGAGACTACCGGTATTGGAAACGACCGCTTCGCTCTGAGCGAAAACGGTCGTTATACTACTTCGGCTTGGCAATTATGGTGCCCATAGGCGTGGGCTTTGGGTCATTGCGATGCTGTACAGCATCGATTGCCCATTTTTCAAGGGTCACCTTGTCCTTCTGGAAAAGCATCATGTGCGTCGAACCGCCAAACTCAAAATGTCCGATTTCAGCGCCTCGCTTAATCGGTACCGGATCATCCCCTTCATTTACGATATATTCCGAATTAATGACACATGTGGAGACCTCTACCATGCCAATACAAATAAGGCCTACGTATCCGCATTGCTCGTGCTCAAAAATAAAGATAGCACGAGCAGCTACGTGACCGAGATAAGGTTGCGACTCCGTACCTTCCCATGTGCCCTGGTTTTCACCCTGGCCCGGTCGTTGCGCAAAATAGGTGCCCGGCTGCACCCATGAGCAAACGATATGGCCATCAAGTGGTGCATTCCAGCGGTGATAGTGCGTTGCAGAAAGAAATCCCTGATAAATTTGACCACCCCCGAACAGCTTAGCCCATTGTCTTTCACCTGCAAAAAGGTCCAATAGCGAGTAGTTGACGTCTTTGATCCAAAACTCTGTTTCAAGCGCTACGTTATTTGAATACTGCCACGGTGTTGTTTCACAACCGATATCTACCACTTCCGGTGGTCCCTGGAATGGGCGCGCTCCCGGTACGAACTTCCGGATGAAGAAAGAGTTCCAGGAGTCATATCCATATGCGGGTTGGCTCGTATCCTTCTCCATCTGATCCCAGACACCGGCCGCCCAGGCAGCCTTGGATATCCAGGAACCCGGTTTTTCCGGATCGTTGATGTCGAGTTTGTCAAGGGACGGGCTGCTCTTTAGGAAGGTATTCCACGCATCCAGTACTTTCTTAAATTGACCATTGAAAGTCGTATCGTGAAAGAGGGCAAGTCCTGCTTCAGTAGCCATTGAAACGGCCAGCAAGCCGTTCAGGGGAGTACCGACCATGGCCGTCTCGTTGAATGAAGGAGAGGTCGTTATGATTTCATTGATGACCTCAAACAGATGATCGTAACCTTCCAGCCAAATGACATCTCCATCAGCCTGGATCTCTTGCCTCGTTTTCTCATCCAGGCTTTTGACAAAATCATTTGATTGTTCGATCATCAAATTGACCCACATGCGATATACGCTGTGATGGGTGATCCAATTCTTAAAGTCCTGCATTTCCGGTATCATCGGGGTGAGGGTACCGTCTAACTTCTTTTGTGCAATATGTTTGCGCAGTGGGATCAAATAGTTGGCAGTGGCCCATACACGGTTGGGCACCCAAAAGCCCATCTGGATGGGATCGGCATTTTCGAGGGTGAGCAACCCGGAAGTTTGTGTTGAAGAATCCATGAAAAATATTTTTGGTTGAATAAATGGTTTACCCTTAATCACGTACCTGCCTGAAATAGTGAACCGAGGAACAGCTAAATGCCGCTTGTCCTCATTTGACCACCACAGTGCCGCTGTGCTCTTCTTTCACAAAGATTCATTCAGGGCATACGGTACATGCTTATTTCACAGAGGGGATATTTTGAATAATGATCTTAATTCGGAGAGATTAGAAAAGTAGCAAAACTTGCGATCATTTCAAAATATTGACTTAAAAAATTGAATGGTATTGCGAATTCGTCAGCCGATATTGCCAAATAGTCAATGAAGAGGCTTGTCGATTGCTAAATAGCATGCATTGAACTTTTACAGACAGTATTGCATCTCGCCAAATGGGATCAGGACTCAACTTTGTAAACTGAAGCTGCCATGGCCGCAGACAGACGGGGCCAAAGTCCCAACAATACGATATGGTGTCTCTAGTCTTCATCTCACAGGACATTACTTCTATATTACTGTTCATCCCTAAAGGCCCCGGATCAATCATTGAAGGAATTTGATGCATTGACAGAAGGTCGTCATACTGGGTTAAAATGTCTAAATTGGACGACTCATGATGTCTTGGTTATCTGCTAGGCTTACCCTCCTTTTACAAGATGTCATATATCATTGTAAAAATCTTCAAGTAATTGAAAAATGGAAGAGATATTTCGATTCATGGTGGTGAAAGCACCGGATGTAAATAATTTGGGTGAAACAATCACTCTTCACGATCCGGCTGACGAGCCCGAAGGTCAAAGACTCGAAGAGATCGCAGATACAGGAAAGATAATTACAGATCCAGGTGAATCCACATTTGGTCAGAGGCTCTTATCATTCCGCAACCATGCAATGGAACAACCTGTTGAACTTCTTGATCCCTCCAATCTCATAAAATCCAGATTTGGCCTGTCTGCCAAAGATTTGACAGACCGTGATGATTGGAAAATTGAAATGAAAAAACTCGAATACGGTTTATTAGCTGGAAAATTCCTCGGAGGAAAGGCACGCATGCACATACAGCAGACAGGTGAAGTACTTCTTGCTGGCAAGGCTATTGAATATGTAGTTAAATCAGAAGATGTGTCATCAGAACAGTTCATCAGGAAGTTGAATGCTTCATTCATTATTCCTTCTTCCATGCAAAAATCCGCTAGAGATAATTCTGAGACAGCTGAGATCGAACGTAAGTCTGACTTTCAGAAAAAGAAAAGTAAAGCCTTCGAACAAGCCAAATCTTTGTTGATATCCAAGAAAGAACTCAACCGTGCATTCGATCATTTATCCACAGTACCTCATTCACATTTAAGAACTTCTTCGGAAGAACAGAATGAAACTATTCAAAACAACGAAAATTCAACTCAAAGTCCTGGCATTGTCAGAAGGGTTTTTCGCTCGATTGGTATTATAAGAGAGGACGATTTGAACACACAGGTGATGCAGCCTGGTACACCGTCTCAGCGAGATAATAGGGTGATGCTTACGGAAGAAGGGATCAATACCATACCGGAAAGCACGATGGAAGTATTAACTAAAACCGGCATTGATCCAGGGAAAACGGCAATTGAAGAAATTACGAGTAGAATATCCAATCAACAAAAACGAATAAACAATGAGGTCTCGATGTTATTGCGGCCATTCACTGCTAACACATATAATTTGGCAGTGGGCAAGCAATCGATCATGTTGTCTGTCCCTAATATGAAACCCAGTAGCTCTGTAATGGCTCCGCTGTATGATGTGATGAACGAAGCCAATTGGCACAATCCTCCCGATGAATGGTTGCCTGAACCTGAATCAGGCCCGGACCCCCGGGTAGATTGTACTCCGAGCAACCTGATTCCTTCCGGCATAGGAAGATTATTGGTCATTCGACAACAATTGGTCCGGTATGAACGTAGAGACATATCTCATGTCGAGAATGTACTCGAGCGTGAGCACCGTACCCGGGACCATAACCGGCGGATTACAACGGAAGAAGTTTTTGTTCGTGAAGTGGAAACCGAAATAACAGAGGAACGAAATCTCCAAAGTACAGATCGGTTCCAACTTGCTTCGGAATCGTCCAAGGCGATCAACGATCAAATGGAATCGAAAGGAGAGCTCAGCGTCAGTGGAAAATATGGACCAACTGTTGAGTTCGAAGCAAACACAAGTGTTGTAATCAATAATTCAACTCAGCGAAGTGACAGGGTTGCCCAGGAATTTGCGCAGGAGGTAATTGAGCATGCTGTAAATCGTATATCAGAACGTGTCAGAGAAGAGCGAACGCTGCGCATCGTGGAGGAGTTCGAAGAACGGAATCATCACGGATTTATCAACGAAAGTGGTGAAAAGATTATTGGGATCTACCAATGGTTAGAAAAGATTTATGAGGCCCAAATCTATGACTATGGGCAGCGAACACTTTACGACCTCATTGTGCCGGAACCGGCTGCCTTCTATATTGCTGCCTTCCAATCTCAAAATGGCAACACGAAAGCAAGACTTGTCAAACCGAGGGAATTTAATGTTCCACCCATGTCCATTACAGAAGACAAGTACGACGATTATATAGCCGAATATGGGGCAACCGATGTATCCCCTCCGCCAAAGCTCTATACCACTGTTGCTCATAGCTTTAATTCTGCCAGAGAGCAAGAATGGGAAGAAGCACGAATAGTGCAGAGTGCAGATATTTCCATTCCTTCCGGATATGAAGTGATCAAAGGCTGGATTAACGTTCAGTTTACGGGAAATAAAGATGTAAAATCTTCTGTGGACATATTTCTGGGCAGGAAAAAACACTATTTTGATTTTTCGAAATCTTCGCACAGATCGTTTAATATGCCCAGTGAATCGGGAAAAATTCCCACGGGTTTACATGCATATAAGGTGAGTTCTGTCACAGCTACTATTGAATTGCTTTGTCGTCGGACCGCAACTACAATGAATCAATGGCGTCTCGATACGCATGAACGGATAGTAACGGCCTACCAACAGCGACTTTCAGAATACAATGCTGAACAAGACAGGCTTGCATTTGAAGTGGGAGAACAGATCAGGGGGCAGAGTCCTGCTGCCAACAGAAAATTGGAAGCAATTGAGTTAAAACGAGCGGCCATTTCTTTGATGACAAACGGACGGGTACTTTACGATGCTATTGATTTGGACAGTGACAACATACCTTTCGTTGATACGACTGCAGCTCGAGAGGCTGAACCAGTCATTCGCTTCCTCGAACAGGCATTTGAGTGGGAGAACTTGAATTATTTGTTCTATCCTTATTTCTGGGGTCGAAAAGAGCCTTACTGGAAACAAAAAGTATTGTATGAGGATGTGGACCCTGCCTTTGCCAATTTTATTAAGGCGGGAGCTTCAAAGGTGCAATTAGCAGTGAGACCGGGATTTGAAAATGCTGTCGATCATTTCATGAAGACATGCGAACCTTGGAATGGGGGAGAATTGCCCACTATAACGGATGATACCTTCGTAGCTTTTATTGATGAACAAAAAAGTCAATTAGGCGCACCAGGAAATGAAGTCCCTGTAGGTGCCCCATGGGAAGTGAGAATACCGACCAACCTTGTAATCTTGAAATCCAACAGTGATTTACCCAAATGGCGTAAGGAAGGGCAAAATTGGGTAGAGGATGACTAGGTATTCGATCCACCATCTCCAATATGGCTTTATTGCTGAGTAAGAGAATATGACTGCAACATTCAGGTTAGAAGGAAAGGATGTTCTTGATGTATCTGTAAGAAGGTATAACAGGACTCGAGAAGCCTTTACCATTAAAGTCGGCAAGGAAAAAACTCCTCCTGGACAAAGTACAAGAACATTTGTAGGATACCCGACGATATTTCATGCTCTCGCTGTGGCAAGCCAATTGACAACGGTCGGTCTTATCATTCAGTTTTATCGAACAGGCAAGTCCAAAACAAAAATGACGGGAGCACGTGGTACCGACCTGATCGGAAGATTTCATGTATTCAACAGCAATCAGAAAAAACATAGCGTCCAGCCGAATTATGATTCAATCTTAATGGAACCACGTAGATTACCTTTTCTCTCGATAAGGGTTGCCAATATGGTGAGACCCATATCTACTAAGAGTTGGATCGAAAGGCAGAAGAGGATAAAAAACGATGAAGATCGCGTCCTTATGATACGAGACTTTATGAGCCTGGAATCCCGGGAAATTAACATCATGCGTTCAACGGACATGGCCAAAATCGGTGTTATTAACTATGATCCATTACTTACAAGGGCTAATGGAGAAGGCGGAATTGTTGAGTTACCTTGTTCCAATAAAAAGAGTGCCTTGCCAGACCCGACTATGTCTATTGGTCCAAAGGCATTTAATACTAATACTCCAATAACTGCAATGATGACGATCATTCATGAGGCCACTCATGTTCTTCAAGCAGTGCGCACCATCGCCCTGGTAAGATTATGGAGAGAGACTGATGACAAGAATTTTTCCTATTGGCTACAAAAATCATGGGACAATAAAGAGATATCCTTTGAGGACTTTCAGTTAGCAGAAGAGCAATGTAAGGGAGGAAACAGCACGCATCAGATACTAGCTATTTTGGAGGCTTTTACATTTGGTTATCATAATCTTTCCAAAGCCATGTTAGGAAAGAATGGAGTGATATGGCATCAATTATACTTATTCAATTTGTATTGGACAGGCATTCATAGAGATATTGCATCGAGTATCATCAGTCGTCTCAAATATTATATAAATGCACTTGATAGAGATCACCAGCGTGCTTTAAAAGATCAATTAGTAGTAAGGAAAAATCGAAATGAAAGATTTGCCGAAGCTTTATTGGAAAAGTTGTGAAGCCTCGATAATCAGTCAACAATTAAGCTTGAGCTTGTTTATACGAGGATGCTCTTTTGGAATGAAATTTCTTTGTTCCACCCTTCAACAACTCAACACCCGTAATGGCCGTCCACCCGAATACGACTGCAAAGACCAATCGGTGGGTCATGGGCATAGACCAAAGATCTACCACCAAACCGGCAATTGCAGCCACCAGAATAATGGCACTGATACTTGCTCTGCGCTGAATTGATCTTCCCAATCTTGGCTTATACGACAACCTGGCCAGTCCGAACATCCAGAATGCAAGACCAAGACAAATGGCTACGATGTGTGCTTTCGAAACAGCAGATGCTTCGTTCATTTTATCAACCGGGATTGCGGTGAATGCGAATCCCAATCCAAAAAGACTCAACAAAATGCCGGCAAGCCTGTCCTCCACGATGCGACCATACTGTATCCCGAAGAACATGAGCAGGATTCCAACCATGAAAAAACCAATGACATTCCACCATATTGCATTGGGCTCACCGATTGCACCGAGATAACTTATGTAATCCTGAAAAAAATCAAATTCAGGATGGAGGGTGCCAAAGAGGAGCAAGGCTGCAGCAAAGAGCAGGACCGCCGAGATGCCGGCTATCCCTGCTCTCCTGTTTATGGTAGGATCAATGGCCACTGCTTCTTATTTCTACTCCTCGCAAATGGCCCTGACCTTCTCCAAGGCCTTTGGCCATGCTTCCAGAAAGTATTCTTTGTATTCGCTAAATGTATCCGACTCCACCAGGAGCTTCGTCCCACCTCCTTCTTCCAGAAGGGTATAATTTTCCCGTGCCCCTTTTATGGTTTCGATATCCTCGCCTTCGGTGATTTCTTTGCCGTCCCGTATATAACCGAAATGTTCCAGACCTATATATGTATTTGCCCGATTCTCCCGCACTTTGCTCAGCATGCCCATGATCTTTCCATTTTCGTCCTTGGAAAGGAATCGCATCGTAGATCCCGGTTCCCAGGTCCCCTCAAAATAGGAAGTTGGGCCGAATGGTTTTGTCCACTCTTGAAAGTGATCGCTATCAATGATCACCCTGTAGACAATCTCAGGACTGGCTTCAATAGATATATTAAATTGGAGTCTTTCCATTTGGGTATTTACCTGTGCTTGCGAATGGTGGGTCAGATAAATCGTTGTAACCAACCAGAAAATGATCAATGAAAAGGTTCTTGTAAGCATGTGACGATACGTTAGAGTGTTGAACATCTAAGATACAACGATCATACATTTGTTTTATCACAGGGTGCTCGGTCATTCGCGAAGATATGTGACTAGTTTAAAGACTATTTTTCAATCGTAGCTGTATGGTCAATTCTATATCTCTATCGACCAAGGTCTTGTCGATCCAATTTCCTTCGTATGCAATATTCCATTCGAAGCGATCAAATTTGAAAGTTGTCGCAAAACTGCTTCCATCAGAGAAGGACATAAATTCTATATTTTTTGTGACATCCTTAATAGTCAGGTTACCACGAACCTTGCGATTTCCTCCATCTAACTCTGCAATATCGGTAATGGAAAATCTTGCAGTTGGATACTCCTCTACATCAAAAAAGTCATCACTCCTGAGATGGTTTTTCAAATTTCGCCTTGGAATTGTCTCGTGCGCAGGCATGTCCGTTACTTCTATGGAAGCCATATCCACAATGAAATTTCCTCCCTCGAGGTTACCATTGTCCACCAGGAGATATGCTGATTTAAACTGAATGTCTCCTTCATGTTTTCCCGCCCCACGCATTTTTGTTCCTTTCCACGATATTTTGGATTGAGTCAAATCGATGTGCAAGGTATCGACCCTGGATGGAGCATCAGGAACCTGATCTTCTTCCGCAACGATTGCGCTTTGGATATCGGATTTATGATTACATGCAATCGACAACAGCAAAAGAATGATCAGACCGGGTAAAATTCTAATCATAGTTCGGAATGTTCAACCCCAATATGATATCCCGATGTACGGACATGATACCATTTTTCAGGCTTGGCCGTACGATGCCCGAACCACCCCGGTTTTTGAGATTTCCTCTTTCCTCTTTTGTCAATAAGGGATCATCATCAAAGAAATATGAATCTATATAGTATTCATTCTTGTCTGGTTCCTTCAAGGTAATGTGAACATGCTCTGGCTCTCTCCCGTCCGGATAGGCAGCTGGGCGGAAGGTGTAAAAAGCAAATTTGCCATCTATCCCTGTTTTGGCCCAGCCCCTTATGTAGCCATGACGTCGTGCCCAGCCCTTTTCATCACCTCTGGTTTCATAAATCCCGTTTCGGTTTGTGTGGTAAACGTAAATGATAACATCCTCTGCAGGTGTTTGCCTGTCCGGCTGGAATACGGTACCTGCTATGAACAGTTTATGTTCGGATCGTTCGAAATTGGGCAAGGTATCAAGAGGGGTCAAAGTTCTGTTGCCGTATTCGTATATCGCTTCACAACCTTCGCACGGTCCTCCTACCTTTTTTTGATTAGGTGAAGTCGATCTTTCTTGTCCGGTGCACGATGAAAATCCCAATAAGATGGTTGTCAGAAAGAGTATTGTGCTTTTTAGACCAGGCATTTTCGTTACAATTTACAGTTTTGGCGCACATTATTGCAATCAAGAATTGTGACAAAATAGGACGGTAGACGATGGACGGATCGACTAAATGGCGGTTCGACATCGCTAAATTATACTAAATTGACCCTGCCTTGAGTGGGAGGATGCATCACCCAGCTTTAAGAATGGGTGATGACTTGAGACGGGTAGGCGGCGTATTAAAGTCATTGGTCTTTAGCCTTTGGCTGAAAGATTATACGCTATATCGGTGAAAGTAGTGCCACAAAGGCACTAAGGCACAAAGGAATCTTAATAAACAAATCCACCCATAAATTCATAAACACCCTTGACCCCATCGGGGTCACATATAGTTAAACTATATTAAATTGACCCTGCCTCGAGTGGGAGGATGCATCACCCAGCTTTAAGCATGGGTGATGACTTGAGGCGGGTTGGCGGCGTATTAAAGTCATTGGTCATTGGGCTTTAGCCTTTGGCTGTCCACCCGCATGCAAGCACTCTTGTAAAACAAATGAAAACCAATAAAACCCATCAACAAATCGACCCATCAACAAATCGACCCATCAACAAATCGACCCATCAACAAATTTGCATACTTAAAATTGAACATTTTATCGTCCCGGGCTCAGATTTATTTAATTTCTTAAGCGAGGCAATAGGTTTTTTCAGTAACTTATAAGCACTACAATCAAAGAATATGTCTTATCAATCTTACTGGACTAACCGGGGATTTCCCTGGGAACATGATCCAGGTCCTCCAAAAAATCTAAGCTGGGTCCGCTTATTTTCGGAAACACCGAATTATCGGGGTATTTCCAAGGCTGTTTTTCCGAGAGAAAAATTTCGCTGGCATTTCGGGCCAATGTACTACCGGGGAAGACTTAAAAAGAATGAGGTCAAAGTACTTGTGGTCGGTCAGGAAGGAGCCCAGGATGAATCCCTGTCTCACCGGTCCTTTACAGGAGGCACAGGAGGCAGAATGCAATATTTCTTGCGGGTATTGGGTATTGATCACCACTACCTCTTTCTCAACACGTTTACCTATCCAATCTTTGGACAATACGGATCCAAAAAAATCAAATGGCTTGCACAAAACCCGGATTCTCCGATTGCACAACAGCGATTTGAAATATTTGATTATGCCCTTGAGAAAAATGATCTCAAATTGGTAGTTGCAGTTGGAGAAGCTGCCAAGCAAACAGTAATGAACTGGGTGCTGAGCCGGGGCGGTACTGTCCCAGGGGGCACGGATGATTTAAGCACGGCTACGGGTCAGTTTCTGGACCCGATGACAAAAGTTGTCGGAGTGATGCATCCGGGCGGGGCAACAAAGGGAGGAAAGAAGCAGAAGATCGTAGCGAGTTTCCAGGCAGCCATTGACAATATCAAAGCATGGATCAATGCCGATCCAACCTGGTTGCCTGTGGATAGCGGAATGACCCGTGACCTGGACCAACCGTATAAATACAAGAACTGGCCGATTCCGTTCAAAGATTTTTCCCTGGGCACCTGTATGCGTTTGGGAAGAAGATCTACATCCAGTAATCGCTTTGATAATCAAAGATCGATTCAAATCTTTTCGGCCAATGGAAAATACAGACCACAGGAGAGGTTGGTCTATTCCGGATTGTCCAATGGTTCGGACGAAGGCTATACTCAAGGTCCTGGCGACTACCCGTACGAACCACCCGTTCATGATTATTTGGATTATGATCAGGGGCCGACTGCAAGTTTTGCAAGAATCGTCATGGGAGGGCAGAATGGTTATGAGTGGCCGGATTTTAAAAGCCTTGGTGTGACGTCAGATCCTTCATTTGGGTATATATGCTCATACCGGGGAAGACCGGGAAGAGCTACCTTCCTGATCCTTGCCGACCAGCAGTCGCATGATGATCTCTTTACCATGAGAGCGTTAACCGGGAATTCCGGTCAGAGAATGCAGGCCTACTTAAAGGCTGCTGGTATCGATGAAAGCTATTGCATCATCAGAACGCTACCGGTCGATACCTTGGATCTGTCTTATGCAAAGAGGAAGCAAATCATCGATGATGCACAAGTACAAAAGGTGCTGACAAGAGTGATCGATAAAGTCCTGGATTATGAAGATGTAAAAGTGATCCTGACCTTTGGTTCCCTGGCTAAGTATTTCTGGGATCAAGCCACCATAACCATTACCAAGCCTGTCGTGCATTTGAAAGCGTGGCGTCAGCCCGGGGCCAAGACAGATTGGATCAATGGATTCAACCAATTGCAAAATGCACAATACGGTAAGGACGTGACACCAACGTGGCAGTATAATGGTGAAAGAGAGCAAATACCAAGATATGACCTGCCTTATGGAGTGCTGAGATGGCAAGGGTCTTCCGGTAATAGAAGCCAACGCCCAAAGGATGTGACAGGCAGGTGGAGTCCTAATTATTACAAGTGGTTTGTACCGGACTGGGTATATGATCTCCGCCCCGAACCTATGAGTGCATCCGAACGAGCTGCGATACAACTAATGCCCTAATCAAACATATAGAACCATGGCCAAAATTGACTGGAAAGAAGATGTTAAATATTCGATTCGGGGAAGGGTGGTCACCATGAATGGAGAATCTAAGACACATGATGACGGAATCATCTATATAGAAGGCGATACGATTGTCCATGTTCAGAATGCCAATCTCACAGCTCCGGATGGATGAAGGAAAACAGCGACAATCAATGCGGGAGGCACAATTTTCCCGGGTATGATCGAGCTCCATAATCATCTTGCCTATAACATTATTCCTTGCTGGGATGTGCCGAAAACATTCAAAAACCGGGATCAATGGAGACGTCATGATGACTATACTAAAAAGATGACCGGCCCCTTGCGGATCCTTGGGAGTATTGATGGATATCTGCAGGCCATAGTGAGATTTACAGAGTGCAAACTTCTTTTCTCCGGGGTCACATCATCACAGGGCATCACCCTGGCTGCGAGTCCCAAAATCAGGTCATTGTATAAAGGCCTGGTACGCAATGTCGAACAAACTTTGGACAAAGATCTGCCTGGTGCAAAGACGAAGATTGCTGATGTCAAAAAAGCTTCAGATTTGATGAAGCAGCTCGATAAAAAGAAGACTTATATTTTACACCTGGCGGAAGGCATACCGGAATCTGCCAATAAACATTTCAAGGCATTGAAATTTCCCAATTCCTCACGATGGGCGATCAATGAATATCTGGCCGGAATCCATGCGGTAGGACTCTTTCCAGACGATTATAAAATCCTTGCGCAAAACGGTGGTAACATTGTCTGGAGTCCATTGTCCAACCTGTTATTGTATGGACAGACAACCGACATCGCCCTGGCGAAGAGCGAAGGGATCAACCTGGCGATCGGTTCTGACTGGAGCCCAAGCGGAAGTAAAAATTTGCTGAATGAAATCAAAGTAGCAAAACTGTACAGTGATGCTGCCAATGATTTGTTCACAAATGAAGAGCTTGTAAGAATGGTTACGACCCAACCCGCTCAAATACTACAATGGCAAGACAAAGCAGGATCCATTGAGCCGGGTAAAAAGGCAGACCTCTTCGTAATCAGGGGGAAATCGGGAGATGAGTACGAACAGTTCGTCAATTGTCGTGAAAAAGATATCCATTGGGTACTGATCGGGGGCATACCCCGGTTTGGAATTTCCAGGCTCATGGATAAGTTCACCGGGAGAAAAGAAACGCTTAGGATCAAAAAACTAAAAAGAAAACTCTACCTGGATATAGACGATCAGGATAATGCAATTGATTTGAATGTAGGTTTTAAAACAGCAGAAAGCAAGTTAAAACAAGGATTGAAAAAACTTCCGCAGTTGGCCGTGCAATATGAAAACCAGGCAAACGCATTTGCCATGGGTGCATCGGGTTCGGCTATGGACGGGACAGCGAGAAGGATGAACTGGGTCATCGAACATGATCATATGGATCATGAAGGTTCGTGCGGACGACACCATATTCCTTTTGAAGGTGAAGAAACCACCACGGAAACGATGAATGCCGCATTTGTCCAGGGAGCTACTCCCTTATCTCAACAGGTCGATAAAATGCTACTCGATGTAAGCAATGTCGAGGATGATGCATTCTATTTTAAGGGTCTGGCGCGTCAGAAAAATCTGCCTGAACATATGAAGATCGGACTGCCTCTGTTCTATGATCGAGAAATCAATGTCAACGATGCAGAACGGTATAAGGTAGAAATCAGCGAGAAGGAAAAGAGCAGTTTTAACGAGGTATATTCTTTGAAATCCTTTCTTCAGAGTCCGGGGTTTCTTACGATCAATGACAAGCTCAATATCATTGATCAGGCTACCACCATACTGAATGAGGCATACGTCCATTTAATCCAGAAAAATGCCTTATATGCCACGAATCCCGTAGAACATTTGAGGGTGCTGAGAATGGAATTGCTCAATAGTGATGAGGAAATTACTGAGCTTGGTTTTCACCGGAGAATGATAGAAATATTTACAAGCCTGAGGGACTTACATACGCTCTACCAATTACCCGAGCCCTTTGCAAGCAAGGTGGCATATCTACCATTCTTCATGGAAATGTATCAGGACAAAGAGAATGAAAAATTCATTGTTTCCAAGATTATTGGGAAAAAGAAGGTCGGGCAGTTCGAAGAGGGAGTGGAGGTGACCCATTGGAATGGTACACCGATCTATGAGGCCGTCTATGCCAATGGACGAAACTATGCAGGTAGTAATGAAGCTGCGCGATTCGCCAGAGGTTTGGATTCCATGACCTTCAGGCCTCTGTCGGTCATGCTCCCTCCTCAAAGTGAATGGGTAAACCTGTCATTTAATAGCAAGAAGGGGAAGAAGGCAAACAAAAGATTTCAATGGAAGGTCGGATCGCAGTTTGACTTGAGCAAGTTGAAAGTTGAAGATTTATCGGACGCTGATTCCCTGGGTTTGGCTGACGGACATGACTATCAGTCTAGTGTCGTCCAGGACACCAAGAGAATGTTTTTTGCAAGAGAGATCATACCTAAGAGTCCGGCATTGTTAAGAAAGGGAATGGTCAAACCCGGAGATGAATTTATCTTAACCAAAAAACCATTTAATCATTTTTTTAAAGCAAGGAAGATTCCGATGAGCCAACCTTCTATTGGATATATCCGGGTCTATTCCTTCAATCATCCCAACCACCTGGAGATCGCCCGGGAATTTGAGAGATTGATCGGTGCAACCAATTCGTCTAAACTCATCATTGACCTGAGGAATAATCCGGGTGGAAATATTCTGGCGGCGGAATTTATGTTGCAGGTGTTATCCAACAAGCGCATCAAGCCTCAAAATGCACAATTTGTAAATTCCAACCTCAGCCAATTCATTTGTGACAGGCATTCCCCTTCTCAAGTCTATAGTGGTCTGAATTTCGAGCAGTGGAATAGTACCCTCAAGTCCATACGGACAACGGGAGCCAACTTTTCTGTCGGGTACCCGATCACACCCACTAAAGACATGCACAAGTTTGTTGCAAAAAAGCCATTTGAGTGCGTACTGATTACCGATGCGCTTTGCTATAGTGCAAGTGATATTTTTGCATCGGGATTCAAGGATAACGGGATCGGAAAGATCCTGGGCATTGCCAAAAATACAGGTGCAGGAGGAGCAAACGTCTGGTCGCTCTCCACCATATATCATTTATCAAAAACTGATAAGGGAGGCTCGGACTTTGTCAATTTGTTACCCCACGGAGCTGATATAAAGGTGGCAGTAAGAAGAATGATCCGTTCCGGTGAAAGCGCCGGTATTCCTCTGGAAGATCTTGGCGTACAACCCGATGAAATCCATCAAATGACAAGGGCTGATCTTCTGGAATCCAATAAGGACTTGATTAGAAAGGCAATTTCAATGATTTCTTGATTAGACGGTAGATGGAAGACGGTGAACTGTCGACGGCGGTTGAAGAATCATCGCACAACTTTTTAGACTGAGCATGTCTTTAGATTTACTCATTAGGGTTATTCTTACCGAATAAACAAATAAACGATTCAACAGTCATTGGTTGATAGTCCATTTTAATGAGCATGTCTAGATAGTCAAGTGATGCCCCCTCCCGCATGCAAGCGCTCATGCAAAACCAATTAATCCTTTGTCCTCTTTACGACCCATCGATTCAGGAAGATCAGGATCGATAAGACAATTCCCCACTGTACCAGGCAGGTCATAATGCTGGAAATTTCAAAAGGATCGTACCAATAAGTATGACCTCCACTGGTAATGAGCAACCAAGTCAACAGGACAATGGAAGCCGTAGGAACAAAGAATTTGATCACGATGTCCCAAAGCATACCGGGCTGGATATCTTCGCGGTTTCTACTTATGATTTCTTTACGGATTCTTTGCGTTCCAAATCGGATCATGGCAAAGGCACAAAACCCTCCGGCAATCATCAGGGATAGCCCCCATACGAAGTCCTGGTTGGCCAAAACATTAAGATTAACAGCAGACGGGATACCGACAAGATAGGATATGCCTACGATGACAATGATGGCTACAGGACGTCTCATGCCTCCGTCAACAAAAGTCCTTGTCGTCATTTCCAATTGGGCAATCATTGAAGAAAAGCCAGCAAGGGCCAGGCCAAGGAAGAAGAGAATGGTCAAATATTTACCAAACAGGATCTTTTCGAATAATTGAGGCATCCAGATAAAGGTCAATCCGGTAGATGCAGGGCCGCTATTTTGCATGACATCCAGGATTTCTTCGTGTGTATTGCCCATGTTCGTTTGCATGATGGCAAAACAGGTACCAAAGATCATGAGTGCGCAAATCATTGAAATTATATTGTTGCCGACCGCTGTAATAATGGCATTCTTAACAATTCCAAATTTCATTTGCATATATGCCCCATATGTGATAAAAAGTCCCCAACCTGCACCGGTATCCCAGGCATTTTGCGTAAGAGCGGCAACCCACAGCGCCGGATCTCCCATTTGGCCCCAATCTACCGTAAAGAGATAGCTCATCCCGTGTCCGGCTCCATTAAGGGTCAATGACTTGATAAGGGCAATGATCAGGATGATGAGCAGGGTGGGCATCAACCAGCGGTTTATTTTTTCGATCCTCGAAATGCCCTTCCAAATAGCAAGAGATCCTAAGATCATTACAAGTCCATGAGTTGCCAGAGGCCATGCCCCCGTTTGATAGTGTTCCCACGTCTGCATAGCAGCTTCAGTGGAAATGGGATTCGCATGAAGAATGGAATGGACAAAGTAATAGACACACCAACCCAGGACTACGGAATAGAAAAACGTGATTGCTGCTCCTACAAAGACCATGAACGAGCCCATCCATGCAAATCGTTCTCCCGCAGATTGTAAGATGGTCCCGACCACACCTTTTCGATTATACATTCCGAGTGCATATTCACCAATGATCAGCGGTATACTCCAGATGAAAAGGAAGAGCACCCAAATGATCAGGAATGCTCCGGCGCCGTCATCACTTCCGTTTTGTGCAACAATCCGTGGAAAACGCCAGATGTTTCCCGTCCCTATGGCTACCCCCAACGCACTCAGCAGGAATCCCCATCTTGATGAAAACCGTTGACCCTGTTGATTGGAAGTGGACATGGATTGTTGGTCTGATGCCTGAATGTAGGCAGAAAGATGGAAATATCCTGTGACAGGGGGGGTATACCCCTTGCTCATCAATCATCAACAGTCTTAAACAAGTAGCCTACACCTTTGAGCGTAACAATTTCAACTCCAGCTTCTTTTTTAAAGATCTTCCTCAGCCTATTGATATAGACATCCAGGTTTCTGGAGTTAAAATATGAATCATCTCCCCATAAATTCATAAGGATATCCTTTCGCAGGGTCTTATCATTTCTTTGATGGCAAAGCATTTCCAGCAGCATGGATTCGCGATAGGATAGTTTTATATGTTCCGATTCGTTTTTCAATTCCTGAAGCTTTGGTAAAAAGTGATATTTTCCAATTTTAAAAACTGCTTCAGACCTTCCCTTGAGGGGTTGACCTCTCACAATTTGCATCAAATTATGGATCCTTACAATCAACTCTTCTACGCTGAAGGGCTTTCGGATGTAATCATTACCTCCCGATTCAAATCCTTCAAGAACATCTTTAGTTTGTGTCTTCGCAGTCAGGAAAATTATAGGAATGTTGGTATCCAGTTTTCTAATTTCCTTCGCAGCGTGATATCCATCCATCCTGGGCATCATGATATCCAGTACACAAATCTGAGGCTGACGACTTTTAAAAAGTTCAACTGCCTCATATCCATCACGAGCCATTAGAACATCAAACTTTCGGCTTGTCAGACTTTCACTGACTATGCGTCCCAGAGACTCCTCGTCTTCCGCATAAAGTATTCTGATCCCGGATTCCTTCACCATTATACCTGTGCTTTCGTTTGAAGCGGAAAACAAATTTTAAATCTTGTCAATCCATTTTTTGATTCCAGGTCGATCGTGCCGCCGTGTTGTTCAACCAAAGATTTGGTATAGTGCAGTCCGAGACCATAACCTTTGACATCATGAACATTTGCTGATGGAATTCTAAAGAATTTTTCAAATATCCTGTTTTTGTATTCATCCGGTATAACCGGACCATCATTTGAAATTTGTACGACCGCACTGCCGTTTTCCTGGAAAACCCCGATGTCTATCTTGCCTCCATTTGCTCCATATTTGTTTGCATTGTCGATAAGATTATAAAATACGCTTTGAATACTTCTTGGATCGCCATTGATAATATTCGGGCAATCACTATTCTGAAATCGCAGGGTTTGATTTTTTCTTTCGATACCAATATTCAAATTGTCTATGGTCGTACTGATTACATCACACAAATCGACTGATTCAAAATGACTGATCACCTGTGGATTTTCCAATTTTGAGAGATTCATGATTTGATCCACCATGCCGGTCAACTTATAGAGTTCGGACTTTGATAGTTCCAGGTATTCATTCGCTTTCTCTTGATCATTCATCACATTGAAATCTTTTAGTGCTTCCAGGGCAACATGAACGACCGAAATGGGTGTTTTGAATTCGTGCGTAATATTGCTTATAAAATCATCCTTCAGGGAAGCCAGATTTCTTTCCTTGATCAGACTTCGATAAATAAAAATAAATGCCGAGGCGATGGCAATGAACAGAAAGATGCCAAGGATGAATTCATCGATCATCCGGTCAAAGACGGTACCTTCATAATTTTCGACTACAGCAGCATATTCGTTTGTACCCAGGAAGAGATTGCCCAGCGATCCTTCTTTGGTCAGAAACGCACCCTCAAAAATTGAATCGCTATCAGGGTTTTCCACAACGCGAAATTGCAACTTGGTCAAACTGGATTGACCACTTGTACTGTCCAATAAGGAAGCCAGGTTTTCCCGGGTGGTATTAAAATCAATAATTACTGATGAATCTATATCAAAGGACATCGTATGTCTGGCTGTTGCATTGATGGCAAGCGATATATTTTCAGCAGTATCCAGCATTCTTTTTAAAGAAGTAATGATTTCTACCGTTTTGGATTCGAGCAAGGTGTCTTCGATCTCTGACTGGGCTTCAAAGACAAGGACCCTCCTCGTGTTGGTATCCGGAGGATTATTTTCATGGACCCATGCATTTCTTTCAGAATGAAATATGTCATGATGCATTCTTTTGCTGATAAAGAGCCTGTCATTCGCCTCTTCCAGGGCATTAAAAAAGACAACATTCGCTTCGGCTTTCAGACCTTCCAATTCGCGATGATAGACTCCTCGCAACCATGAAATTATAAACAGGGCTAATAGTAATAAACTTGCTGCAATGCCTAATATTTCCCGACTTCTTTTCATTTCTGATTTCAAATGTATTCCATACTTCGTGCACTTTTTTCCTTCATTAACCTTAATTAACGTTTCATCCACCTTGATTAACGCAAGTCATGCAAAGAGGCTGTTACTTTTGAAGTGAAATTAAATTGTAGGTTTTCTTCTTTAAGGAGTGAATCTTAAACGAAACTCTCCTGTTTGAGCTGCTTGAAAGCAAGCAGCTTGCCAGGTTTGCCTGACATACCATCTATGTCGGCTTACCTTAATAAAACTGATTACAGACACAAACAAAATTGAATCATATGAGAACTTTTGTCATCACTCTGATATTCATCCTTCCGATTTTACTCTTTGGTCAAAAAGAAGGATCTGTAACCTACATGGAGACTACGAAACTGGAAATAGAATTACCAGATGAAATGAAGGAAATGATGAAGGATTTTCCGACGGAAAGGACTTCGGAAAAGGTATTGTATTTTAAAGACAAAGTTTCTCTGTACAAAAATAGTGATCGCAAAGGTGCCAATGAAGATACGGAAATGGAACATGCCGGAGGTGGAATGCATTTCAAATTCAAGATGTCCGAACCTGATAACCGTACCTACAATGATTATGCGTCCAGACAGTATACTTCAAAAAAGGATTTGCTTGGAAAGACATTCATTATAGAAGATGAGATGGGTAAGTATAACTGGAAGTTGGGTAGCGACAAAAGGAGGATTCTGGATCACGTTTGTATGAATGCGACCGCACAACCGGACGAAGAAACTGAAGTAGTAGCATGGTTTACCACAGAAATACCGGTTTCGATGGGCCCCTCTTCCTACCATGGTTTGCCCGGAATGATCCTCGCCGTGGAAATCAATGAGAACGATCAGATTATTGTGGCAAAAGAGGTCAGTTTAGGTGCTATTGAAAAAGACAAAATCGAACGACCATCTAAAGGAAAGAAAGTGAACCAGGCGGAATTTGATAAGATCCGGGAAGAAAAAATGGAGGAAATGGGTGCTAAATCCGGTGGCCGGGGAGTGAAAGTCATCACACATACGCGTCGATCGAACGGATAATACCGCAATCCACATTCTTCAATTTTATAACTGGTACAATGAAAACCTTTGTCCAAATATTGGGGGTATGCCTGTTGGGTAGTTTCTACACCTTGAATGTAAATGCCCAAAATCATGTAATCGAAGGACGAATTGTAAATCTTGGCGGGAGTCCAATGGAAGCGGCAAGTGTAGTTGCCCTTGCAGCAACGGATTCGGTTTTACTAGGATTCGCCATTACCGATGAAAAAGGGAGGTTTAGGATCCTTGACCTGCCGTCGGGTAATGCCATTGTCAAAGCCAGTTTCCTAGGCTATGAAGATGCCTTTGTGGATGTGTTTATTGAAGAAGATACGAGGAAAAGCATCTTGGAGGATGTCATCATGAATGAATCGGATAATCGGCTGGAAGAGGTTACGATTAAGGCCTACCAGATCCCTGTGCGCATCAAGAAAGACACGATCGTCTATAATGCGGGAGCTTTCAAGACTGCTCCCAATGCAGCAGTAGAGGATCTTTTGAAGAAGATGCCCGGTATTGAGGTGAATAAACAAGGGCAAATCAAGGCACAGGGCGAAACGGTCAACCAGGTCTTAGTAGAAGGAAAAGAGTTTTTTGGTACCGACCCGAAAGTAGCTACCAAAAATTTACCGGCTGATGCTGTGGACAAAGTCCAGGTCTTTGACAAACAATCTGAAATGGCCGAGTTTTCAGGAATTGAAGATGGCCAGGAACAAAAGACCATTAACCTTCAATTAAAGGAAGATCGCAAGAGTGGTCAGTTTGGCAACTATTCGGCAGGATATGGAACGAAGGATCGGTTTGAAGGAAAATTCAACATCAACAGGTTTGGAAAAGAAACCCAGATTTCTGGCATCGGTATGGCCAATAATATCAATGACCAGGGATTTTCCATCATGGAATATATCGACTTCATGGGAGGCCTCAGCAGTATGATGAGTTCAGGGGGAGGTATTCGCATCAGTTCTGATGACCTGGGTGTTCCATTGGCATTCGGAGGAGGGCAGGGTTTTGTCCGGACCATTTCGGGCGGGCTGAATTTCAACAGGGATTTTTCAAAGAATACCGAGTTGAATTCCAGCTATTTTTATAGTCAGATCAAAAATGATATCGAGCGGACTTCGTTACGGGAGACGCTATTAACCCGGAATAACTTCTCGACTTCTGAATCGAGCACAACCGAATCGAAGAGTTCGGGTCATACGGTCAATTTCAAATTAGCCAATAAAATAGATACGTCACAATGGATCACGGTTCGTGGAAGTCTAGCCTATAATGATGGATTTACGAATTCAAGTTCTCAAAGTGTGATCAGTGGGAATGAGGGCGGTACTGAGACAGAACAATTGGTGGATGCAGCGTCGAATGGTGATCGATTGACGTATAATTTTACTGTTGATTACAATCGAAGAATTGGAAAGAAAAGTCGGATTTTCTCGGCGAGTGGGAATATATCCAATCGGAATGACGAAAATGAAGCCTTCCTCAACTCCATAGGACTCTACAGCGGGCAAAATGGCAATCAAATCGCTGAAGCAATTGATCAGCGACAATTATTTGACAATGACCAAATGAATTACAGGGTCTCAGCTTCCTATACCGAGCCCCTGGGCAATCGGCAATATCTGACTACCAATTATTCACGACAGAATTATGGTAATTCGTTGGTAAAGGATTTTTACGATATCGTTTTTAGTCCGAATCGCACCGAGGTGATCAATGATCAACTCAGTCAGAATTACGACCGGCAATATATCTATGACCGGATCGGAACGAATTACAAATTGAATCGAAAGAAGTACAATCTCTCCGTGGGTGTTCAGTATCAGTCTTCAAGGTTGAACGGCCGGTTAAATAATAATGGAGATGAGATCAGGAAATCGTTTCAGTATTTTTTACCGAATCTACGATTCAACTATGAGTTTGCAAACTCCAGGAATCTCACCCTGACCTATCGCACCAATATCCGTGAACCTTCGCTCGAGCAATTGCAACCACTGGTAGATAATACGAATCCATTGAGCATCTATATAGGGAATCCGGAATTGCAACCGGAGTATCGACATAATGTCAATGTTCACTACATGTCGTACAGTGCCTTCAATGATATTACCCTATTCCTGTCCGTTGACGGAATATTGACGAGAGACAAGATCGCGAATGCCCAAAGCATTGATGATCAGTTTGTTCAGACAACTACTCCCATTAATGTCCGTCGCGACTACATCCTGAGTGATTATTTGTCCTTCTCTGCACCTCTGAATTTCCTTGGGGTGAAATTAAACTTGCAACAGGAGTTAAACTTTAACCGTGGGATTCTATTTGTAAATACACAAGAAAACAAGGTAAATCGCTGGGATACCTCATTTGATTTGAGTCTTGATAATCGAAAAAAGGAAGTATGGGATGTCAGGGTAGGAGCGAACATTCGATACAACAATACCCAGTATTCTGAAAACGATGATTTGAACCAGGATTTTACGGAAATAACCTATTATACCGACCTCACCGGAGAATTTATGAATGGATGGTTTTTATCCACATCTTTTGATTTTACAAAATACTCGGATGAGTCATTTGGCTCACAGACGGATTTGCCTTTGTGGCGGGCCTCCATATCAAAGGGCTTCCTCAAGGGACAAAAGGGACAGCTGAAATTGTCCATCTACGACATACTTGATCGCAACCTGGGTATATCCCGGTCCAGTAATCTTAATTTTCTGGAGGAAACAAGGGTTACTTCCTTATCCCGCTATCTCATGTTGACGTTCTCGTTCAACTTTGCTGGCTTCGGTGCGAAAAAGGATGGCGTGTTTCACATTGAAACCAATCGAAGAAGAAGGTAATGGTCATAAGTTTTGTCTCGCTCCATGAGACATCATTTCAAATCTAATCCCCCCGAAACCATTTGATTGCTGCGGATATTGCCGCTTCATCGAATTCTTCAGTAGAACATTCTTTGCAATCAACTTCGAGATCCGGAATAATGGAACCTCCATACACCTTTCCTGTCCGATCTGCATAAATGGCACCTGTCAGGAAGAGCATTGCCTTGTCAGACAGGGGAAAAGTTTGATTTGCCGTAGTCGCACCCTGAGAAGGCTTTCCAATAAAGACTGAATTCGGGATGCCACGCAAGGCAACAGCCAGAGCTTCTCCTGAACTAATTGTGAATTCATTGATCAGGACGGCAACTTTTAAGTCGGGTGATGTAGAACATGTATCCAGTGATTCAATATTTAAAATACTGTTTTCATCAAATAGCAATTCATATTCACCAAGAACCCAGGCTGTACTATCTCCGGGAGAGCGATGGAAATATCCTACAATTCCCTTCCCAATTACCGGCTGAGTGCCGAGCATCATTGGATACATATTCCCGCCATAATCACGGGTCAGATCTACAATAAGATAATTGGGCTCCCGATTCAGGAGATTACAGAGTGCATCTCTGATCGCTGTAGTTTCGGCCAAGAGTTCTTCCGGTTCTTGAGCACCAATACTGGGAATTCTGATAAAGGCAGTATTAGGGTTGACCATCCTGGTGACCAATTTGGATTCCGGGTAGGTAGTACCGTCAGACCAGGATGTCTTTTTCCCTTGATAATACAGGAAAGAATGACCATCATTCACTTCCTGAATCAGTGAATCTATGAGCGCATATGCAGATGACTGACTGCTGATGGTATCTCTTATTGGAAGAAACCTTGCCTTCAACTCATCCCAATCAATGGAGTCCTTTCGAATGCTGTTTTCCTCAAAAAGTTGTAGTGCACTATCAAACATTTCTGCTCCTGTTGATGATTCCTGGGCAATGGCAGGATTTGCACAAAATGAGATCATGCAAAGACTCAGTATCAAATAATCCAAGATCAAAAAACGCATAATATAAAATTGGGGGCGAAGATAATATTCCTGTGAAATTGTAAAAGGTACATATTTACCGAAAAGCAAACGATGGAATCATCAGCCTTGGTATGGAATTCAATTGGGAGTGCCTATATTTCTTCAAAACGAGTTTATACTTCAAGACAGCATTCCCCCGGAAATCCCAAAGTAGGCGAAGGACAGTACAAAAAGCGCTGTCCGGACAATCTTGCGCCACAAGTTTTGACGGCAGAGTTGAGAACTGGCTATTGTAAAAATATTCAGGGATCAGAAGATTTGTGAAACGACAACAATGAGCTGTTCGATCATCAGGGGCATAACCACGTAGGATATTTGTCTCACATAAATGCGATGCCGACTGACCAGATGGGTAATGGGCAAATGAAGGATAGATCACTAAGTCAACCAACCATATCAATATCATCAACTCAAAGTCCGGCAGCAATCGAACGGTCAGTAAATCCACGATTAAAATGCTCTGGTAACCCTGATTATCGATCAATATTCATAGGCCGGTTAACCAAATCAGAAGATCAACTATAACCTTTACATTTTGAACAAGTAATGAACACTAGTTTGAAACCGTATCCGATCTACCGGATTCAATCCGATGTCAGTCGTGCAATTTTCATTGGCTTCCGCGACATCTATTTCCTGTATAATTGATTGGCTCCCTGCAGGAACATAATATTACACTGGGGCAGACCAGGCGAGCTGTCACAGTCTTTAATCGTTGCTGTAAATACACTGCCACGTTTTGCATGAAATCCCGGACCTAGTTTAATAAAGTCGCCTGCCCTGAATATGCCTGCTGAGAATTGGTTGAAATCAACAATTCCGATTCCCCCTGCCTGGATCACTGATTTTATTGGAACAGCGATCACGTCGGGAGGGTCGAAGACCACATTATTGATAAAGATATTGTTCTGGCAATTTTCAGTACAATTCTGAGCGGTGTAGTTATTCCCCGTTATGAATTTATTGGTAGAGATATGACAGATGACGGGTACCAGATTGATTCCGTTGATGAAACCACCCACCGTATCAAAAGGATTTGAGAGATTATTGGGGATGGCAACTTCAAAATGTAAATGAGGGCCACTGGCACAACCAATATCACTTTCTATACCAATGGGTGTGCCGGCACAGATGGTCTCACCTACAAACCTTCCAAAACCATTCGGTGGTGATGCGGATGTTGACCATTGAGCCATATGTGAATATTTGGTCCACTCCCCGTTGGGATGGGAGATCCAAACATAGTTGTTGTTGTCGCAAACGCCCTGTGAATCATTGTTGGAATCCTCGATCCATTCGATCACCCCGTCCTCGGCTGCAACGAGGGTATAGGGCCCTCCGCCGGTGCCGTTGATGTCAACCCTGCTGTTGACAGGTGCATGACGCATATGATCCCTGCCTACGAAGACATTTGTGCCATTGGCATAAGCAATTCTATAAATTCCCTGTGAAGGTTTACATTGAAGGACACGTATATAATTGTTTTTGGTTTCCGTATCACTTCCATTGGCATTTGTAGCCATCAGGGTCACATTGTAGTTTCCCACTGTGTTGTATGTTATACTCGGTTGCTGTACGTTGGAATTATTCGGAGTCCCACCCGGAAGCGTCCAGCTCCATGAAGTTGGATTGTTGGTTGTTGAATCCGAAAATGTAACTGCATTTCCCACACAGACACGGGTTATGTTTGCGCGGAAATCTGCATTTGGTATTTGGGAAAGAGTTTTCCCCGGACAGGCAACGATGACCAGGAAGATGAGTGATATCAGGAATTTCATGACCGAATATTGTTAATGTTTCAATTCTTCCAACTCCGATTTAATCTGTTCGTTTTCCTTTTTGAGTTGAATGACATATAAGGTCAATTCTTCGATCTTTTGCATCATAATACGTTGCATATTCCCCAATTCGAGCCCTTCTTCCTCGAGTTGTGCGGCACTTGGTACTCCTGGTAAATGACCCAATTGGTTGATTTGGGCTTCGAGGCTAGCCAAACTGGGCAGGGGATAGTCATGAGCAAATACGTAGTCCGGCCAACCCTCGCTTAATTCCACCATCACTTCTTCACAGATGGTCCTGCCATCGACAGCCAATTTATATCCGGCAGGAATGGTTTCAATTCCTATTGCAACTGCTTCTGCCGCCCCGTCAAGCATGAGAATGGGATTATTGGAGGAGCCATCGTCATCAAAAACAAGCTTGTTGGCACCGGCTACCCAACCCGGTTCTGATGCTCCAATCAACCAATCGTTTGTCAAGTCATTTGTATTCGTAATCTTAATTTGCCAACTGTTGTCCTGTACGGTCAGCTTCCTGTTGGCCTCTCCCGAGGAGGCGCCAATCGCAACATTGCCTGCAGAGCTTCCATGCTGTAAATATAGGGTTGAAGCATTGCTACCATTTCTTGCCAGGATCTCATTGTTGTCCATTCCGATATTTTCACCTCCGGTACTGCCCATAAGCAGATATCCCCCACTAGTTGATGTGACATCTGTTCCGTTGGTTATAGTCAGTTTCACGGGAGCAAAAAATCCACCGACGCCTACATTGCCATCTGTTATATTCAAATATGTGCTTCCGGCGTTTGCACCCGGTTGAATAAAGAGAGGGGCGGCATTCGCACCATTGCGTGCAAGGATTTCATTCTTGTCCAATGCGAGGTTGGCACCGCTGGAGTTACCCAGGACCAATACACCACTTCCATTCCCAAGGGAAGCTTCAGTGCCTTCAAGCAGGGAAAGCGTACCCGAATTTCCGATTCTCAGATTTTCATCGCCATTCGTATTAAAATTGTCAAGGGCATCGAAGATTTTGAAGACACCGCCATCATTGACAAGCCTCCAATCAGTGCCGGAAAACTGACTACCTCTGATTAATTCAAGACCGGAATCGTTGTTATTGGTGGAATGGATAACACCAAATTGGTTTCCGTTACCTTCTACATAAAAATTCCGTATTTGGGAGTTGAGAAGATTAATTTGCCATGAGGCAAATAGGCCAATTATAAGTATGATTTTGATTGATTTCATGGTGAGATATTTTAAAATATAAATCTATATCAAAATTAAATAATAAAATTAAGGAGTTTTATAGATGGATATCGACTTTCTATCACCTGTCGTTAAGATACAGGACGCATGAAAAGAGTCACTTCAGGTCGCGGATCACCGAGTGGATCATGTTCATTGTACTCAATTGACCCAGGGAAATAAACTTGATCAACCTTTGTTCTTTGAGTCCAAGAAATTTCATGATTTGTTTGGGGTTCATTCCCTCCAGATAGGCTTCTTTGACCTTACCATAAAAGTCCTCGAGGAAATTCAGTTTATTGGCCAGACGTTGCTTTGCATTCTTAGAGACAGGCTGATGATGGCAAAATAGTACAGTAAAATCTAGTGTAAGCAGCATGTCTATGGATTGAATTTGTTCACCCATATTCTCCGTCCTCATAAAAGCACGTATATAATCATGAACGAAGAGGTCGCCAGGAAACAGCCAACCTCTATTGGCTTCGTACAGACTGATTTGGTCGGCGGCATGACCAGGCGTATGAAATACCTGAAATGAATAACTATCGGTTTTGATCGGAACGCTCATGTCGATTGGCAATATACGGGCGGCCTTGTTTTGGCCCCAGGAGACAAGCCGGGCTGGTTCTATCCTGGGAGGTGATAGCATGATTTCACAACATAGAGATGAGCCGTATGCATTGATCCCTTTAGATTTCTTAATCAATTCCACGTTACCCGAATGATCTTCGTGATGATGCGTCAAAATGATTTTATCGATGTCTTCCTCCTGGAGTATCTCAACAAATTCACGTCCTACCAATGGCTGTCCTGTATCAATCAACAGGCCATCTACCAAAAAGCTGTATACATATACGTTGGGCTTGCCTAAGATATTGGAACCCAACTTGAAAAGCCGGACATCCTCAATGCACGAGCGGGATAGATGATTCAATATGCAATGAATGACTTTGTTACATCAGGGATTTCCGGATGCAAATATTTTTGTTGAGATCTTTTTCTTCCAACGTTCGGTAATCAGTGGACTGGTTTGCATGCGGGCATCAACCTCCTGGAAATGAGGATTATCAAACCACATTCTATGCGATTTCCAGTTACAGTTGATATAGCTGACAGCCTTCACCACATCCTGATTATTCTCGATGGCAGAAAAGAACGGGACAAACCATTCATTCCATGCACGTTCGGCATGGTGATCATTGGACAAGACTAGAGGGATGGTCTTTCCGTCCTCCTTAACCGTAAGGCTACCGATGGTGGGGGTAGCCTCGGCGATAAATACAGGTTTTCCTTTTTTCCGCGCAAAATCAATCATTTGCTCATCTTGCCATCGAGCGAAAAAAGAGTATCCGCACCAATCCACGTATTCATCCCCAGGATACCATGATTCCAGGAGGTCATGAGGTTCGTCAAATCCGTGGGATTGCCATACATAGGCGACATTGTCAATACCCATCTCATCATACCGGTCTTTGATTCTTTTGTAAGCTTTGATATAACTCTCCCTGTCATAATTATTCCAGGGACCATGAAATTCATAACCGATCCTCAAAAATACTGGTCTCGGCGCCAGGGACTTCAGCCAGTGGCCAAACCGATCGATCATCTCGCCATGTTCGCCATTTGCAATTTTTCTGTCATGACCACCGGTCATCCAAAATCCTATTGCCAACATGAGGTCATCAAAATCAGGATCTTCCAATTGCGCGCTCATATTGTTGTCACTGTCGCCCCAGTCGTCCGTCGTCCAGATGCCGTCCAAGCCTTTCATCGTGTATCCAAATGATTCGGCTCCCGGACTGATACCCGTATACATTGTAAAACCATCGGGTTTGGGAAAATGATCGAGATACCCATCATTATACGGTGCATCCAGACCACCGATGGCTTCTAATTCCTGTCCGATGAAGAGTAGGCAGTGGCCATCTGCCGGTTCAAATTTTGCCAGATCTATTTCTTGATTTTGTGGTAACTCTAATTTACTGTCACTTCCGACCTTACAGCCGAGAAGAAGAAATACGGCAAATACTGGTATAATCTGTTTCATTAAGAATTAATTCAATTCAATATAGCGAAACCATAAGAAGTCGGCATGCTTGCGATGCCCCGTGAGGTCCTGACAACAGATCCCAACAAAGCTGCCGGTAAATGCAGGCCGATAACGTGGACTTCCTTCACGTACGTAATCATCAGAAAGAATGCTTGCATCCAGGGTCTTTCCAACATTGATCCATTGGTCATTTGTATATGAATAATAAAATCGCAACTTTTCCCTGTCAATCGTTAGTTTTAATTGAACAACGTGACCAGAGTAAATCCTGATTGGATCGTGCAGGATGTCCTGCATATGATAATTGTCACAGGCAGTAATCTGGAGGTACCTGGTCTCCTCTTCTTCATCACCCATCAGATATATGTAATACCAATGCCCCGTGTTGTAGTATGCTACGAGACCCCCCATTTGCTGAAATGACGTGGGCTGAAAATCCACAGCTGTAGACACTTCAATATGAAATGATTGGACCCTCCGGGCGATTAAACTTTGTTCATGAAGAGAACAAAGTGATTCTCTTCCATACATCCGCAATGCATCTTCTCTGGCAGTCAGGTCCAACCACGACGATTTCATTGGTACTCTTAAAGATTGAAAAGCCATGTCAAGATGCTTTCCACCGAAATCGCAGAAATGTGTACAATTGAATTCCCGGGTGATACCGTCATCACTTTTTATGCCGACTCT
This sequence comes from Saprospiraceae bacterium, assembly GCA_028282725.1. Taxonomy (GTDB): domain Bacteria; phylum Bacteroidota; class Bacteroidia; order Chitinophagales; family Saprospiraceae; genus JAJRXG01. The sequence continues at coordinate 63,757 of JANQHF010000115.1, forward strand.
TGCCCTGGGAGTTTTTGACCCGCTTTTTGTCACCAACCAATCATCAGTCCGCCATTCCATTTGCTCGATAGCAGTTTCTCTTCCAAGGGTGCATCGACCTAGAGTTGACAAGGGTCTTCCCACGAGAAATACGGCGTACCAATCCCCAGATTCCGTTTCGACCAAATCTGCATGACCTGCTTTTTGCAATGGCGCAGCAGGATCTTCCCTGGAAGTTATGATCGGATTGTCGGGATGCAAATCATATGGACCCGTAATCTGCCTCGACCGGGCCAGGGATACTGCATGCCCGTATTCTGTTCCTCCTTCTGCAGTCAGCAGATAGTAATATTCGTTTCTTTTATATATGTGTGGTGCTTCGGTCACGCCCAAAGAAGATCCCTTAAAAATGTCATATACAGGCCCTGTGAGCTCCTGAGAAAAGGGATCATATTCCTGTAGGACAATACCACCGAAGAACAATCCTTTCCGATGATCGCAAAGCATACTAGTAAACCACTTGCGTCCATCGTCGTCATGAAACAGGGAACCGTCAAATCCATAAGAACCAAGGAAAACAGGTTCGGACCATTTACCCTTAATATCTTGGGTGGTCACGAGAAAATTGGGGGTATCCTTCCATACACCGTCGAATGACCTGACATTCGTGTAAACGAGATAATAGGTGCCATCGCAATAGGAAAGGCAGGGAGCCCAGACACCACAACTATCCGGATTTCCTTTCATATCCAACTGAGACAATCTCGATAGAGGACGCGCCACCAGTTCCCAATTGATAAGATCGGTTGAATGATGAATCTGAACCCCAGGAAACCATTCAAAAGTGGATGTGGCGATATAGTAATCCTTTCCCACTCGAATAATGGATGGGTCAGGATTGAAACCTCTCAATATGGGATTTTCTACGATGACCACAGGTAATCACTCTTTGACTAATTCTAACTCCAACTGTTCCAGACTTTTCCCTTTGGTTTCAGGTAAGATTCGGAACAACAGGAAAAATGCTATTGCAGCTACGATTGCAAAGATCAGGAATGTGGCGGCACTGCCAAAAGTATCCAGTTGCCAGGGGAAAAATTGAACGACTACATAGGATGTAATACTGTTAATGAATCCAATCGACGAAATTGCGATTCCACGGATGTAGTTTGGGAAAATTTCAGACAGAAGTACCCACATTACAGGACCTAGTGAAAAAGCAAAACAAGCCACAAATCCGAGAATACCCGCAAGAATGAGGTAAGCATCCAGGTTACCCGCTGCCATGATCAAATCCCCTTGGTAAAGAGCTGCCTCAGAACGACCTAATTGATGGACAATGGCTTTTTTAAATGCGACGTCATTATCGAAATTCTGACCGATGATCGGGGACAATTTTGATTTTTCGAAATCGAGCGTAATGCTATCCAATTTTTCCTGGGTCAAGGAGTATGTGGATTTATTGAAACCATAGGCCACTATGAGCAGACTGATTCCAATTCCGGCAATACCCGTGAGCAAAAGAGGTCTTCGACCGACACGATCGATCAGAAGTATAGCAACCAGAGTAAAAAGAACATTGATAATGCCTACCCAGACGGATTGAACAAATGCTGCATTCGTCCCTATGCCCGTTCTTTCAAATATATTGGTGGCATAAAAGAAAACAGCATTGATACCAACAGCCATTTGAGCTATGCCAATGACAAGGGCAACCATTAGGATCATTCTGAGTTTGGGTTGTAACAATTCGGAAAAAGTCGCTTTCGAACTCCTCTTTGCCTCCTCGAGACTTTTTTGAATGGCATTCATTAGGCCGGACACCTTTTCCGGCCCATTGATTTTACCCAGAACCGCATGGGCCTGTTCGATTCTTCCTTTTGAGATCAACCATCGCGGACTTTGGGGAACAAAAAATAGAAGGACAAAGTAAATGAAGGCAGGTATGGACTCTATACCCAGCATCCAGCGCCATGCATACTGATCAATACCTAAATTGGCGGCAAACTCCGACCCTGACTGACTCAATGCAAGGAGATAATAGTTGCTGAAGTAGGCTGCTGAAAAACCGAGAACAATGGCCAATTGATTGATCGATACCATACGACCCCTTTCGGATGCCGGAACAATCTCAGCAATATATACCGGTACGAGGACCAATGCCGCTCCAAATGCGATCCCTCCGATGAGGCGGGCGATGACCAGCATGGAGTAGGAGGGAGCCGTAGCAGAAAATATGGCAGAGATCGAATAGAGCAAGGCGACAATAATCAATATCCTTTTTCTTCCAATTCGATCACTGATCGAGCCTGAAGCCAGCATGGCCAGTGCAGAGCTTATGGTCACGGAAGAAACAACCCATCCTAGTTGCAATGAGGACAAATCAAAGGTGGCTGTAATAAAACTATTGACTCCTGATATTACGGCAGCATCAAATCCAAACAGGAAGCCACCCAAAGAAACGATAATGGATATCCAAAGTGAGTGTCGGTTCATTTCGTCTTGGATTATTTAGTCTATGAATTTCCTATTCCCTGGCTTGCAAAGTAGACAATTACCCAAACAAGGCCTATGATGAAGACGACTACGGAGAGCATTAACATTCTTTGTTTACCCGTGATCACCCTTCCCAGGAAGTAGAGGTCGGTGAGCATTTCGTCGTAGATGTTTCTACCGCTCGACATAATGCGTTCAAACTCTGACTTGAATTCCTCCAGAGTAAGTGAAGAAAAATTACCGGCATAAAGACTGCCTCTGTATTCACTTTTGCTAAACATGCGACCGATGTATTTGTGCGGAAGCATACTGATTATGGCAAATAGCATGGAGATCAGACTGAAGTTGAGCAAAATCCTGGAGCCCACACGGATCGTATCCATAGCACCTTCCGGTGCCACAAACATAGCACCCATGATGAGTGAAATGATTATGGAGTTCATCGTCAGTATGATGCTGGATTTATTGTCGACCATCCTGAGCAGGTTGTAGTGGTTTCGGGACACGGTCCGAAATAGAGTCTGGACACCGCGCGCATCATATTTGGCCAATTTGTCTTTTTGTTTTTTCAGTGAATCTTCCATGACGGTACTACCAATTGGGTCGGGGTGTAAGATAGAAAGATAGGAGGACTGGGTGAAATCCACGCAAGTTGTATCGATCGGACGTCTGTAGTGGCTCCCTGGCTAATAGCTACCGGGTGGCTATAGTGATTCTTTGACTTATAATGACCTGTTCGAATATCATACGTCGTTTAAGACCGTTCACAGTTCGTAGAGGAGGATTTAAATGCCGGACCAAGAAATCGTCCAAAGTCAACCAAAATAGAACATAACTTGGAAAAGAGTGGAAAAAGTTTAATTATAAGGCAGGCGATAACTTAAAGTTAGGTGACAGCTTCAAGGCAGGTGATAACTTAAAGTTAGGTGATGGCTTCAAGGCAAGTGACAGCTTAAAGGCAGGTGATGGCTTCAAGCGGCCGTGTCGCTATAGTTTGACCGGGTCATTCATTAAATCCTAGGGTCGTCATCCCGAGTACTTGTACTGAACTTGGCCGAAAGGTAGTCCGGATGTCATCCCGGATATTGTCGAAAGACTACCATTTCAGCACAATCTTTCCAAAGTGCTTGCCGGTTTCATGGTATCGGAATGCATCGGCTAATTGGTCAAAGGCAAAAGACCGATCCAGGTCGGGATGGATGTCGTTAATTTCAATGGCATCGACCATGGCCTCCTGCATCATCCTGCTACCTACAGCGATTCCGTGCATATTGATGAACTTAAAGAAGAGCTTTGGAAATGTAATTTCTCCTTTACGGCCATCTCCAAGTATGCCTATTGATATGATCTTACCCCCCATTTTGACCGCTTCTATCGATTGCTTCATTGTGGAGCCGCCTCCAATATCCAGGACGACATCCACCCCTCCGTCAGATTGTCCGTATATGGTCTTTCCCCATCGTTCATCCTCTTTGTAATTGATGACTGCTTCGCAACCCATTTCCTTCAATCGTTCTGCTTTTGCAGGTGAAGAAGTTGTGGCAAAGACTTTAGCCCCTGCTGCCCTGGCAAATTGTAATCCCAATAGTGATACTCCTCCCGTCCCCTGTATCAAGACCTTTTGGCCCGGGAATAATCCTCCCGTATGCATCAGCCCATTCCAGGCAGTCAGACCTGCACACGGAAGGGTGGCTGCCTCCGCATAAGAATACCCTTTAGGGATACGCGTCACAGCCGACTCATGTAATAGTGACTTTTCTGTTATGTATCCATCAAGGGTTTCACCGCTGACTCCAACGATCTTGTGGAAGGCAGGTAGACCTTCTGACCATCCCGGAAAAAACATGGACATCACAGCATCTCCTACCTTAAAATTGTTCACATCGCTACCGGTGGCCACCACTTCCCCTGCTCCATCAGACATAGGAATCCGTCCATCCTCAACAGGTATGGCTCCTATAGCCACAAGGTAGTCATGAAAATTCAGGGAAGTTGCCTGCCATTTCACGATGACTTCCCCCGGTCCTGGCACTGGTTCTTTTTGTTGAACAACATGCAGGTTTTTCAGGCCTCCGGGTGATTTGACAACAATGGATTTCATATTTGAGAATTGAGCAATAAAGGTACGGGTTGTACATTGAATATGGACTGAATCCCATAGCGCGTCCAATACATTCTAGCCTCAATCGGAGACCTCATGGTTATGGTAGATGTGTCTAGCGTCAATCGCTCTTCAATATCTCATGCAAGATTCGTTCACTAGCCCTGGTCACTTCAGGACTCTATACTCTAAGCCATAAATCCGACGATTGTTCGTTAACTATTCAATGGTCATAAAAGGGAAGGGACAGTATTGTGGTATAGAGCAAAAGGCAATAGACATCCAGGGAATTCACTTATCTCAGTATTCATATAAGAGTGAGAAAACCGATTGGCACTTCCATGAAAATTCATATTTCACGTATCTGCCCGAAGATCAATTATGGAACATAAATAAAAGGGTTAAATACAGGTGTGTGCGAGGTTCATTGTAATTTCATAATTGGCAAGACCAACATTACAATGCCAAGAATTCAGGATTAGCAGGTGGGTTTCATATTGGATTTGATCATTCCTGGTTGGGCAAGCAGAATCTTTCAGATACACTGATTGAAGGAGGTAGTAATATGATCGGCTGTCCAATTGCTCATCTTTTTATTCAAAAGAACTACTGCGAGTTTTTAATGAATAGCGAATTTTCCGGAATCGGTATTCAACCTCAACATATATCCTTGTGTCAATCTTTGAATTATGAGGACAATCTATTGTTCAGGCAACCACCGTGGATGTCTCTCATCATTGAAATTCTAGTTGATTCAGAAGAAGATCTTACACTCACACGATTGTCAGGCATGGTGGGTGTCCACCCAGTACATATTTCAAGGACATTTCCGAAATACGCCGGATGTCCGCTTGGTGAGTTTCGAAGATTGATAAAGTTGAAGAAGTAATTTGCATACTTGCTTTCAAATACAAAATGCCTAACGGAGGCAGGTTACAGGTCCGGCTTTTGTGATCAAAGTCATTTTTCCTCAACATTTAAGAGATATCCGGGGATTCGGCCAAAGGATTATCTGAGACTCTTGAATGAGCAAGGTTAAATCCATCCCATTTTTTCTTTGATATTGTCTTCAAATTTGTAAAAACAACATTCGATACACAAATGGAATCTTCTTTAATTAATGGCCATTCCTGAACTCAATGTCTCCATCGTGATCACCTCCACCAACTGCAACAATCGAAATGCCCATAGATATTAAAATGAAACGAGTGAAAAGTATATCATTCCCGTGATTCGGGAATACAAAGGTTAGAGGGGAGGGATTCAAGCGAGATGCTTTTTTCAGACTCAAGTGAGACACTTGAATCAACGAATCAGCGGAAGTAACTATATAAGCAGATTCAAGCTCTTCTCAACAAACGATAGTTTCTTCCTTCTTTCACAAACAACAAGGCTGTCAAAGTAAGAACGGAGGTAAAAACAAATGCCCAGGCGTATTGGTCAATATTGTTTGCATAGATTTCAGCCCCAATAAGAGCCCCGGCACCGATGGCTAATTCAAGACCTATAAAAATTGTAGCCAGGGAACGACCACGTTCATGATCCCCGCTTCGATCTACCGTCCAGGCGAATACGGCAGGAATGGCAATGCCCAATGAAAATCCAACAAAGCCGGACGCCATCAATAATAATACAGGAGTATTGGCATAGCCCATAAACACATAGGAAATGGCTAGGAGCAATACTGCAATTCTCATGACCGGTATCCGGCCATATATATCGGAAATTTTGCCGGCAACCAATCTGGACAATACACTGCAAATCGTAAAACTCGTGAAAAACAATCCTTTATTGGTCATTCCCAGATGTTCGCACATATCCGGAGTTATGGTAACGATAACTCCGAATCCGAAATAGGACAATCCACAAACCAATGCGGGATAGAGTGCATTAGGTGCGATGATCTCGCCCTTATTGAGCACTAATTGATGAAATGAAAACTTTTCAGGCGTGTTCAGTGATTCTTTGATGCCAATGACAAGTATGCCACTTACCATGGCCAGCAATGCCGATCCGTAAAACATGATATCCGTAGAATATGATGTGGCCAGGAAACTGCCAATCGGGGGAGTTACTGATGATCCTAAATTCATGCTCACCCCGATAATTCCCATAGCTTCCCCTCTCCGTGTCACAGGAACAATGTCAGCAACGTATGCCGTCATTCCTGTTGGTGAAAAGCCGGTCGATAGTCCGTGAACGAGACGGAGCAAAAGAAAGCCTCCAATAGATGTAAGAATTGGGTAGAAAAAGGAACAAATAAGACAGACGATCGTGCCAAAAATAATTACTGGTTTTCGTCCCACTTTGTCCGAAAGTTTACCGCTAAAGGGTCGGCATGTTGCAGCCATCAGTGTGAAAAGTGCAATGATCAAACCCTTGTATTCTTCACCACCCATTTCAGAAAGATAGGAGGGCAACTCAGGCAGAATCATGTTAAAGCTGCCCCCAAAGAAGGCATAACTCAGGCAGAGCAACCAAAAGGTAGGAGTATATAATCGATTGTTGGGAATAGCCATGCCTGAACATTGAAGCCACAAATATGACGAATCCTGAGTTATCCGGGACTTGTGAAATACACTACCTTTAGATGGATAAAATGAACAGACCATGAATCTCAGACTTATTTTCCTTTCGGCCTTTCTTTTTCTCTCAATATCATTGCCGGGACAGTCTCCGATCATCTTCATTTATGATGGAAGTGGATCAATGTGGGGTCAGATCTCAGGGAAAACGAAGATGCAGATCGCCTCTGAAGTCCTGACTGAAGTAGTAACTGGGTTTGAAGAGGAACAGCCGTATGGACTGGTGGCCTATGGCCATAGAAGAGAAAAGGACTGTGAGGATGTGGAATTTATGATTCCACTCGAAAACATGGATAAATCCGTCCTTCAGGCCAAATTGAAATCTATAAAACCACTAGGGCGAACCCCACTGGCATTTTCTGCATTGCAGGTTATCGAAACTATAAAATCCAAAGGGGTGAGGGCTACGATCATCCTGATAACGGATGGCATAGAATCATGTGGAGGGGATATATGCGATGTGATTCGTAAGGCCAAAGACGCTGGCATAGAATTTAAAGTGCACATCGTAGGATTTGGATTAAAAGACGACGAAACAGAGCAATTGAGATGTGCTGCCAAGGCAGGCGACGGTCAATACTTCGATGCTCAGAGTGCGGACGAATTAAGTGCCGCATTGGATGAAGTGACCAAAGAAACCATTGATGATCCCGGAAAGAATGTGAGTTTTTACGCTTTAAAAAATGGTCAGCCCGTCGATGCCGGATTAAAGGCATACCCCAAGGGATCTGCCAAATACAATACTTCAAGTCGTTCTTACCGTGACACCGGCTTTTTGTATCTCGATCCAGGGTTATACGACTTCGTCTTTTATGCACTCGAGAATAGCGATATATCCGAAATCACCATGACAAATGTTGAAGTAATTGAAGGGCAAAAGGTCCATCGGGATGTGTCCTTCGATGGAGGGATCATTCGAATCAATACGACCAATAATGGGGAAGGATGGGATGCTGTCGTGCATATTAATGACAGCAATACGGGCAAAAGTGTCTCTGGTGGTCGAACCTATGGCAAGATAAAAGACTATGAAGTATCACCTGGTACATATAAGACAAAACTCAATGCCTTGAGAATCAAAGGACCTGATATTACGTACGAAGAAGTAATCAGTGTCCGGGCTAACGAGGTGACAGAAGTGGGATTTGATTTCAAAAGTGGTGTTGCCAGGTTGGGTGCATTCCACGATGGAGAACGAATTGATGTGGTGGTCACGATCCTGGAAGCGAATACGAGAAAAAGCTACTCTGGTGGTCGAACCTATACATCTGAAGGATCGAATCCTACCAACTACCTGCTTTCTCCGGGTCTGTATGAAGTTACATTGAAAGGACTCAGGGATTTTTCCGGTGTGAATAAGACCTTCATGATGGAAATCAAAGCAGGGGAGACCTTTGAAAAATTGACTGAATTTTAAATTATGAAAAACGTATTCAAACCTGCAAGTCTCATTTTATACTTCCTTGCATTCGTGGTCTTCACAATCGGAGGAATGGTATTTGCGGCCCGGACTGGTGCCGCAGAGGGTCAGGGCCTTGCAGGAGGTGCCATTGTTTTGTTTAATGGACTCATAGGCGGACTGATAGGGCTGTTTCTCTCCTTCTTTTTAGCACGCTCCGAAAACCGGTCACTTGTGATACGAGTGAATCGGGTTTTATTTGCAATGCTTGTGTTGATATGGGTCTTCTTTTTTATCAGGGGCAAATATATCACGAATGATAGTGGGACTTCCTCAATGATGATCCTCGACGAAATACCGCTTGTCCATTCATCATTCGGTCTGACTAAAAGCCCGAATCTTGTGAACAAGCCGGATATGGGAATGGGATTTTTTAAACCTGATTTTTACGATCAGAAGGTTCTTTATTTCCATGGTCCTCCGAAAGAGGATTCGAGGCATGATCTTCCATACGACAGCATCACATTCAAGACTACTCAATACGGTCAGTATGAGATCACCTACGGACCCCCTTTCCTGGTCCCTGCCCACCTGAAGATGGATTATGAAATTTTTTATCTAACCGTAGTGACACTTCACCGCGATTGGGCCGAACTGGTTGTCAACCGAACAAACGGTCAAACTGCCTGGGTCTCTCTTTCGCAGGGTGAAGTTACTCTTTGGCCGGACTTTCTGCTCAATATCTTTTCTGTAGAATTCAAAGATGTAGGTTCCAAAGTTTTTTATAAGCCAATGTCACTTTCATCGACAGTCAATCAACCTTTCTCTTTCCTTCGTCCTTTAATGATCCGGTCGGATTGGATGAAGGTCAACTTAATGGATGAGGATTTTAAGGAGGTCGGTGAAGGTTGGATCAGATGGAGAGACGGGGCTGAGCTTTTGATCTCTTACAACTTATTGAGCTGACGGCATGTATCGAAGGATTGCACATGTCACCATTGTTGTCAAGGAATATGATGAAGCCATTCAATATTACACGGATCAATTGAATTTTGAATTGATCGAAGACACTCCTCTGACTGAAACAAAGAGATGGGTGGTGGTCGCACCCAAAGGCGCCAGGGAATGCAGTATCCTTCTGGCAAAGGCAGATGGTGACAAACAAGTTGCCAGTATCGGTAATCAGACAGGCGGTCGTGTTGGGCTTTTTTTATTTACAGATGACTTTTGGCGCGACTACACGCAGATGAGCGAGAAAGGTGTCAATTTTATCCGTTCACCTAGGAAAGAAGTATATGGAACGGTAGCTGTATTTTCAGATCTCTATGGAAATCTCTGGGACCTGTTGGAGCCGAATTCGAAAAATAAAGGATTGTTGTAGCAATGAGTTCCCTCTTTACAACCAATCCTATAATAAAGACGATTCACATTATCGTTGCTCTTTGCATCCTTATAGGCTGTCAGCCAAAGAAAGATATGATCCAGGAATAATCAATTGAGACTTATCTCATTTTGCCTGTAATGTATTGGTAGACGATCAAAATGATAACTATGATGTAGGGACCATTGACCCGTTCACAAAAATCAAAACCAACATCGCCAATCATCCTGATGTGACGTGGACCTGCATGGCTTGTGATCTCAGTATATTTTTTATTAGTGACCCTGACACGTCTGCCCGTAACTAATTTTTGTATCGAATGAATGCCCAAGGATCATACATTAAAAATGTTGGTGAATTAAGATTAAGGGATAGTTTAATGGGGATCAGAAAAAATTGTACAGAATTCGTAGTCAATCCGCATAGATCAGTTGGTTCCACATTTCTGGTATTGGACCTTGACGGAAAGATCCTGAGCCGGATTCCGGTTGATTTGCCCAGTAAGTCTGACCCCGCTTTTTCTCCAGATGGCTCCTTAATCGCATTTCGCGGAGGTCCTGCTCTATCCATAAGAGATCCTGCCCATCGCGAATCCATTTATATTATCGATGAAGAAGTGAATGATCTGCAATCCATCTCCGAAAATCCTGAATCGGATACCACGGCACCCTGACAACCATATTTTGCAGGACCGCCGAGATGGCATCCGAGTGGTGACTTTGTCTCGTTCCAAAGCTTTTAGAACGGGAAACACTCTTTGTTTGTGTCTTCGATTGATAGTCAGAATCAATGGAAATTGACGAATCTTGAGTACAGCGAAGGTTGACACGATTGGAGTCATGATGGCAATAGGTTGGCTATAGAATTATTCGGTAATGATCAGACACAATTCCATATTGGTCTCTTGAATTGGAAAAGTAAGGAACTCCAAATTTTGACCGATTCTACTTTCACTTATCAGCAGGCCCCCGTTTGGGTGCGCAAAACTGATTTGTGAAGTTCTACTTAATATGAGGTACATATAAACCGCTAATCTTAAGAGATTTCTTTTGTTTGACTTGACCTGCAATTTATTCAATTCTAAATTGTAGAAAGTCCCTGTTCCTCTGATTCAGACAGGGTCTGTCATTGCAAACATATAAAGGAATACAAGATGCCAGAGCTATACACCTATCGTTGCGGTAATAAACTCCCTCTTCAAAAAAACCCAAATCAGTTTGTAATCAGGTCTCTGCCCGGCGAATTAAAACATCACGAATTTGGTGAATTGGAGCAAGTATCATCAGCTTCCACCCGCATTACGATTTCAGATAAAAAACTGGAATCCATAATGATTCAATGTCGTGGATTGGCTCCAACACATCACGCCTATGAATACCCTGATACGGGAAGGGAGTTCTTGATTACCGACCGGATATTTGTCAGGTTTAAAAAAGAAATGAGCCTTGAAGATATCAATGCATTTGCTTCTAAATATCACCTCATTTACCTGTGTCAATACAATGCCACGAATTGTCTGTTTCAACTGACAGACCATACGGGGATGAATCCTGTCAAGCTCGTCGTTTTACTAACCGAAAAAGATCGATCAGTAAGACATGCCGGACACGATCTCAATAGAAGAGCGACGAAATATGACTCCTTTATACCCTCAGATCCGTCCTATCTGCGTCAATGGCATTTACACGATCGGTTGAATGACACTGAGTTTGATCCGATCTCTTCTTCGCGTTGTGAGGAAGCCTGGCAACTGTTGGGGAATTATGGTGACCCGGACGTTGTCATCGCTGTCACAGATGATGGGTGCAGAATGGATCATAATGATTTTGATTCAACAGGCAAATTCACCTCTTGGGGATATTTCAATGGTCAGAATCTGATCACCATGCCGGATTTTCAAGCCAGGGAAGAGGACATGTATCAATCTGGTTCGAATCATGGAACAGCGTGTGCAGGTGTCATTGCCGGAGAAGCCGATGCCATCAAAACTGTAGGTGCGGCCCCTAATTGTTCTCTGTTGCCCATCAAATGGGAATCCTCTGGGATGAGTGTATTCATCAGCGATTCCAAGCTGATCACAGCCATCCGGCATATTTCTGACAAGGCCGACATCATGTCCAATTCCTGGGGAAGCTCGCCACATGGCAATTATGAATCTCAAGTCCTGGATCTCATCAACCTACTGTCCCGAACCGGCGGCAGAAGGGGAAAGGGCATTGTTTTCTTATGGGCTGCAGGCAACGACAATTGCCCTATAGACCATGTCTCCAATATTGATATTCCATATGGGCATGGATATCAATTGATCAATGGTTCTTACCGATGGGTAGGTCCTCCAACAAGCAAGGTGTTTTCACATAACCTCACAACGCTTGATGGTGTGATGTACGTGGCAGCCATAGCTAGCACAGGGCAGCGAAGTCATTACTCGAACTATGGATCAGGGATAAGCATCAGCGCCCCAAGTAGCAATTCGCATACCTACTTCAGAATGCAGGTCGAGGGTTTGGGAATTACGACGACTACAGGAGAAGGTTCAGGTGTCCGTGATGATTTTGGTGGGACATCCAGTGCAACACCTTTAGTCGCCGGAATTGCGGGATTAATTATTTCTGCAAATCCGGACCTATGGGCACATGAAGTCATAGAAATCCTGAAAGTAACGGCGTCAAAAGTTTTGAATTTCACCAGGTATCCAAGAACCCCCTCCAGCGCGGAAGACCCGGATACATCATGGGATGTATCTCCTGTTCCCCCTTTTGATGATGGCAATTTTGATGATACCGGTTTGGCCGGGGGTACCTGGAGTCCATGGTTTGGACATGGAAAGGTCGATGCCCGTGCAGCTATGAAAGAAGTATTCAGAAGAAAGCCTCCACAGACGGGAACTACGTTTTTCAAATTGTCTAAACCCATGCTCAATATTCCCGATCGCGACGCTACCGGTATTTTTGATGTGATCTCCTGCAATAAAACAGGTAAATTAAGGTCGATTTCCATAGATGTCGATATTCTTCATACTTATCGGGGTGATCTTGTCCTTAGCATTGGTTCACCTTCAGGGACAGAGGTAGTATTGCATGATAGAAATGGAGGTTCGGCAGATAATCTGAAGAGAACATTTAGTATAGGGAATGTTCCGGAATTGGATCAGTTGACGAGTCAGAGAATAAACGGAGATTGGACATTAAAGGTGCGGGATATGGCCTTTGCCGATGTAGGAAAGTTAAAAGCCTGGTCGTTAACATTGAAATTTGGAGAAAGTAAGCAGATCGTCATTGAGGAAGATCCCGGTATCACCATCCCCGATGATGATCCTGCAGGCATAGAGCGCTCGCTCAATGTTAGTAAATCCGGAAGGATAGACCAGATCGAAATTTCGGTTGACATCACCCATACGTATATTGGTGACCTTGTCATCACGCTGGTATCTCCCCGCACTGGGAGTTTTGATCTGCACAACCGACAGGGGGGAAACAGAGACAATATTATTAAGACCTATACGGTGGCGGACACTTCCGCTCTACAGTCATTACTTGGGAAGTCAATCAGGGGAACGTGGAGGTTAAAAGTCTCCGATCATGCAGGAAGAGATATCGGAAAACTGAACCATTGGAAAATTAAATTCAAGTTGAAGTAGAAAGCGACATCAAGTTCTGATCAACGACCACCTTGACCCTGTCCTTTATTGCGTTTACATCATTGAGATCCCTGCCTTCAGTATAAAGTCTGATAATGGGTTCGGTATTGGATTTTCGCAAGTGTGCCCAGCCGCTTTCCATGTAGATCTTGACCCCATCCTGTCGATCAACTTCATACTCCTTAAAATTTTGCGCAACTGAATGTAATAATTGATCGATATCCAGGTCAGGTTTCAATTCTATCCTGTCTTTAGTCATAATGTAGTTCGGAAATTGAGCGCGGTACTCACTCAAGGTGCAATTGTTTTCAGCGAGAGCCGAAAGAAGTAATGCTACTCCAACCAGGGCATCTCTTCCGGAATGCAGACTTGGATATATAATTCCACCATTACCTTCGCCTCCAATGACTGCATCCACTTCCTTCATCTTGGATACTACATTGACTTCTCCCACTGGAGCTGCATAATAGGTTTGACCATATTGTTCTGTGACCTCCCTTAGCGCTATCGTGGATGACAAATTGGAAACGGTCGGTCCCGGTGTTTTGGAAAGAATGTTGTCTGCAATCATTACCAGCGTATATTCCTCCCCGCAATACTTGCCATGCTCATCCACAAATGCCAGCCGGTCCACATCCGGATCCACTGCAATTCCCAGGTCCGCCTGATGTTCGATCACTGCTTGCGACAACAGTGTGAGATTTTCTTCTAGTGGTTCGGGGTTGTGGTTAAAGGACCCGTCAATTAAATCATTGATCATTATGTATTCAGCGTGCAGCGCCTTTAACAGAATCGGCAGCGATACCGAACCCGTAGAGTTGATGCAGTCAACGACTACACGAAATTTTCGTTCTCTTATGCTTTTGGCTCTAACTGTGTCCAATTTCAGAATTTGCAACACATGTCTTTCGATGGCATCCCCGACATTTTTTATCCTTCCTAATTGATCATATGCTGCAAATTCAAAGTTTCGCTCAGCAGCAAGTTTGAGGATGTGCTGTCCTGTTTCAGCGCTGATAAACTCACCATTCCCATCCAGGAATTTCAAGGCATTATAGTTCATTGGATTATGACTTGCAGTGATGATGATCCCTCCGTGTGCCCCTCTTGCTATTACTTCCATTTCCACAGTAGGAGTCGTAGAGAGTCCTATCTCAATGACGTCTATACCCATCATTCTTAATGTACTGGTCACAAGAGACTGTACATGAGGTCCTGATATCCGACCATCCCTTCCGACTACGATAAACGGTTGTTCCACGTCTTTATAGAGACTTCCATATGCGGCTGTAAATTCTACGATGTCGATTGGGGTCAAATTGTCTCCAGGGTATCCTCCCAAGGTGCCTCTCATCCCTGAAATTGATTTGATCAGCGTCATTCCTAAATATCTTTATGGTTTATAGTTAATGTCATTGTTACATCATGGATTGATTCAGTCAAACGAAACGTTTCTCAATCTGTCCACAATTGGATGGATTAAAAATATATAACTTCTTACAATGGCGTAACCCAGCAATGCACCCGCCAATACATCTAACGGATAATGTACGCCAACATAGACTTGAGCAAAAGCAATCAATGCAGCCCATAAAAATAACGCAAGACCCCATCGTCTTTCATAATCAACTAGTAAATACCATAAGATCAACGACAGTCCAAAATGATTTGCAGCATGGGCAGAAGGAAAGCTGTAGGAATAGCTGCAATGAACTCTCTCATTTATTTGGGATGAAAATTCAATAAGTTGGCAAGGACGTTCTCTCTGCACTAATTTTTTTAGAATATTTCCCGCGGTGAGGTCTGTTAACGAAATGGCCAATATGATGAATATGAGATAGTAATATGCTTTATACCGGTGATAGACATGGAAAATATAAGTGATGATTGCGATGTACACTGGAATCCAGATGTATCGATTGCGAATAAGGGGCAACAGGGTGTCCATAAAGTCATTGCCCATGGTCTGATTGATAAAATGGAATATCCGAATATCCCAGTGAATCAGGGTTTCCATATTCGTTGCTTACTCGTCACAAATCAAATTCCCCAGTTTAATGGCAATGATATCCAAGGAGCCTCTTAATCGATCTTCTTCATCCAGCGAGATACAAATACCATCAGTTGCCCCGGGCTCAAGGCCGTTATTTGTCTTGACGAACTTATATGTTATGTTTGAAGGATAAGTCTGGATTCTATCCAATAAAACATTTCTCATCAATGCAAGATCAAAGGCTGTGATACTGCCATTGTCGTTTACATCCAGTGCCAGTCTGTCTTCAGGACAACCTTCGGACAATTGTAAAATAAGGCGTCTTCCCTTCGTGAGGTCGGTGACGGACAGGTGATCGATTGCCACTCCCTCCTTAATCAGGCAAATGGAGTCAATATCTGACAGCGTTAAGTCCGCTGTATAGTTGCCAGAACTATCGATCGACGCACCGATCTCGGTAGAATCCATGGTTATGAAATAGACACTATCCGCTTGTATTGGAACGCTATCCCGGCTGAGAATATTCAATCCCAGGGACATGCCGATTTCCATCATCATAGTGTCCATCATCATGGTATCCATCATCACACCGGGAACCTCAAATGACAATGTATCCATGCATCCTTCGGCATTGGTCAATGTTACCATATAGGTGTCCGGCGCTAAATTGGTAATGACCGAATCCATAGAACCATTGGACCATTGATAACTAAGGCTGTCGAAGGGACAATTAGATATTAAGGCAATACTGCCGGAGGCATTTCCGGTGTCGGGAAGAATCAAAGTCACGTTTAATCTGGCAACCTGGCGGTTATCGATGATAATAGTTTGATTCACCTGGAATGCCGTATCCCTGCATTCGTCGGAAAGGGACCATATAGCATCAACGACAATTTGATCGCAAGATCGGTTTGATTCTATAACCTTGATGCTGTCGATTCCTACATTACACGGCAAACTCAAGTCTGTTTGTATTACCTCGTCCAGGTCATCGAAACAAACCTCATCTACGATCAGTGTATCGGCCAGTTCAAAATTTTCCAGTGAATCCACCAAAATTGTAATGATCTGATGACAGGTATCCATCGCCACACTATCTCTGAATCCAATCCAGGAACGTTGGATGATGATATCGCCCGGACAAGACTGAAGAGTGCTGTCGACGAACTCAAAAGATGAAAAATTTGAAGATGATTCAGGCATACCTGTGATATCCGGAGTAAAAAACTGGTTGCAACTTATGGTCGTATCCGGAGGACACACAATAGCCGTGCTCATCGAGAAGGGACCATTTGTACCATAGAATACCCTGCCGTCGTTAGGGTCAGTCCTGCGATAAGTGACAATATGAGCATTGCCATCAGGAGAGAGCGCTAATGAAACTTGTTGTCCCAGGTCAAAGCTTTCATCCGTTACGTCAAAAACCGTATCAAGATTCCAGTTCGACCCGTTATGAGTACCATACCTTACAATTTTGTTATTTCCGAAGGCCAGATGTTCGACTCCATTTGAATCTAATTGAAGATCAAGGACTTCCCGGGCGCCGGTAAATACTCCTGTAGCCACGTCTTCAAGTGTAGCTACTTGTTCATATTGCCAATTAAACCCAATTTTTCTGGCTACCATGATCACTCCGTCAGTACCCCAGGTACCATTCACCCGCGTTGTCTTATAATACGCAATTACAGGTCCCAGGGCACCCAATATCATTTTCGGAAATACGGCATTGGTATCCACTACCTCAACCTGCCAGGTATTGTTTGATCTGCTCGCATACTTTAGAAGGGAAGACTGATCGATGAAAAATGTCGTATGGACATTTTCAAATGGGTCCAGGTGGATGTCCGTACCATATTGATACATTGCCATAGAAGAATCTACTGTTTCAATCATCCAATTACTTCCCCGACCTGTTGCATATTCCACGCCGTTGGAAGGATCGGTAGAAATGGAATGGAGTTGATTGTTTTGATCGACAGTAAATGTCCCGTCCCAGCCGTCGTGCCCGCGATTCGATACGACATCAACCGTCCAGTTATTTGGACCGACAGAAGTCGCGAATACCAATTCTCCCCTAAACTCACCCATACCTATATTGTGATGATGAAATGCTATGATCGGGATTTGGTCATTATCCAGGGCGATATCAATGGGACCATAGAAGTATTCTTCTTCTACGATCTCTGTTTCAATTGAGTAGGATGTAATTTTCGAATAATTTATAAATCCGGAAGAGATACTTTCCTTCATGGCTGCTACATGGACCATATCATTTTCTCCGGAAAAAATGGTAGGTTTTATTCCATCGGAAATTTCCACAAATTGCCATGGGTTTTGACTGTAAAGCGGATTCAACATGCCAAATCCGACAAATACGGTTAAAATGATATTTCGCATGAATGAAGAGTTAATCAGGGTTATTTACGGGTCATTGATAGTGCCCAAATATAAGCTTATACGATTGATCTTAACTTCATCAAAGGCAATAAATTTTTAATATGTTTCTAATTGAAAGCCAGACTTCCTGCAAAAGACTGGAAACATAGAAACCGTGATAAACTAGCGATATTTGTCGTTTAGGCCAATTCCGGACTCAATCATGGGAATGATCTTTTGAATTCTTGATGCTACGGTGGCCTCCCTCTTAGCTGAAGAAATGTATTCTGCAAATTCTTTCTGTCGGCCTTTGGTCAGATTCTCAAATGCCTCACTTGCTTTTTTATTATTCTTAAGCGCCTCCTTCAGGGCTGTAGGGACTTCCCATTTCGCATTGCGTGAAATGGGAATTTTTTTTCCTTGTTTTTCATTTTTGATGGCTTCATCGACGTATTCAAGAACCTTTTTATCATTAATCTCTTCAATACTTTGAAATCTCCATTGCCTGAGGGCCTTGGTCTTTCCCTCCTGAGCATTGATCAATACCTCGTAATGGTCTTTCAGGAGAGCCCCTTGAAAAAACCAGACTCCTGCATGATTCTTGAAAGCTGACATGCCAACAACATTCTTTCCATTGATCGTGTAAGTCGGCATACCCCACTTGACCGTTTCTACCAATTCAGTAGTTGATAACAGTGCTCTGAGCTTTTCCAGGACATCCTTGTACTTGTCTTGTGCGTTAATGTAGCTGTCAACGTCAGAATATCTTCTCATCATAGTGTTATAGGTTGAGCAAGTCTCTGGGCAAATAGTGCCGTGGGAATGAAGATGAGCACCTCTATGATCATAAACCATATGGGATGCGGGATCCGGATCAGGTTGATTATGGACATGATCATCAGGAATGTTCCTAAGATCAAGGCTATGGTTCGGAAGTGACTTGCTGCAATCTTTATAGCCACGAAGACCGAGACAAAGGTCCCGATGAGATAAGAGAGCAGGACGATCACAAAAGCCGTTACAGGTAGTGTCTGAATATGTTCTTTCATAGCCTCCTGGTTTTCCATATCAATTCCTTCAGGAAGAGGGAAGAGTGAGTAGTTGATCATCTGGATGGACATAATTACCAGGAAAGCCACAACTATACCCAGGATGATTGCGATTGCATTTCTTGCCATATTCTAGATTATCGACAATTTCGAAAATACGAAAGATATCGATTAATCATGTCTCCCATCCTCTCACAGGCATGTGAATGCAACATACTGGACTGTGTCCTATTTATGAAATAGACAGGTACTAGATATTCGGCGGAGTGATTTCCTTAAAATGACCATTCATCTGTACCTTTTGTCGCATCTCTTCCGCCTGTTTGATCATTGGGATCATACGGCTCAGATGATCGATCATAAATTGCTGTCGGTCGGTCTCTGATGCGATCTGGAGAAATTCATATTCCTGGCTTTTGCTGAATCCCACTTTGTGGGCAATTTCGAAAGTCACAAAATTTTTGTCCAGGATTTTGGGCCATTTATGGATATTCATGAAGTGGTATAATTCACTCAGTTTTTCCTTGATAGATGACCGTAGATAATCCCGGCCTTCGGTTTCCCAATACAATTCTTCAATGTAACCTCCGGGGTATGACTTGCCAGGGTGAGTCTTCACATATCGCTTGAGTTCAAAAGGTCGAATTCCTCTCGTCTTGACGTCCATCCTCCCATCCGAATACGTTCGGGATACTTTCTGCAAAGAGACAATGGTGCCAAATTTCAATGCGTAATCAGATCGATAGTATGGTATTCCAAATTGGATGTCCTGGTTTTGACAATCCTCGATCAGCTCACGGTAGCGGGGTTCGAAGATGTGTAAATTGAGTGATTCATAAGGAAACACCACAATTTCTAACGGGAACATTGGAAGTAACTTCATGGCAGTTTCAGGATGTATCTAAAACTACGCGTTCTCCAACAGATATTCAAGTGCATCTATAATCCTTTGAGCTTATAATCGTACAGGGCTTCCCGAATGGTGATCATGGAATGAATGCATCCCCGGCAAGAACTGATCAATTCATCATTTTCCTTCATTTCAGAGATAAAGATGAGCTCAACTTCACTTAATTTCATGCCTTCGTTGTGGAGTCGAATGAGCGCCTCCGCCGCATAAGTCCGAATAACAGAATTTGGACTATTTTGCCATTCGTTGATTTGTGTCATATTCTGATCGATTATAAATTTTTCGATCAGCATTCGGCTGGGTGGGTGTGTCCCGGCAATTCCGCAGTAAGCACCGTATACTTTGTTATTGTTGAATACCATGTACATATCGGCCTCACTGGTTTTCTTTTGACCTGTCAATGGCAGGGCCAGGGCCAAAAGGAACAGAGAGATCATCCGGTTCATATCAGTTATCTTTCGATTTTATGATGAACTGATCCGAACAAATACATAATAAATCTTCTTATAATCATACCATTTTTGTTGAATCAACGATTTGATTTTGATTAGCTAAAGAATAAGATCAATTTTGCAGGCTCATGATCGACAATAATAAAGTTGTAGAAATATTAAGACAGGTAAAGGATCCATCAACTGGTGTTGACCTCATTACGGGGAAGAGGGTCAGTGCATTGAAAATCCAGGAACATCAGATCTTCTTTACACTTTCGGTAAATGACCTCGGACAGGAAGCCAAATTTGCCATCAATTCCGAATGTTATGCCTTGCTGAAGGATGCCTTTAAGAATGCAGAGATTCACATTCATTTTGCCGCTCAAAAAGGAGGGAACAAGACGGTCCTGCCTCAGGTGAAGAATGTTGTTGCCATTGCTTCAGGCAAAGGGGGGGTCGGCAAATCCACCATTGCCGTGAATCTCGCCCTGGCATTGCAAAAGAATGGTCTGAAAGTGGGCTTGATGGATGCCGATCTGTATGGCCCTTCAATCCCGACAATGCTTGACCTCGTGGGACAACGTCCTCAAATCCAGGAGGTCTATGGCAAACCAAAGCTGATCCCCATTCCCAAATATGGGCTTCATGTCATGTCCATTGGATTTATCGTAGATCCGGAACAGGCGGTGATCCTGAGGGGCCCAAGATTGAGCGGAGTCATCAAACAGTTTATCAATGAATGCATCTGGCCGGAACTGGATTACCTGATCATCGATTTACCTCCGGGCACCGGGGACATTCAATTGACTCTCGTACAAAGTGTTCCGGTGACCGGAGCCGTAATTGTGACGACACCACAACAGGTAGCGGTTGCCGATGCCATCAAGGCGAGCAACATGTTCGGATTGGATAGTATTAACATTCCGATCCTGGGCATCGTCGAAAATATGGCTTGGTTCACGCCTGAAGAATTACCGGAGAATAAATATTTCATATTTGGAAAAGGTGGAGCTCAGGAAATGGCCAAAAAATACAAAACTGTAGTCTTAGGGCAGGTACCACTGGTACAAGGTATTCGCGAAGGAGGAGACCAGGGAAAGCCAACCATGTTGAAAGATGAAGATGTGCAATCTGCCGTGTTTCAAGAAATGGCAGACAGATTTGTAGAACAGGTCTCGGTAAGACACAAAAAGTATGATCCGACACAGATGGTTCAAGTGAATAAATGACCAGGGAAGAATTAGTAACTCAAATCAAATCGAAAGAGACCGTTTTATGCGTGGGACTCGATACTGATGTGGGAAGGATTCCCCGATGGATCATGAATCAATATGATGATCCCGTCTTTGAGTTCAATAAGCGAATCATCAATGCCACCAGGGATCACTGCGTTGCCTATAAATTTAATATAGCATTTTATGAAGCTC